>JAFZDJ010000138.1 GCA_017561265.1 Bacteroidales bacterium
CCTGCCGCCATTGCATGAACTCCCCAGCTTCCTGAAGGGATACCCTCTTTACGGATACTTCCCCATCATCGCCGGTAAATTCCTCAATCTCTATTTCATCTTTGAGTAAGTAGTCCGTGGTGACACCAAATAACTGGCTGAGCTGCAGAACCTTTCCTAGATCGGGAACCGTTTGCGCACCTTCCCATTTGGAAACGGCCTGTCTGGACACATTCATCTTCTCTGCCAGTTCTTCCTGGGACCAGCCCAGCTTCTTTCTGAGCCTGATAATCTTATCTGCCAAAATCATAATCCATACCTCCGTTGGATGATTGAAGGGATTTCACTCCTTCGCTGGCATCAATATAGCGTATTTCTGCGTTGCACACCACCAAACAGACATATACAATTTGTCAACCGGCGGTTGCCTTGAAAATATATATCTGAATTATAACTCACCACAGTCGAAATGACAACCTTTCGTAAGCACAGAGATATAGTTTGAGCCGGGATCACTCCCGGCTCATGGTTTATGCTTTTTGCAGAATCCTGCGGATGCTTTTTTCGGACAGGTGATATTTTTGGCTCAGGGTCGTTACACTTGTGCCTGCAGCATAGTCGCTTCGGATACGGTCATTCCTTATCTTCAGCTCGGCTTTGTAGTCTGTTTCCTGACCCCAAGCGTGTCGGGTGCCCGGCTTGCGGGGGATGTAGATGTACACACCATCGGCGTATTCGTGAATCTGACGGATCAAATCTTCCGGCAGGATTTCTTCTGCTTTTATATAGCTCACGGTTGCCTCCTTGTTGAATTTGCTTCATAAGGAAAGCATCGGCTATACAAAGTCAGTATTCTATTGTTCTTGCATAGCCAACGCTTATGCAGCCATTACATAACGAATCAAGGCGCAGATCCTCCTTTTTTCGGGATTCCACCCTATAATATACGGCAAACATGAGGCATTTGCAATCGCAATGTTTTTTCTGAAAAATGCTTGGGCATTATTTGGGGAATCCCCAGCATAGGAAGTAAATGATCGCGGAGATCGCATCGATTGCCAGAACCGCACCTGCGATGATTCCGAATGCCTTCAGCCCCTTCTTAGCTTTTTGCTTATTTTCCTTGGTCATCACTTTTGCCCCCAATTCATCAAGTTTTGTTGTGACAGGAACTTTATCCAGTACCAGTTCATCCAGAGAAATTTCAAATAGCTCCGCCAGCAAGACCAGCTTGTCCAAATCCGGTGTGGAGTCACCTAACTCCCACTTGGACACAGTTTGCCGGGTTACCTCCAGGTGGTTTGCCAACTCTTCCTGGGAGAGGCCCTTCTCTTTTCTCAGTTCATAGAGCTTATTTCCAAATTCCATATTTGTTCCTCCTTGGCTTGGAATGTCATTATTCTATCTGTATCAGCCAGATAAGTCCACCAATTCTCCCTTGCAATCTCGCAACGGAAATTAACATTTCATAAAAATGCTGGGGGATGGCACAATCTGCAAATCTGTGGTAGCATAAAGGAAACTCAAAAAGGAAGGTTATACAGATGGAAAAATATCAGTACATTACTTTACAAGAAAAACCGGAGCTGATGGATAAGGCTGCAGAGTGGTTCAACAGCAAGTGGGGCGTTCCCAAGGAAGCCTATCTGGAGTGCATGGAGGCTTATCTGAACCAGGAAACCGGGTTGGGTTGGTTCCTCTGTCTGGATGGCGACCAGATCGTTGGCGGCTTGGGGGTGATCGAAAACGACTTCCACGACAGACCTGATCTGACCCCCAATGTCTGCGCCGTGTACACGGAGGAAAGCCATCGCTGTCAGGGTATAGCTGGAAAGCTGCTCAACATGGTAGTCGAGGATCTGCGCTCCAAAGACATTTCTCCTGCCTATCTGGTGACTGATCACACCGGCTTTTATGAGCGGTACGGCTGGGAATTCCTGTGCATGGTCCAGGGTGACGGCGAAACTGATATGACACAGATGTACATTCATAAGTAAACAATAAAAATCCTGGGTTTCATGGAGTAGAAACCCAGGATTCTTTTGTATTATTTCAAAAAAGACTGTTATACCCTTTTAATCGGATGCCTTATGACGGTCTTCCACTTTTCAGGCTCAACCTTTCGTGCGTCAGACAAATAAATCTCATGATGTAATCTGCTTTGGCTGAAGTCATTTGCATATCCGTTCTGATCCAAATATGCATCCATCAAGGTAACTGTGGCAGGCTCATCATCAAAGGAACCATGATGCATAATCTGAACACACAGACCTTCGTCTATTGTCATATATTTGGCTGCGGAACAGTCCAGTTTTTTCTTTTTCGTCGCGACTTCTACGGCCCATTCGAAATCAGCTTCCGTAACAAAATCAGGCAATCGCATCACTGAAATCCAGTTGAATGCAGACTTGTCGGTGTAGTCTACACCATCTACGCCATCCTGCCACCAAAATCCTTCCAGTGGGGGTACCACATACTCGAAAAATCCATCAATTTTGTAATCGGTCTTATAGCTCATTTTTAGAGTATAAGCGATGGCATATAACACACCGATTGCCTGCTGATATGCGCCACCTTCTTCGTTGGGATCGCCTTTACCTTTCACCGCAATATAGTTTGCCTTTGGCACATTTACGATTTCAGGCTTATTCTTGGGCATATAGAATTCTTTATATTCCTTCTTAAAATCAAATGCCATACGGTTATTCCCTTTCTCGAAGTCGTGGTCCTCAATCGCATCTATTATTGTTATCTTGTTTAATTATTTCATAGATCTCCGAGAAGTCAATAGCAACCTTATTGACCTGCAGCGTCTGCCAGTAGGGATCCACCTTCATGACAGTTCCGGTAATTTGTAATTCTTCCTCTTCTAAATTGCCATAGAAAATCACAGTGACCTGCTGGCCTTTGCGAAGTTCAGTCAGTGCCTTATTCACCTGCTCTTTAGCGTACTCTGTGAGCTCTCTGCGAGGTGCAGGTCTTCTTTCTTTGGCTGCGATGGCCTCTTTCAGCCCTTTTAGTGCGTCAAATGGGGCGAACTGCTTGGCCCTTCTGGAAGGTGGCATAGGCGCCCGAACGGTGGTTTTATGCACGATGTCCTCCTATCTGGGCGTTGCGTTCCCTGCCGGTTGCTGCCGGGTCATAGTTCATGCCCCTGAGAATGGAATTCTTGCCGTATTTTGCCCGGATACCCAGCATTGCCTCCTGCAG
>JAFZDJ010000139.1 GCA_017561265.1 Bacteroidales bacterium
CATTGCAAGGTGTGTAGGTGTGCCGTTGAAATAGCTCTCTATGCAGAACACGACTCCTCCTTCGCAGGACAGATGTTCGGTCATGTCCTTCTCGTGCTTGACATAATGCTGTCTGGTAAGCCCCTTCTCTATATACGACAGACATGTACAGACTTCTCCTTCGGCGAGAATAACCTCTCCTTTATGGAATTTCCTGCTTTGTATTACTTCGGAGAACATCTGTATGTTCTCCAACTTGAGCCTTCTATGAGGACATGTCTCCTCTACAATCTGTCTGGCAATTTCTAGTCGATCGGTCATAGCGGATATAATATAAAAACAAATCAAGTTACTGCAAATATAATGAAAATTGCAGTAACTTGAAATGAGACGAGGTGAGCCTGGATGATTTTCTATCCATCTAAAGAAAGAACAGAATCATCAGCTGGGCAGCAAGTACCCTAAGGAACATCGAGAGTGGGTATACTGTCGCGTAGCCGACAGCGGCACTCTCTGAGTTCTTGTCCTGTTCTCCAGCATAGGCAAGTGCAGGAGGGTTTGTGCAGGCTCCTGAAAGTACTCCGGTCAATGTGTTGCAGTCGATCTTGAAAAGGAATCGTCCGAGAAATCCTCCCATAAGGACAGGTATAATCGTGATCAGCGCTCCGTAGGCTATCCATATCAGACCACCTCCATGGACTATAGTCTCAATGAATTTTTCACCAGCCTCCAGGCCCACGCAGGCAAGGAACAACGAGATGCCTATTTCCCTGATCATTAGATTTGCGCTTGTAGTCGTATAAGTGATGACCTTGAATCTGGGACCGAAGTGGCTGATGAGGATGGATACTATCAGCGGGCCGCCTGCCAATCCAAGTTTCACAGGCTGGGGAATGCCTGGAAATACCACCGGGATGCTACCTAGAATGCAACCTAATGTAATTCCAACAAATATAGGTATCAGATTAGGATGATCAAGCCTTTTGACTGAGTTACCAAGGACGGTCTCCACTGCTTTCACCGCTTCCGATGATCCGACAACTTTGACCATGTCGCCATACTGCAGCCTGGTAGAAGGTGTCGCGGCGAGCTCTATTCCGGAACGATTGATCCGCACAATGGTAGCTCCGAGGTTCTCCGGGAAGTTAAGCCTTGACAATGGCATTCCGTTCAACTTAGGCTTGGATATGAGTATCTTTCTTGAAATGAATCCGTTACCCGATGGGGAGACAATGACTTCAGCCTTTTTTTCGATCTTCTTGCCGTGGTCTATATCCTTTATCGTAGGTGGTGTTCTGTATATCGTTTTACGGATGACGATGAATGCAAGAATACATCCGATTACTCCGAGAGGATAGGCGACAGCATATCCTAATGCTATATCAGGCGCAGAATGACCGCTGATGTCGGTGAAGGCCTGCTGGGCAGCTCCGAGTCCCGGTGTATTCGTCACTGCGCCTGACATTACTCCGACCATAGTAGTGATCGGAGTCCCGGTAATCCAGAATAACAGTAGAGTGACACCTACTCCGGTCATTATGACCAGAGCTGCCAAAGCGTTAAGACCAAGTCCTCCGGAACGGAAACTTGAGAAGAATCCGGGTCCTACCTGAAGTCCGATGGAATAAACGAAAAGTACAAGACCGAATTCCTTCAGGAAATGAAGCAGGTTGGTATCAATAGTCAGTCCGAAGTGACCGAATATGATACCTACGAACAATACCCAAGTGCCCCCAAAGGAGACTCCGCATATTCTCGTGTTACCTAACAGCTTGCCTAATGCGATTACGATCGAGATTATTATGATGATGTGCGCTATGCCGCCACTCCAGATTCCTTCTGCTCCCTCAAAAAGTGTATTTATGAAATTCATTATCCGAGCCATTGATTGGCCCTTACCCTTACCGCTTCGGAATCTCTAAGCATCTTTATGAACTCCTCTGCAGCCCTTTTTCTATAACTGTTGCGAAGAGTGTGCACGCAGCCCTGCATTATGTTATCTGAATAGTCCAATGCAATAGCCTTGAGTCTTTCGTTCTGACTGACTACCGCCTCGGACAGGATGGTCACAAGTCCGGTTCGGCTGACTACGTCGAGAAGCACGTTCACGTCGTTTATCTCAGCCACAATATGCAGATTTTCGTGAGCATGTGGAAAGAGATTGTCAAAGGTGTTTCTCGACTGCAGTCCCTTTGACGGCATGGCGATTCTGTGAGGGAGCAGCTCCTCCAGAGTCAGCTTCTCCTTTTCAGCAAGAGGATGATTGCGGTTCATCAGAACAGCCAGATGATTGTCGAAGAGGATGTGCGACTCGATTTCAGGATGTAATGATGATGGTCTGAATGACAGTACAAAGTCTAGTTCACGCTTTGTAAGTTTTTCCATCAGCTCTTCCATTGTCTTGTAGCAGATGTTAAGCTTCACTGCAGGATGCTCCTTCATGAAGGCGATCACAGTCTCGGTAAGGATCGGGGCGAAAGTGTAAGTAATACCGATATTTAAGGAACCGGACAGCATCTTGTTAAGGTCCTTGATGGCGCATCCGCATATGTCGGCATCCTGAAGTGTCCGCTTCGCTAAAGGAAGAAGCCTCTCACCGCTTTCTGTCAGTGTGACGTTATGGCTGTCCCTGTCGAAAAGCATAGTGTCAAGCTCCTGCTCAAGCTGCCTTATCTGTTGTGACAGGGTACTCTGGGTCACATACAGAAGGCGTGCCGCTTCAGAAAAGTTCAATGTTTCCGCTGCCTTGACGAAATATTTGAGCTGTCTCAGTTCCATTTTAGACGTTTCCTTTAAATTGTTCTAATCAACCATTTCGTGGTATCTTCTCATTGCTTCACCCAATTTGTCCTTGTCATCTAGTCTGACTGGTTCCGCTTTAAGTTGTCTGGTGCTGTGGATCTTGTCCGCTGCTGTCATTACAAATGCCAGTCCTATGAGGCTGACGATAATCAATAATGCTTTCATATTTGTATGTTTTAAAAACCGAGGCAAAGGTATTGAGCATATGTGACTCCCAAAATGTTTGGCTGATGTTTGTTTCTATTGCGGCAATCAGCTTTTCTTATTGCATCGGTGACGGTATGAAAGCAAGGGATGACGTTTTGCGTCATCCCTGAAATGCTGTAGGTCAGAATAGTTTATCCGGATAAACCTTCTCCCTATGTAGTTCTGCGAATTTCTCGACGACTCCCGGACGGTCTTCGGCGTATGTCACTCCGAACCACCTTGAGTCTGTGTCGAGCACCTTGAAGGTAGCCTCTCCAGACTTTATCAATGCATCCGCGACATCAGGTATCACCTGCTCTGACTTCGGCACATCAATTTTCTCCGAC
>JAFZDJ010000140.1 GCA_017561265.1 Bacteroidales bacterium
TCAAATCAAGTTTTTGAATAAATTTGTCTAGCAAATATTACTCAAGAATTTTCGTTGGCTGTTATTCGATATACATCGCTTAAACAATCCATAATTAATTGTCCAAGGTGTTAATTAGTTCGTCTTCACGTTATTCAATTTACAAGGTACAGTGAAGTGTTCTCGCTTCGCTTTCGCTCGCTCGAACTTCTATATCTTACCACATCTTCAGTCATTTGTCAAGAACTTTTTTCAAAGTTTTTTGATTTTCGACTTTCTTTGTGGCCGCCGCTTGTTTGACAGCTTTTCAATTTTAACACATCCAAAACCGTTTGTCAAGAACTATTTTTCGTTCTTTTTCAAACTTTTCGAACCGTGTTTTTCAATTGTCTCGCCGCCGTAAGCAACTTTTATATGATATCACATCAAATCATATTTGTCAAGAACTTTTTTCATTTCTTTTCAAATTCAATTCTCTGTTTCGCTGCCCCTTGCGGACAGCTTGCATATACTAGCACAGCCCAAATGCTTTGTCAATCACAAATTTACACTTTTCGGAAATTCTTTCCATCGCGCCTTTGTGTCCTCCTGGTGTGCACATTCCGGCATAAAAAAGGGAGAGCCGAAGCTCTCCCTTCTATTATTCTAATGTATCAGATCAGAAGTAGCACTTCTTCTCGATGTAGTCCTTCAGCTCGGAGATGGGAATACGGACCTGCTCCATGGTGTCACGGTCACGGACGGTGACGCAGTTGTCAGCGGGGGTATTCTCGTCGCCGACGGTCTCGAAGTCGACGGTGATGCACAGAGGAGTACCGATCTCGTCCTCACGGCGGTAACGCTTACCGATGGAGCCGGCATCGTCGAAGTCGACCATGAAGTACTTACGCAGCTCGGCGTAGATCTCCTCGGCCTTGGGAGTCAGCTTCTTGGACAGAGGCAGGACAGCAGCCTTGAAGGGAGCCAGTGCGGGATGCAGGCGCAGGACGGTACGGATGTCGGGGTTGCCCTTCTTGTCGACGCCAACCTGCTCCTCGTCATAAGCCTCGCACAGGAATGCCAGTGCGACGCGGTCGCAGCCCAGAGAGGGCTCGATGACGTAGGGGATGTAATGCTCGTTCTTCTCCTGATCGTAGTACTCCAGGTTCTTGCCGGAAGCCTCCTGATGGCGGCCCAGGTCATAGTCGGTACGGTCAGCAATGCCCCACAGCTCGCCCCAGCCGCCGCCGAAGGGGAACTGGAACTCGATGTCGGTGGTTGCACGGGAGTAGAATGCCAGCTCTGCGGGATCGTGGTCACGCAGACGCAGGGAGTCGCGGTTGATGCCCAGGGAGGTCAGCCAGTTGACGCAGTAGTCCTTCCAGTATGCGAACCACTCCAGGTCGGTGCCGGGCTGGCAGAAGAACTCACACTCCATCTGCTCGAACTCACGGGTACGGAAGGTGAAGTTGCCGGGGGTGATCTCGTTACGGAATGCCTTACCAACCTGGCAGACGCCGAAGGGCAGCTTCTTACGGGTGGTACGCTGGATGTTTGCGAAGTTGACGAAGATACCCTGAGCGGTCTCGGGACGCAGGTAAGCGGTGGAGGAGGAGTCCTCGGTAACGCCGATCTGGGTCTTGAACATCAGGTTGAACTTACGGATAGAGGTGAAGTGGTGCTTGCCGCAGTTGGGGCAGA
>JAFZDJ010000141.1 GCA_017561265.1 Bacteroidales bacterium
ATCCTCTCCTCACGTGCCCAACATTCCAAGATAGTTACGCCAGCTCAGGCGGTCTCAAGAAACCGACTATCCAAGATCTCCCGCACATTCCGACAGCTCTCCGATTCCCAAATTAACCAGTGGGAGGTCTTGGCTGGTCATCTTAAGGGAATCTCCACATTCGGCCAGGCAGCAAGCCTGACTGCTCACAATGCATTCGTCCGCATCAACTCCAACCGAGCTATGGTCGGCATGCCTCCGCTTGAGGAGGCTCCGGTGTATATGGCAGATGTTCCTGAAGTGATTTACGAAGATCTTTGGATTTCTCCTGATATGATCGTGTTTACAGGTCTTGAGGTTCCGTCAGATACTTACAGACTTGTCGTTAAGATGTCTCCAGCTCAGAGCCCTGGAACTAGTAGCGGATGGAGTAAGACTGTGATCGTGGCTCCTGGTATAGTGGACGACTGGGGCGAGGCAAATATCACGAAGCTTTTCACAGAGACTATCGGCGTGGCTCCGCAGGCTGGCATGAAATACTATCTCGAGTGTTGGTGGCTCGATACTGAGACTGGCTTTACTGGAGAAAGCATGTGGATATCATCAATCTGTAAAGAGGGCTCTACAGCTTACAATGAGACTTATGTTCCTCGTGCAAGATTTACTCAGGACGATGTGACTGAGGAATCTTACGGAGAAGGCCTTGACTTTGAGTTATCTCCTGGATCTGCAATTTGCTCCGTAGATGCGTTTCTCTATGGAGAGAATGGCGTCGCATGTTCGACATTCTTCTTGGCAAAGGAACCTAAGAACTTCATCGAGGGAAAGACTATGATTCTGGCACGTGGTACTGCTGAGAATGACTATTCACCTCAGACTTATTGCGTCGATGTGTTGAAGTGGATTGGTAACTATGAGATTTCGTTCAAGCATCGTGCAGGCCATTACGAGAAGCCTTCTGAGGTTCACACTACAGGAGTATTTGTTGACAGATAATAGTTTAAATTATGATTATAGCGACAGGAAATAACTTTGGCTGTGGAGCCATTGAAATAAAGGACTATCAGTCTGAGAAAGTGGTGGTCCTGAATGCGAAGATCACTTTTGACCCGAGGAATGAGGCGTATCGCAACGCTTCTGTTCTGGAGATTTATGTGCCGGATCTTTCTTTCGGCAAGAGTTCCAATTCTTCTTGCTTCATGCACAGTGTAAAGCTCATGTGGCCGGACCAGTATTACAAGAAGAATTATGGTGTCGGTACTGTTCTGACAACCTGGATCAAGAATAAGAACACAATCTGTATTGAGAAACTGCCGATATATGATGAGCTGGAGAGTGTGGATATCATCCTTGCTACTCTTTATGTTCAGAAGGGCAAGAGGTCAGCGATTGAGAAGTCTCCTACAACAAAGCTGAACTTCGTGTATGCCAATTACGACATGTACGAGAGTTACGTGTGTTGCGTTGTTGAAGAGGGCTGGTGTTTCCTTACAGCTCAGTTCTCGGACAATGGCTACAACTACATGAAGGAAGATTTCGTGATTACTCTGGAGGGATTTCCTACAGACGTTAATATCGATATCTACATCAGCGGCTTCCCTCATCAGGCTGATGTGCCAGGTGGCGGAACTTACCTTGGTCGTCTTGAGAACGGAGTGATTACCATACCGAAGCCGGAGGCAAGCAATTCCGCTACAGGATATGAACCATTCATTTACTTCTTCGCAGTAAGAGATAAACAGTAATTGACCTATGCCAAAGATGTCCCACATAGAAATCACACGTCTGCAGGGCGGTCTTGCAGTGGCGAGTTTCAGCTGCGGAGTCCTGATTGCGATGGTGTGCCTGTTTTGGATCGAGCCGCTTGGAGAGATTACATATTCGGCGATCTCGATTGTGAGCGAACTCCTGGTTCTCTGCGGGGCGATTCTCGGTGTGAAGGCATCCTACGATATCAAATTCCATAAGTTTGAAGCAGAGCTGCTCAAGAAAGCAGACCGACACGAATAAAACCAACCTATGAAAAACTTCATCCTCGTTCTTTTCTCTGCCTTGTGTGTAGCCTGTGCGACTGCCCGCCAGGCTGCACCGTCAGAGAAGATCATAACTGAAACTCGGGTCGAGACGGTGTTTCAGACAGACACGGTCTTTCTCGAAGTTCCTAAGATTGTAGAGAAGATCGTTACTGCTGACACTGTATCTGTTCTCGAGAACGAATATGCTAAGAGTGAAGCCTCCGTATCAGATGGATTGTTGGCTCATTCTCTTGAGACCAAACCTTTTCAGCAACCCGTAGAAGTGCAGACCAAGATCGTCTATCGTGACAGTGTAGTCTTCAAAGACGTTGTCGTGTATGAGACCGTAGAAGTGGAGAAAGAACTCACCGGCTGGCAGTCCTTCAAGATGAAGATGGGTGGCTGGTTCCTCGGAATCCTCATCATATTGATAGTGTTCGCGATACTATATATTGTTAAATTCCTTAAAC
>JAFZDJ010000142.1 GCA_017561265.1 Bacteroidales bacterium
AGAAGTATGTCTATAAGCTGCTTATATCGGGACAACGCGTAGACATTGTCAGTTCCGGCATAATGGACTGGAATGAACTTGATATAAACCACGATTTCAATTAGTCCAGTAGCATGAAGAATAAATTGAAATATATATTAGTCTTAATACTTGCGGGATTATTCACTTCCTGTATCGAGGAGGAGTTCTATGCTCCGGTACAGGATGCTGATGTGGAGTCTCATGTGACCTTCCATGCCTCTCCAAAGGATTTCGTCAAGACCACTGTCGGCACGAAGGCAGAAGGAGACGAGGGGGAGGACGGCTTTGATCCTACATTATTTGAGAATACCATATACAATGCATATTTCCTGCTTTTCGATGCCAATGGCCTGCTGCGTATAAAAGGTGTTGCCGAAGTCGACGAGAACAATGCAGTCTCCTATAGTATAGGAAGGGATGTGTTGAGTATATTCCCCGGTTTCAGGATCTGCTTTCTTGCAAATGTCCTTGAGTCATGCTACAATGATTTTGTAGTGAACACCACGACATGGACGTCCCTTCAGTCATATCATTTCAGCGTGACATATGCATCTGTAGCGGAAACAGGCTGTATCGGTGTCCCTGTCAAGACAGACCTGAACGGTGATGGCGTCCAGGAGTATGCCCTTCCGATGTTCGGCTCGAAGGAAGTAGATGCCCCATACAACCCGACTGAAGGCTATTATGCATTTCAGCTTGAGCGCCTGTTTGCAAGAGTGGAGCTCCATGTCTCTCTCGGCATCCAGGAAGACAACAGCATCCTGACATCCGAGCCACAGTTCAGCATGGTTGAGTGCGAGGTGAAGAACATTCCGACCCGTGTACCCCTCCTGCCTCAAAGCGGTGCTACGGAATGCGCGAATGTAGCCGACAGTCAGGTCAGCGCCAAGCTGGACAATGAAAAGATCGGCTCATACAACCTTACTCCAAATGTAAACAAGACCTTGTATTACAGCCCGTCAACCGCTCCGGAATACAAGTCAATATATTTTTATGTTCCGGAGCACAAACTCGGTGACTGCGGCAGCAATAATGTTCAGGCGAACAAGCCTACTCTCATAGGTGGAACACAGAGACCCGCATGTGTATCCATAAGCGGCTATCTTGTTGACCGAGAGGGAACATCTTTCGATGCCAAGTACAACATATACCTAGGTGAAAATTCCACTGACAACTTTGACCTGTCCAGAAACACGACATACAGGAATTATGTGCGAATCAATGGAACCAGCAGCGCCGATCATCGTGTCGAAAAGATGGATGAGATCAAGGAGGTCATCAATGATGTGACCAGGGAAGGACAGGCTGCGAACTGTTACATAATCACTGCAGAAGGAACTTATCTTTTGCCTGCATATAAGGGTGCATTCAGCAGCCTTGCCAATGCAGAGATGTGTGAGACCGGAACAAATGTGCTGCTTGCATGCGACAATCCGAATATCACGATAACCTTCAATGAGGAGTTGAGCAAGCAGTCAACCATTGTCTTCAATGTTGCAAACAGTTCCGACTTGTTGAGTGGAAATGCAGTCATTGCCCGACTTAATGGTGAGACGGGAGAGGTGGAATGGTCCTGGCATCTGTGGTTCATTCCCGGACTTGATTGGGGAAGCGGATCGAACAGTGACCTGGGAGCGACAAACCGAATCGGTGGTCTCCTCACGAGGAATATGTATGACAATAGGACAATGGCCGACAGAAATCTCGGAATGGTGGCATCCATTTCCAGCCTTGAGACATGGATGCCTTCAACAATTATAGGTGCCTATTACAGATATGGTTACAGGAACCCTTTGGTCGAGGACAAGAAATATGGTAACGGCACGGCTTATCATGGATTCAATGAGGATGATTATGCCTCATGGGGTGGAAGTACCAAATCCAAGACAGATCCGTGTCCTCCGGGATATCGTGTTCCTCCTAAGGATATCTGGGAGGGAAGCAATGCCTCGAATGCTACCAATGAACATTATGAGGCTGAAGTAGCCTTGCTGGGCATTGATGTTATGGCCTATAGATATTGG
>JAFZDJ010000016.1 GCA_017561265.1 Bacteroidales bacterium
CACTCAAGGATCGGGTAAGTCACTTTCTATGGTCTTCTTTGCCAAAAGGTTGCAAGATGCTGTTTCGTCTCCGACGATAGTTGTACTGACTGACCGAAATGATCTTGACGGACAATTATATCGTCAATTCGCCAGATGCTCGGAATTTCTTCGTCAGGTGCCGATACAGGCGGAAAGTCGCAAACATCTCGGTGAACTGTTGAGGGAACGCGAGGCAAACGGAATATTTTTTACCACAATGCAGAAGTTTGAGGAGAATGAAGAACCTCTTTCTATAAGACGTAATATTGTGGTGGTGGCAGACGAGGCTCATAGAAGTCAGTATGGATTGACGGAGAAGATAGATAAGGATGGCAAGGTGAAGATAGGTGCGGCGCGTCGTGTGAGAAATTCCCTGCCTAATGCGACATATATAGGGTTTACGGGTACTCCTATTTCCCAGAAGGATCGTTCGACGCGTGAAGTTTTTGGCGACTATATCGATGTGTACGATATGACGCAAGCTGTTGCAGACGGTGCCACACGTCCTGTGTTCTATGAAAGTCGCGTTGTTAACCTTAAGCTTGATGAGGCGACATTGCGTCGTATTGATGAAGAGTATGACTCAATGGCAGCGGAAGCGGAAGAATATGCTATAGAGAAGAGCAAACATGAACTCGGACGGCTGGATTCTATACTAGGCGCAGATGATACTATATCCTCACTTGTAGAAGATATAGTTGGACATTATGAAGATTACAGACAGTTCGAGCAGACAGGAAAGGCTATGATTGTGGCATACTCTCGTCCGATTGCTATGAAAATATACCGCAGGATGCTTGAACTTCGTCCGGAATGGAGGGATAAGTTGGCTGTCGTAATGACTTCCGGTAATAAAGATCCTGAGGAGTGGAGGGCAATAATAGGTAACGATAGTCATAAGAAAGAACTTGAAAGACAGTTCAAGGATGATGCGGGTCCGCTGAAAATCGTGATTGTTGTCGATATGTGGCTTACAGGCTTTGATGTACCATCGTTATCGACGATGTATGTTTATAAACCAATGTCCGGACATAATCTGATGCAGGCTATTGCGCGAGTTAACAGAGTGTTCGAAGACAAGCAGGGCGGACTGATAGTGGATTATGTCGGTATTGCATCGGCACTAAAGAGGGCAATGAACGATTATACTGTCCGCGACCGTAGAAATTATGGAGATACAGATATAGCAAAGACAGCATATCCGGAGTTTCAAAAGAAACTGGAAGTGTGCCATGATTTATTGCATGGTTTTGATTATTCTGCTTTTTATGGGGAGTCAGATATGGAGCGTGCTTTGGCAATCAGCGGGGGCGTGGATTTTCTGCAATCTCCGACGAGAGTGGATATAAAGCAATTATACATAAAGGAGTCATTGTTACTCCGCCAGTTATTGTCTCTGTGTCAGAGCCTTCTGAATCGTGAGGAAAGATTGAAGGCAGCTTATTTTGAAGCTGTACGTACGTTGCTTACACGTGTTGAAGGAAAGGGTAAGATCTCTCTTAAGGAAATAAATGAACGTATAAATGAACTTCTGAAACAGAGTATCAAGAGCGACGGAGTTATCAATCTTTTTTCGGATGTCAACGAAGAGTTTTCTTTGTTTGATCCGAAGTTCCTGGAAGAGATTTCTCAGATGAAACAGAAGAATTTCGCTGTAGAGTTGTTGAGAAAACTCATTGCCGAGCAGATTCGAATATATCAGCGTACCAATGCTGTACGGGCACAGAAGTTTTCTGAAATACTTGCAAATGCAATGAGTAATTATCTCAAGGGAATGCTTACTAATGAGCAAGTGATTGAAGAATTATTGAAAGCCGCGCATGCTATCGCTAACGGTGAAGACGATGGAAAGAAACTGAATCTTACATCAGAAGAACTGGCATTCTATGATGCCTTGACTAGGCCAGAAGCAGTTGAGGATTTCTATACAAATGATCAGCTGATAGCAATTACGCGCGAACTTACAGAGGCATTACGTACAAATAAAACAATTGACTGGAATATGAAGGAGAGTGCACGTGCCGGTATGAGACGTATTATCAAACGCCTCCTCAAGAAATATAATTATCCTCCAGAAGGTCAGGAAATGGCACTCGAGACGATCATGACACAGTGCGAAATGTGGAGTGAGAACAACATTTAGTGTGTCAGTGTATAACTATATGTATAACTGATTTTTTACTCCATTTAATTGCAGGAAGTAACAAATAGGGTGTGAGAATCGAATTTGTTACGGAAAACAGTATCAGGGAGTATCAAATTTTATAGCCGGTGACACCACAGAAAACCTCGGCAGAAGCAATTCTGTTGAGGTTTTTTCGTTATCAGAAATATTTGTTCAAAGTAAAAAGAACCGGAAATTTCCGGCCCTTGTATTCTAGTATGTCAGTGCTGTCTCGTGATATGTCGCAAAGCATGGGTAGCTATCCAGCGGATCCGGCTGACAGAATTCCACGCCATCAAAGACTGGTGATCCGGTCTGGCCGGAAGGTTCTGAAATCTGAAGCTCGGCATCGATGCCATCAAGCTTGACTGTAACCTTTCCGTCCTTATACCTGTAGTGAAGTGTACCCTTGCCGATCTTCACTGAAGTTTCGAGCGATGTGATTTCCGATGGGAGGTGAGGCTCTACTACGATGACTCCGTTCAGGAGGTCGGGACGGATGCCCAGGAAATGCTGGTACCATACACGGAGATGCTCTGCATTGCTCCATGCCTGAAGGAATGTGCCGGAACGGTTGACCCATGTCTGTCCCTCTCGTGGATGGGCATCTGCATTTTCGCTGAGACTGCCGACCGCTCCTTCATGAAGAGCCTGGCGGTTCATGTTCTTGAACAGCTCCCAGGCGGCATCAACCTGTCCGTATTCTATCATTCTCTGCATTGCCATACCATTGTTCCATAGCCATATGGTTCCGTTGTGGTATGCGTCGTCCTTATGATAGTAGTGCCAGTTCTCGTGCTGTGGATGGAACTGCTGGTCCCATTGTGCAAGTGAGGCTACTCCCCATGGATATACAAGTTCTTCCCATGAACGTCTTGTGACCTTCTGCTTGAATTCGTCGTCATTGATCAGGTCGAAGCAGTAGAGCTGATTAGGACGGAACTGCAGGTCAGGTGTGCCGTCAGCATTCAGATGGTCGTATATCATGACGTTTTCCTTGTCGCAGTAGTCATGCTCGAAGTTTCCTGCAAGCATCTGCGCGAGTCCGCTCCATTCCTCTGCAGAGCTGATATCGTCCATCAGAGCTGCGATCCTGCTGCCTGCTGTCAGCTGTTCGTACCACAATGCCTGGATGTCGTTCGCGCGGTTGCCGCGAGGCGATCCCGGAATTCCGTTGCGCTTTACGTCCATCCATGTATCTGCATCGGCATGTGTCAGGTAGCCCTTCTTGTCCATGTAGTTTGCAATCGATGCATTGATGCTCATCTTTATTGCTGGATATATCTCTTCCAGGAACTCGGTGTCTCCTGAATATTTTGCAAGTTCGAATGCCTGGATCACGAGCCTTGGAGTTCCGTCTGTGGTGTTGTAGAGAATGCCCTCGAGGTTTGCTCTGTTAGGAATGCGTCCGTAGGTCTCGGATTCGGGATCCGTGTCCTGAAGCTTGACGAAATCCTTTAGAATCTGTTTCGCCACTTCGAATTGTCCTGTTACAAGACATGCGCCGGGCATTGAAATGAACATGTCTCGTCCCCAATATTCATTGAACCATGGCAGGCCGGCATAGATTCCGTTACCTTGCTGCTCTGTGATGAGTTCATCCATTGTGATGGTAATCCAGTCGAGAGCCTTGTCCAGTTCAGGAAGATTCGATTTTGTCGGATTGAACTCCGTCACAAGTGAGTTGATCCTGTCTTTTCTTTGCTTGATGAGAGTTTCTCCATTAGCAAGAAATTCAGCATGGAGGGCTCTGCATTCCTCTTCTGTACCATAAGTAAGTATGAATCCGTCTTTGCCGTCACTTCCCGACATTATGCGCATCTGAGGAGCTTCAGCAGGAGTGAAGTAAGTGAAGTAGCCATCTGTGTGTGATTCCTGAATCAGACTGTGGTCCAGGCTTATGGATGTTTCAGCCCCGTCTGTTTCGATACCGATATGTATTATCGGAAGATTGTCCACCATGCGGAATGTCTCTACCGCATTGTCCCATTTACGTACAAGTCGGTCGGGATATACCGTACATTCCGCTTCACTCCTGTCCAGTTCCTTGCCGTCGACGGAGATTGTATAGTCTGCCAGAATGCGTTTCTTCGCCATGTTCCATCCCGAGTACCACTGCAGCTCTTCCTGATGGGTGGTGCCATACCAATAACCTGCCTTTTTGTCCGTGTAGGAATATTCTCGGTTTTCATCAGCGTCTACAGTCACACCCAATGAATCTATTTTGCATTCATCTGTTTCTCCACATGATGAAAAGGCCAATGCGATAGCCATAAATGTCGTCAATTTGAGTTTCATATCCAATGTTTGTTTTTTGCGGCCCCTAAGTTAGCGAATATCCGGAAACTTTAGTATTTTTACTTCATATTTCATTTTATGGAAATCAGACCGATAGCACATATAAGGACGGATTTCCCTGAAAAGTTCGGGATACCTCGTCAGAGCGGACTGGCCAGAAGTCTGCGCGGGAGGATTGTATTCGAACCGGAATACCGCAATCCTGATGCTTTGCGGGGACTGGAAGACTTTTCTCATATATGGCTTATATGGGAGTTTTCGGCGAATCGGTCCACTTCATCATGGCAGCCTACAGTACGTCCTCCAAGACTCGGAGGCAATGCTTCCATGGGTGTGTTTGCGACAAGGTCACCGTTCAGACCCAACCCTCTCGGACTCTCGTGTGTAAAATTGGAATCGATAGAATTTTCGACCAATGAAGGCCCGGTCATACATGTCTGCGGTGCGGATCTCATGGATGGTACTCCGATTTATGACATCAAGCCATATATAAGATATGCTGATGCCAGACCTGAGGCCGTATGCGGTTATGTGGATTCTTTGGAAGAACGTTCCCTGAAGGTCGTTTTCCCGACAGACCTTTCTGAAAAGATACGTGACAAGTCCGTTATACCGGCATTGATCGAGACGTTGAGACTGGATCCCCGACCTTCGTATCATGATGATTCAGAAAGAATATATGGTCTTTCATTTTCTGATTTCAACGTCAGGTTCAAAGTGTAGGGAGGAGTACTTACTGTTGTGAATGTGGAATCATTGCACCATAAATCTGATTGATGTATATTTGTACTTGAAAATAAAGCTTATGAAAAATCTGTTGCGATCATCGATATTTGCCGGCATCGCTATCGGAACTGCCGGCTTCGGCTTTCTTGCTGCCGGAGTTCAGTCTGAGGCATATGGCTCTCTTGCAGGTGCAGTACTTTTCTCTTTCGGACTTCTTACAGTAGTAGGCTATAAATTGAAGTTGTATACCGGTACTGCAGGATTCATAATGAAGAATGAGGTGGGAAGCCTCTTCATGATACTTTTGGGAAATATAGCAGGATGTTTCATCGCATCACTCCTCGCCCGTGTCACTCCTCTGGAAATACAAGACGCAGCTCAAAGAATACTTGAACTGCGTCTTCGCACCGGTGCATTACGTTGCGGTCTTCTTGGTATAGGATGCGGCTTCATCATGACGACAGCCGTGCAGTTTGCACGTCAGAAGCAGTACCTGCCACTGCTTTTCGGTGTGCCGCTTTTCATCATATGCGGATTTACCCACTGCGTTGCCGATGCATTCTATTACATGTGTGTTCCGTTGGCTTTCTGGAAGGCTCATGCCCTTCAGATCATTACAGTATACATATGCATCGTGCTCGGCAATCTTGTAGGCTGCAACCTTTACAGAATCGTCCTTTCCAAAGAGCAATATTGATTCTTATTCCTCCACTCTGAACCAGTCCATTGTTCTTCCGATAAGACCCTTCTTGTCAAGCGAACCACGGACCTTGAGCACCTTGCCATCTACCTTCATGGAACAATTATAGGTCTTTCCGTTACCCGGATCGTAGATCTTTCCACCGGAATATTCGCCGTTGGATGCCTTCAGTCCGCTCAGCATGTTGAGCCCCATGAGCTGGCGGCTGCGAAGATTCGAGTCAGGGTTGTTTCTGTCGGTCGCAGGCTTTCCGTCAGGTCCGTTCGGGTTGTTGAGCCATACGATCTTTCCATTGAATGCGTCTCCGTGCTTATAGACTTCAACGATTGCACTTCCGTCTTCAAGTTTCCACTTTCCTATTACGTCCTGTGCAAAAGCCGCAGCAAGCGGCATAAGCATGAAAATCATGCTGAAAATGATTTTTCTCATCTTTTTGTGGTTTTAGTTACAAGAGCAAAGATATCAAATCCTCCGTTCAATATGAACATTAATGAAAAGATTGTTATATTTGTGTGATTTTTGTGGTGAAATCACCAATAATAACGCCAAATCTATAACATCAACATATGGGAAAAGTAATTTTGACAGGTGACCGTCCTACTGGAAAACTTCATCTCGGTCATTATGTAGGTTCTCTGAAGAGAAGGGTAGAGCTGCAGAACTCAGGTGAATTTGAAAAGATATTCATCATGATAGCCGACGCTCAGGCTCTGACCGATAATGCAGACAATCCTGAAAAGATCAGACAGAACATAATAGAAGTAGCTCTTGATTATCTTTCGGCAGGACTCGATCCTGAGAAGGTTACGATCTTCATCCAGTCTCAGGTTCCTGAGCTCTGCGAACTTGCATTCTATTATATGAATCTCGTGACTGTACAGCGTCTTCAGCGTAATCCTACCGTGAAGCAGGAGATCCAGCTGAGAGGCTTTTCAGAAGGAGATGAAGATGAGAATCAGAACAAGAAAGGAACACCTGTAGGATTCTTTACATATCCGATCAGCCAGGCTTCAGATATTACAGCGTTCAAGGCCACAACTGTGCCGGTAGGTGTTGATCAGGCTCCTATGATCGAGCAGACACGTGAGATAGTACATAAATTCAATGCTGTATATGGAGAGACACTTGTCATTCCGGAGATGCTTCTTCCTGAAAATGCAGCATGCCTCCGCCTTCCTGGTACCGATGGAAAGGCCAAGATGAGCAAGTCGCTCGGAAACTGCATCTATCTTTCTGATACATCGAAGGAAATCAAGAAGAAGGTCAACAGCATGTATACGGACCCGGAACACCTCCAGATCACCGATCCTGGACATGTCGAGGGTAATGTCGTGTTTACATATCTTGATGCGTTCAGTACGCCAGAACATTTCGCGAAGTTCCTTCCTGAATATGCAAGCCTTGATGAGATGAAGGATCATTATCGTCGCGGCGGACTCGGAGACGGTACGTGCAAGAAGTTCCTCTTCAACATCATGGAAGACTTCCTCCAGCCTATGCGTGAGAGAAGAGCACAGTATGAGCAGAACATCCCTCATGTATACGAAATCCTCCGCAAGGGTTCAGAGGCGGCTCGTGCAGAGGCAGCGAAGACACTTGCAGAAGTGCGCAAAGCCATGCAGATCGACTATTTTGATGATGCCGATCTCATAGCTGAGCATACAAAGAAATATCAGAAGTAACTACTGCTGAGGAACGACGGCGCAGAATACAAGATCGGCGTCGGAGTCGTTTATCAGGCTGTGGGTTCCACCCTTAGGGCAGTACAGGCAATCACCGGCCTGTACTGCTTTTTTCATGCCTTCTTCCAGGATGCTGCCACAGCCCTCCAGAATGAATATCACTTCGCAGCTGTCCTCATGTGTATGTGTTCCGATAGAGGCACCTGGTATCAGTCGTGCCTTAGTCAGTATCCTGTTGGTTCCGTCGAAGTACATGCGTGCTTCCAGATGCTTTTCGCCGCCCTTGAAATTCTCCAGGTGTGAAAGTTCGATATCCTGTTCTCTGATTATCATGGTTTTCTTTAACTGTATCCGTAAAATAAGGGTCACCATCACGGTGACCCTTTCCTTAAGGATTATGAATCCTATCTTTCGTACTCGACTTTTGCACGAACTTCTGCAATGGTCTTTACGTATTCTATAACGTTGCCCCTCAAGGTATCTGCCTTGTAAGCTGCGAGAGACTCCCAGCTGTCAAAGTCCGCAAGCATTACAGCGTCGTATGAAGTCTTGCCTTCATTTCTGTTAACGCCTACCTCAATGCTCTTAAGACCTGGCACGAGTCCCAGGAGGGACTCATATTTTTCCTTGACGTCTTCGGCGAGTTCTTTAGAAGTCTTGCCATCTGATGGCTTGAACTTCCACATTACACAATATCTTACCATATCTGCTAGTGTTTAGTGTTCATAATCGTCGTCTAAGGTAGGGATAATCCATGATATTACCAAAAATAATTTCCAATTCTCCGCCATTTTAAATGAAATGAAGAATCTTTTACGAATTATCTCCAAATTTTATTAAATTTGACTTTTTATACGGATTGTACAACATGGAGCAGGATAATTCAGTAAAAAGCAGAAGAATAGCGAAAAACACCCTGATGCTGTATGTCAGGATGCTGGCTCTCATGTTTGTCGGCCTGTATACTTCGCGTGTAGTTCTGTCTGCTCTGGGTGAAAATGACTATGGTATTTATAATGTTGTAGGTGGCGTTGTCGCCATGTTCACCATAATATCCGGTGCCTTGAATTCAGCTGTTTCCCGATTCATAACCTTCGAGATGGGAAAGGGGACGGATGCACAGCTGAATATGGTATATTCGACAGCAGTGACTATCCAGATGATTCTGGCTCTGATAGTTGTGATTTTTGCCGAACCGATAGGATTATGGTTCATAGAGAATGAAATGACCATAGAACCGTCCAGGATTCCGGCTGCGAAATGGGTACTTCATTTTTCTCTTCTTGCCTTTGTCATCAATCTGATGAGCGTACCGCAGATGGCCTCGATAACAGCCCATGAAAAAATGTCAGCGTATGCATATATCGGACTTATGGATGGATTGCTCAGACTTGCAGTTGCATTTATGATCATGCGTTCTGCAGGTGACAAGCTGATCCTTTATTCAGTCCTTATGTCTGCTGTAGTTCTAATCGTCCGTATATCCTATGGAATCTACTGCAGGGCCAATTTCAACGAATGCCGTTATCGTCCTGTATTTGATCGTCAGTTGATAAAGGAAATGTTCTCATTTGCAGGGTGGAATTTCATCGGGGTCGCTTCCGGTGTGCTTAGAGATCATGGCGGAAACATATTGGTGAACCTTTTTTCCGGGCCTGCCGTCAATGCTGCCCGTGGAGTTGCTGTCCAGCTGAATGGAGCTGTCCAGGGATTTGTAACAAATTTCATGACGGCAGTAAACCCTCAGATAACAAAGTCTTATGCATCAGGTGACATGGGATATCTTTTCCCTCTTCTCAGACGTTCTTCAAGAATGTCGTATTATCTCCTGTTCATGATAGCTTTACCTATATTGTTCAATACTGAATATCTGATGGGAGTATGGTTGAAGGATGTGCCGGAGCACGCCTCTCTTTTCGTAAAGCTTTTTCTTGTTTTTGCATTGAGCGAATCCATTTCCAATCCTCTTATCACAGCGATGCTTGCAACAGGACGTATCCGTAACTATCAGCTCGCAGTCGGCGGACTTCAATTGCTGAATATACCGGTTTCGTATGTCTGTCTCAAGATAGGGGCTATGCCGGAGATTACGGTAGTGGTGGCAATCATCATATCTCAGATATGCTTCTTTGTCAGGCTGGTGATGTTGAAGAAGATGATAGGACTTGAAATCGGCAGATATTTGAGGGAAGTATACCTTAATGTAATTACGGTCACAATAGTCTCTCTGGTCGTACCAATGCTGGTATTCAGGAGTTTGCCGTCGGACTTCATCGGTTTTTGTGCCAGTGTGACAATATGTGTATTATCTGCACTTGTGTCAGTCGTTTTTGTCGGTTTCAGGTGTGAGGAGCGCAAGGAACTTATTAATTATGTCAGGAGAGTCGTGAAATGATAAAGATATCCGACAAATCACTTTGCTGCGGCTGTACGGCATGCATGAATGCATGCCCTGTCCAGTGTATTGTCATGCGCAGGGACCGTGAGGGATTTGATTATCCTATGGCTAATCCCGACAGGTGCATAGGATGTGGAAAGTGCGAGGCCGTGTGCCCTGTGCTGCATCCTTCAGATGTTGTGGAACCGCTGGAGGTTCTGGCTGCAAGAAGCGGTGAGTATGTGGCTGCAAGCTCGTCGGGTGGAGTATTCCCCGAACTTGCAAGGAGAGTCCTGGATGATGGAGGAGTTGTGTTCGGGTCTGTCATGAATGATGATATGACAGTCGGTCATACAGACGCGGAGGATATGGCTGGTGTGGAAAGGATGCGCGGTTCGAAATATGTGCAGAGCGACCTTTACGGAACATTTGAAGAAGCGAAGTATTACCTTGAGGAAGGAAGAAAAGTGCTGTTCACCGGCACTCCGTGCCAGATAGCAGGTCTCAGGTCATATCTGGGCAGACAATATGACGGACTGATTGCTGTGGATTGTGCATGTCATGGTGTTCCAAGCCCCGGGTTATTTGAAAAATATGTCGCTGCATTGGGAAAGAAGGAGGGGTCTCCGGTCATATCATTGAAATTCAGAGATAAATCTTCCGGATGGATGCATTATCATTTTACTTATTCGACTGCAGAAGCAACTGTAACAAAACCATATTGGAAAGATCCTTATATGGCATTGTTTGTTCAGGATATGACACTTCGTCCGTCGTGTTACAGCTGTCCTGCACGTAATGGAAGGAGTGGTGCCGATCTGACATTGGCTGATCTGTGGAGTGTTGCTGACGTACTTCCGGAAATGAATGACGATAAAGGGGTTTCTATGGTGCTGGTAAATACAGAGAAAGGACAGACTCTGCTAAGTGAAACAGGAGTTTCAACGACCAGGGTCGATCGGTATGCTGCAATAAAGAATAATGGAGGCTTTGCCGGAAGCATTGTAATGCCGGAGCGCCGCGAGGAGTTCTTCAAGGGATATCATTCTGCTCCGGACCTGATAGGATATATGAAAAGCTATATGCTGAAAAGGCCCGTTTTTAAGATGTTATGCCGTACGGTCCGCTTAGGACTTTCAAAACTGAAGAGGAGGATCATGAAATGAAGATAGCTGTCATTACTCTTCCCCTGCATACCAATTATGGTGGCCTGCTTCAGGCATATGCCCTGAAGTCAGTGCTGGATGAAATGGGACATGAAGCCGAAGTGATAGACATCCGTGACAAGATGCAGTTGCCAAAAGGTCCCGGAGCACTTTTTCTATATGCCAAAAGAGGCATGATGAAACTGTTCAAAGGATCTGGGGCTCCCGAGGTCTTCAGGGAAATACGTTATAAGAGAGAACTGCCGGTTCTGTCTGCAAATACATCCTTATTTGTGAATAACTATATAAAGCCTCGCGTCGTTGGAGCGTATTCGGAAATCAGCGAAGGGGAGTATGATGCCTTTGTGGTCGGAAGCGATCAGGTCTGGAGACCTAGATTCTTCGGAAAGATAGAGGATGCTTTTATGGGATTTGCCGAAGGCTGGACTGTGAAGAGGGTCGCATATGCAGCATCTTTCGGTACGGATCAGTTGGAGTATGAGTATATGCAGCTCGAGGCCTGCTCGAGACTTTTGGGACTGTTCGACGGTGTGTCGGTACGCGAGGATTCAGCTGTGGGGATGTGTGCGGAATGGTTTGAGTGCGACAAGGCGGTTCATGTCCTTGACCCGGTAATGCTTCTGAATGCCGGGATTTATAGGAAACTTGCTTCTTCGGCCGATGTTTCAGAAAAGACCGGGGGCATAATGACGTATATCCTTGATCCTTCATCGGAGAAGAGCCATGTCATTGATTTCATGAAGAAGGTTTCCGGAATGAAGGTACATGACAGCTCTGTCTATCCTTATGTG
Source organism: Bacteroidales bacterium (assembly GCA_017561265.1). Next base: position 11,926 of record JAFZDJ010000016.1, read on the forward strand.
AATGACAGGCCTGTGGAAGAAAGGGTGGTGCCTTCACTTGAGCAGTGGCTGGCATCTTTCATAAATGCTGATTTTATCATTACGGATTCTTTTCATGGATGCGTGCTGGCAATCATGCTTCACAAGCGTTTTATTGCTACAGGTAACAGCCGCAGGGGAATGGCAAGGCTGAATTCCCTCCTGTCAATGTTCGGACTGGAGATGAGGCTGGTGCATGGAATCGATCCCGAAGATGACGGGGAATTCTTCCTTTCGGATATAGATTGGGAAGAGACGGACAGGATTCTGGCTGAAAGAAGAGCCCTTTCGCTGGATTTTCTACGAGTTTCATTAGGTATGGAATAACATGCGTTGATTATGGATAAGTGCAGGATAAGTATAATAATACCGGTGTATAACGCTGAGGAATATCTTGACAGGTGTCTGGAAAGCATATCCGAACAGAGCTACATGTCATATGAGGTCATATTGGTGGATGACGGAAGTACTGATTCATCTCCGCTGATATGCGACAGATATTCTGCGACCGATCCCCGTTTCAGGACCATCCACAAGAGGAACGGGGGAGTAAGCACGGCGCGCAATGCAGGTATCGATCTGGCGAAAGGAGAATATCTCATGTTCGTCGACTCAGATGATGCATTGCTTCCGGAGGCCTTGGAAAGGATGATGGAAGGAGTTACCGGTGAGGAGGTTGTCATCGGAGGATACACGACTTTCATCGGAGGCATACCGGGTAAAGAGATTCTTCCACTTAAGGACAGGACGTATAAGGGAGCTGAGATGGAATCATTCTTTGATGATAACATCAGACGTAACTGTGAGATGCTGGATGCACCGTGGTCAAAGATGTTCAGGCGCAAGGCTGTCGGATCCCTTCGTTTCTGCGAGGATCTCAGCTATGCGGAGGACAAACTTTTCGTATTCACTTTCCTTGATTCATGCACTTCGGCATGTACATGCCATACCCCGGTATATGCCTATCATATACGCCCGGGATCATTGGGAAGTGATATCACTTCGGACAGACATCTGATGCAGCTTCGCCGTTTTCTGCCTTTATATGCTCAGGTTCTGACTGATATGGCAGAGCGTTATCCATCCAGTGCTAAGCTTAATTCATTGTATCATAAGGATATAGTGGGTAGGTATATATGCCGTATCCTCAATATTTTCTTGACACGCAGAACTTCCCTTCTGGATGAGAACTATGTCGGATGGCTATATGAAATGATGTCCAAGGATGCTTCATTGGGACTTTTCTCCGTGCGTCCAGGCCAGATCTTCAATATCATGCTTTACAAGGTCGGACGTGTCGCTCTCAGCGTTAAGGTATATCGTTTGACATCAAAAATCAGATCGCTTTTCCATGCATAGAATAGCCGTCATATTCGAGAGCAGCCCTTTTGACAGGAAAGGACTATTCAATGCAGTGCATAACCGCGTACTTCATCTGAAGAATACAGGAGAGTGCGAGGTCGACGTCTTCTGCATCCATAGTTGGGATACAGCCTTTACACGCAGGATGCGGCATACTCCTTATGTTGAAGAACGCTGCCCTTCATATCAGCTGGACGGTATCGAATACAATATGCTCTGGTATGACTTTTCGATAATCGACCACATGATTGTAGAGAAACTGCACCGCAGACCTTTTTTCTTCACCAGGTTCATTAAGAAGAACGTCAGCAGGTTCTCAGGATATGATATGATCATGGCTCATTCCTTTACTGGCGGTCTGATGGCATTGGAAGCTTTTCATGCCTATGCTATTCCGTATGCGGTTACATGGCACGGTTCCGATGTGCATACGCATCCGTGGCGAAATCCGTTGGTTCTTGATGCAACCCGTGAAGTTATGGAGAATGCAGCATGCAGCTGCTTTGTAAGCAGAGCCTTGCTGAACGAGTCTGAAAGAATTATAAGAGGAGTCCGAAAGGAAGTTCTGTATAATGGTGTATCCGACGCTTTTAGAAAGTTTTCTGATGAGCAGCGTGAATCTTTAAGGAAAGGATATGGCGTATTGCCGGGAGATAAGATCGTAGCATTTGTCGGCAGTATCGTAGAAGTCAAGAATGTAAGGTCTCTTCCGGCGATCTTCCATGCTATCAGGTCACGTTATGACGGAAACGTGAAGTTCTGGATGGTAGGCGACGGTAAGCTACGCAATGCTGTCGAACCGGCCATGCTGTCGGATGAAACAATTGCTGTACGGTTCTGGGGAAATGTTCCGGCTGATGAAATGCCTTCAGTCATGAATTGCATTGATGTGATGCTCCTTCCGAGCTTTAATGAAGGTCTTCCGCTTGTGTGTGCTGAAGCTGTAAGATGTGGAGCAAAGGTGGTAGGTTCAAATGTGGGCGGAATACCCGAAATGATAGGCTGTGAAAGCGTGGTTTCTCATGGGGAAGGCTTTGTCGAAGCAATGGCCGTCAAAGCGGTAGACATGCTGGACTCGGACATGATGCAGACGGTTCCGGACAGCATGGACTGGACAGCCACGTCAATGCGCGAACTGTCCATGATCCGTTCTGTCCTGTCCTGATTTTAATCAGCCCACGAATCCAGGGTATCAAGCACATCATTCCACACCGTCATCCTGTCTGTTTCATTCAGGATTTCATGCCTCATGCCTTCATAAAGTCTGTTTGTGACCTTTGCATATCCGACGGATCTGATGTGGCCGACAGCCTTGTCAAAATCTTTGTGGCTCGTTATGCATGGGTCGTCCGCTCCCGCAATGAAATGTATCGGAAGAGATGGGTTGCAGACATTCCATCCTTTGCCAGAATATGTGTCCAGCATAAGGTCGAAGAGTCCGGTGAAACCGTTAGCCGTGAACATATAGCCGCATAGAGGATCATCATTGTATTCCTTGACAATAGTCCTGTCTGTGCTGAGCCATGCGTTTTCGCCTTCAGAAACGAATCTGCTGTTGAAGTTTTCAAATGCAATCTTATGAATCAAGGACGGCCTGTGACGGTCTCCCTTTATTGAAGCTATCACTCTTGCAAGCATCCTTCCTGCTCCTGTCGCCGGGTTTCTGCTCGGACTGCCGCATACGATGAGTCCATTGATGATGGTGTCGTATCTTTTTGTAAATGAGCGTACTGCAAGCGATCCCATGCTGTGTCCAAAGAGGAAGAACGGAATGCCCGGATGGAGGCTCCTGATGTGTTCGTTGACAATAAGGATATCATCGACGATTCCCTTCCATCCGCCGGTGTGGAAGTATCCGAGGTCGTCCTGGGATGTGACCGATTCGCCATGACCTCGATGGTCATGTATCACGCATACATATCCCTTTCCGCAAAGGTATTCCATGAAAGGGATGAATCTTTCCTTATGCTCGCACATTCCGTGAGCTATCTGAACGATACCCTTGACCTGTATTCCATCGTCGGGCATGCATCTCATGACGCTGAGAGGAATTTCGTCCAGTCTGGAAGGTAAAATGCTTTTTTCAGTTTTCATATCTTGAATTTCTGAGGTGTCTTAGATCTGAACTTCATTGTACGGCCTGTCCATGGATGTATGAATGACAATCCTTGGGCATGTAGTGCAAGTCTTCCGAAAGGATTGGTCTGCGCACCATATTTTCGGTCTCCAGCTATAGGGTGGCCTATCCACTGCGAATGCACGCGTATCTGATTCTTCCTGCCTGTTTCAAGATCGAATTCGACAATTGTGTAAGGCTTTCCGGCTATTTCTCCTCGCTTTATGGTACGGCAGCGGGTTGCTGCAAACTGCCAGTCTTTGCGAGGTGGTTTCTGAGGACTGTCTCCTTCCCTTAATCCATAACAGTGTACCATCAGGGATCTGGGGTTCTCATACAGCCATGTCTCGATCCATCCTTCATCGTCATCTATCTTACCTTCGAGAACCGCTGAATACCTGCGTTCCAGAACAGCCTCCTCCCAGTTTTCCTGCAATGCAAGCTTGGTCTCCAGATCCTTTGCAAAGACCAGCAGGCCGGATGTGTCGCGATCCAGACGATGGACGATGAATATCTTTCCAGCATAGTCATATACTCTGGAATAAGCGGTGTCTTCATTTGATTTTCCTGTCGACATGCATAGCAGGCCGCTTGGCTTGTCTACCACAATCAGCCAATCATCTTCATAGATTATCTCCAGGTCATTCTTTTTTCTCATTTTGCACTTTTTGGTTATGCAAAAATAACATTAAAATTGATATATTTGCAGTTTATGGATGACAGGCATACAATATGGGATCCTTTAAGGAGGAAGGAAGTCGTGCTTACTCCTGAGGAGGAGGTGCGCCAATGGTGCATAGGCGTTCTTTCCCGCAGTATGTGTGTGCCGATGCACATGATGATGAGTGAAACCGGCTTCAAGCTCGGAGGAAAAAGTTTCAGAGCGGATATTCTGGTGTATGACCGTAAGGCACAGCCGCTTATGGTGGTGGAGTGCAAGAGGCCGGAAGTTGCGCTGACTCAGGAAGTCCTTGATCAGGCCATCAGATATAATATGGCTCTGAACGTGAAGTATATAATGATTACAAACGGAACGAAGACCTTCATCTGCCGGAGGAAAGATGCGGGTTTTGTCTTTGTCGACAAGGTTCCGGTTTATGACGAAATGTTATGTCAGCAACAATAACCCAGGGTTTTCTTGACCATAAGATATTTTCCATTGTCTCAGAGGTGGCTGCCGAAAAGGGAGTCAGAGCCTTTGTCATCGGAGGTTATGTCCGTGACTGTTTCCTTGGTCGTCCGAGCAAGGATATCGACATAGTTGTAGAGGGAAGCGGCATAGAACTCGCTCAGGCCGTGGGGGAGCGTGTCCATAGTTACGTGTCCGTATTCAAGAACTTCGGAACCGCCATGCTCAAGTTCAAGGGCATCGAGGTGGAGTTTGTCGGAGCACGCAAGGAATCATATAGAAGAGATTCGCGAAAACCAATCGTAGAGGATGGAACTCTGGAGGATGATCAGCTTCGCAGAGACTTTACTATCAATGCGATGGCTTTCAGCCTGCAGAAAGAGGATTTCGGAGCCCTTGTAGATCCATTCGGTGGTATCCGCGATCTGGCTGCAGGTATAATCAGGACTCCGCTCGATCCTGACACCACCTACAGCGATGACCCTTTGAGAATGGTGCGTGCCATCAGATTCGCGACCAAGCTTTCGACTGAGCAGCAGACCTTCTCTATCGTACCGGAATCCCTCGAGTCCATCCGCCGTAATGCCGGTCGTATGGAAATTCTGTCGAAGGAAAGGATAGTGGAAGAACTTAACAAGATATTGGTAACACCAAAGCCGTCCATCGGCTTCCGTCTTCTCGATGAGACAGGACTTCTTGATCATGTGCTTCCTCAGCTTTCCAAGCTTAAAGGTGTGGAGACCGTTGAAGGTAAAGGACATAAGGAAAATTTCTCACACACTCTGGAAGTTCTGGATAATGTTGCGGCTCTGGAGATGGAGGCTATTGCGGAAGGAAGACTGAAGGATTTTGTGTTTGAGGATGGTGCTGAGGTTGAAACCGTGCGTACCGAACCTAATGTATGGCTTCGCTGGGCGGCACTTCTGCATGATATAGCGAAGCCGGCTACAAAGAGATATGATCAGGCGCTCGGATGGACGTTCCATGGTCATGAGGTTATCGGATCAAGGTGGATACCGAAGATTTTTCAGAGCATGAAAATGCCTCTGAATGAAAAGATGAAATATGTGCAGAAGCTGGTAGGTCTGCATCTGAGGCCGATTGCGCTTGTTACAGAGGAAGTTACTGATTCTGCGGTCCGTAGACTTCTTTTCGATGCGGGCAATGATATAGATGATCTGATGCTCCTTTGTAATGCTGACATCACTTCCAAGAATCCTCGTAAGGTGGCTCGTCTTCATGCTAATTTCGAGCTTGTAAAGACAAAGCTTGTTGAGGTTGAGGCAAAGGATGCGATACGTAATTTCAAGAATCCGATAACTGGAGATTATGTGATGGAGCTCTTCGGTATCGAGCCGTGCAATACTATAGGTCAGTTGAAGGAGGCTGTCAAAAATGCGATTCTTGACGGCGTTATCGAGAATACTTTTGAGGCTGCAGATGAATTCATGCGCGCAAGAGCAGCTGAAATAGGACTTTTCCCTGTCAGATGATACCGGTCTGTTATGAAGCTTCATGACAAATACCTCTCATATATAAGGAATGTCAGAAGATATTCCGCAAGGACTGCAGATTTATATGACGATGTGCTGCGTATGTATTGCGAAGTGATTCATGGGAAGGAAGATGTGGCCGATGATGAGCTTGTCGCTTCCATGAATGTTTCAGAGATAAGGTCATACGAGGTAAGGCTTCTGGAAAAAGGACTTTCTGCCAGGACTGTCAACCTTCACCTTTCGGCATTGAGCGGCTTCTGCCGTTATCTGATGAAGGAAGGATTGCTCAAGTCAAATCCTGTCAAGCTCGTCACCAAACCGAAAGTCGAGAAAAGGCTTCCTGTATTCTTCAGGAAGGAAGCGATGGCAGAGTATTTTGAACAAACGGATGATCTCTTCAATGAGCGTGAATTTGATTCGTTTCTTGATGGATGGAATACTGAGAGCGGAAAAAAGACCTATGATAAGATTCTTGCCAGACTTATCATATCCATGCTGTATTCATTAGGACTGCGACGTGCTGAGCTGATCGGGCTTTCAACTGGTGATGTTGATTTTGGCAGAAATGTTGTCAAAGTGAGAGGAAAAGGAGACAAAATGCGAGAAATTCCGCTGATTGTTTCATTATGTGAAGAAATATTATTATATTTGAAAGCAGTTGAGACGATGTGTGGAGGTACAAGGTCTTTGACAGAGCCGCTTCTGATGACATATAAGGGTAAGCCTCTTTATCCTGCGTATGTCGACAGGGTAGTGAAGAGCGAGCTGGGAGGTATCAAGGGCATGACCGGACGTAAGTCTCCGCATGTTCTGAGACATTCTCTGGCGACCGGGCTGATGAATGAAGGAGTTGAAATCAATTCCATAAAGGAAATGCTCGGACATTCTTCATTAGCGGCAACTCAGGTCTATACCCATGGCAGTATCGCCCGACTGAAGACTATTTATGAACAAGCCCACCCAAGGGCAAAAAACGGAGGTAAACATGGAGATTAGAGTTCAGAGCATCAAGTTCAATGCAGATCAGAAACTGTTGGACTTTATCGAGAAGAAGTTCTCTAGGATTGAGAAGTTCTATGATGCAGTAACAGGAGTGGATGTAGCGCTTTCATTGCTTCCAGATCATGAAAACAAGAACGTGAAGGTTCAGGTAAGTATTCCTGGCAACACAATCGTGGTCGAGAAGAATGCGAAGACCTTCGAAGACGCAGTGGTTGATTGCGCCGACATTCTTAAAGAGAAACTTGTAAAAGTAAAAGAAAAGAGAGCAGAATAAAATTATCGATTACAGCAGCATCGGAAGATGCTGCTTTTTTTGTGTAGTTTTTGACGGTTATATTCGTCTAATATGTTATCTTTGTAGGATTATGGCTAAAGGATTTGCGGATACAGACTCCCTTTGCAGGGAAATAGTCAAGGATGCACGTGCTGGCATCTTCAAGCCGGTTTATCTTCTGATGGGAGATGAACCTTATTATGTTGATATGGTGTGCGAAGCGATTCTTGAGAATTGCCTGGATGAAAGCGAAAGGGACTTCAATCAGACGGTCTGCTATGGAGCCGATGTCAATGCCGATGCGGTCATTACTGCAGCAAGACGTTATCCTATGTTTGCGGAGCGTCAGCTTGTCGTGGTCAAGGAAGCGCAGATGATGAAAAGCCTTGAGGATCTTGCAGTATATTGTCAGAAACCTCTGGAGTCTACGGTGCTCGTGATTGCTATGCATGGGGCTGGTGCAGACAAGAGGAAGTCTCTGTACAAGTCTGTGTCAAAGATCGGAGTTGTCGTTGATTCCCAGGCTCTCAGAGACTATGAAATGCCGAAGTGGATATCGATGTTTTATCAGACTCGAGGCCTGAGGATCGCTCCTGATGCAGCGGCTCTTCTTGCAGAACATGCCGGTACTGATCTCAATAAGATAGCCATCGAGACTGATAAGATGCTCAAGAATCTTCCGGAGGGAACTGTGGAAGTAAGTGCGGCAGACATCGAAAAGAATGTCGGCATCAGTCGTCAGTTCAGTATCTTTGAGCTCACAAAAGAGCTTTCCATGAAGAATCCGGCAAAGGCTCTGCGTATAGCTGCTTATATCGGGTCGTCAGCTAAATTCGCCATGCCTATGGCTGTAAGTGCCTTGTACACTCATTTTTACCGTATCTTGAAATATGGGGCTTTGCTGATGAAGGTACCTAGGCCGGCTAATGATCAGAAGGCCAAGGTGCTTGGGGTGAATCCATATTTCTTCGGTGAATATGATACTGCTGTCAGGAATTATCCGGTAAAGAAGTGCATGGCCGTGATTGCTTTGCTGAAGGAATATGACTATAAGGGTAAAGGTGGTGATGTAGGCGAAGCCACACCGGCGGAACTTATGGTCGAATTGGTTGCTAAAATATTAAACATGTAATATAAAATGGGACTTATTCAATGTAAAGATGTCAGCAAGAGTTTCGGAGAGAAAGTCGCTCTTGATCATGTTTCGGTGGACATCCCGAAAGGAAAGATCTTCGGTCTGCTCGGCCCTAATGGAGCAGGAAAGACTACTCTTATCCGTATCATCAACCGTATAACCATTCCTAATGGTGGTGAGGTTCTGTTTGACGGACGTCCTATCACTCAGGATGATGTCGAGAAGATCGGTTATCTTCCTGAAGAAAGAGGATTGTACCGTAAGATGAAGGTCGGGGATCAGGCCATGTATTTCGCACAACTCAAGGGAATGTCATCACGTGATGCAGCAAAGGAACTCAAGAAATGGTTTGTGCGTTTCGGTATAGAAAGCTGGTGGAACAAGAAGGTAGAGGAACTTTCAAAGGGTATGGCGCAGAAGATCCAGTTCATCACAACAGTTGTTCATAAGCCGTCACTGCTTATTCTTGACGAACCTTTTTCCGGTTTTGACCCTGTAAATGCGCAGATTATCCGCGAGGAGATTCTCAGGCTTAAGGAAGAAGGCGCGACAATCATTCTTTCGACCCATAACATGGAGTCGGTAGAGGAACTGTGTGACAATATTGCTCTCATCAACAAGTCGCATGTGGTCATTACAGGAGGAGTTGAGGAGATACGTCGCAAATACGGTAATGATAATGTGGAGCTGGTGTATACCGGGGATGCCCTCAAGCCTGCAAGCAGTGTGTTCGACATTCTTTCCGATGTCGATGAAGGTGGCCGTCATACAGCAGTGCTTGCCCTGGAATCTGGAAGTGATGCCAACAAAGCCCTCAGAGAAATCATCTCCCAGGGGGTTTCTGTCAACTCTTTCAAGGAACTTGTTCCTAGGATGAACGATATATTCATAAAACTTGTAACAGAGGAGGAATAGGCTATGAAATTCAGAAATATAAAGACCATTATCGCACGCGAATATCTTACCAAGGTAAAGAAGAAGTCATTCCTTCTCACAACATTCCTTGTACCTGTGTTCTTTGCCGCGATGTGCATACTTCCGAGTGTGATCATGTTCATGGCCAAGGATACAGGAAAGAAGGTGGCTGTAATCGATCAGTCCGGTATCGTTATGCCTTATATGGTTGATACTGAGTCTGTTGATTATTCTGACTATTCTTCGGAATCTCCCGAAGATATGAAGACCCGTTTTGAAGAACTGGGACTTGATGTTCTTGTTGTCGTGTCTCCGCTTGATACTGCTGCCAGGACTGTAAGCGTTGCCTCCTATTCGTCAAAACCTTTGAGCATGGAGCTCAAGGAAGGTGTCCAGTCCAGGGTCAACGATGCAGTAGAAGATTATCGTCTGACCTTATATGACATCACAGATCTCAAGCAGATCATGGCGGATGTGAAGTCAAACGTCTCTATGGCTACGTATACATTGGGCGAGTCCGGTGAAGAGAAGATCACTTCATCTGAAGTCTATATGATCATCTCGATGGTTCTTTCCATCATCATCTACATGTTCATCGCGATGTTCTCAGGAATGGTGATGCAGAGCGTCATCGAGGAGAAGGCCAGCCGCGTAGTCGAAGTGCTGGTTTCATCAGTAAAGGCAACGGAGCTGATGTTCGGTAAGATCATTGGAGTTGCCTGCGTGGCTCTTACTCAGTTCTTCCTCTGGATTATTCTTACCCTTGTTCTGGTTGGCGGCTTCTCGGCATTCGTGGGCTTTGATTCTCTTATGGGAGACCCGGCACAGGCTGAACAGATGATGGAGATGAGCGCTCAGATGAGTGGAGTAGATATGGCGGAAATGACTGCTTCAATGCAGGAAGAAGAGGGTATGGCTGCAGTGCTCAGTACTCTCAAGGATATCAATTGGGTACAGATGATAGTTGCATTCATCATCTATTTTGCTCTTGGTTATCTTCTCTATGCGTCGTTCTTTGCAGCTATCGGTTCTGCAGTTGAGAATGAAGCAGATACAACTCAGCTTCAGATGCCTGTTACGGTGCCTCTCCTGCTGGCGTTCTTCATAGCTATTTATGCCTTCAATGCACCTGACAGCCAGATCGTATGGTGGGGATCCATGATACCGTTCACATCTCCGATCGTCATGTTGTCAAGGATTCCATTCGGTGTTCCGATGTGGGAGCTTGTTCTATCAATCGCACTTCTGGTTGCAACGTTTATTGCATGCGGATGGGCTTCAGCCAAAATATATAAGATAGGAATCCTGATGTTTGGAAAGAAGACTACTTTCAAGGATCTTTGGAAGTGGCTTAGACAGAATTGATTATGAAGAAAATTGCATTAATCGCCTTTATCGCTTTATGGGGTGTCAGTGCTGTCGGTCAGGAATATGACTGGCACCATGTGGAAATGGATGGCACCAGAACAGGAACATCCTCGCCTTCCAAGGACAATGTTGCGGAGGCTGTAGGAACGTTCAAGGGTGGTAAGTACATTGCACCTAACGGGAAGGTTTTCAAGAAGAGATCGACTGTCGGCAGGACGGCAAGTATTGTTTTGGATGCGCAGCCTGCAATGTCCCGTGTCAAGGATGTCATAGGATATTCTACCGAGTCAATGGTTGTCGAATATCCGGAGAGTGCTCTTTCAAACTGGTTCATCGATATCCTTATGGCGCGTACAGAGGAGCTTGCGGGCAGGAAAGTGGATGTCGGTATCGGTAATTTCGGAGGAATCCGTATCGATATGCCTCAGGGAGATATCATTCTTGATGATATGCTGTCGATGTTCCCTTTCAAGAACCAGCTTGTATATGTCGAGCATACCGGAAAGCAGATCAGGAGTATTCTTGAAGAGATGGCCGCGGGACGTTTTCAGGTTCTTGGTGGTGTGCGAGTTGTTGCAGAGAATGGAAGACTTGTTTCTGCTGAAATTGCAGGCGAGCCGATTGATGACGACAAAGTATATGGACTTGCAACCATATCTTTCCTTCTGACAGGAGGCGATGGTCTTTCCTTGGCTGACAATGCTCTGTCTGTAACAGTGTTTGAAAACGAGGATATCATCGATGCTGTCCTTGCATTCGTCAATGCAGAGACAGCCGCAGGAAGACCTATAGAATATAAGAAGGATGGACGTGTAATTGTTAAAGGTGACAGGAGGAGAAATTAATGAGAAGGGTCATGATTATCTTATGTACCGTGCTTTTTGCTTTGTCTGCCGGTGCCCAGAACCTTACGGTCATACATATCAATGATACTCATAGCCATATCGATCCTCAGCGTTCCGGAGAATATATCGGAAGGGGAGGAGTCATAGAGCAGGCTGCATATATCGACAGTGTACGTTGTGCTGACGGCAAGAGGAATGTACTTCTTCTTCATGCAGGTGACTATGGTCAGGGTACTTCGTATTTCACCGAGATGGGTGGAAATATTGAGATTGATGTGATGAATGCTTTCAGATTCGATGCTTCATGCCTTGGAAACCATGAGTTTGATAACGGAATTGATGAGTTGGCGCGTCGTCTGAAAAATCTTAAGAATGATGTGGTCTGTGCCAATTACGACTTCTCAGGAACTGTTCTTGAAGATCTTGTCCAGCCATATACGATTGTCAGGAAAGCCGGAAAGAAAATCGGAATCATCGGTCTTCTCACTGATGTCAGCAGCGTTGTTGACAGTGAGATAGCCAAGGTTCTTCAATATCAGGATCCCGCGAAGGTTGTAAATAAGTACGCTGAATATCTGCGTGATGAGAAAGGATGTGATATGGTAATCTGTCTTTCACATCTGGGATATACGGAAGATAAGGAATTGGCAGCCAGCACTGTCAATGTTGACTTGATTGTCGGAGGACATTCCCACACTCTTCTTCATAAGAAACAGATCGTCAAGAATCCGGAAGGAGATGATGTGGTTGTTGTCCAGAACTGGAAATGGGGATTGAACCTGGGACATCTTTCGGTGGATTTCTAAATCATTTTTTCATGGAAATTGCGGAACTTCTTATAATAGCGGTAGGCGTCTCTATGGACGCCTTCGCCGTTTCAATATGTAAAGGACTCTCGGTTCAGAACATACGCCCGAAGCATGCAATGATTACAGCTGCATGGTTCGGTGGATTTCAGGCACTGATGCCCTTGCTTGGATATTTTCTCGGTGTCAGCTTTGCCGGATTTGTTACCAGTGTCGATCATTGGATCGCATTCATCCTGCTCGGAATAATCGGCGGAAACATGATCAAGGAGTCCTTCCATAGAGAAGAGAACTGCTGCGTCGACCCTGATTTTTCGTTCAGAACGATGCTGGGTATGGCAATAGCTACCAGCATAGATGCCCTTGCCATTGGAGTGACATTTGCATTTTTAGGCGTGAATATCTGGAGTGCAGTGCTATTCATAGGACTGACCACTGCTCTATTTTCCGGTACAGGTGTATATATAGGTAATATCTTTGGAAACCGCTATAAGTCAAAGGCTGAGTTTGCAGGAGGCTTCATCCTCGTTGTTATGGGCGTCAAGATTCTTCTTGACCATACAGGTGTATTCTGAATTCTTTAGGAGAATGTCCTGTATTTGTCTTGAAGAAGCGTCCGAAACTTGATTGGTCAGGGAAGTTCAGTCTCTCGCTTATTTCCTTCAAGGACAGTTCCGGCTGTTTCATCAGGACTTTAGCATTATTGATGATGCTTTCGTTGATCATGGTTCTTGCCGATCTGCCTTCTTTTTCACGTATCAGTTTGGATAGATAATCTGGTGTTATCATCAATGCATCAGCATACCATGTCACGCTATGCTGTCTATGAGAATGTCCTTCCAACAGGCTTTTGAACCGTTTCATGATTATCTCTCCATGCGTTGCATTCTCCATATTCTTTCCATGATCTCTTCTTCTTTTATCGGAAATATTGAGAAGGAGATTCAATACTTCATTCTTTATTACAAGAGCATGATAGTTATGTGAAGTATTCAGGATATATTTCTTCAGTATATCGACGGAGACTTTAAGAAAATCATACTCTTCCGTCGAGAACTCCTGGAACGGAAAATCTTTCTTAAGCTGGATATTGATCGGAGATTTTCTCGCAGATCTCATTTCATTCTGGAATCCGGCAGAGAAGGTAATGTGATAGCCTTTGATTCCCTTGCTTGCCTTTATGCTGCGAACTAAGTCACCCACATTCAGATGAATCGAAGATTGAGGTGTGAGGGTGAATTTCCTATGGTTCACATCAATCTTCAGCTCACCCTCATTTATCATTATAAGGTGATATTTCTGGAGGTGGATAGGAGTGTATAACTCAATGGTATCACACACATCACGTATGATGACACGTTCTTCATCATATTCTCTGAATATATAAGTTCCCATAGTTTGTACGATTTCGCGATAAAGATAGCGAAAAATTATACAAAATTCCGGAAAGTGTATGTTTTTATCGGGAAATAGCTATTTATTTATAATAGATATATGAAGAAATTTGCAGCGTGTTAAAGAGTAAATCGCTACTTTTTAAACTTAAACTAACTACTTCAATTGATCGGTATATCAATTTGGATTTTGAGTCAATATCCATTATTCATTCCGCCATTTCCTGTGAAGGACGTGGCGGATCTTCTTTAGGTAGGTATATAAAATGAAATGAGACTTCGCCGCTCACGCGGGGATGTCTCACTAACCACATAATTAATAACACTAAAACTAATAACCAATGAGTTGTAAGAGTTTGAGAATAACTCTCTGATCAACTCGTGTGCAAAGGTAATGCTATTTTTAATATCTGTATCATAAACTCTGTTAAGTTTTTGTTAAAACATTTTATCTTTGCAATACAATCGTATGAATATGGAAAAAAAGATACTTATAGTCGATGATGAGGCAGGAATCAGGGAGATTCTTCAGTTCAATCTGGAGAATGCCGGATATCTTGTGGATTGTGCCGCATCAGCTGAAGAGGCCTTGGAAATCCTCAACGAGAGCCACAGTCTGATGCTTCTTGATGTCATGATGTCCGGTATGTCGGGATTTCATCTGGCTGAAATGCTCCGTAACGAGCTTCATAATCAGATTCCGATAATTTTCCTTACGGCAAAGACCGAACAGAACGACCTTCTTGCCGGTTTTTCTGCAGGAGGTGATGATTATATCCCTAAGCCATTCTCCATACTTGAAGTAATCGCCCGTGTCGGTGCTGTCCTGAAGAGGACGGAAAGACTTAAAGAAACCGGTAATTGCATTGAGTCTGGTTCTGTAAAGATAGACCTTACGACAAAAATGGTTCTTGTTGATGGTCAGCCTGTGACTTTTTCCAAGAAGGAATTCGAAGTCCTGAGCCTTCTTGCATCGCATCCGGGTCAGATCTTTTCCCGCGAGGATATTATTTCCGAATTGTGGAAAGATGCTCCTTATGTTCTTGACAGAACGGTTGATGTTCATATCGCCCGTATCAGAAGCAAGCTGGGAACATACAAGAATTATATTACCAATCGTTCAGGCTACGGATATATATTCAATTCACAGGTATGATCATCTGGATTATTATTGGAAGCGTGCTGCTTCTTGCCTTGATAGCATATATTGTTCTCAGGGTAAATAAAAAGGTGTCGGAAGCTGAAGCTCGTGAGAAATCGAAACTGAAGAAGCAGATGACAAGCAATATAGCTCATGAGCTCAGGACTCCTGTCACTAGTATCAGAGGCTATCTGGAAACGTTGATTGCATGCCCGGACATGAATCCTGATAAGAAACAGGAGTTTATAGAAAAGGCTTATAATCAGACACTTCGTCTTGCCGAGCTGATTACGGACATGGCTCTGATAAGCAAGATGGAAGAACGCTCTGCAAAATTCCAGAAGGAAGATATCGACCTCTTCGATATTTCAAACGAGGTTTTTGAGGAATTCGGTGAGAGGATTGCAGCTCAAAGAGTGACAGTCGAGAATCTTCTAAGTCCCGGTACTGTTCTTACCGGAAACAAGACCCTGGTGTATACTATCCTTAAGAATCTGGTAGAAAACAGCCTGAAGTATGCCGGAGAAGATATAACCATACATCTTGAATGTTACAGCTCGATCGAGAAGTTCTGCTATCTTACTTATTATGATACAGGAGAAGGTGTTCCTCAGAAGCATCTGGAAAGCATTTTTGAGAGATTTTATCGTATAGAAGAAGGCCGAACCCGCGATGTCGGCGGATCCGGCCTGGGTCTTTCTATTGTAAAGAATGCCGTCAAGTTCCATGGCGGTGACATCAGAGTCATAAACCGTCAGTGGGGAGGCTTGCAGTTCTTCTTCTCTCTCCGCAGGCATGCGGACTGATCTTATCTTCCTTTGACTATGTTGGTATCGGTGTTCCTGCTATGGAGTTTTGCATCTCCGTAGTAGGTCATCTTGCATGCTCGGGACACATTATAATAGATGTTGTCGGAGGCATGAACCTTTGCTTTGCTGGCTCCGCTAAGTTCGATATTTACGGTTCTGGCGATTAAGTCCTGCGCATCGATGCTGCTTGCTCCTGAACCCTCATATTCTGCTTTTCCGACAGTTCCTGCAATTTCTGCATTTGAAGCTCCGGAGCAGTGGATGTCGGCATTAGAGTATTTCCCTTCACATTTGAATGAGCTGGCCCCGCTCATATCTGCTTCAAGTGTCTCTGAATTACCCGTGTAACTCATCTTGCTGGCTCCTGACGCTTCTATTCCGACTTCTTTTGCGAAATTGCCTGACACATCTGCCTTGCTGGCTCCGCTGCAATCGAGATCCATGCTTTTACCATTGACATGAAGACCCTTGAGTGATGAAGCTCCGCTTATGTCAACATCAAGGTCGTCGGCCTTGAAGGTTCCTTCGAATGCAATGCTTGCTGCACCGGATACACTTATTGACTTGATGTCATCCATTTCGAGATATACGTCCACGCGTTTGTTGTCAGCACCTGATACCCATCTTCCGAACTTGTTTTCGGACTTTCTGTCCCTTACCTTTCTGGATAGTCTGAGGGTTCCGTCTGAGTAGGTTACTTCGAGATCAAGGAAAGTCTCGATCATGTCATCATATACAACCTTGACCTTATCGGATCTTCCTTCTGTCACATGTACGGTGTAAATGAAGTTTGCATCGATGCCGGTGATGTCACCGAAATCATAAGTCTTTGTCTTCTCTTCTGCATTTGCTGTGAGCAATGTCATTGCTGCGGCAGCGAGTGTCAATAAAATTCTTTTCATGATATCTGTTTTTTAAGTTTTACATTCTGCTCTTCTGCTGTTCTCCGGCACCTGTGCCTTTGTATTTGCTTCTTGCGCTGTTGAATCTGTATCTGATTGTCAATGAGGCCTTTCTTGTGTCTCTTATGTTATATTGTAATATTGAAAACACATTTGTTTGCGTGAAGATATCATCTTTTGCCTGAAGCAGGTCATGACCTCTTAATTCTACAGTCAAGGCATCATTGAGGAATGACTTCCTTACTGAAACATCGACCTTGTGTGAAGGTGCGACAATCTCGAAATCCCTCCAGAATCCGCAGCTTATATATGTGTAATCCGCATTGAATGTAAATCCTTTGCCGAGACTGAAGGTGTTGCCGAATTCGAGCTGGATCATCGGTTTGTTGCAATTTACTTCAAACGAGTCATAACGAAATGTCAGCCATTGTTTCTCAATGCTTGCCCCTAATCTAGGAGACCAGAATGAGATAGTAGGGTTTGCTGAAACAAATGCGACCAGAGTAGGAATGCCTTGTTCCAGATTGAACGTTTTGGACAAGATCAGTTTGTCATTTCCTTCAGCAGCAAATCCTTGTTGAAGAATAGCGTTTCGGGTGTGCTGGAAACTTCCGCCAAGCTGGATGTATTTCCATGCACTCATGAATGACAGGTCGTGTATGGTCTCCGGCAGGAGGTATGGATTTCCGACATCCACGCTGTATTTGTTCATATATATGACCGAGTTCCTGAGCTGATGGTAAGTCGGCCTCTGGGTCTTGACTGCATAACTCAGCATGAACTGGAATTCACCTGCATGTGCATCGAACGATATGTTAGGATATACATTGTCATATTGACGGCTGCGGTCTGTCTGATAAGCATTGTCCTGGTAATAGTTGAATGCCATATGCTCATATCTTAAGCCAGCAGCTACTGATCCGAAGCTGAATGGGTATACGAAGTCCATGAACACATTCACATTGTCTTCCTGAATTGTCGTGTTGGAAGATTCAACATATCCTTCCGGATTAAGATAATCGTCTGTTCTGTAAGTATATGTGTATTCGGTACCTGCCGACAGGCTTCCCTTGCCGATAGGATAAGAGAATATGAGCTTGGATGCGTAGAGCCTGTTAGTAATATGATTGCTCGTGTTCAATGTGCGGTCTTCCTGGATTTCGCTGAGTTCGTCGAATCTCTTGATCTCAGTATATCTGCCGCTCAGGATGTCTGCATTGAAGTCGATATTGAGCTTGCCAGCCGTACCGTTATAATAGAAGTTCATCTGATGGTCGACTTTAGGGTCTGCATATCCCTCAGCTATTGTTTCGTTCACATCATCTATGATGCCGTCAAGCGTCACGTCGGCAAGTACATGATTTCCGTTCTTGCTGGATATGAGATAGTCAGGACGGTAGCGTAAGCCTATGGAATGATTCTCATTGAACTGCCAGTTGAGTCCGAGAGTCGTTGCCAGATTGTTTGAAAGTCCTGTAAAGACAGCATTCTGATCCACTTTCAGCAACTGTCGACCTTGCAGGGTCTCTTTGATGATAGCCTTCTGATACCAGTCGCTTCTGGTATAATTCAGCGATCCGAAAACATCGAAACCCTTGTATCGGTAGTTCATGTTGACTGTCTCGATAAGGTCGGTATTCTCACACTGATATGTTGTCGAACGCAGGTCGAATCCGAATCCTTCTCCCTGTTTCCTCAGAGTCTGAATCCTGATGACGGATCTTACTGATGCATCGTATCTGGATCCTGGATTCATCACTACTTCCACAGACTTTATTTCATTGGAATTCAGATGTTCAAGCTCTGCATTATCTCTTATCTGTCTTCCATTGACGAAAATGAGCGGTGTTCCCTTGCCGAAAACTTCAAAAGCTTCATCTTTCAAAGTTACTCCAGGAAGTCTTTCCAATACATCTGTTGCTGATCCGGATTCTGCGAGCACACTGTTCTCTATCTTTGTTACAAGAGCGTCTCCGTGGATTTCTGTCTTTGGAAGAACTGCCTTTACTACGGCTTTTCCAAGAACCTCAGTATCGGGAGTCAGTTTGATCAGTTCTATGTCTTTCAAGGACCTGTATTGGGTTTCATAACCTATGAATGTCACCTGGACCCATGCGGCTTCAGGGTGGGCTGCTATTGTAAATCTGCCGGCAGTGTCGGCCACTGCTCCGGCTATGTATGTCGAATCACTCTTTTGAAGAATGACATTGGCATATGCCAGCGGAGTGTCTGTTTCATCCACTACCATACCCGTAATGCTTTGTGCATTGGCGGTTATTGAGAGTGCCATTATTATAAATAATATGAATACTCTTTTCATAATCTTAAGTTGCTATTTTCTATAGATATCAGTCATGAAGTTCTCTAGCGCAGAATATTTAAGATCATAATATTCATTGAGTATCCTGCTTTTCTCTTTTGTCGACAACTCGTCCGGCAGCTGTTCTTCCAGAGGGATTGCATCGGCGGTTATCGTTCTCAGTGTATTCATGATCATGTCCGTTTCATCCGGACACTCTCTTTCTACGATGGTAAGAATCTCGTTTTCCTTTGCTGCCAGCCTGATATAGTGCCTTTCCAGTTCTTTGGATATATCCGGCTCGACAAGGATAGCCATCATGATGGCTATACAAGCTGCCATACCGGTAAAAGCCATGCTTAGTACCTGTATCCTGCTTCTCCTCCTTTCCTGTCTGACTGCATCCATGAACCTTGCTTTTCCACCTTCTGGTATCGGTTCGCAGTCGAATGCTTCTGCATTGGAGCTTATGTATCTTTCCAGTTCTGTCATGAGTTCTTCTGTTTCAAGGCCGTGGCAAGTTTCTGTCGTCCTCGCATGTATATGCTTCTTATAGTGCTTTCGTTCGTTCCTGTAATCTGGGAAATCTCCTGATAATCATACCCTTCGAAAAGATGCAGCGAAAGTATCGCTCTGTAATGGTCGGGGAGGGTGTGAAGAGCCTTCAGGATGCTTGGGATATCGTATTTCATATCGCTCTCTTCGGTCTCGTCCGTCACAGGATCCTCGTATTGTTCGAGGAAATCCTTCCATCTGTGCCTTTCCCTGAGCTTGTCAATGGATTTTCTGATGCAGGTGCTGGTCAGCCATCCTCTGATGTCCCGGATCTCGTCTTTCCGCTTGAATCTCCAGTACTGCAGAAGCGAGTCGTGCATGATTTCCTCGGCATCCGCACTGCACCCGACTATCCTCAGGCTGGCATTATACAGTCTTCCGGACATGGACTCATACAGCTTTTCTATTTCGATAGTATCTTTCATCAAGTTTCGTTTTCACCTATAAGACGATCGTATTCCGCTTCTGTTGCAAATTTATGAGATAATTTACCTATCTTTGTTTAAAACCTTGAACTTTTATGAAACGTTTATTCATTTTTCTGATGTCATTGTCGGTTGCTATTGCAGCATCTGCTCAGACATATCCTTATCAGGATGCGTCTCTAACTCCTGAAGAACGTGCAAAAGACCTTCTTGGAAGACTTACCGTAGAGCAGAAGGTCATGCTCATGGACTATGATTCTCCGGAGATTCCTGAGTTCGGCATCCGCAAGTACAATTGGTGGAACGAGGCTCTTCATGGTTCGGCTCGTAACGGTCTTGCGACTGTGTTCCCTCAGGCTATCGGAATGGCTGCCAGCTGGAATGAGGAGCTTCTCGAAGAGGTGTTCGACGTAGCTTCTACCGAGCAGCGAATCAAGTTCTGCATTGCTCGTGATGAAGATGGTGTCCGTCGCTATCATGGTCTTACAGTATGGACTCCAAACATCAATATCTTCCGTGATCCACGCTGGGGACGCGGTCAGGAGACATATGGAGAGGATCCATATCTGACCACAGTGATGGGACGCGCCGTAGTGAACGGCCTCCAGGGCGATCCGGACCAGAAGTATGACAAGCTCCATGCATGTCTGAAGCATTTTGCGATCCATAGCGGACCTGAGTATGAACGCCATGTGTTCAATGTGGAGGAAGTGTCGTGGCGTGATCTCAATGAGACATATCTCTATGCCTTTGAGCGCCTTGTCAAGACCACTGATGTAAAGGAGGTCATGTGTGCGTATAATGCATACGAAGGCAAGCCTTGCTGCGGAAGTGACAAGCTTCTTATCAAGATCCTCCGCGAGCAGTGGGGCTTCGACGGTCTTGTAGTGACTGACTGCTGGGCTGTGAACGATTTCTTCAGAGAAGGCCACCACAACATATTCCCGAACGACCCTGCGACTTCTACCGCATTCTCTGTAAGAAGCGGTGCCGACCTGGAGTGCGGAGACTCATTCTTCACTCTCATGGATGCTTACAAGGACGGAAAGGTGAGCGAGGCTGATCTTGACAGAGCTGTGCTCCGTATTCTCAAAGCACGCTTCGAACTTGGAGAAATGGATCCTGAGGAGTCTGTATCATGGAATTCGATTCCTCGTGAGCTTCTTGCATCCGACCAGCATCATGAACTTGCCCTCAAGATGGCACGCGAGACTATGACCCTTCTTCAGAACAGAAACAAAGCTCTTCCGCTCAAGAAGGATGCAAGGTATGCCGTAGTTGGTCCTAATGCAGCTGATTCTCTTGTCATGTGGGGAAATTATAATGGTATTCCACGCAAGACCATCACGGTCCTCGAGGGTATTCAGGCTAAGGTAGGTGCGGATAATGTTGTTTACGCAAAAGGTTGCGAGATTGCTGCGACATCCGTAGATGAGGGAAGATACAGCGAGACCGAGGGTAATTATCATGATGAGGCTCTTTCAAGAACGTCAGGCGCTGAATCAGCTTCTGCAACAGATCTTTCCATGTTTGATGACGTAGATGCAATCATCTTCGTAGGCGGTCTCTCTCCAAAGTTGGAAGGTGAGGAGATGAGGGTTAACTTCAAAGGCTTCAAGGGTGGAGACAGGACTTCTATCGAGCTTCCGGAGACTCAGAGAGCATATATCCAGGAACTCAAGAAGACCGGTAAGCCTATTGTCTTCGTACATCTTTCAGGTTCTGCTGTCGCCCTTGCTCCTGAGGCCGAGGCATGCGATGCCATCCTTCAGGGATGGTATGCAGGACAGGCCGGTGGCGAGGCTGTGGCTGATGTTCTTTTCGGTGACTATAATCCTGCCGGAAAACTTCCTGTGACATTCTATGCTTCAGATGCCGATCTTCCTGATTTCGGTGATTATGACATGCCTGGACATACATACAGATACTTCCAGGGCAAGCCGCTCTTCCCGTTCGGACATGGACTCAGCTTCAGCAAGTTCAAGTACAGAAGAGCCAGAATCAAGGACGGAATCATGAGAATACCTGTGAAGAATGCAAGCAAGATCGACGGTGATGAGGTCGTTCAGGTCTATGTCAAGAAAGCAGACGATGCAGACGGTCCTGTCATGAGCCTCAGAGGGTTCAAGCGTGTGAACATAAGAGCCGGAAAGAAGGCAATAGTGGAGATTCCGATGTCAGCAGAGAATATCGATCTCTTCAATCCTGAGACTGGAAAGATGGAAGCAGCACCTGGTAAATACATCATTTATTACGGCGGTACATCCGACATCACCAAGCTCAGGAAACTGAAGATTATCATAAGGTAAGAGATCCTTCGCTGCACTCAGGATGACAATGTTCAGATTTCATTGATGTCGATGATTCCGGACAGCACAGCGAAGATCGTCAGCTTTCCGATGGATCGGGTCCCAAGCTTGTCGCAGATATTATTGCGATGGAAGATGACAGTTGTGGCAGAGATTCCCAGAGTCTCTGCCATTTCTTTGTTTATCATGCCCTTTACCATAAGCCTTAGGACATCTTTTTCCCTAGGGGAGAGCTCGCTGCTGCTTTTGAGCCTGCTGCTCTTGCCATGCTGGACTTCATATCTGCTGACGAGCTGGATTCTCAGGAGCTTGCTCATGAGTTCTTCTTCCGGGAGGGAAATGTCAAGTACATTGAAACCTGCCTTGCTGAATTTCTTGTCAGGTCCTACGGAAATCACAGTCGTCTGATTCTTCAACGTTTCGAATTCGTCTATGTGCTTGAACAGGATGTCTGAATTGACGAAGAAATGTACGAAATGGCGGTTTGAATCTCTTATGAAGCTGTCCATGTTACCGTAGGTGTATACCTCCACATTATTGTATACATCCCATAAGATGCTTCTTAATGCGATGCTGCTGAGGGTGTTGGAGTCTATTATGGCTAGGCAGGGATTCATGGCTATTTCTGTCTGTTACCGATCATGGAAAATACTATCAGGACAGGGAATATTTCCACTCGTCCTAGGAACATGTCCACTGTGAAGATGAATTTTGCAGCAGCTGGAATTGTTGAATAATTGCCCATGGTTCCAAGTTGTCCTAGTCCCGGGCCTACATTGCCTATTGATGCCAGAGTTCCGGAAAATGCATCGGAAATGTCCAGTCCGCATATGAGGACCAATACGAATGACAAGAATAGAATGACTATGTAAAGTACGATATACATGAAGACGGCCGACACAGCATCCTCATCCAGAATCCTGCCGCTTACTCTCGTTCTGAAAAGAGAGCTCGGATGCAGACGTTTCTGCAGATCCATCCATATGGCCTTCAGTGAAATATACATTCTGTCAGCCTTTATTCCGCCTGTTGTAGAGCCGGAGCATCCGCAGTGGAAAGCAGCAAACAGCAGGAGAGCATTTGCCAGAAGCGGCCATTTCGAGTTGTCTGCCTGACCGAAGCCTGTTGTTGTCAGATAACTTACTGTCTGGAATGTGGAATCGAGAAACGATCTGCCCCATGATTCATAACCGCCCTGCAGCTTCAGGCTTATTGCTGTCGTTATGCTTAACACGGCGATGACCCATAAATAATATCTGGTGACACCGCCTGTGGCAGGCTTCAATGTACGCTTGGCCAGTATTGCGAAGATTGCACCGAAATGCATGGCGGACAACGCCATGAAAATGGTTATTATTATGTCTATCAACGGTGATGCATAGTGCATTATAGACGTGTTCCTAGTACTGAATCCTCCTGTTGCAACAGTACTGAAGGCGTGATTGACTGCGTCAAATAAAGACATCCCTGCAGCCCATAGACATAAGCTCTCAGCCAGTGTCAGGCCGAGGTAAACGGTCAACATCACTCTGGATGTCTTCCCTGACTTATATCTGTATCCTTCCTTGGACAATGATGAAAGTTCCAGATGTGCCAGCTTCAGCTTGGAAGGACTTGTATCCGGAATGATCATCAGAAGGAACACGATTACGCCGAGACCTCCGATGAAATGAGTGGATGATCTCCAGAAAAGAAGACTCTTGGGAAGTGCCTCTATATCTGTAAGGATTGTCGATCCCGTTGTCGTATAGCCGGAGACGCTTTCAAACCAGGCGTTCATCAGTGTGAATTCTCCACCCCAAAGCACATAAGGGAGCATTCCGAATACGAAAGAAAGCAGCCACGAGATGACTATCGTAAGGTATCCGTCCTGAAGTGATGTTTCTGTCTTGCTCTTGACAAATATGAATGGAAACAGTCCCGTGATGAAAGTTGCAAGAAAGCTTATTACGAGGGGTGTGAATGCTGAATCAAAACCATATATTATCGATATGATAATTGCAAACAACATGAACAAGGCATTGATGAGAAGTGCCTTGCCCACATTTGTCGATATTGCTTTTACTTGCATTGTTTCCTGGTCTGGATTTTGTTTGCAAATATATATCAAAAAGTTCATTATATCCTTGCGGAATGGAAATCTTTATCTATATTTGCAATATATAAAATTGACAAATTCTAAATAAGTGCATTATGATCTCACCTAAACTCCATGCGGCAATCAATGCCCAGATCAATGCCGAGCTCTGGTCGGCTTATCTTTATCTTGCAATGTCTCTTGACTGTGAGTCAAAGGGATATAAAGGATTCGCGAACTGGTTTTATATTCAGTTCCAGGAGGAACAGGCTCATGCCCGTATATTCATGAACTATCTTAATTCACGTGATGCAAAGGTCGAACTTCTTCCGATTGAAGAGGTTCCATCTGCGTGGAACAGCGTCCTTGATATGTATCTCCATACGCTCGAGCATGAGAAGAAGGTTACTTCACTCATCAACAATCTTTCTGCAATAGCTGACGAAGACAGAGATTTCGCCTCCCTTAACAGACTCGTATGGTTTATTGACGAGCAGGTTGAGGAAGAAGAATCTGCAAGAGAAATGATTTCTGCCGTCGAGGCAGTCGAAGGCAACAAGTACGGAATGTACATGCTCGATAAGGAGCAGGCTGCAAGAGTATTTAATGTGCCTTCGCCTCTTGCAACCGCTGCAGAATAGTTTAATCTACAAATTTCACTTTACTGAAATCCCTAGGCTTTGCCTCTGGCGCTTCATCCGGATATCCCATGCCTATGCAGATGACTGGTGTATATCCTTCGCTGAAACCAAGTTTCGCGATTGCGTCAGGGGCATTTCTCAGGAATCGTACCGGACTTCCGAGACATACCGAACCTACTCCCATTGCCCATCCGGAAAGCATGATGTTCTCAGAAAGAAGTCCGCAGTCGATCACTGAAAAGTCGTAGGACGGGTCATTGGCTATGAATACCATGGTCGGTGCACCACGGAAGCATCCTTTGATCATTCCGGAGTCGGCTTCAGGGTTGCCGGCTGCCATAAGTCTGATTATTTCTTCCATCACTTCCGGATTGTCTACCACGCGTACTTCCCAGGACTGTCTGTTCTGTCCGCTAGGAGCATTTATTCCGCATTCCATGATTTTCTGCATGGTCTCCCTGGCAACTGGTCCATCCTTATATTTCCTTATGCTTCTGCGTGTCATGATATTTTCGATGACTGCATTCCGGTTGTCGGATCCTGTCTGATCCGCAGTTGTATTGCTGCATGAAACCGCAGCAGCGAGGCAGAGACCTGCGATGATGATGTTGAATGTCTTCATAGACTTGAATATTAAGTTACTGTTCCAGTCAAAGATAGAAAGTTTTAAATGAAAAATGATATATATTTGCATAAAACATTCATGCCTGATGAACAATTCCGTATTGATTCCCGGCGGTGATCCGATGGGTGCAGCCATATATGATTTCCATAAGAACGGTACAGCAGATGTACTAAGAGTCTTTTCTTCGCAGTTTGATGAAGATGAGATACCAGTCGCAGATCTCTTCAGAGACTTTGACGGTATGCCGTATCTCGAGCAGACGGCCCTGGAAATGGCAAAAGGATCCATTCTGGATGTAGGAGCCGGCAGCGGATGTCACTCCGCAGCCTTGAAGGAGATGGGGAAGTCGGCAACAGCTATCGATATATCGCCTCTGTCTGTTGAGGTCATGAAGGAAAGGGGTATAGATGCACGTCAGGTCAATCTTTTCGATGAGACTTTCGACAAAAGGTTCGACACGATACTCATGCTTATGAATGGTACAGGAATCATCGGAAATCTTGACAACATGCCAGCATTCTTTTCCAGGATGAAGCAGCTTCTCAATCCCGGAGGATGCGTTTTGATAGATTCCAGTGATCTGAGATATCTTTTCGAGGAAGAAGACGGCAGTCTGATGATAGATCTTGCTGATGATTATTATGGTCTGCTGGATTATCAGATGCAGTACAAAGATGTGCTCGGTGAACCTTTCGACTGGCTATATGTAGATTTCGATACTCTTGCCTTTCATGCTGAGGAAAACGGGTTTGAAGCCGAGCTTGTGGCCGAAGGAGAACATTATGACTATCTTGCCAGACTTACTCCGTCAGAACGGTAAAGACAGGCTTTACTAGCACGATAAATGTATAGCAACAAGACGGTTAGTTATTATATCATGAAACGTCTTGTTGTTTTTTTGGCCTTCATTTCGGCCATTCAGTCATTCATGGCCTCTGCCCAGTCAGATGGTTATCCTGTAAGCGGACGTGTAATCGACCGTATGACCCGTGAGCCTGTTCCATATGCTGCAGTGATCATTGTCGGTGTGGAAGGTTCCGGTGTACTTGCAGACTCGACCGGAGTCTTTCTTCTGGAAAATGTAAGTCCTGGAATATCACAGTTTTCAGCTATACAGCTTGGCTACAGGACGGTTGTAACACCGGAATATCAGATCAATCCATATACTCCATTTATAGAGATCGAGATGGAGCAGGATCCGACGGAACTGGCAGCTTCAAGTGTGAAGCCTTCTCCATTTTTAAGAAGTGTGGAAAGTCCGGTCAGTGTCAGGATCATAAGCGTCGGAGATATCGACAAGATTCCAGGTGCCAACAAGGATGTAGCTAGAATAGTGCGCTCGTATCCTGGAGTTTCATATTCTCCGATAGGATATCGCAATGATCTGATTGTCAGGGGAGGAGGACCTTCGGAAAACGTATTCTTCATTGACGGTATCGAGATCCCCAATATAAATCATTTTGCTACACAGGGAGCATCCGGAGGCCCTGTCAGCATCCTTAATTCCGATCTTATCAGAGAAATAAGTTTCTATACAGGAGCCTTTCCTGCAAATAGAGGTGGAGCCTTGAGCTCAGTAATGGATATCACTCTTAAAGACGGCAATCCAGAAAAGCAGGCTTTCAAGGCTGTTTTGGGAGCATCGGAAGTCGGTGTAAGCGCGAGCGGTCACATCGGTCGGAAAACGACATACATCGCATCTGTCCGACAGTCATATCTCCAGCTTCTTTTCAAACTTCTTGGACTTCCGATGCTTCCGAACTATATAGACGGTCAGGTCAAATTCAAGACAAAGCTGGACAATCGGAATGAACTGATGTTCATAGGCCTTGCCGGTTTTGACAATATGAAGCTAAGTACTGAACCGGATGATGCCGGTGATGAATATCTTCTGAGTTACCTCCCGAAACTTAAGCAGGAAACATTTACTGTCGGAGCGTCGTACAAGCATTTTGGAGACGGTCACATGCAGACCTGGAGCTTGAGCTACAATTACCTTAACAACAGGAATCTGAAGTATCTGAATAATGACGAGAGCTCGTCTGAGAACATTATTCTGGAAAGCAGCGCTCTTGAAGGCAAGGCGCAAGGACGATTTGAAAACAGGTCTTATTATGGAGCCTGGACTGTACGTGAAGGTGCGGAAGTAAATTTCAGACATTATGACAGTGATGTCTTCCGGCGTATTTCAGACGGATCATCACTTGACTATGCAACTGATCTAGGCTTTTTCGGATGGGGAGTATATGCGTCGGCAGACTATAAATCTCCGTCAGGCAGACTGAATGCCTCTGCCGGTATCCGAGCTGACGGCAGCTCTTTTTCTTCCGAGACGGCCAAGGTCTGGAAGCAGCTCTCACCCCGTGCATCGGTTTCATACATGCCTTGGGAAAACTGGTCTTTCAACGCCAGTGCCGGCTTTTACCATCAGCTGCCTCCTATAACGGCTCTAGGTTTTCGTGACCAGGATGGCGATAAGGCCAATGCCGGTCTTGAGTATATGAGGGTCGTGTCTGCGGCCTTAGGTGCGGATTGGAAGTTGCGTGACAGGCTTTTCATCGGACTGGAGGGTTTCTACAAGCAGTTTCTTGATATACCGTTGTCAGTAGCTACTGACGTGCCTCTTACCTGTGTCGGAGCTGATTACGGCAGTATAGGTGAAGAGCTGCTGGTATCTTCTGCCCAAGGTCGTTCATATGGAACTGAACTTCTTGTCAGATGGCTTATTCCTGACAAGGTCACTCTGATAGGGTCGGCAACTTTATATAAAAGCGAATACAGAAGCACTAAAGATGCTGAGTATGTTCCGTCGTCATGGGACAACCGCTTCATCTTTAATCTGAGTGCAGTATATGAGCTGCCGAAATATTGGAGTATAGGAGCCAAGATAAGTGCGATCGGAGGTTCCCCGTATACCCCATACGACGAGGACGCATCTTCTCTGAAGGTCAGCTGGGATGCAGCGGGAAGACCGGTTTATGATTATGCGAGGTACAATGGAGAAAGGCTGGATCCATATTTTCAGGTGGATCTGCGCGTTGATAAGAATTTCTATTTCAGGAAATGGACCATGGGACTGTATGTGGATCTTCAGAATGTGACATTCAGCAAGATCCGTCAGCCGGACGCATATCTCAGTACAGGGGAGATCATTAATCCGGAAGATCTCCCTTTGGAACAAAGATATATACTGGAAACTCTGGAGCTCTGGAGCGGTACTATTGTTCCTGCCATCGGCATTACCGTGGCATTCTGATATGGCATGATTCCGCTGATTTGAAAATAATTCAATTTTCCGGACAACGAATGGAAAAATTGTATACCTTTGCGGCCGTTTTGCAGAATAGCAAGTTAAATATCATTAAACAATTAGCGGAATTATGCCTGCAACCACTACTAACTACAGTTTTATCAGTACTTTTAAAAAGTACGTCAATTCGAGTGTAATACTCATCTTCTTTACGGTCCTGGCTCTGGTATGTGCTAATGTGCCTGCCATCAAGGACTGGTATTTCTCACTTTGGCAGAACCCTGTAAATCTTTCGCTTGGAAATTTCAATTTCTTCAGCCACGGTGGACATTCAATGAATGTCGGACAGGTCATCAACGACTTCCTCATGGCTATCTTCTTCCTTTCTGTAGGACTTGAGATCAAGCGTGAGATTCTTGTCGGTGAGCTGTCTTCAAGAGAGAAGGCTCTTCTTCCTATCATCGGAGCATGCGGAGGTATGGCGATTCCAGTACTTCTTTTCTGGATCTTCTGTCCAGGTGATGCTGCAATGCAGAGAGGTCTCGCCATCCCTATGGCAACAGATATCGCCTTTTCACTTGGTGTGCTTTCTGTCTTCAAGACCCGTGTACCTATCGGTCTGAAGGTGTTCCTTGCGGCTCTTGCAGTAGCTGACGACCTTGGAGGTATCATTGTCATCGCCCTCTTCTATTCTTCACATATCGATATGATGTTCATCATACTTTCTGTCGTATGTGTTGTTGCAATGGTTTTAGGAAACATGATGAAGATCCGTGCGAAGTCATTCTATGTGCTTATCGGTCTTGTGCTTTGGTATACAATGCTCAATTCTGGAATCCATGCTACGATTGCCGGTGTGATCACAGCATTCTGCATCCCGTCAACTCTCAAGAACGGCACAGGTCATTACCTTGAGCGTATACGCGAGAATGTCAATAAGTTCCCTGTAATAGATGTTGACGAGCGTCACAATACTATCGTGCTTACAAACGATCAGATTCATACCCTCAAGAGTATTGAGTCTGCTGCAGATAAGATGATCAGCCCTCTTCAGGATCTTGAAGATAATCTCCACGGACTTATAAATTTCTTCATCATTCCTCTTTTTGCATTTGCAAATGCAGGTATCGATATGTCAGAGATGAGCTTCGCAAGCTTGTTCTCCGGAGTCGGTCTTTCAGTAATGCTTGGACTCGTTCTCGGAAAGTTCATCGGAGTATTCTCGTTCTCTTGGCTCGCGATCAAGATGAATATCGTCAAGCTTCCTGCGAATACTACATGGAAGGCTTTTGCCAGCGTCTGCGTGGTCTGCGGTATCGGATTCACGGTTTCGATGTTCATCGCCGACCTTTCTTATGCCGGACTCGGTGCTGAAGGTGCTGCATTGCTTGCAGAGGCCAAGCTCGGTGTTCTTGTAGGATCTGTTGTTTCAGCAGTGCTCGGCTGTATTCTTCTTGGCAAGACTCTACCTAAGGAATTGAAATAGTTCATGACAGGGGCTTAAGCCCTTTGGATGATGTTATAAACGTGTCCTCAGCTGCAGAAATTGTGGCTGGGGACACTTTCTTATTCAGTATAAGCCTCTTCATCTCATTCTTGTGCATTTGTATTGTTTCAGTAAGCCTTTCGATTCCAAGAGGAAAATACTTCCTGAACTCTCTTATTGTCCCGCATATCATTTCAAAGCTGAACATGATGTTTCTCCGGTCATCAAGGATAACTGGCTTTACGATGAAGGTTTCCGCCATCGTTGTATTGGAGACTTCAAGAAAATAGTCATATATCTCTTCCTGGATGCTGTAGAAGATCCTTATGGAAATCACACCCTCTTCGTATTCGACCACTGCAGTATTCTCATCTATCGAGAATAGTATATGCGTCTTCTCGAATGTCGGATAATAGCCGTCCTCCATCATGCATCGGAAGATGCTTCTCATGTTCAGTTTGCTTCCCATCTTCTGTAGATTTATATGGCTTTTGCCATTTGACATAATTAATGCCGAAGGCTTCTTTATTTTCGAGGAAATTCAAATACTTTTTTATAAATTTGAAGGATTTTAAGACTGAAACATGAAAAATATCGTCCTGCCCGATAATAAAGAGAGAAGTCTGGTCTTTTATCTTGCTATGGAAGACTTTGTAGCAAAGTCGATAGAAGGAGATTCGTTCTTTGTATGGAGAGTGGCTCCTACTGTCATCATAGGCAGGAACCAGGATCTGGAGGCAGAGGTCAATATGGAATACTGCAGGAAGCATGATGTCAGAGTCGTAAGGCGCAAAAGCGGGGGAGGATGCGTGTATTCCGATATGGGCAATGTCATGGTTTCCTATATCTCACATCGCGGAGATGTATCGGAGATTTTTGAGAGATATCTCGATGCGATGGCTGATTGTCTTGGCTCGGTTGGTGTCGAGGCCATCAAGTCAGGACGTAATGATATACTGGTACAGGGCCGCAAGGTCAGCGGAAATGCTTTTCATCAGCTGCCTGACAGGAGCATAGTCCACGGCACACTGCTGTATGATACTGATTTTGATGCTCTTGAAGAATCCATAAGACCGCCGGTTGAGAAACTTGAGCGTCATGGTGTGGCTTCTGTGCGTCAGAGGGTAGAGAATCTGAGAACTTTCCTGGATTCTGCAGCCATTCCTTCGGTAGAGGCGTTGGAAGATGCAGTTGTCGCCTATTTCTGTGATGAGGAGGTGATCCTGTCCGATGAGGATATAGCCAGAATAGAAGAAATGGCAGCCAGCTATGAGCAATTTAATTGAATATAACACTGAAACTATATGGAAGAGAATCTTTTGAAGACCTGTCTTTATGACAAGCATGTGGCTCTAGGAGCCCTTATGAGCCCGTTCGGCGGCTTTATCATGCCGATTCAATATACCAACATTACTGATGAGCATAATGCAGTACGTCATCGTGCAGGAATGTTTGACGTATCGCATATGGGTGAGATTTTCGTGAGCGGTCCTGATGCGGAGAATTTCGTCAATCATATATTTTCCAATAATATATCAGGAATTCCGGATGGCAAGATCCTTTACGGAATGATGCTTTATCCTAATGGTACTGTTGTGGATGATCTTCTTGTATACAAGGAATTCGAACCATGCAGATATCTTCTTGTCGTGAATGCGTCAAATATCGCCAAGGATTATGAGTGGATATGCGCTCAGAAGGACGGATATGATGTCGAGGTGGTGAATGCATCGGATTCATGGGGTGAAATCGCTCTTCAGGGTCCTGAGGCAGAGAAGTTCGCGGTAGAGACTCTTGGTCTTGCTCCTGCTGCAGATCTGGGCTTCTATACTTATTATGAAGCTGAGTGGAAGGGTACAAGGATGATTGTCAGCCGTACTGGCTATACTGGAGAGGATGGTTTCGAGATATATTGCTCGCATGAAGCTGTAAACGAGATATGGGACATCCTTCTTGAGGCCGGGGTAGTACCGTGCGGTCTCGGATGCCGCGATACCCTTCGTTTTGAAGCAGGTCTTCCGCTTTACGGACATGAACTGAGCGATGAAATCACACCTCTCGAAGCTGGTCTCGGAATGTTCGCCAAGATCAAGGAGAAGGATTTTATCGGACGTGACGCCCTCGCTGCACAGAAGGAGGCTGGCTTGACAAGAAAGATTGTCGGTATCGAGCTTCAGGATAAGGCTATTCCTCGCGCAGGATATCCTGTTGAGGTGAATGGAGAGCAGGTCGGAACAGTAACCACAGGATATCGTTCGATTTCGACAGACAGAAGTGTGTGTGTGGCTATGGTCGACAAGGCATATGCCGAGCTTGGTACCGAGGTGGAGATCCGCATCCGCAAGAAGGTATTCCCAGGTATCGTCACCAAGAAGCGTTTTTATGAGACAAATTACAAGAAGTAAGATATAAAACACTAAAACAATAACAAATTATGGCAAAGACAGTTGAAGGACTCTATTACAGCGAGTCACATGAATGGGTAAAGGTAGAAGGTAATCTTGCAATCGTAGGAATCACAGACTTCGCACAGCATGCTATGGGTGATCTCTCATATGTTGATATGCCGGAGGTTGATGACGAATTCGAAAAGGGAGAAGAGTTTGGAGCAGTGGAGAGCGTCAAGGCTGCCAGCGATCTTTACAGCCCTGTTTCAGGTACTGTAGTCGAGGTTAATGAAGAGCTTGAGGATGCTCCTGAGCTTCTTAACGAAGATGCTTTCGCAAACTGGATCATGAAGGTTGAGATGAGCGATCCTTCTGAGCTTGAAACTCTTATGGATGCAGCAGCTTATGAAGCAATGTGTGCTAACGAGTAATATATAAGTTATGGCATTCGCTTATTTTCCACATACGGAAGATGACATACGCCAGATGCTGGACAGAATCGGAGTAGGATCCCTCGAGGATCTCTACTCCGATGTGCCTCAGGATGTCATCTATCGTAATGAATATGACCTGCCGGATGCAATGTCCGAGCATGAGGTCCGTCAGTATTTTGAAGGTCTGGCAGAGTTCAATACACCTCTTTTCTGCTTATGTGGCCTTGGTGCATATGACCATTACTCTCCGGCTGTGATACCTCATATCATATCCCGTTCGGAGTTCCTTACAGCATATACACCATATCAGCCTGAAGTCTCACAGGGTACGCTCCGCTACATCTTCGAGTATCAGTCGATGATTACGGAACTGACAGGAATGTATTGTACCAATGCATCCATGTATGATGGAGCTACGGCTGCAGCAGAGGCCATGATGATGGCGATGGCTTCGACAAAGAAGAAGACCCGCGTCCTTCTTTCAGAGGGATTGCTTCCGCATGTGATCAAAGTGGTCAAGACATATGCAAAGTTCAATGGTGTGGAACTTGGTTTCATACCATGCCATGATGGTGTCACATCATATGGTGCCATGCTTACGGAACTTGCAGCCGGAGATGTTGCAGGTGTGCTCGTGCCAGGAATCAACAGATATGGAATCATCGAAGATTTCACAGGTTTTGCAGATGCTGTTCATGCCCAGAAGGGACTCTTCATGGTTTATTCAGACCCATCTTCTCTGGCTGTGATCAAGACTCCGGGAGAGTGGGGCGCAGATGTCGTTTGCGGTGATTCTCAGTCGCTTGGTATTCCTTTGTGTTATGGCGGCCCGTATGTCGGCTTCCTTGCATGTACCAAGGATCATGTGCGCAAACTTCCGGGACGTATTGTCGGAGCTACAAAAGATGTAGACGGAAAGCGTGCATATGTACTTACACTGCAGGCACGTGAACAGCATATACGTCGCGAGAAGGCTACCAGCAATATCTGCTCGAATCAGTCTCTGATGGCTCTGTATGTGACTGTGTATATGTCGCTTATGGGACCGAATGGCCTTCGTGAGGTTAACGAGCTAAGTTATGGCGGAGCTCATTATCTGCATGACCAGCTCCTTCAGACCGGTCTTTTCGAGAAGGCTTTTGACAAACCTTTCCTCAATGAATTTACTCTGAAGTGTCTTGCGCCGGTAGAAAAGATTCAGAATGCTCTGCAGATGATAGGAGTGTTCGGCGCAGTGGAGGTGGAAAGCGGACTGGTCAATTTCTGTGTGACCGAGAAGGTTTCGAAAGAGAGCATAGATGCTATTGTAGGATATCTTAAAGAACTGGAAGCATGAAGTACTACGATAAACTGATCTTTGATCTTTCCAAGGCTGGAAGACAGGGATATTCATTGCCTGCGAACAAATGGGAGACTTCTGTAAAGGATCTTCCTGCGGGACTTCTCCGTGCCGGTTCTCCGGCCCTTCCTGAAGTGAGTGAGCTTGATGTGGTGCGTCATTATACCAATCTGTCACAGATGAACTTCGGCGTTGATTCCGGTTTCTATCCTCTTGGTAGCTGTACTATGAAGTACAACCCGAAAATCAATGAAGAAATAGCTGCAATGCCTGCATTTGCGGGGCTTCATCCGCTTCAGCCGGCTTCGACAGTACAGGGAGTTCTCAGACTCTATAAAGATCTGGCTCATGCCCTTTCTGAGATAACAGGAATGGCTGAGTTCACTCTCGATCCGTTTGCCGGTGCACACGGAGAGCTTACAGGTCTTATGATCATAAGGCAGTATCATATGTCTCGAGGAGATCTCAAACGTACGAAGGTGATCGTACCGGACAGTGCGCACGGAACAAATCCTGCTTCTGCAGCCGTATGCGGTCTTGAAATCGTGCAGGTCAAGTCTAAGGAAAACGGCCTTGTGGACGTCGAAGACCTCAAACCTCTGCTTGACGATACAATCGCAGGAATCATGATGACCAATCCTAACACTCTCGGACTTTTCGAGAAGGACATCAAGGAGATTGCATCTCTTGTGCATGATTGCGGAGGACTTCTTTATTATGACGGTGCAAACATGAATCCTCTTATCGGTATGGTACGTCCTGGCGATATGGGATTTGATGTGCTTCATCTCAATCTCCATAAGTCGTTCTCTACCCCTCATGGAGGTGGCGGTCCTGGTTCCGGTCCTGTTGGCGTTGCTGCTCATCTTGTTCCTTATCTGCCTGTACCTAAGGTGGTTGAAGGTGACGACAGTACATTGCACGTTGTCGGAGATGATGAAAATTCATGCGGACAGATTTCCGGTTTCATGGGTAATTTCGGCGTTCTTCTCAGAGCATACACATATATTCTGATGCTTGGAAGACAGAATGTAAGGATGGTCGGTCCTCTTGCGGTTCTTGGTGCCAATTATATCAAGGAATCGCTGAAGGATTGCTATAACCTTCCTATCGATTCTGTATGCAAGCATGAGTTTGTCTTTGATGGTCTTCTGGATAAGTCGACAGGAGTTACTACTCTTGATATAGCCAAGAGACTTCTGGACTATGGATTCCATGCTCCTACCATCTACTTCCCGCTTCTCTTCCATCAGGCTATCATGATCGAGCCGACTGAGACAGAATCGAAGGAGACTCTGGATGGATTCATAGAGATCATGAGGCATATTGCAGCTGAAGCAATCTCGGATCCGGAATCGCTGAAGACAGCTCCACATACAACTCCAGTACGCCGTCTTGATGAGACTACAGCTGCCCGTCAGCCGATATTGAAAGTAAAGGATATGGCAGATCATTCGATGTCTATATGAAAATAATTATAATAGGTGCAGGACCGGGCGGTTATGAGACCGCCCTGGTTGCTGCAAAGAGGGGAGTTGAGGTTGTGCTGATTGAGGCAGGACCGGTAGGTGGTACATGTCTCAATGAAGGATGTATTCCGACCAAGGCTTTCTGCAAGAATGCCGAGGTTCTTGACGGACTCAAGGAGGCTGAGGCTTTCGGAGTGACCGGTCTTTCATACGATTTCGATTTTAAAGCGGTGGCAGCACGCAAGAATGCTGTCGTCGAACAGTTGCGTGGAGGTGTAGAGGGCTTGCTTGGCCATAAGAACATCACTCTGGTCCGTGGCAAGGCTTCTTTCAAGGATGCTCACACCGTGACCGTTATCCCGAATTCTTCTGCCATCCCGAATTCTTCTGTCATCCCGAATTCTTCTGTCATCCCGAGCGAAGTCGAGGGACCCCTTCAAGAATACACCGCCGACTATATAATAATCGCTACCGGTTCTGTGTCAGCATCATTGCCGATACCAGGGGCCGATCTTCCAGGAATTCTTACATCTCGTGAAATACTTGATATCGAGGAAGTTCCGCAAAGGTTATGCGTGATTGGAGGCGGTGTCATCGGCCTGGAATTCGCTTCTGTCTTCCGTAGCTTCGGCAGTGAGGTCACGGTTGTAGAATATTGCAAGGACATACTTCCTCGTTTTGATACCGATCTGGCCAAAAGGCTCAAGCAGAGTCTTGGGAAAAGAGGAATTGAAATAAATACTCAGGCTCAGGTCACATTAATTTCAGAGAAAGATGGTGAATATACAGTCTCATATCTGCGTAAGGGTAAGGAAGAATCTGTATCTGCCGACAAGGTGCTGATGGCAGTTGGCCGCAAAGCAAATCTAGCCAGTCTCAACCTTGCTGATATTGGTGTTGAATTCACTCCTCGCGGTATTGTTGTCAATGATGTCATGCAGACAAACCTCCCGCATATCTATGCCGTCGGTGACATAAATGGACGTATGATGCTTGCTCATGCAGCGACATTTCAGGGAATCGTGGCTCTTGACCACATCATGGGCATCAGCAATGAAATCGACCTGTCCGTCATGCCGGCAGCAGTATTTACATCACCTGAAGCTGCAAGTGTAGGAAAGACCGAGGATGAGTGCAAGGAGGCAGGAATTCCTGTCAAATGTCTGAAATCTTTCTTCCGTGCAAATGGCAAAGCCGTGACGATGGGGGAGACAGACGGGTTCTGTAAAATCGTGGTTGCAGCCGATCCTAAGGAAGGCTATGAGTCTCCATATGAACCAGGCAGGGTTCTTGGCTGTCATTTGTATGGTCCTCACGCAGCCGATATCGTTCAGGAGGCTTGTGCCATGATAAGCAGGAGAGCATCCCTGGAGGATTTTCAGAGCATCATTCATACTCATCCTACATTGACAGAAGTGCTTCAGAATGCATTGCACGGATAGTTCTGATATCATACAGATATTTTGAAATGGGAAGATTCAAGGTTCCGAATACATATGTGATAATATTTACCGTACTTATTCTTTGTGCGGTCTCGACATGGTTCATTCCTGGAGGTGATCCTCAGACATGGCAGATTTTCTCAGCCTTGTATGAGGGTTTCAGCCAGCAGGCAGGTATCATTGCCTTTGTTCTTGTCATCGGTGGAGCATTCTGGGTAGTAAACAGTACAAAAGCTGTCGATCATGGCATAATGAAATTCATTTCCAA
This sequence comes from Bacteroidales bacterium, assembly GCA_017561265.1. The sequence goes on from JAFZDJ010000016.1 coordinate 49,644, forward strand.
GGTTCATGGATTGGAACGATATGGCATGATCAGGAAGTTGGGTGTAGGTAATATTGTCATTACTCTGGTCATGCTTCTATTCGGTCTGTTCGGAGCTGTTTTCGGCATGAGTGAGGAAACCATAGCATTTGTAGCTGTTGTCATTCCTTTAGCACGTTCGTTGGGATATGATGATTTTACCGGTGTGTGTATGGTCTATCTTGCCGCTCATGTCGGTTTTGCAGGAGCAATGCTCAACCCGTTTACGATCGGAATCGCTCAGGATATGGCCGGATTGCCTTTGTTTTCAGGTATCGAATACAGGGTTGTATGCTGGCTGATACTTATGACTATTGCCATTGCATTTGTACTCTGGTATGCTTCCAAAGTCAGGAAATCCGCTGATGGAGGAGCAATGTCCTCTTCTGCGGAAGATGGAGCGGCAGAAATTACTTCAGGAAATCAAAGGAGCAGTATTAAAGCGTGGATTACCTTTGTCATAATTCTTGCATCATTGATTCTCTTCTCAGTCTTCTATGCCTCGGATTGTGTAATTTCCATCGGACAAGGTCGTTTTGAAACTCCATGGCTTCTTTGGACTCTCACTGCATTGTTTGCAGTTGTATCTATTTGGGCTTTAATGGATTCAACAAGAATGTTCATATTGAATCTATTGATGTTCACTATTGTTTTCATGGTGGCGGGAGTCATGGGATACGGATGGTATCTTCCAGAGATATGCGCATTGTTCATGGCATTGGCCATTGCATCTGGAATAGCGGCCGATTATTCTGCAGATGATGTGGCCAAGGAGTTCATTGCAGGTGCAAAGGATATTTTCTCTGCTGCCTTGATCATAGGTTTTGCTGCCGGAATCATAGTCATTCTGAAGAACGGACAGGTAATAGATACTATGCTTGGTTCAATGGCATCTGCTTTGGAAAACTCTGGCAGAACAGGTGCTTTAGGTACCATGTATGGAATCCAGACTTTGATAAATGTCTTCATTCCGTCTGCATCGGCGAAGGCCGCAGTTACAATGCCTATAATGGCGCCATTTGCCGATATGATCGGAGTTTCCCGTCAGGCTACTGTACTTGCATTTCAGTTTGGTGACGGATTCACCAACATGATCACTCCTTGCTCAGGCGTTCTTATGGCAGTCTTGTCTGTAGCCAAGATTCCTTATGAGAAATGGGTCAGGTTCATATGGAAATTCATACTGCTTCTCATAGCTGTCGGTTTCCTTCTGCTTCTTCCTACGTTGTATATGAACCTTTCCGGTTTTTAATGATAAAAGGCTGTCTCACGACAGCCTTTTATTCTATGTACTTTAACTTGAAACCAGGTTTGTTCAAACCTTTATAAAGCAAAGGTATTTTAATCTTGCCTTTTTATGAAATGCTAGGGATTAGTGGGCTGAAATTGTGATTTTTACCTGATTTTAGGGATTAAAATTGATTATTTGGGATTAAAAATTATAATTTGTATTTTTGTCACACCTAAATTGTGACTAAGAATGAGCCAGATATCCAGGATTTTCCGCCGATTCATCCCGCAGCTTCTGCATATGATCGTACTGCCGATCTTCTTCTTTGCATTCATGCTGATCTATCGTCCTAACAACTCTGTCATATACTTCGGTGAGGAATGGTTCGGTGTTCATCTGACTATCTGTTCCTGTATCATTCTTCTCTCCATAGTCATCCAGCGTCTTTTGTACTATTATCTTCCCATGAAGATAAATTATAGCCTGTATATATTCTGGTGTCTTGCAGAGATCATTTTCACTTCCTTCTTTGTAGCCTTATACCTGTGGCTTCTTCTTCACAGATCGACTCCATATTTTGAAGTTTTTGCAACTGCATTCCAATATCTCTCTTTGACTTTGGTTTTTCCATACGTGATTCTTGCTCTCTCATGCAGACTCCATGAATATCATAGGAAGGAGGAAGAACCCGTTCAGAATAATCTTCAAAGAATGAGGTTTTATGATGACAGACATAATCTGAAGATTGTCCTCACCCCAGATGCAATTCTATATATTACTGCAGAAGAAAATTATGTAAATATTTTCTACACTGAGAATGACAAGGTCAGAAATTATGTCCTGAGGAGTTCCATGAAGGCCTTGGATGAGTTATGCCAGGACAACGGACTCATCCGATGCCATAGGTCATACTATGTCAACCCTTTACATGTAAAGGTGCTGAGAAAGGATAAGGACGGAATCGTGTATGCCGAACTTGATGCCAGTGACATCATGCATATACCGGTGACTAAGCGTTATTATGACCGTCTTTCAGAAATGCTTTAGAAAAGGCCGAAGAGCTGTGCGTCAATCTTGTCAGTGATAGCTGCAAAGTCCTCAGGACGATGCTCAAAATCAAGATCATCTGCTTCAATGACGAGAACCTTTCCTTTATATGCTGAGATCCATTCGTCGTATCTTTCATTGAGATTGCTCAGATATTCGATGCTGATGCTTTTTTCGTATTCGCGTCCACGTTTCTGTATCTGCGATACCAGGGTCGGAACTGAGGACTTAAGATAAATCAGCAGATCCGGTTCCTTTACCATCGACATCATGAGATTGAACAACTGCATATAGGTGTCGAAATCGCGGTCGGATAGGTTTCCCATGGCCTTGTTGTTTGCGACAAATATATGTACGCCTTCCATGATTGTCCTGTCCTGGATTATGACATCGTCTGATTTTGCTATATCAAGAAGATCCTGGAATCTCTGTGCAAGGAAGTAGGTTTCCAGATTGTATGACCATCTTTGTATATCCTTGTAGTAATCCTCGAGATACGGATTGTATGTGACAGCCTCGTATTTAGGTGTCCATCCGTAATGAGCGGACAACATTCTAGTCAGTGTAGTCTTTCCGCAGCCTATATTTCCAGCAATACCTATATGCATGATTTCCTTGATTTTATGTAAAAAAAAGCAGACTGTCTATCCTGAAATAGGGAAAACAGTCTGCTAATTTAAGACTTTTTTATGTGCTAAACAATACCGTGGGACATCATTGCTTCCGCAACCTTGATGAATCCTGCAATGTTCGCTCCCTTTACATAATTGACATATCCGTCCTCTTCTGTGCCATATTTCACACAAGCCTCGTGGATATCTGTCATGATCTGTCTGAGGTGCTGGTCAACTTCTTCTCGTGTCCATCTGAGTCTCATGGAGTTCTGTGTCATCTCGAGACCTGATGTTGCAACTCCTCCTGCATTTGACGCCTTGCCTGGAGAGTAGAGGAGCTTTGCATTCTGGAAAACAGCGATTGCTTCAGGTGTACATGGCATGTTCGCGCCCTCGGCTACGCAGATACATCCGTTTGCTACGAGAGTCTTGGCCTGCTCTTCATTCAGCTCGTTCTGAGTTGCGCATGGCATGGCAATGTCGCATTTTATGCTCCATGGACGTTCTCCTGCGTGATACTCCGCTGCAGGATATTTCTCGACATATTCTCTGATACGGCCTCTGTAGACATTCTTAAGCTCCATGATGTATGCGAGCTTGTCAGCATCGATTCCATCCGGATCGTAGATGAATCCGTTTGAATCAGACATCGTGAGGACCTTTGCACCAAGCTGGAGAGCCTTCTGCGCTGCAAACTGTGCGACGTTTCCTGATCCGGAAATCGCTACTGTCTTGCCTTCATAGCTGTCTCCCTTTGTTGCAAGCATGGCACTGGCAAAATAACATGTACCATAACCTGTCGCTTCTGGTCTGAGAGGACTGCCTCCCCATGTCTGTCCTTTGCCTGTAAGGACTCCTGTGAATTCGTCGCGGAGTCTCTTGTACTGACCGAACATATATCCTATTTCACGTCCGCCTACACCGATATCTCCGGCAGGAACGTCTGTATCTGCACCGATGTGTTTCTGAAGTTCGCTCATGAAGCTCTGGCAGAAACGCATTACCTCATTGTCGGATTTTCCCTTAGGATCGAAATCCGAACCACCCTTTCCTGCACCCATTGGCAGGGTAGTGAGGCTGTTCTTGAATGTCTGCTCGAATGCAAGGAACTTCATGATACTGAGGTTGACACTTGGATGGAAACGGATACCACCCTTGTATGGACCTATCGCGCTGTTACACTGGACGCGGTAGCCGCGGTTCACACGCACTTCACCTTCATCGTCCACCCATGGAACTCGGAAAATGATTGTACGCTCAGGTTCTACTATTCTCTCAAGGATCTTCTGATCCATAAGATATGGATGCTCCACAATATATGGGGCAACGCTTTCAAGAACCTCTCTTACTGCCTGATGGAATTCTTTTTCTCCTGGATTTCTGGCGATCAGATCTGCCATGAATCCATCTACATAATTCTGAGTAAACTGATCCATACTACTAACTGATTAGATGGTTAGAAATAAAAAAAGTGCTTTCGCTTAAGCGCGAAAGCACAAATTTATCAAAAATCAATTTAAAATCCAATACTAGAAGAGGAAACCTGTGTTAATGTAAAATGCTCCCTTTCCGTCCTGCTTGTTGAAGCAGCGTGCGTATTCGAATGCTACGATGAAATTCTGGTTCATGATGAAGCGGAGACCAGCTCCAGCTGTAGCATGAAGACCATCCTTCCTTGATGTGTCGATGTACTTCTTGTAAAGATCCTGCTTAACTCCGGTCTTGTTTGTGAGGTCGTATCCTTTGAATACATGTGCTCCGTCGGTGAAGCCGCTGAGTGCGAATGCGATATTCTGATTCAGAAGCTTGAAGTCTACAAATCTGTATCTGAGTTCAATGTTGTAGAAACCTGTATGAAGACCCTGTACCCTGTCAAGCATCAGACCTCTAGTCGTCCTGTATCCTCCGATAGCGTCATAATCTCTTGTATAACCCATGTTAGAATAGAAAGGCATAAGATACCAAGGCGTGTTCTTTCCGAGGAATCCCTGATATGCAAGACGGTACGCGAAAACGAGTTTGTCAGTTCCGAGAGGAATATACTGTCTCCATGTAGCTGAGATCTTGTATGAATCCATTGATGAGCCGAGCCATTTTGGAGCTACGATTCCATGAGCTTCAGCCCAGATACCTTTGGTAGGATTGTTCTGGACATTTCTGGAATCATACATCAAACCTGCTTTTATTGCTGAGACGAACTGGTTTGATCCGTTGTCGTTCAGAATGCCCCAATCCTTGTAAAGCTGGTAGAGCGAGCCGTCAACCGGTGCATATCCTTTCGGAGTGAACTCCTGATGGTTGATCCAGTAGAAGGTATATCCTGCTTCCCAGAAGAAGTTATCCGCTATTTCGCCTGTGAGGTCCGCCTTGGCTCTGAAAGACTGGCGGCTGTAACGGTAAAATCCCTTTGGAGCCTTTCCGTTTCCGTTGTCGAACTTTGCGAATGCCTTTTCTCCCTGTTTCGTAGATGTGTCGAATGTAAACTCGTCCGGATTGTTCTGGAAGAAATCCTTCTCAGCATATGTGTATATACTTTGATATCCGTTGAAGCCGTAGAAATCAAGGGCGGATTCGTTGCTGTAATTGGTACAGATTGACAGGCGGGTGTTATCCCATATTTCCCTGTTGTCATAATTCAGGTAAAGGTTCCAGGTTCCTCCTGTATATGCTGATGCCTCGATGTACCACCATGACTTCGGGTTCGGATATGTACTTCCATCACCGAAATTGTATATATTAAGAAGAGCACCGTACTGGAAGCCTCTGTCTGCATCAAATGCTACTACAGGAAGAGGTCCGAAATTGAGGCCTGTCTTTATGATTTCTCCTTTTTCGTTATAGGTCACTTCCTTTTTCTTCTTTGACTCTTTTGCTTCATCTGACGATGTGGTTTCAGTCGAGAAAGACGGGATGCAGAGCAGCATTGCTGCAAATGCTGTGATGATTGTCTTTTTCATGTCGGTTTGGTTTAGTTGTTACACTTTGGAGAATTTCTTTACGATATTCTTGAAGAAACTGCGCATATTCTTGTCAGACAATACTTTAATGTCTGATACGAATCTTCTTACAGCCTCGTTATAGTCGAAGAAATAGCTCAATGACGGGATGGTCAGAAGCAGAACAGCAACTGCAAATGGCCATGGAAGAAGACAGAACGCAAGAATAAGGTATATCGGTGCAAGGACCAGTCCCAGACCAAGACGGACTCCGAGTCCTACGGTATTATGAAATGCCCTGTCTTTTGTACTGCCTTTAAGAATATAATATGTCAGCCACATAGGCAGACTCGCAATAGCACTGAAAATATAGTAGGGAAGTCCGATGATCGCCGCAAATGCCTTTCCTGCAGCTCTTGAAACAGTGTTGTTTTTGCTGAATGAATAGATGGACATTCCTTTGCTACGTCTTTTCTTCTCAAACTTGGCGACTGTATCCATCAGTTCATCCATCTCCTCCGGATTCTTTTCGAATGCCTTTTCAATACGAGCGACTGTCTCGCGGTTTGCAAGCATGTCCTTGTACAGACTTCTGCCGAAGTTACCGTAGCATCTTCCTTCAGATATGGCAAGTATCCTTGTCAATGCCCATTTTATGTTAAGATTCTCATCGTCTTTTATAAATGTGATGAGATCCGACATTCTTGAAGCAAGTTCCTTTCTAAGAGGTTCGATCATCTGAGCCTCGTTTTCAACGTTGAGCTTCTTTACGAACTCCGTAACATTGATGGGTTTTCCGAAATTGAGCAGCGACGTGCTTCTGTAACGGAAATAATCACCATATTCAATACCTGCAGGAACGATATATACAGGCATCTTGTCTCCGAATTTAGCATTTGCTGCCAATGCAGCTCTGAATGTTCCTTTTCCAAGCGTCTGCAGCGAATGTGCTGGTCTGTGACGTCCTTCCGGGTACATGCAGAAGCGTACCTTGTTTTCCAGAATCTCGACTATGACTTCCTGTGTCTCGTTGTTCTTCAAGACGTTACGAAGTCCATCCCTCTGACGTACCATAGGAAGAATCCTTACAAAGTACATCAGTTTTGCTATAAAAGGCTTGTTGAAAAGATCCGCTCTGGCTCCGAATACTGTCGGGCCGTCAAATGCACGGAGAACAACCAGTGCATCCATGAGCGTGTTACAATGATTAGGTGCGATGATTACAGCACCGTCTGAAGGTATGTTTTCCTTTCCTATTACCTCTACCTTCCTATAGCTGTTCTTTACAGTCCAGTCAACTATAGGTTTCAGCAGGGTATAGCCAAGGTCATTCTGATATATTTTCTCTCTATACATATTTACTCCTCATTTACTTCCTTGCGTCCGCGCATTCTCCATAAGAATGCAAGAGTCAGACCTGAGATGATGTGCCATACGCCCCACCATGCTGTGATCACCAGCATTCCGCCATTATTGGCCCACGCTCCTGTGTCTGGAAAGATGTTAGGATTGAGAAGAAGTACAAGACCCAGACCTGAATTCTGGATTCCTGTCTCGATCGTGATTGTTCTTCTGTCTTTATATGGGAGTTTAAGAAGTGTACTTGTTCCGAATCCGATTCCGAGTGCAAGGAGATTATGAAGAAGAACGACAAGGAAGATGTATCTGATACATGCCATGAATACATCAAGATTGCCGGTAAAGATTATCACTACCATCGCTATGAATACGACGATTGAGAGATACTGCAGAGGCTTCTTGAGAACATTGGCTACCTTAGGCAGATATTGTCCGCATAGGATACCAAGTATGAGCGGAATACCCATGATGATGAATATGCTCTGGAAAATGTCTCCGAGTGGAATCTGAAGTTCTGGAAGTTCGCCGATATAGTGGTTTCCAGCAAAGTTCAGGTACATCTTTCCCCAGAATGCAAAGTTCAGTGGAGTAGAGAATACGCAGATTGCTGTATTGAATGCTGTCAACGATACTGACAGCTCTGAATTTCCTCTTGAAAGTGAGGTTATGAAATTTGATATGTTTCCTCCAGGGCAGGAAGCCACCAGGATCATTCCCAGTGCGATCATCGGGGAAATCCACTGTTTCATCATCATGATCAGCAGCAGTGTCAGGGCTGGCAGCAATATCAACTGACATGCTATGCCGGTGATGATGGACTTTGGATTCTTGATTATATCAACAAAGGTAGCAGGCTTGATTCCGAGGGCGACACCGAACATTACAAATGCAAGAACGATGTTCAATAATGTCGAGCCTCCGCTCATTGTGACGTTCAATGCGTCTAGATTTCGAATGATTTCTTCACTCATGACGAATTAGGTTTAGTGTTTTTTAGCAAGGCAAAGTTAGCATTTTTATTTTTTAGACCAAGCATATGCTCGTAATGTGTGCTGTTTATGTGGCAAAACACAGGTTTATGTTGTGAATTTCTGAAAAATTCTTAATTTTGTACGTGGACTTTATGGATATGCCTGTTTCATTTTTTACATTTCCGCTTAACTTGATCCTTGCTCTTTTATGGCTTGGATTGATGGTCTGGCTTTATAAGGACAGGCGCAAATCCGTTTTCGTCAGGTTCATGTTGTCTCCTTCCGCGACAATTATTGCCGTATGTTCATTTCTTCTGCTTGCCCTTATTGTCGGATGTACAGGAAAGAGGGAGATTGTCGGCTCTATACCCTCAATTCTGGTATTTTTGTATTTCCAGACTGTACTCTTGTTCGTTATCATGCGTGGATGGCGTCGTCAGACAGCTGCAGGAGCAGGACTTGGTGCGGTCCGCTGGCGCTTTCTTCTGAATCATGCAGGAATCCTTCTGGCCGTCGGATCTGCATTCTGGGGTGCTCCTGATTCCGATGCTTTGCGTGTAAGGGCCATACGTGATGTTGCTGTGAAAGAGGCTTTTCACATGGATGGGACCAGTTCATGGATTCCGTATGAGATCATCCTTAAGGATTTCAAAGTTAACAGATATGAAGATGGTACTCCTTTGATGTATGAGGCTGTCGTGGCCGTTGATGGCAAGGAGGTGATTCTCCGTGTGAATTCACCATATTCCCATTCCTTTGGTGAAGATATATATCTGGTAGGATATGATTCTCTTGCAGGAGAATCATCACAGTACTGCATCCTCGAAATAGTGCGTGAACCTTGGAAATATGCAGCAGTCATCGGAATCATCATGATGATTGCCGGTGCTTTGCTTCTTTTCATAGGAGGACCAGCAAGACGTAATGAAAGAGAATGATATGATTACATGGGACAGCTTCATATGGTTTGGCATCACAGCCATCCTCTTATCCGCAGCTGCAGCTGTGGTATCTGTCTGTGCCAATGACCATTGGACTGCTTCATCGTCCCGATACAGGCGTCTGAGAACTGCAGCTGTTTCTTCTGCTTCCGCTTCACTTGCATCGATGGCTGCATTCATCATACTTATGTGGATAGGCCTTGACAGACCTCCGCTCAGGACGATGGGGGAGACACGTCTATGGTATTCATTCTTTGCTCTTTTTGCCGGTTTGTTTACATATATAAGATGGCGTTTCAGATGGATCCTGTCTTTTTCCACCGTTCTTGCAACGGTCTTCATCATGATAAACATATTCAAACCTGAGATTCATGACCAGACTCTTATGCCGGCTCTGCAGAGTCCGTGGTTCATCCCGCATGTGACTGTGTATATGTTTTCATATTCATTTCTCGGATGTGCCTTTCTGTTGGCTTTGGCAGGACTCTTCAGCTCCAGGAACGATGTCATGCCGGCAGCTGATACACTTGTCTATATAGGTATGGCCTTCCTTACATGCGGTATGCTTTCAGGAGCATTGTGGGCTAAGGAGGCTTGGGGACATTACTGGAACTGGGATCCTAAGGAGACATGGGCGCTTGTCACATGGCTGAGCTATATGCTTTATATTCATCTGGGTCTTCTTGGTAAAGGCTCACGAAAGCTTAAGTGCGTGCTGCTTGTGTTCTGCTTCATCTGCCTTCAGATGTGCTGGTGGGGAGTCAATTATCTTCCTTCCGCGCAGGATAGTATTCATGTATATAACAGATAACAACTTATTATATAGCTTATGAAGAAATTGATACGTTGGTGTGCAGTCCTGCTGCTGGTGGCGGCAGCTGCCATGATTGTAGTGTACAGGGCCGTAAACCGTGTCCCTTCTGCCGATCTTCCTCAGTATGAGAGGGTTTATGAGATTTTTGACGACGGAGGATGTCTGAGCTGCCACTCGGCTGATCCTAAGATTCCGTTTTATGCCAAGCTTCCGGTTGCAGGCAAGATTGTCATGAAGGATATAGACTCCGGCTATCGTGCTTTTGATATCGAGCCTTTCATGGAGGCATTGAAAGTTAACGCAGAGGTTAATGCCATAGATCTGGCAAAGATCGAAAAGGTTGTCATTGATGACAGGATGCCTATGCCTAAGTATTACCTGGTGCATTGGGGAAGTTCTTTGACAGATGCCAAAAGGGATATCGTTCTGAATTGGGCGGCCGATGAGCGTATTGCAATGTATGATGATGATCTTCCTGCTGCAAGAGCTGCCGAGCCTGTCCGTCCTATCGATCCTTCTGTTGAAGTGGATCCTGCCAAGGTTGCTCTTGGATATGCTCTTTTCCATGATGCTCGCCTTTCGGTTGACAATACAGTGTCATGTGCAAGCTGTCATGACCTTTCGACTGCCGGTGTCGATAACCACCAGTATTCACATGGTGTGGACGATCAGGTAGGCGGTGTCAATGCTCCTACAGTGTATAATGCCGTTTACAATTTCGTTCAGTTCTGGGACGGTCGCGCGAAGACTCTTGCAGATCAGGCTGCAGGTCCGCCGCTCAATCCTATAGAAATGGCATCCGAGTCATTCGATCAGATCATAGCTAAGCTGGCTGCAGACAAGGACTTTGCAAAGGCCTTCAATGCCGTATATCCTGACGGTCTGACAGAGGCGAACATTACAGATGCAATCGAAGAATTTGAAAGGACACTTGTCACTCCTGACTCAAGATTTGATAAATGGCTCCGTGGTGATGATTCCGCTTTGAATGCTGATGAACTTGCCGGATACGAGCTCTTCAAGAAGTATGATTGTGCTACCTGTCATGCAGGACCAAATCTCGGAGGATTGTCTTATGAACTCATGGGACTTCGCGCCGATTACTTTGCAGACCGTGGCCTCGAGATGACTCATGAAGATAATGGACGCTATAAGGAGACACAGCTCGAGCGTGACCGCCACCGCTTCAAGGTTCCTGGACTTCGCAATGTCGAACATACATGGCCATATTATCATGACGGTACACGTGTGACTCTCGAAGAGGCAGTGCGTGATATGGGTATCTATCAGAGTGGTGTGGAACTGACTGATATTGAGATTGATAATATCAGCGATTTTCTAAGAACCCTTACCGGAGAGTATCAGGGCAAGAAGATCACGACAACTAATCCCCGTTCAGTAATCCACGATCACGACCACGATCACTAGGATATATTGTAACATAAAAGTCCGAGCGATATATAGGTGACATGCCACCCCCGGCTAGGGGGTGCCTCCCGCAGGGAGGCGGGGGTCACCGGTATATCGCTCGGACTTTTAATGTATTACAGTATATTCAGACTCTGCTCCTTGATCTTCTCGAGCTCGTCCTTCATCTTTACAACAAACTTCTGAATCTCTGTGTGATTCGCCTTTGAACCTGTAGTGTTGATCTCACGTCCCATCTCCTGAGCGATGAATCCCAGCTTCTTGCCCGGATTCGGTTCATTATCAAGAGTTTCAAGGAAGTAATGGCAATGCTGGCGAAGACGCACCTTTTCTTCATTGATGTCCAGCTTCTCGATGTAGAAAATCATCTCCTGTTCCAGACGGCTCTGGTCTGGCTCAGCCTTGAGCTCGGCGAAGCGGCTTAAAATTTTTTCTCTGATCGCCTCTGTACGCTCCTGCTCGAACTGCTCGATCTGCTTCGAGAACTCCATGATGTTCGCAACCTTCTCAGTCACATCCTTGTAGAGGATCTCGCCCTCCTTCGAACGGAAGGCATTGATGTTCTTGATAGCTTCGTCAATGCAAGCTTCTACGACTGGCCAGTTCTCGTCAGTAATGACATCCTGCTTCTTTGCGTCCATAACCTCCGGCATTCTGAGAATCATTGCAAGAAGGTCGTTCGGATTCTGATTCCAGAGGTTGTATGCTCCCAGACGTCCTCCAAGATCTGAAATCTGCTGATAGTACTCCATGGCAAGATCCATGTTGATCTTCTTCACGCTGTCCGCCGCATTCGGCTCGAATGTAACGAAAAAGTCTATGTTTCCTCTGGTAAGCTCGTTTGCAATCTTATGACGCACAGCGATTTCCTTATCTTTCGGAAGCATTGATGTCTTTATGCTGATATCAGCTGTCTTGCCGTTCAGTGAGCGGACTTCTACAGTGATCTTTCCTGTTTCAAGAATAGCCTCGGCCTTGCCGTAGCCTGTCATTGACTTTATCATAATCGTGTTTTTCTGATTTGCCCGCAAAAATACATCTTTTTCCTCAAATTCCCCTATAAAGTCATCTGATAAGCCTCTCTAGGGTCTCCATTTGCCAGAAATATGACTCCGCAATGCCTGAATCCATATTTTCTGAGGATATGATGCATGATTACATTGTCTTTGTGAGTGTCGATCCTTATCGATCTTGCCTGGGTGAAGCCCCAGTCGAAAAGCTTCTTCGCAGCTCCATGTCCCGGCTCATGAACCGCAATCCTGTGGATGACATGGTATGGGCAATCGTCTGCCCATTCTCCGTCATGGATCTCGGCATATGTCGGATCCGGCCCCGGGATGAAAGCCATTGTAGCTATGATCCTTTCTTCCGCACATAAGACCATACAATGGCCTTCGGAAATGTCCTTGCGGACGGTTTCCTCCGACGGATAGGAGTCGTTCCATTGGTTCATGTTTCCGCTTGCACGCATTATTCCACGCGCGTTTTCGAATATCTCCATCAGCGCAGGAATGTCTTCATATGTAGCCTTTCTTATCATTCTGCAAAGATACTCATTTGTTTTGCTCAACTAAAGCAAAAAATCAGTATATTTGCCCGATTATTTGCAAATAGCAAACTGGAGATTCCAGTTTCATGTATGAAAAATAATATCCTATAGATATGGAAGAGGTAAACAAGGACGTTGTTGAGACCAGAAATCTCAACTTTTTGGAAGAGATCATCGAGGCTGATCTCGCCAGCGGAAAGTGTGAATCGGTAATGACCCGCTTCCCGCCTGAACCGAACGGATATCTTCACATCGGACATGCGAAGAGTATCTGCATCAACTTCGGTCTTGCAAAGAAATACGGCGGAAAGACAAATCTCCGCTTCGACGATACAAACCCTGTAAAGGAGGACACAGAGTATGTTGACTCCATCAAGGAGGACATCAAGTGGCTCGGTTTCGAGTGGGAGAACGAGCGTTATGCTTCTGACTATTTCGACCAACTCTATGAGTGGGCCGAGGAGCTCATCAGGAAGGGACTCGCATATGTGGACGACCAGACTCAGGAGGAGATCCGTCAGGGCCGTGGTACAGTGCAGGTGCCAGGTACAGAGAGCCCGTACAGAAACCGCAGCGTAGAGGAAAACCTCGAGCTTTTCCGCGGAATGCGTGACGGCAAATATGCTGAGGGTGAGAAGGTTCTTCGCGCGAAGATTGACATGGCTCATCCTAACATGCTCTTCCGTGACCCGCTCCTTTACCGTATCATCCACGCACATCATCACCGCACAGGTGACAAGTGGTGCATCTATCCGATGTACGACTATGCTCACGGCCAGTCAGACTCGATCGAGAACATCACACACTCGATCTGTACCCTCGAGTTTGACGTTCACCGTCCTCTCTATGATTGGTTCATCGAGAAGCTCGGCATCTTCCCGTCGCATCAGTATGAGTTCGCAAGACTCAACCTCACATACACAGTGATGTCAAAGAGAAAGCTTCTCGAGCTCGTGAAGAACAACTTCGTGAGCGGTTGGGATGACCCACGTATGCCGACTATCTGCGGTATCCG
>JAFZDJ010000143.1 GCA_017561265.1 Bacteroidales bacterium
TGAACTGCTTCCCGTCAAGTAGACAATGAAATAAAACAAAAATTATCATGCTTCCGGTGACCTGGTTTGGGTTACCGGAAGTCTTTTTATGCCGCCAAAGGATAGCTGTAGTGCTTCTCCATCGGTGTCAGAACACCCAGATTGCGCTGTACGCGGCGGTTGTTGTAGTAAATGATGTAGTTCTCAATCATGGAAATAAGTTCCTCACGGCTTGTGAACCGTCTGCCGTAGTACCGCTCCCGTTTTAGAATACCCCAGAAACCTTCCATCGGACCATTATCGATGCATTTGGCAACTCTGGACATGCTTTGCTTCATCTTCGCTTTCTGTAACTTGTTGTAGAATGTCCGGTTGGTGTACTGAAATCCTCTATCGCTGTGGAACAGGGGATGTGCATTGGGGTTGGCTTTAATTGCGGCATCCAGTGTATCAAATACAAGGGGATTGTCGTTGCGGTCACGGATAACAAAGGAGACGATTCGCCTGTCATATAGATCGAGGATCGCACTCAAATACACTTTGTGTACTGTAATACCCTCGTACCATTTGAATTCCGTCACATCCGTCAACCACTTCTCGTTAGGCATACTGGCGTGGAACTGACGGTTCAGCCAGTTCTTTGCGATGTGCTGGGGATTGGCAGCCTGACGTGTACAACCGTTGTTCTTGTACTTAATGGTAGATTTGATATCCAAACTCCGGCAAATACGTAATACCCGCTTTTCATTCACATTCAGCTTGTGGTCATGTACCAGATCGTCCTTGATACGGCGGTAGCCTTTATCCGGGCTCTCTGTATGGATTTGCTCCACAAGTTCCGCAATCTTCTCATTTTCCTGTTCTCTGGCGCACTTTCTGCCGCTGACCCAGCGGTAGTAGGCTGCTCTGGATATGCCGAACATACCACAAGATAATTCTATTGGATAGCCGCATTCTTCTTTGCATTCCTTTATTACCTGGTAGATATGAGACTGACGTACCTGGCTCAGCCCTCCCTCCTTTCTATCTCGTCCAATTTTTTTAGCAGATCCCGCTCCATTTTCACCAGATAAAGTTCGTGTTCCAATTGCGCGATCCGGATCTTCATTTCTTCTTCTGGTGTTCGGGGTTGCTGCTGTGCTGTCCTTTGACCCCGACGATCCTCCAGTGCGGATTCTCCACCCTCTATGTACTTGAGTGTCCAGCTCCGGGCCTGCTGGTAGCTGACATTGTACTGAACCGCAATTTCTCCGTAGTTCTTGCCGTTGGCAATGCAGGCCTTTGCGACTGCAATCCTCTCGGTTTGGGTGGTTTCTCTTCCTTTGGTCATACGGCTTCCTCCTGTCTGTTTTCTGAAGTCTTTATGACCATTATACACCTTGATCCAGGTTCTGAGCTGAATCTGATTGCGAATTTTGTAAATTCTACAAATCTCACGCAGGCTTCCTCTGCCTGACAGATAGTCTTTTACTGCCGCTTCCTTAAGTGCCGGATCATATTGACGGTTTCCACGCTCAGGAAGAAATCCACTGACACCCTCATTGAGATATAGACGAATCCAATCTGCCACTACTGTTCTCGTTACACCTGCTTGTAATTCTGCTTCACTTTGACTGATTCTTCCTGCTATACACTCTTTTGCTATGCGTATTCTTTCTTCAGCCTTAATCTCTTTTCGTTTGGACATAGAAATACCCCCATAAAAGACAGTTTTCTTTTTCACTGTCTCTTATGGGGGTAGCATATCAA
>JAFZDJ010000144.1 GCA_017561265.1 Bacteroidales bacterium
ATCCGGCATATCTTGCCAAGACAGAAAAGGGAATGATAATAGCCAACTTCGTCTCTATCGTACTCATGACAGCCTTGTCGATAGTAGGATTTTGTTGGGGAGTAGGAGGATATTTCAACTGGCTTTATCTGGCTATTGTAGCAGCTGTAATTTATTCAACAACTAACAATATCATTCTATACAAAGCAAAGAAGGCTTATGACAACAAAAACTAAAAACATTTTGAAGAAGATTCTGGCATACGTTCTGGGGAGCGTTGTGCTGATGCTGATATATTTTGTGATTGCTTTTGTCCTCGATCTGATATTCAATCTGTTTGGTGGCGAAGATGGTGTCAGCATCATAACTACCACTGTAACCTGCATATTCCTTACAGTGATATTCGTCGTTGGTGACATTATCAACAGCCGGAAGAAAGGTATAGATAGAAGCGATGACATCATCAGGATATGCCGTAGAATACTGACTACAACTACCGTCATGTTCGTCGGGTCGCTGGCGATGGAAGGGCTGATTCAGAGATTTTCCGACGATGATTTCTCACTAGGATTGCTCCATTGGCTCTCATTTGCTCTTGCCGTAGCACTATTTGATGAGCTTATTAAGAAGAACCAGGAAAAGAAGACGCAGAAAGATGAAAATGCACTTGTCGTAGCCGCAGAATGCGAAGACATGCAGACTGCAGAAGACCTATGCAACAAGCTTGAAAGCAACGGCATCAAGGCGATGATCGTTGAGAAGGACAGTCCTGTCTATATCAAAGGAAACGGTTCCCCTATTCAGATTCAAGTTTGCAGGAAGAATCAAGTAGAAGCAAACGCGATAATTCAGCAATAGTATAGAAAATTATATGAAACGAATATTGACAATCATTTTAGCATCCGTCTGTCTTATAGGATGTGAAGCCAAGTTCACTGAATTCTGGAGCGAGGCCTCGTACGCAACCATTGCAGCAATCACAGGAAACTACACCTTATATTCCGGAACCTGGAGTTCAGAAATAGACCTGTCTGGAGAAGGGTTCGTAACCGATGATATCCTTTATCAGATGGAACTCTACGGATGGACTGGCATCCAGAGCATCAGACAGGAAGATGATTCAGAGTCTGTCACTGTATTGCAGAGATCACTTGTAATCACTCCTGAGAAGCCTGAATATATGACTCAGATAAATCTATATGTTCCATATCCAGAATATGGCAAGGAACAGACAGATAGAAGGATAGAAAAGGCAGGAAGATGTAATATCAGTATGGAACCATACCAGTTCCACTATAAGGTGGATTCTCGAGGAGATATCGAGTTATTAAATATTGATGATCGTCAGATGGTGGGACATGGAGGAAAACTTAAGAATGTCGACATACACTTCGAAGGAGAATATATCCACTTTAAAGCAGAAACCTCATTATACGACTGGTCAACTCAGACATGGCAGGACGGAACAATGAACTTAACATATAGACACAATTAAACATCAACCATTATGAAATCATTTATCAAAAGGATTCTCGTCATTTCATTCCTCTTTACGCTCTCCTATGCAGCATC
>JAFZDJ010000017.1 GCA_017561265.1 Bacteroidales bacterium
ACTATCGACTTCATGAATCGTGAACAGGCTGCTGCTATCGTGGACCTAAGCAAGCTCCCGGAGGATGCCTCGGAAACTCTCCGTATAGTTAGGATAGGGGATTATGATGCATGTGCCTGCATCGGTGCTCATGTGAAAAATACTAGTGAGATAGGAACATTCAAGATCATCAGCCATTCGTATGAGAATGGTGTATGGCGTTTAAGGTGGAAAGTAATACAGGATTAACGTATGAAGATAGCGATACCAACAAGAGACGGACGCGTGGATGATCATTTCGGTCATTGCGCCTACTATACAATCTTTGATGTCATTGACGGAAAGGTGACAAATATCAGCAAGATGGCTTCTCCGGAAGGGTGTGGATGCAAGAGCGGAATCGCTCCGGTCCTTAAGCAGATGGGAGTGGTTGTAATGCTTGCCGGAAACATGGGCCAAGGAGCAAAGAATGTGCTTGAGGCTCAGAGAATCGAGGTTATTCGTGGCTGCAGTGGTGATGTAGAGGAACTGGTTGCTGCTTACCTTGCAGGAAATATAAAAGATAATGGTGAGTCGTGTAATCACCATGACTGCCATTAGGATGAAGCAAGCTATGAGTGTTTTTGAGAAGAACAATAAGATAATATATGTGACCCTGTTGGGCCTGACATGTCTGGTGCTGGCGCTGAGCTACATTCCTGCTCTAAAGCCATATACCGGGTTTGTAACACCTCCTGTCGTATTATTTACGGGATTGGTCTATGCTTTGCTCTGCGGGCAACCATATCAGAAGTTCAACAAGGTAGCATCCAAGAAACTTCTTCAGTACTCAGTGATCGGTCTTGGATTCGGAATGAATCTGCATCAATCCCTGGCATCAGGAAAGGAGGGAATGATGTTCACGATAGTGTCAGTCGTGGGCACGATGCTCATCGGTATGCTCATCGGATGTAAGCTGCTCAAGATGAATCGCGATACATCCTATCTGATAAGTTCCGGAACAGCGATCTGTGGCGGTAGCGCCATAGCGGCTGTAGGACCTGTCATCAAGGCAAAGGAAGCCGATATGTCCGTAGCCTTGGCGACTATATTCATCCTTAATGCCATTGCGCTTTTTGTGTTCCCTGTTCTGGGTAAATGGATTGGTTTGAGTCAGCAGCAGTTCGGCATGTGGGCGGCGATAGCGATTCACGATACAAGTTCGGTGGTGGGAGCCGGTGCGGCATATGGTGAAGAGGCTCTTGAGGTGGCCACCACTATCAAACTGACGCGAGCACTATGGATCATTCCTCTCGCACTTGTAACCGCACTGATATTCAAGAGTGATGCAAAGAAGATATCCATCCCTTGGTTTATTCTTTGGTTTATCGTGGCGATACTGCTTAATACCTATCTCCTGAAGGATTGTCCGGAAGTAGGCAGATTCATATCGGGTGTAGCCCGTAAGCTGCTTATAGTCACGATGTTCTTCATAGGAGCCTCACTCTCCAGATCAACATTGAAAGCGGTCGGTTTGAAACCGTTGCTTCAGGGTGTGATACTGTGGCTGGTAATCAGCATAGCTTCGTTATCATACATATTAATGATCGCATAGAAAACAGATATTAGGATATGAAGAGTTTTGGAGTAAAGCCATGGATGATGCCGCAACCGGTACTTATCATCGGAACATATAATGAAGACGGAACACCTAACGCTATGAATGCGGCTTGGGGAGGCCAGTGGGACCGTGGAGAAATCATGATCTCGATGGGTGCTCATGCGACTACTGAGAATCTGGCAAGATGCGCCGACTTTACTGTTGCCTTTGCCACTAGGGATACCATGGTGGCATCTGACTTCGTGGGAATCGTGAGTGCCAAGAACGATCCGCAGAAGATGAACAAGACCGGCTGGACCGCAGTGAAGTCAGAGAATGTCAATGCTCCTGTGTTCTCCGATTTCCCGATGACGATGGAATGCCGTATCAAGGAAAAGATTGATGAGAGCGAGGAAGGTTATTATATCCTTGCAGAGGTGGTCAATATCCTCGTTGATGAGAAGTATCTGGATGCAGCCGGTAATCCTGATGTGACAAAGATGAATCTGATCACATACGAACCGGTGAGCCACTCTTATGTTGCTTTAGGAGAAAAGGTCGGTAACGCTTTCTCTGATGGAAAGAAATTGAAATAAGTATACGAAAAAAGGCCTACAAAAGTGAGCTACAGGTTGTTGATAATTTTCTATGCTTCCTCGGCAGAAATAGGAGAGAATCGTCTGAAGGTCTTTCCTTCCCTCTCGATTACTTCATCGAACATGGACTTGGGTCTTACCCATATGCCGCGTTCTCCGTACATGGCCTGATATACGACCATATCCTCGAGAGTTTCTGAATGTTTTGCTATGTGAAGGACACGATAGACGTTGCCCTTGAAATGTCTGTAATACTTGCCTGTCATATCCAGTTGTCTTACCATATGTTTCATCGTGTGTCCGAAGAAGTCCTTGTCATCGAGATACGTAAATCCTAAATGATCCTTGAGGCTATACCTCTTCCCCTGTATTCAGGGAGTACTCCAACTGAATCCAGATAGAACTCTCCTGCCTCGGTCTCTTTCATCTTCGCAAACCCGCAGTCCGGTCCGAGAACGTCAACTATGGGCTGCTTGAGCCTCTGGTAATCAGCTCCGTCATAGGCGCACATCGCTCCTGCAACCTTACCGTTAATCTCGGCTACAATAGTATTCTCATAGCTATAGATGGTCTGCTCACTTGCAGCTACCAGGGTGATGGATTCATGCAATTGCTCACACGTAAGACCATTTGATTCCAGAATCTCATCCATCGGCCATGCCAGCATGAAAAGCTCCGCAATCTGCGATGCTTCTTCCTTGCGTGCCTGTCGTATTATAATGTCCATAAACTTCTGCAGATTAAAGAAACAGGTGGTTGTCCTTTCTGCCGCCAAGATGAGGAGATATCCTCTCGGATATTGTAGCCAACAATGTCGGATCCACTCTTCTTGCACCCTTAGGGCAGATGCTGATGCATCTCATGCAGCTGATGCACTTTTCCGGATCCGTTGCCTTTGGATTCTGGGCAGCAATGGCTGCAACCGGGCACTTCTTTGCGCACAACCCGCATCCGGAACATGACTCATTGCCGAAGGGTTTCAACGGTGAACCGCCGAACTCCTTATAGGTCCCGTGGCTTCCTTCCAGTACCAATGGACCGGTGAAGTCTTCATTAAGTCTTTTCTGGATCTTTCCTGCCATTTCGATGAGTTCGGCCTTGTCCTTCTCATCCGGACGACCGGTGGCGAACTGTCTGAAGATGGAATGCTCCGCGACGGTTGCTAGTGCCGCTACGCAGTGGAATCCCTGCTCTTCGAGAGTGTCCTGAAGCTCAGTCAGTGTGTCTTCCCAGGCACGGTTGCCGTATACGCAGTTTAGTACTGCCTTGGCTCCGTCACCTGAAATCTTCTTCAATCTTTCAATGGCAGTTCCCGGTACTCTGCCACCATAAGATGGAACGGATACCAGGCAGATATCATCTTGGCCGAATGATGTCTGTTCGATATTGCTGCAAAGGTCGATCTCATTGAACTCTCCGTCCAATGCACAGCATATGATGTCGGCGACCTTCCTGGTTCCGCCTGTCGGACTGAAATGTATGTTGTAATGTTTCATAATCAGAATGTCTTGAACATACAAATATAAACAAAAAGTCCGGCTGTCGATTCACATCGAAGCTGGACCACTACACAAAAACTAACTATGAAATATGATTGAATCAGCATCCTGTGCCGTCAAGGTTGCATGCGGCACCTGTAGTATACTCCGGTGCAGTCTCCACAGCCATTGATGCATCATAGTGCTTAAGGCTGATGAATACGGAACCATCCTCCTTCACAAAGCATGGAATGCCGATGTTACCGCGTTCACGGACCTTTGCAAAAGCGGGATGACTATCGCGAAGGACAATGAATTCCTTCAGACTTCGTGCCTGCTGACCGATGTCTATGAGTTCATATTCAGGATTTTCTTTATACAGCTGCTTGACTTGTGTGCAGTCCGGACAGCTTTCCATTACGTATACCTTTGTCATGATTATATTGCTTTATGTGTTTTTAATTCCTTTCTGATTCGTGCATATGCTCTCTATATCCAATATATCACCTTCTCCCTGATACGTCTTGGAAACAGGTGCAGTGCAATCACAAGGAGGATGGTAAGTATGCTGTCTGGACCTGGTCTGAAGAGGCCTTTACCTCAGGCTTTCTTCCTATGGATGCGAAGAGCAGTCCAAGCCAAAGAGCCAGCAGGGCAATCCAAAGGGCCTTCTGCCATTTCTTCTGAGAGAGCCACCAGTACTTCATCTGAGCCCTGAAGACGTACCACTTCGCCTTCATCTTCTCCCCGAACATCTTCATGCGGCTTGAAAGAGGTGCATTCGATTTTGCACGCTTGGCACCCTTTACGCGTACATCAACACTCTCGGTGATCTTCTTTCCGGAGATCACTCCGATCAGCTTGACAGTCATCTTGCCGTTTGACTTGGGAACCGGGATTCGTGTGGTTCCTGAATCCGACACAGCGATGCTGTACTGCGTGCGTTCGGAATCTATTGCCAGATATAATGAATCCGGACATGCTTCACATGCCCATCTTATCTCTATGTATTCGCCTTCGGAGGCTGACTTTTTGTCAGTGGAAAGCGTCATTTTCTTCTTCATCGGCTGGAATAGTTGTTTACAGTATATATCTGCAATAGTCTTGCCAGACAAAGAAAGCAGGCTTTGCCTGACATATATCGCGTAGATAAATGCGAATTCTTTGAGGAAGGATGCATATCTCCTATTCATGGTTTTGAATACAAACCATGTTGAGATCCTGGTCGCCAGCCGGTCACTTAGAAATACCTTTTGTTAATGCGTTGATATTTCATACATTAGATAATGACATTCTTCCATGCCAAGTTTCTGATAAACCTTTTGAGCATTGGTGTTGTGCCGGTCGACATATAGTCTTACCTGAGCGATATTCTGATCATTTGCCATCTCGATGACTTTAGTGTACATGGCTCTGAAGATGCCTTGGCCGCGATGCTCCGGCATGACATAGACGCTCTGAATCCACCAGTACCATCCGTTGTTCCAATCGCTCCATTCACGAGTAATCATCAGACCGGTGAAACTGCCAAAACCGATGATCATTGCGCCACTGACACTTTACCTCTTCAGAGAAGCCAGCGAGCTCATATCTGTCATGGCTATTCTTCATCAGGTTGCTGGCCGTCGTGAGCCTTCCACATACATTCTGTGACCTTCATGTCAGTGAAGACTGCTGTGAAAGAAGACTCTTCAGGAGAGCATGCATAGATTCCGAAGCTGATTTCTTCAGTTCCTTTGTACATATGGCAGATACGCATCTGGCTGAATGTGACACCGTCAGTCGAGCACTCGATGCAATAGTCATCAGCGCGGCGTGAGAATCGGTACCACATGATCTTTACATCTGCAGGAATCGCTGTTGTTGCCCAATCAGAGTATCCGTTGTTGGTGGCTACGCTTCCGAGATGCTGGAACTGCTCATTTTCATATTCTACAGATCCTTTGAGCCAGTTGTCACTGTCAAGATACATCACGATACCACACTGGTCAAAACGGTTATGGCTCTGAGTGAAATCCGTCTTTACGACGAAACTGAAATACTTTTCCCGAGTCTTCATCTGCAGAACCGGGGCATTATCATTACGGAAGTGATAGTATGTCCTCTGCCAGAGATCAGTGTGTGGTGCAGTCGTAATGGTAAGAGTGTCAGCGTTGACGTTAAAACTTTGCGGTTCGCGAGTCCATTCCAGAAGTTCTATATTAACCTTTCCTTGGTTATTCAAGGCTTCGGTTACTCCATCTACGAATGTGCTTTCAGAGGTGTTCGTGCATGATGCCATGATAAAGCTAAGACAAGTTGCAAAAAATGCTGTTGAACGTTTCATTGAATATGATTGAGTTTGCCAATGCGAATATAGCCATAAGGAACAGGAAATCCAATATTATTGGAATACTTATCTACATGATACTTTTGGCAAAACTGACCAATTTGTCGGTTTTTCTGAAAAATATTCCTCGTTCTCTTGCCATACCTTTGCAGCCGTAAATTTAATGTAGTAAAGAGATGAAAAGATTTTTAACCATTTTTTGCGCTATCGCATTTTCAGGCGCAGCGCTTTCAGCGAAGAACAATGCAGATACCATCAGAGTAAACAGAAACGAGTCTGATACCCTCGTGATCATCGTAAAGGAGAAACAGGCAGAAGCTCTGAAGCCGGCTTATATGGTAAATGTCGGATATGACAGAGGCTACCGTGCAGACATCGAACTTTCATGGGCGGACAAGTCTGTGTGGGGAATCAGCTCATCACACGGATTCAGTTTCGGAAACGGCCTCTATGTCGGAGGTGGTGCCGGATTCGGAGCAGAATTGACAAAGCAGGCACGTAATCCTGAATCAGACTGGAATGCGTCTTACTTTGTTCCCGTGTTCGCAGACATCAAGTATTCATTCATGAAGACACTTGCCACTCCATTCGTAATCCTCAAAGGAGGTGCAATCGCCGACATCACCAACAAAGGCATAAGAACATTTGCCAATCCGGCTGTAGGACTTGACATAGCACGATTCTCATTGAAGGTCGGATACGAATATCAGTTGGGATTCTGGGGACACCTTGACGGCAAGCACATGCACAATGTGAAACTCGGAGTAGCATATACATTTTAAAACAAGTAATTATGGCAACAATTAAACCAAAGAAGACAAAGATCGAGGATACCGTAGTCGGTGCATATCAAAAGATTGAAGATACGGTTGTGGGAACATACCAGAAGATAGAGGATGCCGTAGTCGGCACCTACCAGAAGATTGAGGACAAGTTTGTTGATAAATTTCTAGAAGAAAGAGACTAAGTATGAAGGTATTTATGAAGATCATGGGTATTGCCGCCCTTATGACAGGCATGACAACAGAAGCAGTGGCTCAGGAGCAGACACAGGAAACAGAGAAGCCGGGATTCTTCAAGCAGGCATTACGCGACATGAAGGAGAGCGCCAAGCGACAGAGAGAGATCGACAAGGCCAACTTCAAGGCTCAGAAGATGGAGACCAAAGCATTCTATCAGGAACAGAAGGCCAAAAGGAATCCGGAGGTTCGCAAGATGGTTCAGGAGCAGGAGTACCAGCAGCAGATGGCAGAGGCTAAGGCACGCCAGGAGGCCGCTCAGAAGAGGATTGACGAGGCGAAGAACAATCAGTAATCATGAAGACTGTGACAGTGATATTTGAGGAACCTCTTCATCATGTCTGTCTGATGTATGGACTGAAGCAGACTTTCGGAAGAATGCCTTTTCTGAACAAAAGGGTGATGGAGATCAGAGGAAGGGTGATGACAATAGATAACATCGTCGCCCCACCTCCTATGATGAACAACCCAAGCAGAAGGAAAAGCTTCAGAGGCACAATGAACATGGTAGGGGTCTCATATTGGAAGAACAAGCTTTCAATTGAGTACAAGGAAGATATGTGCAGCCAGGAAGATATCACTGCATTCGTCAATAACCTCATTGAGGACTATCTGCATTTCAGACATCCATTCATGAAGATAGCCATCAAAGATGGGAGATGCCATGAACTATCATCAGGACATTTCATAGCTGAGATTGTATGATATTACCGTCAGTCTTTCGACAAGGACTGGCGGTATGCTTTTGGGGACATGCCCTCGACTCTCTTGAAGTATTTGCCGAAGACTGACTGGGATGGGAAATCCAGCTCGTCACTGATTTCCTGAATGGTCATTGATGTTGAAGAAAGGCAGCTCTTGGCATAAAGGACTACATGCCTCTCTATCCAGTCCAAAGCGGTCATGCCGGTTTCCTGCTTTAGCATTGTCGAAAGATATTTGCTGGTCACGCAAAGTTTGTCAGCATAGAAGCCGATGTCACGCTGAGTCTTGAAATTCTCTGCAACAAGCGACATGAATCTTTCACATTTTTCCTGCTGTGGTGTCATTGCTGACGGCTGGCTCTGAAGGCCGTGCATATAATATCCGAGTCCATAATAATATGCAGAAAAAAGATGTCTTATGATTTCCTCTCTATATGGATTGTCAGGCTGATTCATCAGGCTCGACACCTGCCTGTACACAGATGATAAGGCATCAAGCACCTCTTCTGCCACACTATAGAACTGTGTATCCTTGATGAAGAGTCTTTCCTGCAGGCTGACAGGCAGATTCAATGAGTCCGTAAATTCCTGATTCATCACCATTCCGAACCCGGAGAAATCCTCATCAAGGTCTATTGACTCGACCACCTGACCCGGCAGAAAAAGAGCTACGGCAGGAGCTTTAAGTGTCCACATACGAAAATCGACCAGACACGAGAACTGTCCGGCTGTAATCACAATCTGAGTCACCTTCTTTATCTTATGCGGGAAGCGGAGGCCTTTCAGGATACTTCCG
Organism: Bacteroidales bacterium; assembly: GCA_017561265.1. Next base: position 8,481 of record JAFZDJ010000017.1, read on the forward strand.
CTTTCTAAAAGTTCTATATCCTGCAACATGACTCTGCAAATTTAACAAATCGGAAGAATTGGACAAAGTTTACTGAGTTTTAAAGGAAAAACGGAAGAATCTTGAAGAAAAACTGACCAATGCTGTATGTCTATTTTCAAGAAAGATAGATTAATGACTAAAAAAGATAACTTCTTCTCTATTATTTAGCTCATACTTTTCTATCTTTGTTGTAGGTTTGTTTAAGAAAAAATATAAAGTTATGATAAAGAGAATCTTAATAACGATAATCATGAGTTTTTCATTCTTCGGTCTGTTTGGTCAGACCAATAAGTTCAGGACAGTGGATGTGGCTGAATTTGCAAAGGCTGTTTCAGATACATCATATGTTGTGCTGGATGTCCGTACTCCCGCAGAGCATACTGAAGGTCATATTCCTGGCACGCATTTCAATATAGATGTCTTGGAAGATAGTTATACTGAAATTGCCCTCAATACGCTTCCGAAGGACAGGCCGGTTGCTCTTTATTGTCGTAGCGGCAACCGCAGCAAGAACGCGGCCCGTATCCTTGCAGAGAAAGGGTATCAGGTTCTGGAGCTTGGAACTGGATTCAGAGGATGGGTGGCTGCTGGTAAGGATACAACTAAGTAATAGATACGACAGGTCAGTTCTGTTGCATATTCAGAAATTATCCTTATATTTGCCGTAAATTAGAAATATTCAAAATAAGTATAACAAATAAAAGATAAGTATATGGAAAAGGAACTCGTACTCAAGACTATGAGAGAGGCTGGAAAGCCAATCGCAGCAGGTGAAGTTGCAACATTGTCAGGACTTGACAGAAAGATCGTTGACAAGGTATTTGCAGAACTTAAGAAGACTGGTGAGATTGTTTCACCGGTAAGGTGTAAATGGACTCCTGCAGAGTAAAGACACAGGTCATTTTATAGTAACAACGGTGACAGCAGGGTCACCAACCGAATAGCTGCATCTGAGGGCAAGGACTTCGTCCAGTTCCTTTCGGATTGCAGCTTTTAATATGCCGTCACCGATGCCGTGGATGAAGGTGATCTTCATTCCTCTTCGATTGGCATTTTGACGTATGATTCTTCTGAAGGTATCCATCTGGAATTGAAGCTGTTGTCCTTTTGGAACACTTGCACCTTCTGGAATCGCTTCAATGTGAAGGTCGATGGTCAGAGAACCATCAGGATTCAAAGGAGCAGACCGTTTCGATCCAGCGCCGATCTTCTTAGCCTTTACCTTCGTGTCTTTTAGACTAGCAATCTCAGCCTTATCAGTGAGAGCAAACTCTCCATAAGCTGACTCGATGACAAGACCATCTTCCAGTTCTATTCTTACAGTCTTGCCAAGTCTGATGATCTTGCCTCTAAGGTCAGAATCCATCAGGACAACGCTTTGTCCGATCTTGATTCCCTTATCGGATTCTTTGAGTTTCGGAGCGATGACAGGAGTAACCTTAGGTGACATCTTGGCATCAGAAGTATTCTCAGAAAAGGTCACCTTCCCTTTCAGAGCACTGAAATCCGATATGATTGTCTTCTTGGCCATGCGTCTATCGTTTGGTCACCGTAATCATGAAGGTTACCGCTACTACAGAAATCAGGATGCCTGTTATGATGTTAGTTGTCAGCGCTTCTCCGAATACCAAAGTACCGACAAGAATCGCTGTAATCGGTTCGAAGACTCCCAAGACTGATGCCTTTGTGGCTCCTATGTTCCTGGTAGCGATTGCCAGGGTTGCTGTAGAGACGATCGTTGGCAAAATGGCGAGCCCTATGAGATTGAACCATGCCATCCCTCTGTCGAGCCCTGTCATGAGTTCTGCTCCTGATATTGAGCATCTGGTAAAGAAAACGATAGTTCCTACCAGCAGTGCATAGAAGGTCAGCAGGGAATTCGAGATTGATGATATGGCCTTGCTTCGGTTGATAATGACAATAAAGAGAGCATAGACAAAGGCTGAAGCTATGGAGAACCATACTCCAACCGGATTGATTGCTTCAGATCCTGTTCCTCCAGTCATTATCATCACTCCTGCGAATGTGGCTCCGATCGATAGCCATACCGGCCATGAAGGAACGACCTTCAGGAAGACCATGATGATTGCTACCATTACCGGAAAGAGGAACACTAGTGTGGTCGCCAGGCCTGAAGCGATGTATTTGTAAGCCTCGAATAGGAAGGTGCTGCTTGCGGTATAGAGCAATCCCAACGCAAGAAGGATTCCTGCCTGCTTGAGAGTAATCTTGAAATTCTCTTTCTTCAGCAAGAGATATGCTCCCAGAAGAATCACCGCAATGCCATACCTGAAGAAGAGGATGGCTTCAGTGGAAGCACCGTTGTTCATCAGGGGTTTCGCAAAGAGGGGATTCAGTCCATATGTAACTCCGGTAATGATACCGGCTGGGTAGCCTATGACGGCATTTCTGCTAAGCCTTGCCATATACGTGTCATTAAAAGAAAAAGCCTCAGAGTCTCAAATCTCCGAGGCTTTCTTGTGGGAGAAGTAGTAGTCCCGAGCAGACTTGAACTGCTGACCCCTACATTATCAGTGTAGTGCTCTAACCAACTGAGCTACGGGACTGTTTTTGGTGGAGATAGTCGGAGTCGAACCGACGACCCCCTGCTTGCAAAGCAGGTGCTCTAGCCAACTGAGCTATACCCCCGGATTTTTAAAGAACTTCGGTACTCGGTAGGGGAATCGAACCCCTATTGCAAGATTGAGAATCTTGAGTACTAACCGTTATACGAACCGAGCATTTTGTCGTGGTGCCACCGGGAATCGAACCAGGGACACAAGGATTTTCAGTCCTTTGCTCTACCAACTGAGCTATGGCACCATTCTGTTTTTCTCAAACGTTTTTTTGTTTGGGGTTGCAAAGGTAGTCTTTTTTATAAAATTATCAATATCAGGCATGCGCTTTCTAATGATTTTTTGTTTTAAATTCCTTTCTGATTCTTGCAAAAAATCTCTTTAACCTATACAACACCTTTTCCCTGATCCTTTTGGGAAACAGGTGCAGTGCAATAACTAGGATAATGGTAAGAATGCTTATTATCATACGGCATGAATCGTCTTATCGTCCCTTGACACTCATCTTGGCATTTGACATAGGAATGGAGATTCATTCTGCAATTCTCTTGCCAAATTGTGAGCATGGTCGTATTGATTCCTTGCAATGAGTCCCATCGTCATTCTGAGATTGATTTCTGAGACGGGAACAAAAACAGGGGAGACAGTCTGGCAGATCATCTGATCTACTCCGAGAAATCCTTCATAATGTCCTACGAGGGTGTCGGAAAGAATGGCCTTCAGCCCCTCGCGGACAGCAGTAAGAGTGTCCCGAGAAATATACTCGGCAATAATGTCTACGATATCCTTGTTACTTGCAAGGATATTTCTGCTGTATGCACCATTCCTGGATTCGAACAGGGAATAACCTATGAAATCGATGCCTTCATGATGGCATTCGAATAGCATGGCACATTCCTTTATTATCTCAAACCGTCTCTCGACAATTACGGATCCTTGCTTGTCAATGGTTTTCCTGCACCATCCTTTGTCGCTTTCGGAAAGTCCTTCCCTGACAAAACGGATCCCTTTTCCGCTACCTGACAACGGTGATTTCAGCACGGCACTGCCATTGGCGGATATGAACGTCTCTATCTCACTGACACTCGCGGCAACGATTCTGTAATCCGGCCCGATGATCCGCGGATCTTCGCAGCATAAGCGAGAATGAACATCCAAGGCAAGTTCGCGCCTTGAGTGAGTGCGAATGAATTGCAGTTCTTCTTCTGAAGGCAGGGTTGCTGGATCAACACCTTCATTGATGAGTCGTTTCTTCAGAGCGTGATTCCATCCCCAAGGGATGATCTGCCGACGTTGCTTATTGGGCCGCTTTAGAAATTGGGACAGATCTGTGTTATCTTTTGCAAATCCCACGGCAGACCTTGGGGGTACGAAGTTCTCGTCCCCATTGGCAATGCACAGGTCGTGCTCCGGATTGAAGATATAGATCTGTTCAGACATACTTATCCGAGTCGCACGGCAGTTCCGGATGCTGTCACCATGAGCATTCCGCCGTTTGGTCCGAGAACCTCATAGTCAATATCTATTCCGACTACTGCGTCCGCTCCTCTTTCACGAGCTCTTTCTTCGATTTCTCTCAGTGCAGCATTTCGTGCATCGAGCAGCTCTCTCTCGTAAGATCCTGAACGGCCGCCGAAGATATTTCTGAGTCCGGCACCGATGTCCTTGATAAAGTTGATACCTGTGATTACCTCTCCGAATACGATTCCCTTGTATTCTACGATTGTGCGCCCTTCGACAGACTGTGTTGTTGTAAGTATCATGATTCAGAATTTTATTGTTTGACAAAGATATAAATTGTTTTAATTATCTTTACACAAGGAAAATCAGGTTTTCATAGAACATAACTATCGTTCTGTAGAAGTTGTATCTCCGCAGGAATGTCTGAATGTTGCCCTGAATCTCGAAAGGGGAGGGGCCGATGTTGTGATTGAAGTTGCCGGTGCAGAGGATACCTTCCAAACAGTTGATCAGATTAACACTTGACAGCACCAGACCCACTTCAGGACGTTTCTTTTGCGAAGTGTCCTGAATGAATTTCTCGTCTATACTCATTTTACCCTCTGATAGGATTTGAACATAAAGATAGTAAACACTTTTACCAAATTCAAGAGAATAACGGTTCTGTATTAATTCGTGTCGGGTGTATTGATGATCATGAGATTAATTGCCAGTCAAGATTCAGACCTTCGGGAGTTACCTCTACCTTGAGGAATTCCGGGGCTTCCGATTTATCGGAGATAGTTCCGACTATCGTGTATAAGACATTGTCATAAGTGATTTCCTCTCTATAGTGATCATGTCCTTGAAGTACAAGAGAGACATTATGTTGGCCGAGGAAATCCATCAGAGACCAGGTCTCCTCAAATGGCAAATTGCCTGAGCCTGTCTGACTGTTGTCTGTATAGAATAAATTCGTATGAGTGAAGATTATGCAGTGACGATAGGAGTGACGGTTCTTTTCCAGAAAATTCCTGAACCAATCTGTCTGTTTCCTACCCAGTGTTCCTGTTGCCGTATCCAGAGCAATATAAAGGTCTTTACCTTGCGGGAATGATACTTCAAACCAATAGGACGAAGGGCCGATCGTATCTCTGAAATCCTTCCATCCGTCGAAATATACATCGTGGTTGCCCAGTACATGGAATATCCTATGGTCAAAATCATGTCTTTCCGGATAGTAGGCGAGTGCATCAAGGTACTTTGAAAGATTGTTTCTCATGCTGCAGCAGTCTCCTAGAATAAGAGCGAACGAGGCCATATCATCATTTCTGAATATGTCATTGAATATGGTCAGGTGTGTATTTGTATTCGTTACATGCGGGTCTGCAGCGGTATAGAACACATAATTCTCATCTGCTTCCACAACTCCAGCCTTGAGACCTTTGTTCATATTCGCGCTCTGTTCAAATCGCGTCTGGACAACATCACTTGTCGGTACAAACAGTCCTTTGATTTCAAACTGACTGCATCCGCATATGACTAAAGCCATAAATATATGGAAGCAAGTTTTTACCATCTGCAGCATAATCCTAGATCTATGAACGCCTGATAATAATCGGCTGAAATATTGAACATTCCTGCAGGTTTGCATCCCAGCCCGAATTTGATTCCGAGTCCTGAGGTCGGATAGTGGCGGCACTCAGCTATGAATGAAGGCTGGTAGTGTCGCTCCAGTTCAAACATCTCGCTGTTGGTGATGTATAGTTTCAGATCCCATGATTCCGTCATCGGAAGCAGGTTGGCACATAGTTCATAATACATGTTGAATGGCTCCTGGAGCATAGTTCCATGATTTCCGTACATACGATAATAGTAGCCAAGTCTTCCGCCAATCCATTTTCCGTAGATTCCTGCTCCACCTCCGGCAGCGATGCTGTTAATTGATTTCTGGCCGGTATATGCAAGGAGAACTTCAGTTGATAATGAGCCCCAGGTGAATTCCTTGATGTATGACGGTGAAATTTCCGCTGATACCTTTCCTATTGAGTTATATCGTACACCTGCTTCCAACATGCATCCGTTGTCGAACTTACGCCCGGCTCGAAGGGCAGCTGCGCCGAAATATCCGAAAGAAGCATTATGTCCAGTGCGCAGATCAAGCATCAGCTCATGATTCTTGGACGGCTCATGCGCTGTTGCCGCAGCTGCAATGGCTATGAGTAATAATGATAATGCTTTCTTCATGCTACATGAATCTTTCAACTCATCGGTCAGTCCAACAAGTCTTCAATAAAGTTTTCGAGTGAAAGCTCGGTAGTCATTCCGATTTTCTGGCGGAAACGATGACGGAGCATAAGGACGCTTCGTGGGGCGATAGCAAGAAGTTCCGCAATATTCTTATTGTCCTGTTTCAAGGCGATCAGCATGGAAAGGAGCTCCTCACGGCGTGAAACTGAAGGAACCTTCTCGCGCAGGCGTGGTAGAAACAGAGGGTAGAGGAGTTCAAAGCATTGACGGAACTTAACCTCGCCGCTTTCCTTGAGTATATAAGGAGTCAATGTCTCCATCTCATGACGGTTGTCCTTTTCATTAAGGAATTCATTGACTTCCTGCGCTATCTTCTCTTTTTCGACATTTGACTGGTTAAGTTTCTTGACCAAAGAGGCAAGTTGCTTATCAGCATTTCTGATTTTCTTTACATACTTCTTCTTCTGATAAAGAAGAACAGTACTTATGACCGCAATGACTATAACAGATATTACAATCCATACCAGCATCCAGAGATGCTGATTTGCATTCTTGAGCTGCATGATCTTCAATTCCTGGAGCCTGTTTCCTGTCTGAAGGTCAACAATGGCCTCGACAAGATTGTAGTTCAGGTTCTTTTCCATCATTGCCTGCTGCTCATGAAGCATCAGTTCAACATATTGCTTTATCTTTACCTCATCGCCTTTTTTGAGATAGTGATCCAATATAGGCTTGTAGTCAATATGCAGTATCTGGATAGGGGAGTCGTTGTGAGTCAGAATCAGGTTCAAGCTGTCGAGCATGACGTCAGCCTTGCCTGTCTGGCCGATTTCAAGATATGTCTGAGCCAGTTGGTGATATGCCTTTGCCCGATTGGCAGCAGTTCCTTGTCTGGCTACATTGACAAGATTCTCCATGCCGGGCTCCAGAGAATCACCGCCCATTTCGGTCAGATAAATACCATTCAGAAGGTTCACGTCCACCATGCCGCTGTTGTAAGGCAATGATTCACAGAGCTTTCTGGCCTTTTCTGCATAGTATGGAACAGAATCTATTTGTCCCAATTGATATAATGCACGTCCTTTGTTTATATAAATCTGCGCAGAAACCATCGGATTCGTCATCGAAATCTTCTTTTCGACATTGATGGCTTCTGTAGCATGTATATCTGCGTATTCAGGTATGTCAAAATAAAGGAATAAATCAATCAAGGAATTCAGGCTGTTGAGCACACCGAGATCATCGTTTCTTGATTCAGCTTCAAGCTTGCTATCCTGAAACAGCTCCAGTGCCTTATTCAGATCGCCAGCCTTTTTATAAAGAGAGCCCAGCATGGTCATGACCCATTGCTGGCCGGAAGTGTTGGCAGATGACCGCGCCTGTGTCAATGCTTCCTCACACCATTTGATTACTTCAGTCTGATAATCAGGATTGCTATAAAATACGGCAGCTGCGTAAGCATAATCACGGAAATAACGTTCCGGTGTTGCATGATTCAGCGGTAGGGTAAGGGCTTTGAGCATTGTCTCTTCTGCCTCTCTCATATTCTAGGTACGCGATAATGCATAACCCATGACAGAATAGAAGTCTCTCTGACATTCCTCCTGGAGTGCTGACGAAGCATCATAAACTTCTTGTAGGGCAGAAATGCATGCATCTGGTTCACCTTTGCTTTGGTATGTATTCATCATCTGAACCAATGCATCGGCATACATGCAGATCTGTTTTCCTGTCAGCTCATCATCTTCTACCGGATGTGAGAGGTAGTCCTTATAAGCTTCTATCGCTTCATCAAAACTGCCTTCATGTTGTAATTTTCTGGCGTTTTGGAAAAGGCTGTCTTTCGCAAAACAAGTACAGCATATCAGTGCTGATATGCCGGATATTATAAGGTGTCTGCCCCGGAATGGTAATCTCATGGTTTTGTTCTTCATCACGTGTTGTCTGAGCCTTTACAGGCTATTGTATACACTATTATATACAGTTTACAAATTTATGTAAATTCACAGTAAAGGCCTAGGTGATGCTGTTTACATTTTGGTTTACATCTTACTTAAAATATGATTTTGATGTCAATGTAGAATCAAATGTAGGATTTCATAGTTTGAGGATTTTTATACCATGAAGTAACTTTGCATGTTTAGATTTATAATCTAACCGGACATTTAAATCCGCAGACAAACAATTATGCAAATATTCAAAAATTATACACATATGAACAACAAGAAAGAAAAGATTTACATCTCTCCTGAAATGGAGATTGTTTTTGTCGAAGTAGAACAGAGTATCATGTCTGTTTCATCTGTTTCAACCGAGGAACTCGGAACCTGGCACGAAGAGCAGCAATGGTAAATTAAAGAGTAAAGAAGATGAAGAAATTATTAGTTGTATTTTCACTTATTGCCCTTCTCTGCTCATGTGACAAGAATCAGATTGATCTTCCGGTTCAGGAGGAGGACAAGGTTGAAGTTGAAGGTGGTTCGCAGACCGGCGAGCTTCCTGAAGTAATTTATGCATCGATGTCAGACGAGGATCAGACACCTGAGACTCGTACTTTTGTTGACAATAATGTCGTACTATGGCAGAATGGAGATGCTATTTCATACTTTGCATGTAGCAGTCACAATGTTAAGTATGTTTATAATGGAGAGACACCTGAGTCAAAAGTAGAACTTGAAAAAGTTGGTGATACTGGAACCGAAACCGAACTAATAAACTTCTCCAGAGGTATTTACCCATATGATCCAGAAGTAACTGTTGTTTACGAAGAAGGTATTGACAAGATCACTGTAACCTATCCGACAACTCAGACTTATGCCGTGAAATCATTCGGTAGAGGTGCAAACCTTATGATTGCAACCGGAGACAACAGTCAGGACGATAAGCTCTTTTTCCGTAATGCGTGTGGTTATCTGGTAATCAAGCTTTATGGTAATACTACTGTCAAGAACATCACTCTGTCTGCTGTTGATGGAGTGAGTAAGATTGCAGGTAAAGCTACCATCGTAACAGACGAGAATAAGATTCCTGTAGCAACCATGTCGGATGTAGCTTCTAGCGTTGTTACTTTGGACTGCAGCAATGGTGGTAAAGGTGTTGCGCTCAGTGCTGATGCCGCGAATGCAACAGAGTTCTGGTTCGCTCTTCCGCCTGTAAAAATCAAAGGAGGTATCAAGATTGTCGTTACTGACATGAACGGGAACATATATACGAAGCAGACCACAAAAGCTGTGAATATCACCCGAAACAATGTCCAGCCGATGGCTGCTCTTGAGTTCGTTTCCAATACCCCTACATCGAATCAGATCTGGTACACCAAGAGTGCTGATGCTATGGCAAAGGAAGGGGCTAAAAATCCTGTAAAGTTCGGCAACGGACAGACCAATCCTTTTGATGCAAGCATTAAGGAAAACGGTCACTACTATGATGAATCAATAGGCAAGTTTGTCATTGAGTTCGAAACTCCTGTGAGAACAATCAAAGAGAGAGCATTCTTTGATAATTATGAGATTGAGACCATTGAACTTCCGGATGGTCTTGAAACAATCGAAGAATTAGGATTAGGATGGATGTGGCGACTCAAGGAAATCACAATTCCTGGTAGTGTTAACACGATTGGATTTAACGGATTCGATAATTGCCAAAGTATGAATTCTATCACATTTCTTCCAAGTCCAACTCAAACTCCACTTGAAATAGGACGTTCTTATACGCCTGTTGTAAATACCGAACAAGGGCAATTTATCAGATCGAAATTTACCTCTATTAATCTCAATCGTGAACTCGTTTATGTGGATACAGATGGAAGTCCATTTGAACCAGATGAAGAGGATGAGGGAATCTTTTACAATGAAGAACATGATAAAGTCGAGTCCGTTTCGGTAACCATCGGAGGTCAGGTCAGAACGATTTCTGACTACATGTTCAGTTGTCTTAACATTCAATCAATTACCATTCCTGGAACAGTAACCTCTATCGGTAATGATGTTTTCAATGGATGCGATAAACTGGCAAGGATTACTTTTGAACCAAGCCCGACAGGTGAAGCGCTTACAATCGGATGGAATACTGATGGTACGGACGAAGGTCTGTTCGTTGACTGTCCGCTTCAGACTGTAAACCTGAATCGCCAGCTCAACTATGCAATTGCAAGCGAGGACCTTGATGAGGTTGTTGTACCTTTCGCAGGAAAATCTCTTGGAGAGGGAGTTACTCTTGGCGAGCAGGTTCATACCTTGTTGCCTTACATGTTCTCCAATTCTGGAATCACTTCTCTGAAAATTCCTGCGACAGTGATGGAAATCAAGGATAATGCTTTCTATAAATGTACAACCCTTGCTTCTGTCAGATTTGAGGCAAGTACCGAAAAGCTTACTATCGGATTCCAGTCAGGATCGGACGAAGTTGGTCCTTTCTTTCAGTCACCTTTGACTAACATCTATGTCGACCGTGAACTGGTTGCATCGGAATCTTATGCAGCTGCACGTGATCAATGGGATGAAGGTATTTTCTCTACTTCGTTTTATGGTTCTGATGATCCGAAAGTAACAGTAACTCTTCAGGGAAATGTCAAGACAATTTCTGACTATATGTTCAGTGGCGTACAGATGGAGACTATCTGGATCCCTCGAGAAGTTGAAACAATCTGCAAGGGTGCATTCTATTATTGTTATAGACTCTATGGAATGACATTGGCGCATTCTGGTACCTTCCCAACCTTGATTGAAGATGATATTAAATCTGATGGCGGAGGTGCCTTTAAGTGGACTTTATTGAATGATCCTGGTCTAAATAATAATGAGCGCTGGATAGCTTTGGAGGATGGCTCTGATGAGAATGTCACAAAGCTCAAAGGTTCATCTAACTGGTCTTATTACGCATATATCATTCAGGCCCAAAAGAAATAGTAAACCTTGAATTATCGTAGAAAGACAAAATATTCGAGATTAATCACTTCCTACTGATGAAAATATAAAAGGTTTCATCAGTAGGAATATATTTGATCTAGTTGTCAATATGGATAAAAGATATTATGATTATATAACTATCACTCCACCAATAATTTTCAAATTAAGATGAATAGAATCGTATTGATATTTTCGGCACTAGCTCTCTTTGCAGCTTGTGAAAAGTATGAAGATGAGATAGTGCCAGATGACGGTCTGCATGCCGTCACTCTTCCCGATGTCATTTGTGTATCCATGTCGGGAGATGATATGGATCCGAAGACCCGTACCTGGCTCGGTGGCGAGGAGGGTAAGGAGGTCCTTTGGCATGGTGATGATGAGATATCATATTTTACAGGAAATATACATGCAAATTATGTATCTCAGGGTGCAGGTGATTCGTCTGTAGAATTCATACAAGGCGATAAAGAGCAGGCAGCCGTTGAATTTGCTGTAGATGGAACTGTTGCAATCTATCCATATGACTCATATAATGATCCGCGTATAGTCGAAGGAAAGAATGTCATATATACAATGTTCCCTTCGATTCAGACATATGCGCAAGACTCTTTTGGTAAAGGAGCCAATGTCATGGTTGCCAAGAGCGAAACAACAGGTGCGGAAAATCTGTATTTCCGCAACGCTTGCGGATATCTTGTCATAAAGCTTTATGGAGCTGACACAGCTGTAAAGTCAATTGTCCTCTCGTCACGAAGCGGTCTTGAAAGGATATCCGGATCTGCATATGTATCCGTTGACCAGTCAAAGGATCCTGAAGTCACAATGACAAACTTTGCAAACACCACAATCACTTTGGATTGCAGCAATGGGGGAGGAGGTGTTCAGCTTGGTGTGGATAAGGAACATGCTACCGAGTTCTGGTTTGCACTTCCTCCGGTCAGGTTTGAAGAAGGTCTCACAATTGTCGTTACCGATATGAGAGACAGATCATATGTCAAGAGCACAGCCAAGCCTGTAACGGTTACACGTAACAATGTACAGCCGATGGCTGCTCAAGAGTTTGAACAGAACGACTATGCTTCAACAGATAACAACAAGATATGGTATTTGGCTGCAAAGAAGCTCAACTTCGACTATGAAGGAGCTCAGATTCCTTGGTTCAACACTGAAATCAAGTCCCATGAGTGGGTTGAAGAGAAAAACTTATATTGTATAGAATTCTATCAACCATTGGAAAGAATCGGTAGAGAAGCCTTCAGCGGAGATGATCGTGGAGCTGAACTTCAATATATAGTTCTTCCTGATGGCCTTGCAATTATTGGCGAGGGCGCATTCAGAGATTCAGATCTGTTCCATATTGATATTCCGGGATCTGTGACTCAGATTCATCCGGATGCGTTTTATAATTGTCAGAGTCTGAGGGAAATAGTCTTTGAACCAAGTCCGCTAAATGCGCCTTTATATATCGGTTATTCAACAACTGCCGGAGGTGCGCAGATCGGTCCGTTCTATTATTCACCGTTGGCGGATATCAGACTAAACCGTGAAATGATATATAGGAAAGGTGAATATAATTCAGAAGAATTCATCCCTGATGAAGAAGACGAAGGTATTTTTGCAATTGAAGAAGTAGATGAGGGAAGAGATCCGACACATCTGGAAATCGGAGGTCAGGTGAAGACTCTGCATGATTTCATGTTCTGTAATCATCCTATCAGTGTACTGGACCTTCCAGGTACTTTGAACGCGATTGGAAATAATGTTTTCAACGGCTGTACCAGAATTCGTCATATTAATCTTTATCCAAGCTCAGAGGGTGAAGCGCTTACTCTCGGCTATAATACAGATGGTGAAAAAGGTCCTTTCTCAGACTGTCCTCTTGAATCTGTATATTGGAACAGAGAGATCGACTATACTCTGGCAGATATTGACCTTGATGCAAATAATGAGGGTATATTCTCTGGCAAGGAAACCCTTACAAGCGTGACCTTGGAAAATCAGGTAAAGACATTGACTCCTTATCTCTTCGCAGACACTGGAATCACTTCAATAACGATTCCTGCAAGTGTTACTTCAATTGGAGAATACGCTTTCGACGGTTGTGAATCATTGAGCAGAGTTGAATTCGAAGAAAGCCCTGAAGCAATCGAAATCAAAGGACAGGGTAACAGCGACGGTCCGTTCTATGACTCACCATTGACCTATGTAGGTTATAAGAGAACCATCAACTATAAGAAGCTTGACGGAAGTGCATTCGTACCGGTTGATGATACGGACGGTATCTTTGCTATCAATAGCGGTCTGAAGGATTTTGATGATGAGGTGGATGATCTTGTTACTGCAAAATATACTGTATCCATCAGTCAGTATATCGAGACAATCCAGGACCGTGCATTCTGCAATCTGCTTGCAAGAGAAATCACAATTCCAGGAACAGTCAACACAATCGGCAATAATGTCTTCAACGGATGTGAGGATCTTGAGAGAATTACATTCGAGCCAAGTCCGGACGCCACATCGCTGACTCTTGGCTATAATACTGACAATGAAGATGACGGACCTTTCCTTGACTCTCCGCTGGTGACTGTCAATCTTGACCGTGAAATCAACTATACCTTGGCCAGTGGCGACCTTGATGCTACAGATGAAGGTGTATTCTCTGGTAAAGAGGAACTTACGACAGTGACTTTAGGAGATCAGGTCAAGACCTTGTCCGATTATATGTTCACCAATTCTGCCTTCGATAGTATTGATTTGAATAAAGTGGAGACAATCGGAAAAGGAGTATTCATGGGTTCAGACCTCAATGTGTTGACTATACCGGCAACCCTTGAAAGCATTGGTGTGAACGCATTCGTAAACTGTGACAACCTGGAGTATCTATATATTCCGGACGGTACGGAAACTCTTACTGTCGGAATCCAGGATCTGAATGCTGACTGGGGACCTTTCTATGATTCACCATTGAGAGAAGTTTACCTTGGCCGTGAGATCAATTACGTCGATGCTTCAGGTAATGAATTTACAGCTGATGAGGCCAGCGATGGTTTCTTCGCAAGTGAGGAGAGCATAGATGATCTGCAAATAATTCTTGGCGATAATGTGAAGACAATTTCAGATTATATGTTTGCGGGTCTGAACATTCAGGAAATCACTATCCCTGCATCAGTCAACTATATCGGTTGGGAAGCATTTCTTGATTGCGAAGAATTATCTTCAGTAACCTTTAAAGATGGTACTGAGCCTATCACTGTATATTCTCAATTCATTGATATTCGCAGTTATGGCCCTTTCTTTGACTCTCCTTTGACAAAGGTATACCTTGGACGTGAAGTAAATTATATGAAGAAAGGTACGAATTTCGATAATTGCGACTGGGGATTCTTTGCAAGCGAAAAGAGTGTAGATCAACTATCTGTAACTCTTTCAAATAACGTCAAGACGATTCTTTCTTTTATGTTTGCGAAGCGTCCGATTACTGAAATCACCATCCCTGCAAGTGTTACGACGATCCAGAATAATGCCTTCGAAGGTTGTACGAAACTTTCAAGGGTTACCTTTGAGAGCAGTACAGAGCCTCTGACTATGGGTTACCAGGCTAGAGGTGATAATGTCGGACCGTTCTATCAATCACCACTGAGTTATATCAAACTTGATAGAGAGCTTGTGCCTTCTGCAAGCTATCAGAATATGCTCGATGATTGGGACATGGGAGTCTTTTCAAACAGTCATTATGATGATGACGACCTGACTACAGAAGTTCATCTTGGCTCGAATGTAAAGACAATCCTGCCTTGGATGTTCAGCGGTGTCCGTGTCCATAATATCTGGATACCAGAGAACGTTACCTCGATCGCGAATTCTGCATTCTATGACTGCAGGAAACTCAACGATGTGACGATGGGTCACCACACACCTCCTGCAATCGGAACTGGTGTATTTGATTCTTGCGATATATTCCGTTACATAGTAGTACGCAAATCGGCATTGGAGAAATATCAGGCTGCAAGCGATTGGGATGCGTATGAGAGCAGGTTCTATACAAAAGACGATTTTGAATAAGAATACAGCTTGTGAAAAGTATGAAGATGAGATAGTTGCCGATTAATTGAAGTAAATAAAATGAGCAGAAAATTGTTTATGAATCTGATTGGTCTCACCTTGATTGTGATGACCTTCACAATGTGCAGAAGCAATCAGGCAGCTGCGCCATTGACTCCGGAAGAGGCTTTGGCGGCATTGATTGCAGGAAACGAGCGTTATGTTGACGAAAAGAGCATCAATCCTCGAAGCGATATGGATAGGGTAGAGGAGACAGCTCCTCATCAGGCTCCTTTTGCTGCTGTAGTGGGTTGCTCTGATTCCCGTGTGCCGGTCGAGCTCCTGTTCGATCAGGGAATCGGTGACATCTTCGTGATCCGTACAGCGGGCAACAACGTCAACAGCGAGATGGTGATGGGTAGTGTGGACTACGCGATCGAGCATCTCGGAGTCAAGGTTCTGCTTGTGCTTGGACATGGTTCATGCGGTGGTGTTACAGGTGCTATTTCCGAGGGTGGCCATGAACACGGAAATATCGGACATCTCCTGGGCACAATCCGCGAGGATGTGAGTGATTTTGTGGGCAAGGTGGAGCGCCTTGATGATGCGATCCGTCATCATACTCATGTGCAGGTGGAAAGAATCCTTTCATACCCTCATGTTGCTGAAAAGATAGAAAAGGGGGAACTGATTGTCAAATCTGCCTATTATGATGTAAATACCGGAGAAGTGACGATTGATTAATGCTGATTTAATTGCGATTGTCTCCAGGTTTCTCCTGGGGACATATTAATGTAATAGAGTGATGAATTATAAATTTCGTCTTTTCCTGACATTGATTTTCCTTATGCTCCCGGTGCTGAACAGCCAGGCGCAGGATTTTGCTGTCAAGACAAATCTTCTGTATGATGCCACTGCTACAGCTAATGCAGGGCTGGAGATCGGTATAGCTCCTAAATGGACTCTCGACATCTCCGGCAACCTGAATGCGTGGAGCAGGGATGAGTATACGAAATGGAAACATTGGATGATCCAGCCGGAAGCGCGCTACTGGTTCTGCGACAGATTCTCACGACACTTTGTCGGCACTCACCTGATAGGAGGTGCGTTCAACTTTGCTCCTATACGTGACAAACGCTATCAGGGATATGGTTTCGGCGGAGGCATTGCCTATGGATTCGCATTCATGCTTTCCCGTCATCTCAATCTGGAGCTTGAGGCCGGTGCCGGATATATGTGTCTGGACTATGATGTGTACGGATGTGGAGTCTGTGGACGAAAGGAAGGCGAAGGAGTACATCATTATGTCGGGCCTACGAAGGCGGCCGTCAATCTGGTATTTGTCTTTTAAACATCGAGCCTATGAGAAGACGTATTATTTTATCTGTCGCTGCTATATTGGCAGCATTTGCCGCACATTCTCAGAATCTTATGGAAACCGAGATCGCGGATCTGACCATGGAGCTCACAAAAGAGGGATATCTGAATGTAGATATCGACATGGATCTAAGTAAGATGGACATCAGGACAACTCAGGTTGTCGTACTGACTCCGAGCATAATAAACGGTAAGGACACATTGATGCTCAAATCTGTAGGAGTCTACGGAAGAAACCGCCGCCTGTTCTATCTGCGAAATGAGAATATAAAGCCTACTGACGGATCAGACCTGGATCTCACTCCTTCGCAAACAGGTGACATCATAAGATATGACGCATCAGTTCCTTTTGAGGATTGGATGGACGGTTGCCGCCTTGAGCTGATACGCAAGGACTTCGGATGCTGCAACCAGTCGGATTCCATCGCAAGCATAGAGCTTGTCGAGAGGTTTCCGCTCGATCCATATTATCCTGAGCTGATATACCTCAGACCTCAGAGCGAAGTCGTGAAGACACGTGAAATCAGCGGATCTTCATACGTCGATTTCCCTGTCAGCACCACTGCGATCAATCCTACATACAGGAATAATGCTGCCGAACTGGCCAAGATCACAGGTACCATAGACTCCGTGAAGCTTGATGATGACATTACCATCAAGTCCGTGTCAATCAAGGGATATGCTTCTCCTGAAAGCCCATATAAGAACAACGCTTATCTGGCTCAGGGCAGAACAGAGGCCTTGAAGGATTACGTGGAAAGCCTCTACCATTTCGGCGAGGGCTTCATCAAGACAGAGTTTGAAGCGGAAGACTGGGACGGACTGGAGAAATATGTAGCCTCATCCTCACTTACGCACAAGGAGGAGATTCTGGAGGCAATACATTCCGACAGGGATCCCGATAACAAGGAATGGTATATCAGGAAGAACTGGCCGGATGAGTACCGCCATCTCCTGGAGAACTGTTATCCTGCACTCAGACATTCTGATTATAGCATCGAATATGAGATAAGAAGCTATAGCACTCCTGCAGAGATCGAACCGGTCATGCGCACTGCACCTCAGAATCTTTCCCTCGAGGAATTCTATATACTTGCACAGACCTACGAGTCCGGAAGCGACGAGTTCAATGAACTGTTCGAAACAGCAGTCAGGATGTATCCGTCCGATCCTGCAGCAAACCTGAATGCAGCCAATTCTGCTATCATCAGAGGCGATTACAGCCGTGCACTCCGTTATCTAGACAAAGCAGGAGATCTTCCGGAAGTGCATTTCGCACGTGGAGCGCTGTATGTATATATGGAAGATCCTGAAGCTGCCAAGCTGCATCTGGAGGAGGCTATGAAGGCCGGAATCGATGTTGCGGAAACGGTTTTGAAGGAAATCTCAAAGAACAGATTCGTATATAAAAAGTCGAACATAAAATAAACAAATAAATAATTAATCATTTACTCTTATGAGAAAGTATCTGTTTTTTGCACTTGCCGCAATGGGATTTGCTGCCTGTGCTGAAAAAGGAATCGACAAGAATCCTGAAAAGGGAGAAGTCGAAGAGTCTTTTGTGGCCATTACATTGGCTGCTGATGACATGACAACCAGAGCGGCTGATGGCGTTTATGAGAGCGGAACTGCCGTAGAGCGTGCTGTGAATTCAGCAAACGTGTTCTTCTTCAAGGATGGCAACGCATTCCCGATCGTGATTGATGATGAATCAGGAGCGAACGGTCGCAGACCGAACTATCTCTCTGTTGAAGTTTCAGAAACCACATCCGGAACAGTCAATATATCTGACATCAAGGATGCCATGCTTGTGATCGAGAATTATAAAGGTCAATATCCGAACCAGATCCTTGCAGTTCTCAACTGGATTCCAGAGCGTCCTTCATATACTCTTGAAGAGCTCAAGGCTGAGATCTCATCATTAGGAAATGATACTGACGGATATGTCATGACAAATGCGGTATATGCTGATGCTGGATCACATCTGATTGATGCTGTCGAGCTTACAGTCGACCATATCGGAAAGTCTGCAGACGAGGCTTTGGCTAACCCTGTCACAATCCATGTCGAGCGCATTGCTGCCAAGGTCGTATTTACAGCTGAGCAGTCAGGCAAGTTCAATGTCGGCAAGGAAGTTAGCGGAACCCCTGTGTATGCTCAGATCACCGGTTTCGAGCTTTATAACGATTATCAGAAGTCATATCTTGTAAAGCGTATCGATCCTTCATGGAGCGGTATCGGATTCAACTGGAATGAGCCTGAGTGGTTCCGTTCATATTGGTCGGAATCGATTACAGATCCTTTCGTTTCGAATGAATTCAGATATGATGCAGTCAGACCAGGTATCAACGAATGGGTATATTGCGGCGAGAATACCAACAGGACTGAAGAAGACCGCACTAAGGTAATCATCACTGCGCAGCTTCAGGATGCTGGCGGCAACGCTCTCGAGATCGCAAACTGGTACGGAAACGACTATATCGGCGAGGATGCCCTTCTTACAGTCGTATCAAACACATTGAAGAATACCTACTACTATTCTGACGGAGCTAATTATATCGGAATCGAGCCGGAAGATCTGAAGTGCACTACACGTCCGGTAAGTACTCCGAATGCATATGAGGTTTACTTCCAGCTTTCTGAAGAAGCAGGAGTCGGTGCAGACAGGACATGGTATGAAAAGAATTCAGTTGGAATTTATACTGCAATCTCTGATGCAGCCCTCAATGTAAAGCTTGAAGAGGTACAGCCAGCTCTTGTATACAAGAACGGTCAGACATACTATTACACTGATATCAAGCATCTTGGAGCTCCAGGCTCGACTGCGGAATATGGTGTTGTACGTAACCACGTATACAACGTGAAGATCACAGGAATCTCAGGTTACGGAACTCCTGTCTATGATCCTGACATGGATTTCATCGTACCGGAAAAGCCTCTTGATGAGGTGGTTACATATGTTGCTGCTCAGATCAACATCCTTTCATGGAGAATGGTTGAGCACGATTATCCACTTGACTAAGCACAATTATTCTGACATCACAGATGACAAGACGATTATTGATATTGATCACACCATTATGCATTGCCGGTTGTTCCGAAAAGATAACCGGCACTGATGCTCCTGCCGGCAAGGGGGAGTATGAAAAGTCGTATATCTCTGTGACGCTCAAGTCTGATGATGCTTCAACCCGCGTAGATGGCCTTGAAGAGGGAGAGGCAGAAGAACGATATGTCGAGAATGCTCATTTCTTCCTTTTCAAGAGCGATGGAAGTGCTTTCCCTGTAAATCCTGCAGAAAACAGGAACTACATTACATTCGACTTCAGTGCAAACGGTACGGAGCCGGGAACTGACCCCAATATATCTGATGTAAAGGACAAGATCCTTGTATTCAACAGCTATAAGGGAGAATACCCTGCATATATCGTTGCTGTGCTGAACTGGGATGAGAGACATATACAGGCGCACTACTCGCTGAACAATCTGTATAACACTCTTGCTGATATCCGCAATGATAATGATCATTTCATAATGAGCACATCGGCATATGCGGACATGCAGGGTCAGAAGGTCTATGCCAATACATTGTCTCTCGAGAATATCGGAAAGACTGAGGAGGAGGCCATGGCACATCCTGTAGAGATATATGTCGAGAGAATTTCAGCAAAAGTGCAGGTGGAAGCCAAGGGCGATGTTGCCGGAAAGGATGCTGTATATGATACAAAGCAGTCAGTGGAAGGAATCCCTGTATATGCAAAGGTCGTGAAATGGGAACTTTACAACGATTATCATCAGTCGATCATCCTCAAGCATATCTATCCTGAGACCTGGGGTATGGCCGATCAGATCGGTTTTCTCTGGAATGACCCTAACAGGTTCCGTTCCTACTGGGCAACATCCTATTCTGGCAGTTTCCCGGCAGACAATCATTTCGACTGGTTGAACAACGGGCTTGAGCCAGGTGCTTCAGCTGCCTATTGCGGAGAAAATACCCGTCAGGCAGAAAAGGATGGCGAAGGAAACATCATATCGGATCCTCGGATCAAGGTCATCGTCAAGGCACAGCTCGTAAATGCTGATGGCGATCCTTTCGAGGTGGTCAACTGGTATGGACATGACTATATAGGAGAACTGAATGTACGTAAGGAAGTCGCTTCCTTACTTGCAAGCAAGATTTTCTATTCAGAGGGTGCAGAGTATAAGAGCATCACTGAGACAGACATCAGAATGGTTCACGGCTCAGAAGCTCCCGCCGGTTCGGGAATAGAGGCATATGAGGTCTTTTTCCAGCTAGATGAAAGCGCTGCTGCCAAGGATTGGTATACCTATTCAAATTCAGAAGGTTATCTTCCGGCAACAGATGACGAGACAGACGCATATCTTGCAACAGTGGAGCCAGCTCTGCTTTACAAGAACGGAATGACTTACTATTTCACCGAGATCAGGCACTTCGGAAGCACAGGGTCTGACTCTGAATTCGGAGTTGTCCGCAATCACATCTACAAGGTCAACATCTCGGACATCAGCGGCTTCGGCACTCCGGTGCCTGATCAGGAAACAGATGTGGAAGTTCCCGAGCGCCCGAAGGATGTAAAGAGTTATGTCGCCGCTGAAGTACGTATCCTTTCATGGAAAGTGGTCAAGAATGATTATTCTGTAAATTAATGATTAAAATATTATAAAATGAAAAATTATCTATTCATTGCAATGGCGGCATTAAGCCTGGCGGCTTGTGCGGAAAAGATTGATGATGACAAGATCCCGCACAAGGGTGAAGTTACGGAGTCATACATCTCCATCAGCCTGTCTTCATCAGATGCAGACACACGTGCTGCTGATGGTACCTACCAGAAAGGTGAGGAGCTTGAGCGTGCAGTCGAGACTGCTTATTTCTTCTTTTTTGATGCAGAAGGCAATGCATTTCCGGTAAACGTTACAGATGGTGCAGGAGATGCTCCAGGAGGTGAGAAGAACCATCTCCCTGCTGTAATCAATCCGACAAACGGAAGTGACATGAACAATGTATCTGATATAAAGAATGTTGTGCTTCTTCTTAAGAATTATCAGGGTACATATCCAGCAAGTATTGTTGCTGTACTTAACTGGGTACCGGTAAATAATACTTATACATTGGAAAATCTGAAGGATGAACTTGCTGATGTTCGAAATTCATCTATGGGTGGTAAGTTCATAATGAGTAATGCCGTGTACGCAACAAGTGGAACACCTGCATCTGCAATTTATGCAACCCCTCTTACTGCAGACAATATCTTCACAGACGAGGCCAATGCCAAGGCCAATCCTGTGACTATATATGTCGAAAGAGCAGCAGCCAAGGTGACAGTCACTACGACTGGCGGTACTACCAAGTTTGACGTTGAAAAGCCTGTGACTATCGGTTCAACTTCTACTAAGGTTTATGCCAAAGTATTGGGATGGGAACTTTATAATGATTACCAGAATTCTACTGTTTTAAAGAACATCGATCCAGCATGGAATAATGATGATCTTGGATTTACATGGAATGACAGCCCTTGGTTCCGTAGCTATTGGGCTGATTCTCAGACAACTGCCTTTACAGACAATACATTCCAATGGAAATATGCTGCTATAGGTGAAGGACATAAAACTGAATACGGCTATGGAATCGGCGTTGCTGCTGACGTCACTGATGGAACATATGCTGATAAGACATATACATACTGTGGTGAGAACACAAACAGACCTGAAGCAGACCGCACAAAGATTATCCTTAAGGCACAGCTGCAGGAAGAAGATGGAGATCCTGTAGAACTTGCCCGCTGGTACACTACGGAGTATCTTGGCGAGGATGATCTGCGAACTGCTGTAGCCAACACACTTAAGTACACTTTGTACTTCAAGGATGGCGAAAATTATGTCGGTCTCAAGCCGGAACATATCAAATGCGTCGCTCCTGAATATGATATCAACGGTAATATAACCAATGGGGCTCCTGCAGGAATCAAGCCATATCAGGTATTTTTCCAGTTATCACCTGAAGGTGAAGCAAAGGATTGGTATAAGAAGGAAGCAGGTGCATTTGTACATGTTGCAGCTGATATTGCTGTAGATGCGAATAGTACAAAAGCTACAAATGCACAGCTTGCAACTGTAGAACCTGCTATCATATATAATGACGGTCAGACATATTACTACATTGATGTAAAGCACCTTGGAAATTCAGGCAAGGATGCTGAATATGGTATTGTCCGCAACCACATCTACAGCATAAATATCAATAAGATAAGTGGTTATGGTTCACCTGTCTACGTACCTATCAGCAATATCGTGACCCCAGAGTATCCGGGAATCGGTGGCGGCGATGATGAGTATTCATTTGTAGCAGCTGAAGTACGCATTCTTTCTTGGCGTATGGTACAGCAGGGTGTAAATGTACAGCCATAATCAAATGACATTTCAAGGGGCCGCCACGCGGTCGCATGACGGCTCCTTTGATCATATCAGTTTGAACCTGTCGTGACGAGCGTAGTCGGGACATCTTTAACAGAAGAAAAGTAGAATTTTAAATGAAAAGAGTGCAGATATTCGGAAGAATCGCTTTGGCGTTGTCAATGGTGGCGGCGGCGCTGATGTTTTCTTCATGTGAGAATGGACTCATCTTCGAGGGTGAGGGAGACTGCGGCATATATTACCGCATACGTTTCAGATATGACTACAACATAAAGTTTGCTGATGCCTTTGCCAATGAGGTGAATTCGCTTGCACTCTATGTTTTCGACGAGAACGATGTCCTTGTCGAGGAAACCGCCACCACAGACAGACAGGCTCTCTCATCGGGCAATTTCGAGATACCTCTCGAACTCGAGCCAGGCAACTATACTCTTGTAGCATGGGGAGGCCTCATGAATGAGGAATCATTCGACATGCTGGCTGATGCAAAGGTCGGCCAGACAAGACTGCAGGAACTGCAGGTTAAGATGAACAGGCGATATGACGCCGATGGACAGGCTAAGGTAGACAAGGATCTCCTGCCTCTGTTTCACGGCACAATGCCGCTTGAAGTGACATCAACTCCTGGTACATACACAGAGACAATGTCACTTATGAAGAATACCAATGTCATCCGCGTACTTCTCCATGAGACTTCAGGACAGGACGTGGATGCAGATAAATTCATCTTTGAGATCAAGGGCAACAATGGACTTTATGACTGGGATGACACCCTGCTTGATGATGAGATGATAACCTATTCTGCATGGCATCAAAGTACAGGCTCTGCAGATATGGAAGATAATGACGTGAAGGGCGTGACTTCAGTAAGTGTCGCTCTTGCCGAGCTCACGGTCGGCCGCATGAGGGCAGGGGATTCACCTGTCCTGCACATAAGGAACCGCGAAACGGGAAAAGATGTGTTCCGCATTCCTGTAGCTGATTACGCACTTCTCGTAAAAGGCATGTACAGGGAAGATATGGAAGACCAGGAGTATCTCGACCGTCAGGATGAATACACGATGACATTCTTCCTGGAAAGAGGGGAGTGGCTCAGTACGGTAATATACATCAACTCATGGAGAGTTGTACTTAATCACGGCGAATTGGACTAGGTAAAATGAGAGGAATCGTGAAATATCTTATGCTGCTTCTGGCAGGCATTCTGGCTGCATCGTGCATTTTCGATGCGGACCAGTGTGTCATACCTGCAGATCAGCCGCATAGCATCATGTTCACGGTATCCCTTGATAGACCTGGCACAAAGGCCTCATGGGGCGAGGCCTATCCGTCAGATGAAGGCGTTCCGTTTGATTATCGTATCCGGCAGGATGAAATGGTTGTTGCTGTAGTGACAATGGAGGGAACTCCTCTGTGCATGGTTCGCGATCTTTATTACTGGGCCGCAAATGACGAACAGACAACATTCCGCTTCATCGGACAGCTTCCTGATGAATTTGTGGAGCATTATAATGAATACGGTGATACCGAGCCGAAATACAAGTTCATGGTATTTGCTAATTGCGGCGTGGAGATTTCTGATGACAAACTGACATATAGTTGCACTCAGCTTGACGTAACAAAGACAGATTCATCCATTCCGATGTGGGGAGTCACTGTTGCCGACATGTCGCCTCTTCTTACAAGCGACAATCTGGATCTTGGTACTATTTCGCTTCTGCGCGCGGCCGCCAAGATTGAGGTGAAACTTAGCAATGCGCTTAAGACGGCTGGTACGAAAATAACTTCTGCCACTCTTAAATATTACAATCAGACAGGCCACTGTCTTCCTTTCGGCTGGGAGTCTGCAAGTTCGACAAGCAGTCTTGATCAGGAAAATTGCATTAATGTCTATCGTCATGCTGCATTGAATCTGCCGCTGATCAAGGATGAGGTAAGCGGAAACTACTACATTTATGTGACCGAGTATGACAACATCAATTATCCGGAAGAAAGGAACAAGATAAGTCTTGAGTTCAACATAGGAGGACAGATTAAATATTTCGAGGATGCCATATCCTTCTGCGAGTACGATGATGGCGAAATTGTGGAAGACAGCCACTACAATATCGTACGAAACCATATCTACGAATTTGAGATTCTCAGCATTGCTGGTTCAAACCTCATGCTTGAATATGAAGTTGCGGACTGGATCTCGGAAGATTGGGATGGAAATGGAAAGGAGTATGAAGAGCATGACCTTTCTTATCCTACCTACCATAACCCGGTTGTTCCATACGAGTATCTGACTATGAGCGCAGATGATCAGGCAAGCTATATCATACCGGATAAGCCGGAGATGTATTATAGTAATGGAAATGAAGAAGCAGGAGGTTTCCATTGCTACTTCCAGATCCTGGCTCCATCATCAGTATCATGGAAGCCTGTATTCATGGGATCAAAGGAGAATTATCGTATTCGTGTCTACGAAGTGAATAAGAATCTTGACCAATCGCCTCTTCCGGCATACGACACAGGTTTGTCAGAGCAGGAAGATCTGAGCCCGTGCGATCCTGGTGAATGGTTTCATATCGTTGTTTTCCCTCTGAGCAACGATGGTGCTGACAATACGGTGATTGAATTCGGTATTTCATATTATCAGAACTGGACAGACCAGTATATCAACCTTTATGTAAATGGTGAATACGGTAATATAAGATGGCCGGGCAGTGGTGACAACCCGAAGATTATAAACATCGAACACATCTCTGCGAAGTGATCAAGGATGCATGTAAAAAGATATGAAAGATAGGATACTACATATGATTGCCTTTATCTTGATGCTGCTCTTGGCAGTGTCATGTATCGGTGTAATCGATGATGAGATGCCGGGAGAGGAAGACAAGTACATTACACTTGACTTCATGGTTCCGGGAGTGATGACCCGTACAGAAATAGCAGATAACGAATATGAGTCCTTCATGAGTCATATTGATGTGATCATATACGAGCATTCGGCAGGAATCTATTCTCCGTTCCATCATGAAAGAATCGATGTTTCCGGTTCACCTGACGGAAAGGCAACCATATCGAAGACAAAGCGTGACTTTGCTGAAAATGGAGAGTATCGCTTTTATGTCATTGCAAACAGTACGCTCGAAGCTTCTGCATACTATGACAACAATGGCAACCTGCTCCCGCATGATGTTTTCAGAAAGTTGGACCAGACAGACGAGTACATCCATCTTTCCGGTATCGAATTCGGAGTACCCGGTTCCATCTATCCTCTGATGTTCCTGATGGATGGAATTGCATATATGGGAGTTGCGGAACCGGCAACAGCCGGCAATATTGTCATCAACGACCCGGAAACCGGTGATGATGTGACCATAAAGGTTACTTTGCGTCGTGCGGCAGCAAAGGTGCAGATAAGCATAAGTCCTAGTGATGATGTGAAATTTACAAAGGAACTTATGGCGCTGTCGAACGGATATATGGTCCGCAATATGCCGGTAAGGACCACTCTTTCTGCCGAAGGTGGCTATCCTCTTAATGATGCAGGTGCGAATCCGTACTGGAAGTCATCCAGCATCTCACAAAGTCCATATATGGAGATGATTCCTGTTACCGATGGGGCAGGAAACATCGTGAACTATAAGATCCGGCTTACTCTTTATTGTTACTCCCATACATGGCAGAAGGAGGAGGCCTTTGGCAGAGGTACTTCCGTGGTGATGATGCTGCCTCTGATATATAAGGAGACAGAATATGTGAATAACTATTACCAGATTTCCTTCAGCAAGAAGGAAGGTAATGGAGATGAGTCCTACCACCTCATAAAGCGCAATACCTATTATGATCTGCGAATTAATCTCAATGCTCCTGGTGCAGAGGATTTCAATGAACCTGAAGAGATTAAGGACATCACATATTTCACAGCACCTTGGGAGAAGATCGATCTGGACATATCCGGAGAAAATACAGTCAAGTATCTGAAGGTGAACAAGGAAAAGATATACATGTACAATATCAGCGATGACAATACATCGTTGTACTTCTCATCATCGTCGCCTGTGATTGTCGAGCTTGTTCCTAACAGCGCATATTATTACAATAAATATAATCAGAAGACTACTCTCAGGAACAATCAGGTCGATATATCTGCTTCCACAGAGGATGGATCTGTATCGGGAAACATTTCAGTTCATAGTGACGTACCTACAAATAATACAATCCGCTACTTCCAGCTTAAGGTCACTAATGAGGAAGGCTTGACTGAAATCGTGGATGTGGAACAGTATCCTCTTATCTATATCACCAACAATCTGCCGTGGTATTCATATAGGGACGATTATTATTATCGTACGACAGGAGGACATAAATGGACTGGAAATACCACCTCAGCAACAGCTGACGGAGATCAGCCCACAACATACAGATACGATGGTGACCATGTCGTGAGCATCTATACTATAGATAATGTTGATGTCAATACTAAGACTGTCAGATATACATACTCCAGCGCTACGCCAGACCGCAACAACGGTGGTACAGGCTGGACTGTGTCGAAAGTCAGGGGAAACAAGGTGAATAATAGTGAAAATTATACAATCAACTACTATTCTTTCTCGTATAGAAGCCGTAAATGGTCGAAGAACGAAACCAAATGTGAAGACCACAATGTAAGAAACTATCATGTACGTATGATGGCCTCATCGGGAGAATATACTCTTGGTCGTCCTGAATTGGATTCATATGGATATACTTCAGGTGATGCAGAGAACTCGAAGCTTGTATCACCATCCTTCGTGATCGCTTCGCGTCTCGGAGCCGTGCTGTCATCATACAGCGGATTGTCGGGAATGTCCAATGACAAGAAACTGATTGCTTTCGCCGACCATTGCAAGAACTACGTAGAAGTGGATGATGTGAATGATGACAAGAAAGATCCTGTTAAAGTATATGATAACTGGAGGTTGCCTACTGAGGCTGAACTGAAGATCATCATGGACATACAGGGTACGAGCGGGCAGAACGCCGATGCGATCGACTATCTGCTCAATGGTGCTTACTATATGAGCGCAAGCGGCCCTGTCTACAACATCAAGAATAGCGACGGAACGAAGGAGCTAGATAATCCTATGGATGCTACGGATGTGGCTATCCGATGTGTGAGAGATGCATATTAACAGAAAGATTCATGAAACAAATCAAATATATATTCATATTGCTTCTGACATTCTTCTGCTCTTGCGTGCAGGAGGATCTTTCAGTACCGCAGGACGATGTACCTGAGGGATATACTCGAATCAGTTTCAGAGCAAACATATCTTCACCGACAGTCGTTGACACTCGTGCCGTCGACCCGGACGGATTGGATGTGAACAACATGACTCTCTTCTGTTTCAATGAGTTCGGTCTTTACATCAGTTCGGAGGAAGCCAAGCTGGTTCCTGACAGCCAGAAACAGGACGGTGTTTCAGAAAGCGGAGAATACACAGCTGTCGTGCCTAGTCATACACATATCATACATTTCCTGGCTAATCACAGCCGTGGACTTTATGACGAGTCCGATTTCCCGGGACAGACGGAAAGCATGGTTGTGGCCAACATGGAAGGAGGTTCGGGAATGCTTGTCTACTGGTCACGTTTCGTGATGGATCCGGATAACGACAAGCCTATAAATGAACAGCTGAGCGATCTGGAATACACGATACACGGGACCAATTATAAAGGCATCAAGCTTATCCGTAATCAGGCCAAGGTTTCGATTGAAGACTGGGGCCATGATCCTTCAACCTATCCGAAGTTCATTGTCACAGGATTCCGTACTGTCAATATCCCTGCATTCGGAACCGTTGCTCCACATCATCCTAACCTCAAGTTCGATCTGGTTGAAAATTGGGAGGAGACTGATGAATTCGTTACTCTGCCTGACAATCAGGCATTGATGTCAGATATCTCCGACATCAACACCAAGTCCGCCGATTATATATTTGAGAGCGAAAATTCAGGAGACAAGCTCATAAGCGTGATCATCAAAGGTCATGCTCCTGGCAAGACAGAGGCTGATGACAAATACTATCGCATCGTCATGCAGAACAGTGATGGAAGCAACTTTATGATAAGAAGAAACCATCACTACAACATCAGGATTACAGGTATGCTCACCTATGGTCAGGATACTTTTGAAAAGGCGCTCACCGCACCTGCATCAAATAATGCATGGATATCCATTGACGAATGGGTCAACGAGATATCTGATGGTGTGGAAACACTTTGGGTCGAGCAGACCAGCTATGTGTTGAGCAGTGACATATATGCCGGAACAGACTGGTCTTTCTCATATAGATATACCAAGAATGGCGTCGGCCACAGTACTGCTCCTGAAATCTCGTGGATTGATAATAATGTAGCCTATAACAATATCACAAACAACTACAATCATTCTACAGGAGAAGGTACGGTCACGCTGCGTCTGTATCCGATGTATGATAAAAATGAACAGCAGGCAGGTTCACTACTGATCAAACATGGCAAGCTTCAAAGAAAGATCAACATATACATCATACGTACACAGCATTTCACTCCGTCGTGGATATCTTCTCAGGTATATGGTGTGGCGGAGGAGAATGTCACACTGATGTTCACGATCCCGGAGACATGCCCGGATGCGCTGTTCCCGTTCACTATACTTGTTTCTGCAAACCATCTGGATGTGCGCTCCGAATCCGGACAGCAGCTCCCTGTGTACATCAAGGGTGAAGAGGGATATTTCGGGGTTGATTGGGAAGGTATCAACTACAAGTATGCCTATACCGTAACTGAACCGGGAAAGCATCGTCTTCATATGCGCTCGATTCTCAAGCATGAAGATTCCGATATGGAAAGCGTACATCTTGAAGCAGAGTTTTTCGAGACTATCACGAAAAATGTCATATTCAGCGGACAAGGCAATGCTCATCATCGCATATTTGTGGATAATCTTCATCATTATGAGTCGTTATATGCTCAGGATGAGGATCTCTATTACATGCTTGTTCCACAAAAGAAGGCATCGCCACTAGTCTTTACCATTAAACTGGAAGAGAGACAGGACGACAATTCATATCTCTCATTCAATCATGCAGCAGATCCTGGCTCAGACCAGTGGCACAGGAACGGCAAGGATGAGTTTCTTGTATATACCAAGTATCTGAGCTTCTACGATGACTATTTCGCAGGTAACTCGGATCAATATGAAGAGATCAAGAATCTTGCATGGGAAGGTGAAGTGACAATGATCAATGAAGATTCATGGAGTTCCAATGGTCGAGTGATGGCTTTCAGAACATATGGCTATGAAGAAACTGACGGATATAAATATGGACTTCAGAGTGATGGTTCCTACAATATCTATATGCTGACCAACAGTTCTTATAATAAGGACGTGGTCCGCGTATCTTCTAATAATGCTTTGAGTCCTCATGTATTTGAAAAAGACCGAAACGGTGACGAGTATAATGGAAATTATGATGGTAATGAGTACCGTTCCGTTATCTTTGACATTGCCCATTACAGACCTTTCCGCTTTGCTGCGCAGGTCCAGGTTTCGGATGGAACGGCGGGAAGCGAGACAGTTACCATACCAGAGGATGATCAGCTTCTCAGCAATGAGGTACACGGTTCACAGGAAGAAAATGTTGATGATATCGAGTTGAGTTACAAGCCCGGACAGAAGATCGATATTCTCTTCGACATTACAAGCTTCAAAGGATCGGACGGACGTTCAGTCCATCCTTTCGGAGGTTATTTCGGAACGGAGTTCGAAGTTTACGTAGATGCTCCTATGCTTGAGATAGACTATGACCGCATCGATCCGCAGTGGCTTGCATCCAATAATGCCCAACTCAAAGTAGACAAGCTTCGCAAGCATCCTGACATTCCGGGACGATTCATATACACGGTTGAGCAGGAACGTGCGGATGAGGCCGTTTTCGGATATGCCGAAGCACATAACAAAGATGTTTCAACATCTGGTTATGACAGGTTTGGACGAATTGAGACAGGTATAACTGTGAGTCAGGAAGGTGAACGTAAGAGTCTTCCATTCAAGAAGACATCGATAACTGCAGGTGGCGATATCGTTATAAGTTCTCAAACAGAAAATGTGGTTTTCTGGGAGAAACGGTTTTCAGTGGACACAAAGCATATCACCGGAAATATAGTATATGAAAAGAATGGTAACCGATATCCTTTGCCAAAGGATGCATTCGTAGCTTTTGTACGCTTGCTTACTGGTGCGCGTATCGGTGTGGTATCAATTCATGAAGAAGGCGTGTTTGAGCTGAACCTTCGAGAGGAGTATCAGTTTGCATGGGAAGATGACAGTATTGACTTCTATTACACTGATGAGGAAGGAAAAGTCTACAACTTCAACTACATGGTAGATGGAGTAGAAAAAGCTGTAGACCTTAGTCTTCTTTACACTCTCGCAAAGTCCGGTGAACCTATTGTCCTTACCGAGGAACAGTAGCCTACATCAGCTTCTTTTCCAGGGTAAGTACATTCTTGCCTTCGATTCTTTCATATTTGACCTCATTCATGATCTGACGGATGAGGAATATTCCAAGTCCTCCTATCTGGCGGTCATCTGCTGAAAGTGTTACATCTGCCTCAGGAGCTGCTGTAGGGTCGAATTCCTTGCCGGTATCCGTAAGTACGAGTATGATCGATCCTTCATGCATTCTTGCTGAAAGATAGATAGATTCGTGCTCTTCCTTAGGATAGGCATAGTTGATTATGTTCACTACAGCCTCTTCGAGCACAAGATTGAGATTGAAGACGATATCCGGAGACAATGAGAAATCGTTTCCTAATTCTTCGATGAATTCATATAGTCTGCTTATCTCTGATATGTCGTTTGCAAGTATTATTGACTTTTCCATATAACTAACTGATTTTAATACACATTACGGTAATATCATCACTTTGATTTGCTCCGTCGGCATGCCGCTCGATCTCTGCAAATGTCATTTCAACGATTTCCTTCGGGGCAATATCAGCATTCGCCTTCAGTAACGAAACAAGTCTTTCATCACTGAACTGTTCCTTTTCATTGTTTTCCGCTTCATTGACTCCATCAGTGAACAGGTAAAGCTTGGTGCCTTTATCAATCTTTGTTTCCTGTCCTTGATAAGGGAAACCGGAGAACAGGCCCAACGGAAGGTTCGGTATGACTTCCATAGCAGAAACATTGCCATTCTTATCTATGATCAATGGAGCATTGTGTCCTGCATTGCAATATGCAAGCTCACAGGTCTTGAGATCAAGGATACCAAGGAATGCCGTACAGAACATATTGGACTCATTACCATCCGAAAGTGAGTCGTTGAGCGATGTGAGGATATCTTCAGGCTTGTCATGATATGATGCGACAGACCTGAACAGACGACATGTGACAGCCATCACCAATGATGCCGGGATACCTTTACCTGACACATCTCCTACCATGAAATACAGCTTTTCATTTTCTATGAAGAAGTCATAAAGGTCTCCACCGACCTCCTTGGCCGGGACGATCTTGGCTGCAAGCGCGATATCATCTCGCTCCGGGAATGCCGGGAAGGATTTAGGCAGCATACCCATCTGTATGGCCTGTGCTATTCGCAGCTCACTCTCTATCCTTTCCTTGTTTGCAGTAGTATACTTCAATTCATCAATATACTGCACGAGCGACTTCTGGAGGTATTCGAATGAGTCATGGAGATCCTTGAGCTCATCCTGCGACCGGATCTCAGGAAGTTCGGCTTCAAATTCTCCATGAGCGATCTTTTTGGCGACATCAGAAAAGTCTTCCACAGGTGCAACAACCTTACGGATACCATGATAACTGAGATACATCATCAGAAGAAGCATGAACAAGCCAAGAATGATCAGGAAACCTCTGAGTTTCTTTACTCCAAGATAGAGTTCGCTTCTCGGGCATACGATCGCAACAGACCAGCATGTGGTCTCGACAGGGGAGTAGAAAACAAAGTATTTTCCTCCCTTCATGTCTCTTAGAACCTGGCCGGCTCTGCAATTCACCATGTCATCCTGCATCTTCTTCAATGATTCGTCATCATCACCATAAGTCGATGAATAGATGGTCTCATTGAGTATAAGATTATGGTCCGGATGGACTATGAATGATGCATTTCTGCTGACCATGAGGTTGTATGATCTTTCGAAGGCCTGGATACCTCCGACAAGTTCTGTCAGCCACTCGAGAGAAAGGTCTGCTGTAATTATCGCATACATGTGACCATACTCATCATACAACGGTTTGGAATACGTGGTCATCATCATCTCACCACCGCCATCGTCATAATACGGCTCGCTCCAGTATGCTTCATTCAGAAGCTTCGGGATCTGATACCAATCCATGTAATGGTAGTCGTATGATTCATTTCCCAGCTGCTTGGATCTTATTTCACCTTTTTCATCCCTGTAGGAGTACGGCGAAAAATAACGACCTTCCGATGTATAATAATGTGGTTCGAATGCTATGGCAGCTCCGCAGATGAACTCATTGTTCTGAAGCAGTCTCTCAGTTATCGAGTACATGAAATCAGGAGAACTGAGACGATATGGCACCAGCCATGCTGTGTTCTCAACAGCTATCTCGACGGCATTGAGTACAGCATCAATCTGATGTATTGTGTTGGACAGTTCGCTATGAGCATGCTTGGCCGCTTCTTCCCGGACTTTGTTGGCAGCCATCCTGATAAAGACAGTACATGTCAATGTAAAAATGATTGCCGATACAATGACCACACCTGATGTCAGCCTTCCGGAGAGGGAATTTTTGAATTTTCTTCGATTCTTCATTATCTGTTCCCTCCTATGAATCTTTCATAAACGACCGGTTTCTCAATGTACCCATACTTGACGAGTGCCTCATTCAGGCTGTTGAAGGCGTCCTCATCAAGACTGTACGAAGGCATTCCGCCCTTGATGTCTTCATGAGCCTGAAGAATGGCGTCAAGCATCCATTTCTGATTATATCTGTTAGTCGGCACATTGGCTTCCTTTACATATTTCATGACGATATCAAGCGCTTCTTCACGATTGTTTCTGACCCAATCCCATCCTTTTCGTGAAGCTTCTGCAAAAAGACGGCACTGCTCCGGATTCTTGCCATAAAACTCTTCGCTCACGTAAAGTCCATCTTCCGGAAAATCATAACCATATTCTGAAAAATACAGCACACTTCCGGGAGTGATACCTGCCATGGAAAACAGGATCAGTTCGTTGTAACTTTTGGCCAAAGTAGCATCGATGGCACCTGCTATGTATAGATTAAGAGGATTTATCAGTTTTATCCATTCTATGTCAAGATGTTGCTCTTCGTCAATCATGTGAGGTATTTCGCTGAATCCCACCTTCCATGTTCCGATCCTGCATCCTGCCAGATCGGAAAGTTGCTTGACATCACCCGCACGTGCTATCAATACCAATGTAGAATGTTGAGTGGTCTGCAGAAGATTGACAAGCGCGTGATCATTATCCGATGTCATCATGGCCTGAATGAGTTCGCTTGTAATGATATCGGACGTGCCGTCCTTAAGCATGCTCATCGAGCTGTATGATGCAGTAGGATGGACAATTGACACATCCAGACCGGCTTCAGAATAATAACCGTTCTCAAGGGCGGCATAGTATCCTGCAAACTGACTCTGAGGCGTCCATTGGGGAGTGAAAGTTATCTGCTGAGCATGTATCTGTATCGACGATACGAATACCAGACACAGCAGACTTATAAAATTCTTCATAATTCAATATCTGATTACTATTCAAGGTATCTTTCACGGAGAATCTCCATCATTTCCGGAGTCACACCTATGCATTCAGTAAGGTAATTCCTGAGAGATCCATATCTTTCATCGATCTTGTCCAAGGCCTCTTCAAATACGACAGGATTTACACTTATGAGCGTATTTATAACATGGCTTTGAGTCTCGTTTTCTATATTGATTGTCGCTACATATGGATCATAATATTCCTTTGACAGATTGAAGTCTGCCATGATAAGTTCGCGTTCTGCTCCCAATGCAGACAGAAGCAGGGCAGAGGCACAGCCGGCACGGTCTTTTCCCTGTGTACAATGCCAGAGGACGGCTCCGTCTTCTGGATTGACCGTCACAAGGTCTGCGAAAAATCTGCGATATACTTCCTGAGACGACTCTTCAAATAAAATCTTGTCGTACATATGTGCACACAAGTCCTGGATCATAGGATTGTCCGCATATTTCAGGAGCATGCCGATCATTTCCGCCTCGGAATCAGCCTTGAAGGCAGATCTGTCACCGCCTTCGTCCAAAGATATGGAGAGATTCATATATCTTGAATCTCCTGGAATCACATCAGGGGCTGTCATTGATTCTTCCTGTCCTCTGAAGTCATAGATGCACTGAACTCTGTATCTGTCTGCCAGCAGAGTCGAGTCTTCCTCTGAAAGTCCGGACAGTCTGGCGGTACGAAGGAGGAGGCCATCCTTGATCTGCTTGTTCCCGATACGATAACCTCCCAGCTGCCTTGCATTGTGAATGCTGGTTATACCGATCTGCTGCTTATTCAATTCTATTGCTTCATCAGATTGATTTGCCTGACATGCGCAGAATAAAGTCATCATAAATGAAATCAATATATATCTGATCATATTTGACAATTTTTATAGTGTGTTGACAAGGAACTGTACTCCTCCGGCTATTTTCTGAATGTTAGGGAAGAAGACCTGACGAGCCATCTCGATTATTGCAGGACGGAATTCTTCCGTATTCTTGCTGGTGAATCCGATTGCGAATACTGCACGGATCAGACGAAGAGAATCCAGCATAGAACCATATTTCTGAATCATCTCGGGATCCTCGGTCTTGAAATACTTTCTTATGAAACAATCCTTGAGTTTGCGTACAGTCTGATTGTCCATTCCGCAGATGCCTATAGTCATCTCATCGGTTCTCATTCCGTTGAGAACAACTGCAATTGAGATCAGGTCGTAGATCGGATGTCCGACAGACATTCCCTCCATATCTATCCAAAGCATGTCTCCGTTCTGGATCATGATATTCTTAGGGTGCGCATCGCAGTGCACGAGTCTGTCACCTTCAGGAAGGACTTCCAGAATCTGTTCAAGCATCTTTCCTTCCTCTTCCGTCAGATACTTGGAGGCTGCTTCCACCTGCTTTCTGTAATTCTCCTTTGCATTGCTGAACACAGGATTGTCAGTATGGACAGCATGGAGCTGGTTGAGCTGCTCGATATACATTTCTGTCAGTTCTTCAATGCGCTCCGGGTTGCTCTGGATCGTTTCGCCTAAAGTCCTGCTCTTGATGGTCTCATATACAACGCCACGTTTTCCATCACCGCAATCGACCATATCGAATGAAATCGCAGTAGGAATACCAAGCAGAAATGCTTCTTTGGCCTTTGCCAGTTCCTTGTCCAGACCTTCATACGTGTCCGGGTTGTAATTTACCTTGACGATTTCATCTTCGCTTACACGGTATACAGCTCCGTTTCCGCCTGAACCGATTTTTTCACACTTCTCAAGATCGATCTTGCGAAGAGCTTTTCTTATGGTAATGATTCTGGAGAATCCGGTCATCTCAAATACGCCATACACGGAGTCCGAGACGTTTTCTATACAGAAATTCTTCTCTGTCTTTACCATCTTAAGTATCGTACGGAGGCCGCTGGATGCAATATACTTAAGCTTCTCTGCGTCAAGGACCATGTTTTCATGAGGATTGTTCTTACAGATTTCCATAAGGTCAGCCTCAAACTGCATGGAAGCTTCCGTATCAAGTCTTCCATCAAGAAATACGGTGAGAGTACCGTTTTCCTGTAAATAGTTGAAGTTCATAATCTGATAATTTATACACTACACTTATTTTCTGAATCCCTATGTTTATTCTATTGTCAGGATACGTGAGAATCCGGTCATGTCAAATACTGAACGGACCTCTTTGCTCAAGTTGCGGATAATGAAGCGCCCGCCTTTTGCCGTGATGCTCTTATGTGTCATGAGCACAACACGAAGACCTGCGCTGCTTATATACTCCATAGCTGCACAATCAAGCAAAAGCTCGATGCCCTGCATTGAAAAATATGGAGTCAGATCCTTTTCAAACTCCGCTGAAGTCACAGTATCAAGTCGACCCTCAAGAGTAACCATTACCTGAGTGTCATTTTGCGTAATTTCTACTTTCATA
Source organism: Bacteroidales bacterium (assembly GCA_017561265.1). The sequence goes on from JAFZDJ010000017.1 coordinate 45,744, forward strand.
TCATTAAAATTTAAATACTATTATGTCTAATTGTCAACCTTATGACAGTCTCGTCCTTTTCGTTGATATTTTCCTGTATGCTTTCGCAAAGTCCTTCCAGAATACTGTAGCTGAGTTCATCCTTTACATATTCCGCAGAAAGGAACGGATGTACGCCTTTTGGAAGAACAGCCTCGACCTCAAGGCCTTGAGGCGATTTCGTGATGACAAGACTGACTCCATCATCAAGAGGAATGAGATTGAGCAGCTCTTCTACAGCCAGCTGAAGCGAGTAAGTGTCAGAGTGGGGAAGTCTGTATCTGAGACTGAAGACCTCGATTCTGGCATTGAGCTCCGGATGGTCATATTTCGAAGAAGGTATTTCATAAACCATATTTATGCAATGGTTTATGAAAAGTCTTGTTGACAGCTCCTTAGGATTGTCTATGATTTCGGACGGCGTTCCTTCTTCACAGATACGGCCATTGGACATGAATACGATACGGTCACTCAGAGCTCTTGCAAAGTCGATCTTGTGGGTCACAAGCACGATGCTCATATTCTGATCCCTGAGGGAAGAAAGCACATTGAAGACCTCACCTGTCGACACCGGATCCAATGAGGAAGTCGGCTCATCCAGAAGCAGTATCTCAGGCTTCATCATCAGACATCTGGCTATCGCTGCACGCTGGCGTTGTCCGCTTGACAATGTATCAGGAAAGGCATCCTTTATTGACCATATTCCGACTCTGTCCAGAATCTCCATGGCTTCCTCTTCAGCCTTCTCTTTTGACATTCCCAATACCTTCATCGGTGCAAGCGTAAGATTCTGAAGTATGGTGAGATGAGGAAAAAGATTACTTCTGCTGAATACCATTCCTATACCGGAATAGCCGTTCCTTGAGGCAGTTTCCGTTATGATAGAACCTGAATCATATCTTTCCAGTCCGGCAATGCATCTGATCAAAGTGGACTTACCTGATCCGGAGTATCCTATGATGGAGACAACCTCGTTGGTGCCGATAGTCAGGGAAACATTGTCAAGAGCCTTGGCAGGTCCGTATGATTTTGTTAGCTGATTTATTCTAATCATACTTAAATGCTTTATTGTATATTGCAGACAGGGCTTCAACTATAAGATTAGACAAAATAAGGAAAATGATTGACACCAGAAGCAATGGTATCAGTACGTCATAAGTCTGATTCCTTATTATTTCCGTTACTTTGACAAGATCTATTTCTGAGATATAACCTGCGTATGTCGTAGCTCTGAGCAAGACCTTGCACTCCGCACCTATCAGCGGCAACATAGGTTTGAAAGCCTGCGGAAGGATCACATATCTGTATTTGTTCCATCCTCTGAGACCGAGCATCTCCGCTGCTGCATGCTGGTTCCTGTCTATCTGCTTGAGATGGACATTGAAGATGTTCATCAAGGAACCGGAGCTGTAGACTCCGAGAGAAATGGCACAGACTATTATTCCATTTACATGAGTATAAGCGAATACGATATAATAGAAGAAGAAGATCAATACAATGGAAGGAACATCATGGATTGTTCTGATAAACCATGAAAGAGGTCCGGAAACATATCTGAGATACCTGTGACTGTTCATCCCAAGCATGAGGACCGCAAGCAGAAACGCAAGGGTGATTCCAAGCAGGAAGATTGATATTGTTGCTGCAAATCCACGAAGAATAAGCATCCAGTAACCGTCAGAGATGATGCTGCGGTCTATTCTGTCAATCGTATTATCCAGAAAGTTGTCGTTATGGTACGAGTAGTTTATTTCCGGAAGGAGGCGTCTGTGGAGGATGAGTATTGTCTCTGGATCTGCGTATTTTGCATCGGACAGTGAGACAAAGTCATAGTTGCTGTTCAGAAGATATTGTCCTTCATTCTTATCAGCTACGCCGGCATCACATTTTCCCATTGAAAGTGCCAGCAGGAACTCTGATGAAGATTTGAAACGGACTATTTCAGATTCTGGAAATGTTTCTTCGAATTTTTCATCACTTATGGAGTTTCCAAGAACTGCTATGTGCGAACCGCTGAGATCTTCTAATGAATATATGATACCTTCTGACCTGTTACATCCGGAAAGCACCAATGCAAGCATCATGATTATCAGGTATTCAAGGAACCTCGTTATTCTTTTCATTATCCTGTCAATTAATCTTGCAAAGATAATTAAATTTCAAGTAGCGCCCTAATCCGGCAGTCTACATTCATGTCTACATTTGTACGATAATCGTTGACATGGAGTTGTAAACAAAACAAGATTCTTCCATTATCTGCATAGGCATAAAATTTTATATATTTGCAGAAGAAACGAATGCGAATATAAAGACTTCATGGAAGAACCTATACTCAATGCACACAACAAGCTCGAATTTGAGCCGGCCCATATGTGCACATGTGAAGAATACATGTGAAATCGGGACTTTCAAGATAATCAGTCACTCTTATGCCGATGGAATATGGCGTTTGAGATGGAAGGTCGTAATGAATTGAAGGTGAAAGAATTAATGACAGATACAGGACTATGATACCAGATTGGGCAAAAGAAATGAACTGCGCCGTGACCGTATGTGACAAGGAAGGCGTGATTATTTACATGAATGACAAGGCAAAGGAGACATTCTCAAAACATGGAGATCTTGTAGGAAAAAGCCTTATTCCATGCCATAACGACAATTCAAGAGCTATCATTGCCAGGCTGCTTGAAACAGGCGGGACAAATGCATATACAATCCTGAAAAACGGTCAGAAGAAGATGATATATCAGACCGCGTGGAAAGAAAATGGTGAGGTTGCCGGCCTTGTCGAGATCTCAATGGTCATTCCTGAAGAGATGCCTCACTATATAAGATGATATCGGAAATGGATGTGATTTATCTGGCTGGCGGATGCTTCTGGGGCACACAGCATTACATGAGCCTGTTATATGGTGTAATTGACACTGAAGTCGGTTATGCGAACGGCAATATCGTTGATCCTACATACCAGCAGGTATATACGGATCAGACAGGGCATGTCGAGTGCGTCAAGGTAACGTACGACAGAAATATCATTTCCTTGAAGACACTATGCCGTCTGTTCTTCAAGTCGATCGATCCGCTTCTCAAGGATCGCCAGGGCGATGATTGCGGCACCAGGTATCGTACGGGAATTTACTGGGTGCATGAATCTGACAAGCCTATGATAAATGAGGTTTTTCAGGAAGTCCAATCCAAATATGATGTACCCCTGGCAGTGGAGATCCTTCCTCTCGACAGTTTCTACACAGGTGAAGATTACCATCAGCATTACCTGATAAAGAACCCTGACGGCTACTGCCATCTGCCTCTTTCATTGATGAAGACAGCAAGGACATATTCCGAGGTGATCTCCAGTCTGAGGAAGTGCTCAAATGAAGAAAAGAAACTTATTCTCCAGGATATCTCGTACGAAGTCCTGGAGTGGCTTCTGGAGAACGAATGTCACGAAGTTCGTCAATGCGCCTTAGAGATACTGGCCGAAAAGAACAGGCGTTAAGCAGTAATCTCTCCTGAATATTCTCCGTTCCAAAGTTTATCAACATCTATTAGAATCTTTCCAGGAAAATGCATATTGAGAAGTCTATATGACGTTCTCAACACTCTTTCATCAAATTCAATATCTTGAGTTCGTGGAAAAGCATCAAGAGCCATAAAGGCAGTAAGCAACTCAACCTCTTCATTGGTCAGTTCTATAAGGCCAAGGTCATTCTTTACAAGGAGAATTCTGCCTAATACGCAATATGCATAGGCAAAACCGACAAAATAGCTATGCATTCCTCTGTTCAGGATTTCCAAGGTTGTGTCATAAACGGCTTCTGCAAGCCTGTCAAGCTGACTGACACTCATCTTAGGAGTGAAATACGCCGATGCCAGCAACGTTTCCAGATAATTCCTGTCTGTAAATCCCCACAATCCGTCAATATCATCATCATAATTCAAACCTACATTGAGATCGGCAGGATTAGCTAATTTCATGTTCTCATAAAGCTTGAGCAAGGCTTCCGGAGCATGCTTCCTTAGAGCCAGCTCTCTCAGACCATTGTATTTCCAGTTATTGATAACCGTATTCACAAAATAGATGCCTTTGTACGAAGCTACATGTATTTTGAGAGGGTAATACATGCAGGTCCGTGACAAACCTTCCGTCGTGAGTTTCATCATCGCTTCATCAGGAATCTGAAACATATCGACCCTTTGCTGGAAGGTGTCGAACTGATGCCAGAAGTCCGGTGCATTACAATAGCCGTAATCATATACATATCCGTCGAACTTTCCTTCTGCAACAGGGACATCAAGTTCCTCTCTTGGGATCTGATTCAGATCTTCCTGATAAATCGAGTTTTCCGGTAAAGTCCTGGCTCTGGTAAAGTGCTTGTAATCTTTGGATAATCCGTTTTCAGAGAATACGGTTCCAACTCTCTGCCATTCCATCTCCGTGTCGTTGATGCTGACGATATTATACTGATGGACGTCGGCCTCGCCATCACCATATATCAATGTGATGACATTGTCCTGCACATCATAATGGTTTGTGATGGAGTGATATAAAGAGACATCATTGTAATTGTAAAATTCCCAGCTGTTGTCGTTGTTGAATATATATGATGGGATACCTTCTATCTTTGCCGTATAGCCGTATTCATCATAATTCTCCACCCAGATACCCTGAATACTTGTATGAAGGTCGTGTTCTTTTCCGCATGAGAAAAAGCAGAGTGCCATAAATGATATTACAAATAAACGTCTCATGACAACTAAATATGAAGTGGTTAATACTATTGCAAATATAAGTAATTTTATTTATAAATAAGCGATCTGGCCTATATAATATTCAGAATCACAAAATCGGGGGATTGCATAGAAATTGAATAATAATTGTTATATTTGAAAGCATTAATTATAACATACTATGAGTAGTACATGCAAATCACTTAAGGAAACGAATGATTATTCTGCCGAGGATGCCAGGTTCATGGAAATGGCGATAAATCTTTCAATTGAAAACATCGACACCGGAGGCGGCCCTTTCGGAGCCGTCATAGTGAGAGACGGTGAAATCATTGCGACCGGCACCAATCGCGTCGTACCGAATGCAGACCCTACAGCTCATGCAGAGGTCATGGCGATCAGAAATGCCTGTGCGAAACTGGGGACATTCCAGCTTACAGGATGCACGGTATACAGCTCATGCGAACCTTGCCCGATGTGCCTGAGCGCTCTTTATTGGGCGGGAGTGAGCAGAATCTGCTATGGAAACACCAAGGATGACGCAAAGGCAATCAATTTCGATGATTCCTTCATATACGATCAGCTCGAACTGAAGTACGAAGAACGCTCGATCAAATGTGAGCATTTCATGCGTTCGGATGCCCTTCGCGCATTCAGGAAATGGGATGAAAAGACAGATAAGGTAGAATATTGATATGGACTTGCTCAAAGAAAGGATATTGAGTGACGGAAAGTGCTTTCCCGGTGGCATTCTGAAGGTTGATAATTTCATTAATCACCAGATGGATCCGCTTCTGATGCAGAAGATGGCAGAAGAACTGGCAAGAAGATTTTCCGATCACAATATCAATAAGATCTTGACCATAGAAGCAAGCGGTATAGCTCCGGCAATAATGGTCGGTGCGATAATGAATGTTCCGGTCCTGTTTGCCAAGAAGCAAAGACCGAGCACTATGCAGAACATGCTTGTTACTGAGATCTTCTCATTCACCAAAGGATGCTCATACACGGTGTGCGTCAGTAATGATTTCATAGGCAAGGAAGACAGGATTCTGTTTATAGATGATTTTCTCGCAAACGGTAACGCAGCGAGAGGAGTCATTGATCTTGTCAATCAGGCTGGTGCCACGTTGGAGGGAATGGGATTTCTTATTGAAAAAGGATTCCAGGACGGCGGTAAGGATTTACGTGGAAGAGGAATTCATGTAGAGTCGCTCGCGATTATCGAAAGCTTGGATGATTGCAGGATAAAGATCAGATAAGTAAAAAGAAGCCTCAGAGTTATCTCCAAGGCTTCTTTTGCGGTGCGGACGGGACTCGAACCCGCGACCCCCGGCGTGACAGGCCGGTATTCTAACCAGCTGAACTACCGCACCATTGTTCAGATTTTTGAGCCGATGGAGGGAATCGAACCCACGACCCCGAGATTACAAATCACGTGCTCTGGCCAACTGAGCTACATCGGCAATTTTGTCCCCTTTTTCCAAAGGGATTGCAAAGGTATAACTTTTTATGATATTCCCTACATTTTCTTGATATTTTTTTCAAATTTATTCACATGCTTTCTTATTTAACGGACAAGGGAATCGGAGCTTTGCTGCAAAATCATTATATTTGCAATCAGTTAACGCGTAATTCTATGGAACGATTTGTCGTGGGAATCGGAGATGCTCTATGGGATTGTCTTCCTGAAGGACGTAAAATAGGTGGTGCTCCGGCCAATTTTGCTTACTATATGATGCAGTTCGGCTATGACTCATTGGCAGTCAGTGCCGTCGGTAATGATGATCTTGGAGCGGAAATCAAAGAAACATTCAACAGAATAGGCCTGAAACATATTCTGGATGTTTCCGAATATCCCACCGGCACAGTAACGGTAGAATTGGACGCAAACGGCATCCCAAGCTATGACATCAAGGAAAATGTCGCTTATGACCATATCACATATACGCCGCAGCTTGAAGAAATAGCGGGGAAGTGCAATGTAGCCTGCTTCGGATCCATGAGTCAAAGAAACCCGGCATCAAGAACGACGATCAGGAAGTTTCTTGAATCGATGCCGTACACAGATGATACTTATAAGGTATTCGACATCAATCTTCGCCAGAATTTTTATGACAAGGAAATAATCTCCGAATCTCTCAAGCTATGCAATGTGTTCAAGATCAATGATGAGGAACTGCTGACTGTAAAAAAGATGTTCGGATATGACGAAGAGTCCGATCAGGAAACATGCAGGAGACTTATCGAAGAATGGGATCTTGAATACCTGATACTGACATGCGGAGTCAACGGCAGTCATATCTTTACCGATAAGGAATATTCGTTCCTGGATACACCCGAGGTCGATGTAGCCGATACAGTCGGTGCAGGAGACTCTTTCATTTCTGCATTCATGGCTTCCGTTCTGAATGGAGAATCCATCCGTGAAGCTCATAAACGTGCTGTAGATGTCTCTGCATATGTGTGCACGCAATACGGAGCTATGCTCGAATTGCCTTCAGAACTAACCGGGAAGTGAAATCGATCAATTCCTATAATGTACTAAACCTGACCAATCATGACTAAGACTAACCCTAGAGACCACTCTCTGTTTCTAAAGGCATTCCGTGCCTATCTCCAGTATGTGAACTCCGGATTGTATTTCAAGAAAGAACACGTTCTGGGCCTTGAGAATGTGCCTATCAACGGTACGCCTACAGTTATCGTGTCAAACCATCAGAATTGCTTGAATGACCCGCTATGCGTCTGCCTGCAATTGACTGACCGTAGAATGAATTTTCTTGCCCGCGCCAATGTCTTCAATAATCCTGTCTTCAACAAAGCCTTGCGTGCCATGGGTCTTCTCCCGGCTTATCGTATGGGATATGAAGGACTGGCTCATGTCCGCAAGAATTCCGAAACCATAGAAGACGCCGGCAACGCATTGATTGATGGAGAAACAGTGATGCTATATCCGGAAGGTGGTCATCAGGATAAGAGATGGCTCGGTAGTTTCAAGCTCGGTTATCTGAGAATCGCTTTCAGTGCAGCTGAGAAAATGGACTTCAAGTCTGATGTGATGATTCTTCCGTCATGCAACCATTATTCCAACTATTTTCATGCGAGGACCGAAATGCTTATCAGATTCGGCAAGCCTATTTCGCTGAAGCCATATTATGAGCGTTATAAGGAAGAACCTCGCGCTACCATGATGGAAATCAATTCATTGGTACATGCCCAGATCAAAGAGATGATGCTACATATTGACGATATCGAGCATTATGACCAGATAGACTGGCTGCGAGAAAATGAATATGGAAAGAAATACGCTCGCGAGCACGGCTACAAAAAGAATTATCTTCCATCAAGACTCCTGTCTGATCAAAGCCTGGTAAATGACCTGCAGGTGGCTACGGACAAGAATCCGCAGGAAATGGAAGCCATCTATAAGGATACCGCAACGCTGATTGAAGGTATCAGATCTCTCAACATCAGGGATTGGCTGTTCAGATATAATCCTAGTCTGGAGGCGGCACTGCTCCGAGGGCTGGGTCTTCTGATTCTTCTTCCGCTATTCATAGTTTCCATAATTCCTACAGCTCTTCTGTTCATCGTTCCTGAAATCTTCCTGAAGAAGATGATCAAGGACCAGATGTTCATCAGCACATTCAGGGTAGCCGTGAGCGCATTGATAACAATACCTGTATGCCTGTTCATCCCAGTAATTTTCTTGTGGATCTTTGCTGGATTCTGGTGGGCGGCAGGATACTTCATAGCGTTTCCATTAATGTTCCTGCTTGCATGGAATTATATGAGGCTTTTTATGAAGTTTATTGGTACATGCAATTTCATAGCGCCAAAGAACAGAAAGAAAATCAAGGAGTTACGTAAACTGCGCACCAGCATCTTCAATCGTCTTGACGAGATGCTCAAATAGTCCAGAACTATTCATTTATTTCTTATTATGACCAGGTCCGGCAGGGAACCATCCCTTCCGGACTCTTTCTTTCTGCTGCTTTAGTTCCAGAATGCTCCAGAAAGATGAAAAGGCTGTGACACCCAGTATAGTGGAGGCTATGAGATTGTCAACAGATAATGATATGATGCCAAAGAGTATTCCTGCAACAAGGAACATCCACCAGCATCTTGTGCCTAAGTAATATTCAGCCTTGATAACGATAGGATGAAATATTCCGATAATAAGAAATGTAGCTAATCCTACAATTATTCCTGTAAAGTTCATAATTTAATTCTTTAGGTCGGTACCTTTATGGAAATCCAGTCCCGATGGACTCTGGAAAACTCTGAGATCGAATGCGTGCAGCATGGCCAGGACATGGTCGAATACTTCTGCCTGCAGATGCTCGTATTTCAGCCAGGCAGTATCGACTGAAAAGAAGTAAAGTTCTATCGGCATACCCTCTGCTGTGGGCTGCAATTGACGGACTGTCATGATCATCTCCGGATTTACCTTTGGGTGATGACGCAGATAGTACTCGACATAGTGGCGGAAGATGTACAGATTCACTTCTTCTTTTCCTGTCGCTTCGAAGCCTTCCATCCAAGGCTGCTGCTTATAGGCTTCAAGTTCCTTTTCAGTGCAGAATCGCACTGTGTTCATGTCGATGTTGATGGATCTCTTGATACGTCGTCCTCCATTGTCAAACATTCCTCTCCAGTTCTGGAAGGAATCATTGACAAGGGCGTACGGAGGTACATTGATGATGGTCTTGTCCCAATTCCGGACCTTTACCGTGGTCAATGTCACTTCCATCACATCACCATCAGCACCATATTTAGGCATTGTTATCCAATCTCCGGGACGCAGCATATCATTGGACATCAGTTGTATTCCGGCAACAAAGCCTTTGATCGTATCCTGAAATACGAGCATCAGTATCGCTGTACTCGCCCCAACTCCTGTCAGAAGAACGATAGGATTCTTCGCTATGATTATACCGATGATAATGATGGAACCTAAACATATGACAGCCAGCTTGAGCATCTGATAGAATCCTTTCATTGAATGATTCTTAAGCATGTCATGTGCACTGGATATATCGTATAAGGCCGAAATTACCGAACAAAGCAATTTCATCAATATGACAATAAGGTATATCTTGCATATTTTCAGCATGAACGCCATGATTGCAACATGCGGAATGGCAATTGGTAAAAGTACATATACCACCAAAGGGGCTAAAAGCATGCTGAAATCATTCAGAACCTTGTCATTCAAAAGATAATCGTCCCAGAAGAAGTCCGTCCTGGCAGTGATTTTATGAATTAACGGAATAATCAGTCTTCTGCATATTCTGTCTATCAGAAATGCCAGTAGAAATATAACCAGAATAACAACAATATACGTGCTGCCTTCCGAAAGGCCTATCTGCTTGAGCCATTCTGAGAAAATATCTGCAATACGTTCCATCTTACCAATAATTAAACCGGATAAATCCTGATGTAAGGTTACAAAAATAGGACAAAAACTCGGATAATCAAATATACCGTCTGAAGGTAATCCGATGAAAAAGGCATGCTATTTGCCGATTATTGTTGCTATCTTTGCAGGATATTAGATATATCGCATGAAAAGGAACACATATTTGAATGATTGCCTTTCTAATGATTCTGAGAAAGTGCAATCCGGTATCGGTAAAAATATAATTCCCCCTCCGGAAAAGGAACCTTTATGGAAACTGTATCTGGAAAAATTCAAGGATCCTATCATCATTGTGCTGCTGGTGGTATTCTTTTTCTCCATATTAGTGGCAATATATGAAATCATTTATATGGGTAAGGGATGGTCTATTCTCATAGAACCATCCGGTGTACTGACAGCTCTGCTTCTTGCCACAGGAGTCGGTTTCATCTTCGAGCTGAAGGCTGACAGGGAATTTGAGATCCTTAACAAGGTCAAGGATCATCGTCCGGTCAAAGTATTCAGACGAAACACTGTAAACAGCACACCAAGGCTGATAAACATCAAGAGACACGATGTCGTCGTTGGGGATATCGTCAAGCTGGAAAGCGGAGATGAAGTGCCTGCAGACGGATACCTGCTGGATTCGGTATCCTTGAGAGTCGACGAATCCAACTTCACAGGCGAGTTATATGCAAATAAAACCACAAGAGAAGAGGAATTTGACCAGGATGCAACATATCCTTCTGATTTTCTCTTGAGGGGATCTACGGTGATAGAAGGCAATGCAGTATATCGCGTTTCAGCTGTAGGAATGTTCACGGAGGAAGGAAAAGGCGTGGCCATCACTCAGGAAGGCAGCAATGAAGAGACACCGCTGAACAAGCAGCTTGCACAGCTTGGCAAATGGATATCGACTGCCAGCTTCATAATCGCATCTCTTATTGTCATCGGACGTCTGATCTTTTATGCTGCAAACGGCGGTTTTTCAGATGGAGCAAGCTTGATTGAAATCGCTGAATTCGTCCTTGCTTCGATCATGATAGCCGTAACGCTGATTGTAGTCGCAGTGCCGGAAGGACTTCCGATGAGTGTTACAGTAAGCCTTGCATTGAGCATGCGCAGAATGTTGAAGGAAAACAACTTGGTACGCAAGCTTCATGCATGCGAGACCATGGGCGCAGCTACCGTAATCTGTACAGACAAGACAGGAACCCTTACAAAGAACAAGATGACTGTCATAGAATACGACATATACGGAGGAGAGGAAGAATTCGAACTTGTAAGGCAGAATATGGCGGTTAATTCCACTGCCGAAGTCTTTAAAGAAAATGACAATCTTGTATCCATCGGCAATCCGACAGAAGTAGCCTTGCTCAAATGGATGCATAAGAACGGACCGGACTATACTTCGTACAGGTCAGAAGCGACAGTTCTCGAACAGAAGCCGTTCTCGCCGGACACTAAATATATGCAGACTACAGCAGTGATGCGCGATTCTGATGCTCCTTTGCGATTTATCAAAGGTGCTCCGGAGATTGTCCTGGAAATGTGCAGCTGCATTGCTGGTGGAAAGACAAAAGAGTACATTCATGAAACTCTTGCCGGATATCAGTCAAAAGCAATGCGAACCCTTGGTTTTGCCTGTCAGCGCATGGGGGCATCTGCTGATGAAGACCTGATATTCCTCGGTGTAGTGGGAATTGCCGATCCTGTCAGGGATGACGTGAAGGAAGCCATAGAGACATGCAAGGATAAGGCCGGTGTAAGGGTGATCATCGTAACAGGTGACACACCTGGAACTGCCATGGAAATAGGCAGACAGATAGGACTTGTCGTTTCAGATGAACCAGGACAGACTATAACAGGGGTGGAATTCGCTTCTCTCAGCGATCATGAAGCCAAAAGGCTCCTGAAAGACGGAGGTCTGAAAATAATATCCCGCGCCCGTCCTGAAGACAAGGCCAGGCTTGTGACGCTTCTTCAGGAGAACGGAGAAGTTGTGGCGGTCACCGGCGACGGTACGAACGATGCACCGGCTCTCAGCAAGGCTCAGGTAGGACTCTCTATGGGAGATGGAACCTCAAGAGCCAAGGAGGCAAGTGACATCACGATCATCGACAACTCGTTCTCCAGCATAAACAAGGCCATAATGTGGGGCCGCTCGCTATACCTGAATATCCAGCGTTTCATCATATTCCAGATGACAATCAACCTCTGTGCATGTCTGATCGTGCTGCTGGGTTCGTTCATAGGAATGGATTCACCGCTGACAGTGACACAGATGCTTTGGGTAAACCTGATCATGGACACATTTGCTGCCATGGCCTTGTCATCATTACCGGCTGACAGGAGAGTCCTGAATGATAAGCCGAGGAATCCGGAGAGTCATATCATCAACAGACGGATGCTTTATAGAATCGTAGGTGTCGGCATTCTTTTCTTCGGCCTTCTTGCCGGTCTGTGGCAATTGCTCTGGCATACGGACATCAGCTGCGTCAAGGATCTTCTGACCAGGGAGTCATTGATGACCTTCGTTTCCGGATTCACAGACCTGACTCATGCCAAGACTCACTTGAGCGGCTATGAACTTGGAGTATTCTTTTCTATATTCGTGATGTTCCAGTTCTGGAATCTTTTCAATGCGAAGTACTATCGGACTGACAGGAGCCTGCTGATGGACATCATCGACCTGTTCCGTAATCCTCTCAAGGTAAGAGAATCATTCAGTGCCGGATTCATCTGGATTTCTTTGGTAATCGTGGTGGGACAGATTCTTATAGTCACATTCGCAGGAAGGATGTTCAATGTTTCTCCATTATATGCACAGGACTGGTTATGGATAATGATCATTACATCACCAGTGCTGATAATTGCAGACCTTGTCAGGACTATTGTGAACCTCATTAAGAAATAGACTATGAAAGTACTTGTAACAGGATCTTCTCAAGGTATAGGAAAGGCTATAACAGAATTGTTTCTGAGGAAAGGCCATGATGTGACAGGCATTGACCGTCAGGCATCGTCCATAGATGATGCCCACTATACTCATATCAAGTGTGATGTAAGAGATATTCTACCGGATATGGAGGATGTGGAGATTCTGATCAATAATGCGGGCACTCAGAACGATGATGACATAGAAATCAATCTGAAGTCACTGATCAGAGTGACCGAGAAATATGGAGTTCAGAAATCCATAAGATCCATCCTGAACATCGGTTCTGCCAGCGGTCATACCGGTTCTGAATTTCCTGAATATTGTGCCAGCAAAGGGGGAGTGATCGCATATACGAAGAATGTAGCGCTGAGAGTCGCGGAATACGGTGCCACATGCAATAGCCTTGATCCCGGAGGAGTCCTGACCCCGTTGAATGACTGCGTAGTGAACGACCCGGCCTTATGGTCGGCAATCATGGCCGAGACACCGTTGAAACGATGGGCGACCACGGAAGAAATCGCAGAATGGGCTTATTTCTTGACTGTGAACAACCGTTTCTGCACAGGTCAGAGTATAGTGGTTGACGGTGGGGAATCAATAAATTCCCGTTTCATATGGCCCGAATAGTACCTTATTCCGCAGCCTTTTTCTGTAGATATTCCTTGAAGAAACGACCCTGAACAGAAGGAGTAAAATTCCAGTCAGTGATCAAGGTCGGTGACCAGCTGGTATCAAAGCACCATACAGTGAATGAGATGCCCTTCTTCTCAAAATACTCGGTTATATGATGTCCATAAACATCTGTTGAAATAACCGGTATGTGTGCTCCAAGCTCATTTTCAAGACAGAAACCTATCTCAGTGCATATGACAGGATAGGTATCAGCTACATATCCGAAGTCAGCCTCCCACTGTTCCTCCCATGGCTGCTCGCGTTTCATCGGATAAGGATGAGATACATAAGCGACATTAGGACGGTCAACAGGTGCTGAAGCAACAGGGGTGAGGTCATATGCCCAGTTGAAGCCTGCACAAAGGCAGACTGCATTCGGATTATGAACGCGGATAGTGTCGATTATCTGTTCCTGAATGCCTTTCCACTCTTCCCATGTGCATGAACCGGTATCTTCACCTGTCACTGTCGGCTCATTGAAAATCTCATACAATGCGACGGTAGGCTCATCATCATAACGCTGTGCAACGGTGCTCCAGAACTTCAAGGTCTCATCAAGATCCGTGTTGTACATAGGATTCGTGAACTTAGCATCCTTCAGGTTGCCAATCGAATGCCAGTCCATGATAACATACATTCCGTGCTTCTTAGCCCATTCCACACCTTTGTCCATGGCTTCAAAAGTCTTATCCCAGCCCATTCTGTCAAGATTTGTCGGATGAACAGCAAATCTTACCACATTTGCACCCCACGCTGCCGCTTCTGCAAAATAACGCTCGTTCCATTGCCCGTCACCGACGAGTTTAACAGGATCGGAGAAGCAGAGTCCTCTGAATACGATCTCATTTCCCTGTGGATCGATGAACTTGTTTCCCTCGACCTTTACCCATGCTTCCTGAGCATGCTGTGACGAACACGCAGCCGCAATGAAAGCGATACACATAATTAAGATTGTCTTTTTCATAGCCGTATAAAGTAAGTTGATTATCAGGTACCTACAAAGATAGTAATCTATATTGAAAAAAGAAAACCGCCAGGAGTGATTGTCCTGACGGTCTCGGAATATGTGATTTACAATATTATCTGCTGAGTATATATGTTGTCTCCGGCTGGGCTGTTCCCTTAAGTACGCCGTTCTCGACAACGAAAGCGGTTCCGTATACCTGATCCTTGTACTCGCCGTCAGGAAGGGCTGTAGCAAGTGCCACGTCATTCGACTCAAGGGCAAAATTGATTATTGCAGCACCCTTGTCACCACGGTTCACTACGATAACCTCACCGTCTTCCGCGATCTGAACATCTTCAACCTGTCCTTCCATTGACTGACGGAACTTATTGACCGCCACCACTTCCGGATGGAAGAATTCATCGTTTCCGCGAGCACCGAGAAGATTATCACCGAAATAATTTTCACGTGTAGAATTCATCGGACGGCTGTAGAAGAGAGGTGTACCGTTCTGACGTGCTGTCAGGAAGACCCATCCTGTACGGATCTGTGCATCGGTAAGACCTGCACTCTCATTTGCGTTGCAATATGTATCATGGCTCTCGACCCATGTGGTAAGATACTCTGGAGCAGCCCTGTGATACCAGTCAAGAAGATCAATATCCTTTGCACTGCGCTTTGCAAGAACCTCGCGGAGGACATGTCCATATGACGATGCTGTCTGTCCGAAATAGCTTGCATATTCTTCCTCAGGAACATTCTTGTCCTGAAGCACTTCTCCATATACGAAAAGACTGTCATATGGGATTGAAAGTGATACTCCGAGCACTTCCTTACGTCCTGTTGCAACATCCCAGAAGTCATTTTCCTTCACTCCGGCCTCAGTATCGAGCGGATCTGAATGTACGCCGATGTGCTTTGCAGTATCATAGCGGAAACCGCGTACACCCATTTCCACAAGTTTATTTACGAACTGCATGTAATATTTCTGGAAAAGGGGATTCTCTGTATTTACGTCAGGAAGTCCTCCGACACCCTGATGTGTACACTGTGTACGGTCGTTGTAGTCAACGATTCCTTCAAGACCATGTGTATGGAACATCTTGTCTCTTCCACCTACAGCTGCATAGAATTCATCCGTAACAAGGTCAATATCAAATGCAGTATGGTTTGGAAGCACGTCCACGAGCACGCGGATGTCATATTTATCTGCAGAATCAAGCATTGCTTTCATCTCCGCTTCTGTTCCTACGATGTTGTTGCCGATAGTCCAGTCAGTCGGCTGGTAATAATGGTACCAGTTGCCTTCCTTCTCATCGAGGATCTTGATATTACCGCCTTCAGGGCTGAAGCAGGCATTTACGGGAGATGTCTGGATCATAGTGAACCCGGCATCTGCAATCTGCTTCATGTTCTCGGCAATAGTAGGGAAGTTCCAGCTCCATACGTGAAGGATTGTCTCTGTGTTGGTCGCATTAGGATCATGCGTCATACGGTCTACGACATTATAAGTCGTCTGTGATGTGCAGGCAGCAAGGCCTAGGCATGCAATGATGGATAAGAGTCTGTTCATTATTTTGTGTTTTAATTATTTCAGCGTTGCAAATTTACTCATTTCTGATCAAATATCTAACCTTGAATGTTTGTCATGTCAAGCAAAATCACTATTTTTGTTATCTTATATCACTTAAGAAATAACAAATACATTAAATATAGATATTATGACACTTATCGAAAGCATCATTGCGCGTGCTAAATCAAACAAACAGCGCATCGTTCTTCCTGAGTCTCTTGAGGAGCGTACACTTACAGCTGCCGACCAGTCGCTTGCTGACGAGATTGCAGACATCATCCTTATCGGTAATCCTGACGAAATCTTCGCATTGGCAGACAAGCTCGGCCTCAAGAACATCGGAAAGGCTACAATCATCGACCCTGCTACAAGCGAGAAGACTGCAGAATATGCAAATCTCCTTTATGAGCTTCGTAAAAACAAGGGCATGACTCCTGAAAAGGCAGCTCAGCTCGTACTCGACCCTCTTTATTTCGGATGCCTCATCATCAAGAGCGGCGATGCAGACGGTCAGATCAGCGGTGCTCTTTCTACAACAGGCGAGACCCTCAGACCAGCTCTCCAGATCATCAAGTGCTCTCCTGGCATCAGCTGCGTCAGCGGTGCAATGCTCATGATCACCCAGACTCCTGAGTACGGTGAGAACGGAGTGCTCGTAGTAGGTGATGTTGCCGTAACTCCTATGCCGGATGCTTCACAGCTTGCTCAGATCGCTGTATGTACAGCTCAGACCGCAAAGAGCGTTGCCGGTTTCGCTGATCCTAAGGTGGCTATGCTTTCGTTCTCGACCAAGGGTTCTGCAAAGCATGAGGTTGTAGATAAGGTCATCGAGGCTACAAGACTTGCAAAGGAGATCAACCCTGAGATCAAGATCGAAGGCGAGCTTCAGGCAGACGCAGCTCTCGTTCCTTCTGTCGGTCAGAAGAAGGCTCCAGGTTCGGAGATCGCAGGACATGCAAACGTACTCGTATTCCCATGCCTCGAGGTAGGTAACATCGCCTACAAGCTCGTTCAGAGACTTGGAAATGCAGACGCGATCGGTCCTATCCTCCAGGGTATCGCAAAGCCTGTGAACGACCTCAGCCGTGGATGTTCAGTTGACGACATCTACAAGATGGTTGCCATCACTGCGTGCCAGGCTATGGATGCTAAGTAATATCAGGACATATTTCGCAAAGGAGCCTCAGGTGGGCTCCTTTGTCATATAACCACATGATTATGAAGAACATTTTAATTACTTTGCTGGCGGCATTCATCAGTGTCGCGGCATATGCACAGAAACCGGATCCGAATTTCCATATCTACCTTTGTATCGGTCAGTCAAATATGGAGGCCGGTGCAAGACCGGCAGAGCAGGACAAGGATTTCAACGACCCTCGTTTCAGCTTTGTCGCTGCAGTAGACATGCCGAACCTCGACCGTAAGATGGGACAGTGGTACACAGCTGTACCTCCTATCTGCCGCGAGGGCAACAATCTCGGTCCTGTAGACTTCTTCGGCCGCAAGATGATCGAAGTCCTTCCTGAACACATCAAGATCGGTGTCATCAACGTATCCGTAGCTGGTGCGAAGATAGAGCTTTGGGACAAGGATGATTACAAGGAGTACATTGACAACGAACGCGACTGGATGAAAGCCATAGTCGAGCAGTACGGCGGAAATCCGTATGCAAGACTTGTAGAAATGGCAAAAATCGCGCAGAAGGACGGTGTCATCAAGGGAATCCTCATGCACCAGGGTGAATCAAATTCAGAGGATCCTCTCTGGCCTGAAAGAGTCAAGAAGATTTATGACGACCTCTGCAAAGACCTGAAACTCAATCCAAAAGAGACTCCTCTTCTTGCAGGAGAGCTCAAATATGAGGAACAGGACGGAGTATGCTGGAGATTCAACCGTGACATCATGCCACGTCTTCCGGAAGTACTTCCTAATGCTCATATCATATCTGCACTCGGATGCGAGAGCACTGGAGACCAGTTCCACTTCAGCACAGAAGGAATGAGACTTCTCGGCTACCGTTATGCAGACAAGATGCTTGAACTCCAAGGATTCAAGGAGGTTGAAAAACGTACGCTTGATCTTGATACAAAGAAATTGGGCATCGAGATCAGCCCGACTCTCGCAGGTATCTTCTTCGAGGACATCAACCAGTCTGTTGACGGCGGTATCAGTGCACAGCTGATCCAGAACAATTCGTTCCAGGCATACAACGTACCTTTCAACACAGATTCAGACGAATTCTCAAAAGTTGATACAGTATTCTTCGGATGGACAATAATCAATAAGGAAGGTGCAGGTAAGGCGAGAACTGTCAACGACAGACCTCTTGTAAAGAATCTCAAACCACTTTACGATTTCGATCCTGATGACGAATATGATGACTCAAGGAAATATCAGCAGTACAGTGTCAGATTTGACGTGGAGGATCCGGGACAGGGCTTCGGTATTGCTGCAAACGGCTTCGGCATCTCTGAATATGTAAGGGGATGGGGCAACAAGGGCATGTATTCGAATAACACCCAGGTTCCGTCTATTCCTGTAGAAAAGGATGTCACATATGACCTCGGTCTTTACCTCACAGGTGACTCATATTCAGGTAGTTTCTCCGTATATCTCGAAGACAGGGACGGACAGGTGAATTCAAATGTCATCACCATCAGCAATATCGGTAACGATTGGAAGAAGTACGAGGGTACTCTCAAGGCAGAGCGTTCTGTTGACAGCCGTCTCTGCATCGTAGCTGATGCAGCCGGAACATTCTACCTCGATTTCGTGACCCTCGTTCCTGAAGCATCACAACTCTGGATGGAAGGAAAATATGGTCCTTTCCGCAAGGATCTCCTTCAGGCCCTCGCCGACCTGAATCCTACTTTCATGCGTTTCCCTGGAGGATGCGCATCCGAAGGAACTGACTACTGGGGACAGGTGTTCTGGAAGAACTCGATCGGTCCGGTAGAGGAGCGTATCGGATTCCGTAACCATTGGGGATACTGGACTTCTCAATATATCGGTTTCTATGAGTATCTCCTTATGGCAGAGTCACTCGGAGCAACTCCTCTCCCAGTATTCAACAATGGCGTAACCTGCCAGTTTGCAGGTCACAAATATGTTGCACCACTTGATACTCAGGAAGATAGAGATAGATTCCAGTCTATATTTGTTGACGACGTTCTTGACTTCATCGAATTCTGCAATGGCGGAGTCAATACAGAATGGGGTGCCAAGAGAGCGGCCATGGGACATCCGGAACCATTCAACCTAAAATATGTAGGTATCGGAAACGAAAACAGGGGAGAAGCCTTCTGGGAGCGCTTCGACATCATTTACAAGGCTGTAAAGGCAAAGCATCCTGAAATCATCATCGTATCGACAGCAGGCTCAGCTGATTCAGGAAAGGAGTTTGACGAGAACATGAAGGTGATCGATGAACTTTATCCAGATACAATCGTAGACGAGCATTATTATAAAGGTGATGACTGGTTCTATACTCACGGCGACAGATATGAATCTGGAAAGGTACGCGGAGCCGAGGGCAAGACATATGACAGAAGCAATCCTGCAAGAGTATTCGTAGGCGAGTTCGCAAACAATCGCACAAACAATGCCTACGCATCTACACTTGCAGAGGCTGCATACTGGACAAGCCTTGAAAGGAATTCAGATATAGTGGTAATGGCGGCATATGCACCTCTTTTCTGCAAGAAAGGCTACAATAAATGGAATTCAAACCTCATATGGTTCGACAACAGAGGCATGTGGCGTAGTACCAACTACTACTATCAGAAGTTATTCTCTGTTGCCGGTGACCGTGCATTTGAAATGACACCAGCAATGGAAGGTGCAGTTGCTGATTCTACAGTATATATGTCACCTACAATCGATACTGAGACAGGGGAGATCTTCATAAAGTTCGTAAACTCAGAATGTGTCAATAAAACATTCACAGTCAACACAGGAAACAAAAAGGTTTACAATGTAAGTGTCGAGTATATCTCATCATTTGACACAAAAGTGAAGAACCAGGGCGACCAGAACTATTATTCAAGCCATCCTGACTACAATAAGGTGCCTGCATTCGGCGGTCCTGGAGCAGCTGAAAGACCAGGTCTCCGTGAAATGGCATGGAGATTCGCACCTAAGGTCAAATATACCGAGGCTATCGTTCCTCATACAAAGGAATATGGTAAAGTAAAGAAATCCTTTGACTTTATCATGCCTGAAAATTCGGTCGGAATCATACGCCTGACACCTGCTAAATAGGATATTTCTTTGAAAAATATTCCAAATTGTATAATAGGAGTGCCATTGTAGATAAATGGCGCTCCTATTATCATTTTTTATCGATAAAATATGTATATTTGATTTGCTTTTTTTGCAACAACCACATTTAAACATTAATAACATGAAAAGATCTCTTATGATTTCAGCTATGGCATTTGCAGCATGCACTCTTGCCACAGCTCAGGTTAAGGAAGACTTCAAGCCCGCTTCTACAAACCAGGCAGGCAAGCAGTATCCTATGGTAAACTCTGAAAGAGTTGTCCGCGCACAGGTAACAGCTCCTGATGCTAAATATGTTCAGTTCGATATCGGAGGCGTAAAGTACGACCTCGTAAAGGATGAGAACGGAGTATGGACAGGCGACACTGCTCCTCAGGATGAGGGATTCCACTACTATCAGATCTGGGTGGACGGCGCTGCTACTCCAGACCCTAACAGCCTTTACTATTATGGTGCAAGCCGCTGGGGCAGCGGTATCGACATCCCTGCACATGACGAGGATTTCTATGCTGTAAAGAACGTTCCTCATGGTGATCTCAGAGAGGTATACTATTATTCGAAGACAAATGACGCCATGCGCCACTGCTTCATCTACACTCCAGCAAGCTACGACACAGATCTCAACAAGAGATATCCTGTACTTTATCTCCAGCACGGTGGTGGTGAGAACGAGCACGGTTGGGCTGAGCAGGGTAAGACAGCCCTCATCATGGACAACCTCATCGCAGCAGGTCTCGCAGAGGAATTCATCATCGTAATGGATAACGGTGCAGCTGGAAGACCACGTCAGGCAGGTCAGGCTCCACAGCAGCGTCCTCAGCAGCCACAGGGCGGTCAGCAGGCGCGTCCTCAGGGTCAGAGACCTTCAGGTCCTATGGGTATGCCTTCAGGATGGGCAGACGGTTTCAAGAACACCCTCATCAACGACATCATCCCAATGGTTGACGCAAAGTACCGTACAATCGCTGACAAGGAGCACCGTGCAATGGCAGGTCTCTCAATGGGTGCTATGCAGACCAAGGCTATCACAATGTCTGTAAACGACGTATTCTCTAAGATCGGTCTCTTCAGCGGCGGTACAATCTCAGCAGAAGAGGCAGCAAACACTCCAGGTTTCAAGGAGACTTATGACCTCGTATTCGTAAGCTTCGGTGGCCGTGAGGTAGAGAATCCACGTGGCGGTGTTGATCCAGGCGAGACTACAGCAGGTCTTAAGGCATCTGGCGTAAACGCTCACTACTATGTATCTCCTGAGACTGCACACGAGTGGCAGACATGGAGAAGAAGCCTTTATCAGTTCGCTCAGCTTCTTTTCAAGTAGGATAAAACCCTTTAATTAATACACATTATGAAAAAATTACTCTATTTCGTTCTCCCATTGCTGTTTGCAGCATGTGCACAGCAGGAGAGCCCTATCCTCACCATTGAAGGTGGTCAGGTACAGGGTGTTGCAGCCGACATTGAAGGCGTGACAGTTTACCGCGGTATTCCATATGCAGCGCCACCTATCGGTGACCTCCGTTGGAAGGAGCCTCAGCCAGTAGTTCCATGGGAAGGCGTAAAGATTGCAGATACATTCGGACACCCTGGTTACCAGGCAGTTCATTATCCTGGTGGATATACAACAGAGTGGGGTTATGGCAAGGAGTCTCCATATAGCGAGGACTGTCTTTACCTTAATGTATGGACACCAGCTCCAGGCAAGACTGACGCAAAGCTTCCTGTAGCTCTTTGGATCCATGGTGGCGGATACCGTGAGGGATGGGGTTCAGAGCCTGAATTCGACGCTCA
Source organism: Bacteroidales bacterium (assembly GCA_017561265.1). The sequence continues at coordinate 68,101 of JAFZDJ010000017.1, forward strand.
GGAGTGGGCAGCGAAGGGTGTTGTACTCGTTTCAATCAACTATCGTCTCGGCGTATTCGGTTTCCTTACACATCCTGAGCTTTCAGCAGAGAGCCCACACGGCGTATCAGGTAACTACGGTATCCTTGACCAGATCGAGTCTCTCAAGTGGATCCAGAAGAACATCGAGCAGTTCGGTGGAGACCCTGCCAACGTAATGATTTTCGGTCAGAGCGCAGGTGCAGGCAGCGTGAAGACTGTTTGTGAGTCTCCGCTTTCAAGAGGTCTCTTCAACAAGGCAGTCATCATGAGCGGTGGCGGAATCACAAATCCTAACGCTGTTGCTGCTGCTCCAGCAGGCAGAAGAGGTGGTATGGGCTTCGGAGCCATGACTCTTGCTGAGGCTGAGCAGGCTACAAAGAAGATCATGGACTGGGCAGGTTATGACAGCCTCGAGAAGATGCGTAGAGCTTCTACAGAGATGATGTACACTATCGGTAACTTCTACTCACAGGTTACAGGTGACAGAACCGCAAGAATGACAGGCAGCCCTATCGTTGACGGTTATGTTTCTCTCCAGAGCTTCGACAATGCAGCTTATGCAAATGCACTTCCTAACATCCCTTATATGATCGGTTACACTCAGGATGATATGGGTGACATGTCAGGCGGTATCGCTGAGTTCTGTCTTAACAGAGAGAGCGTAGGTGACAAGGCTTATGCATACGAGTTCGCACGTCCTCTCCCTACAGACGGTCGTGGCAATGTTCTTTCAGGTGCGTTCCACTCATCTGACCTCTGGTATGTGTTCAAGTCTCTCCAGCACTGCTGGCGTCCTTGGACTCAGGGTGACTGGGATCTCTCTGAGGTAATGCTCACTGCATGGACAAACTTCGCGAAGTACGGTGATCCTAACGGTCCTGACGGTGGAGAATGGAAGCCATACACTCAGGAAAACGGCAAGTTCATGCTCTTCAAGCTTGATGAGAATGACGCTGAAGCATCTGAGACAGGAGATCCGATTCCTTCACAGAACAGAAGATTCCCGTTCTAAACAATATGGAGTGCTCTTCGGAGCACTCCTTTTTTGTTGATAATGTATCATATGATGTCAGTTTTATTTCCTATTCGGAATTTATATTTCATATTTGGTGTGGATTATATACTTTTACATTACGGAAATAACACTAAATTCTAAAGATATGAAGAAAACTTTTTACATGCTGGCATCAGCAATGCTGCTGGCATCATGTGCCGGAACAACTGATCAGAATCTTGTTCTGAACGATTCCGAGTACTTTGAAAAGCAAGGCGTGAATGTCCTTGTGTACAGCAACCTTTATAACGGAGGATTCAATGACGAGAAGAACTCCGGTATCGAGATCATCCACCACGGCGTTAGAACCGTACAGGGTGGTGCAGTGAGACTCTCCAGCACTCCTGAGCAGTGGGACCTCGTTCCGGCAACACCATCAAGAACCGTTAACAAGGAAGACGGTTCCATTGAGGTAGCTCTCCGTTATGAAGACTATGATTTCGATTCAAGAGTGACAGTCACTGCCAAAGGTGAGGCTTTCGAGATCGCAGTTTATCTCGATGAACCACTTCCAGAGAGACTTGCAGGACATGCCGGCTTCAATCTCGAGTTCCTTCCTTCACAGTATTGGGCAAAGACCTACATCGTGGACGGAAGACCTGACAGATTCCCTAAATATGCTGCCAGCGAGACTGTAACAAAGCCTAACAGCGAAAAGCCTAAGCAGTTCAAGGGCTACAAGACTTACGATGACCGTGGAACAGGCCGCTATATCGATCCGCTTCCGCTTGAGCAGGGTAGAGAATTCATCCTCGCACCGGATGCTCCTGAAAGAATGATTACAATCAAGTCTGACGACGCAGACATCATGCTCTACGACGGCCGAATCCTTGCACAGAACGGATGGTACGTATTCAGGAGCCTCATTCCTGCAGGCAAGACCGGCAAGGTCATCACTTGGACAGTGGAGCCGAATTCTGTAGAAGGTTGGGTGAGAGAACCGAACATCGGATTCTCACAGGTAGGTTATCTTCCTGAGCAGCCTAAGATTGCCGTTATCGAGCTTGACAAGAACTACAAGAACGAGAAGAACGCAAAGGTAATCAAAGTAGAGAATGATGGTACAGAGAAGGTCGCATATACAGGAAAGGTTGAGAACTGGGGACCTTACTATAAATACAACTATGACCGCTTCGATTTCTCAAATGTAACAGAGCCAGGCGTTTACTACATACAGTATGGTGAGACAAAGACAAACAACTTCATCATCAATGATAATGTATACGATAAGATCACTGATGCTACAAGCGACATCTGGATTCCAATCCATATGAACCATATGTATGTAAACGAAGGATACCGCGTATGGCATGGAGAGCCATTCAGAGAGGGTTATCGTCAGGCTCCTAGAAATACTGACCACTTCGACCTCCACTCACAGGGTCCGACTACAGACACAAAGTTCAAGGATCTTGAGCTCATCCCAGGCCTTAATGTCGGCGGATACTTCGATGCAGGTGACTTCGACATCGAGACCGGTTCCAATATCAGCGTGGTTCAGAACCTCGTAAGAGCATGGGAACTCTTCCGCTCTGACAGAGACCAGACATTCGTAAGCCAGGAGCAGCGCTATGTAGACCTCCATCGTCCGGACGGAACTCCGGATATCCTTCAGTATATCGAGCACGGAGTACTCAACCTTGTAGCACAGGCAGAGATCCTCGGACATATGTCACAGACACTCTCTAACTCGGTTCTTGACAACTACCACCACCTCGGTGACGCCGGTTCGCTCACAGACGGACTCAAATACGATCCTTCACTCAAGCCTTACGAGGTATCAAAGGACGGTAAGTCAAGCGGTACTCCGGACGATATGTGGGCATTCACATCACGTGATCCAGGCCGTGACTTCAATGCTGCAACAATGTTTGCTGCTGCAAGCCGTGCACTCAGAGGCTATAACGACGAACTCGCAGACAGAGCTCTCAAGCAGTCCAAGAGACTCCTCAAGGAAGCTACTGAGCTTATGGCAAAGGCTCCGCAGGACGGACGCAGAGGCCGTGGTGCAGGTGGAGATATCTCAGCAAACCTTCAGCTTTATGTCGCTACCGGTGAAAAGCAGTATCTTGAGAAATTCGAATCAATGCTTTGGACTTCACTTGACAGAAACGTGAATTTCTCTCTCCAGACAGCTCTTGACGCAATCCCTTACCTCGGCGACGAGTACAAGGAGAAGCTTCGTCCATATGTAGAGAAGTTCAAGACATATGTAGAAGAGCTTGAGAGCAACAACCCATACGGAGTTCCAATCGGACTCGGTAACTGGGCAGGTGGCGGACAGATTCTCAGCCATGGTACTACAGTTTGCTATGCAAGCATTTATTTCCCAGACATCATTGACAAGGCTCATGCATACAAAGCTGCAGAATGGCATTTCGGACGTCACCCATACCATAACTATTCACTTGTAGCAGCTGTAGGTGCAGCACGTCCGAAAGAAGTGTTCTACGGCAACAACAGAGCTGACTTCTCAGCTATCCCAGGTAATGTGGCACCAGGCCTCCTCTTCAGACATCCTGACCATTTCGAGAACTATGATGACTGGCCGTTCTTCTGGGGACAGAACGAAGGAACAATCGCTGGTAACATCAGCTACCTTATCTTCGGCTCAGCATTCAAGAATCTTGTAACAGGCGAGTAATCAATCGTTTATAACAGTTGTTGACAACTGTGTTAATAAATAAATGCGGTAGGATAACCTATCGCATTTATTTATTGGATACCTTAGATCTTTAATTCTACCTATAATATGAGCAGCGCAGACATTACCATCATCAAAAGAGACGGTAAGCGTAAGACTTTTTCTGTTGAGAAGATCAAGAACGCTATCCGTAAGGCCTTCCTGTCAGTAGGAAGTTTTGCCACAGAAGAGGATCTTGTAAATATCCTCTCACACGTACGAATAACAGAAGGAATGCATGTAGAGGAGATTCAGAATCAGGTCGAAGTGGGTCTGATGGCCGAGCAGTACTTTGCTGTAGCCAAGTCATATATGCTTTACCGTCAGAGACATATGGAAGACCGAGAGGTTCGTGACCATCTTGACTTCCTTATACAGTATTGTCAGGCTGAAAATGCCGCGACCGGAAGTAAATATGATGCTAATGCAAATATTGACAAAAAGAATCTTGCTACACTGATCGGAGAACTTCCTAAGAAGAACTTCATCAGACTCAACCGTCGTATCCTGACCGACAGAATGAAGAAAATGTACGGAAAGGAGATGTCGGATAAATATATCAGACTGCTCAAGAATCACCATATATATAAGAATGACGAGACATCACTTGCCAATTATTGTGCAAGTATCACCATGTATCCTTGGCTGCTCGAGGGTACAAAACCTATCGGCGGCAATTCGATAGGTCCGACAAACCTCAAGTCATTCTGTGGAGGTTTCATCAACCTTGTATTTATGGTTTCAAGCATGCTCAGCGGTGCCTGCGCTACTCCTGAGTTCCTCATGTACATGAACTATTTTGTCGGCAAGGAATACGGAACCGACTATTGGAAGAATCCGGACAGACAGGCTGACAATTCTACAAAGAAGCGATCTATTGATAAAGTCATCACAGACTGCTTCGAACAGATTGTCTATTCGATCAATCAGCCTACAGGTGCCAGAAACTTTCAGTCAGTATTCTGGAACATATCATATTACGACAAGAACTATTTCGAGAGCATATTCGGTGAATTCCGCTTCCCTGACGGATCAAAACCAGACTGGGACGGTCTGTCATGGCTCCAGAAGAGATTCATGAAATGGTTCAATGCGGAAAGGCTCAAGGTTCCTCTCACTTTCCCTGTAGAGACAATGGCTCTTCTTACAGAGAATAACGAAGTCAAGGACAAGGAATGGGGAGATTTTACAGCAGAAATGTATTCTGAAGGACATTCATTCTTTACATATATGAGTGATAATGCCGACTCTCTTGCTTCATGCTGCCGTCTTCGTAACGAGATTCAGGACAACGGATTCAGCTACACTCTTGGAGCAGGCGGTGTTTCTACCGGTTCAAAGAGCGTACTCACCATCAATCTGAACCGATGTATTCAGTATGCGGTGAAGAACGGCCGTGACTACCTTACTTATCTTGCAGAAGTTGTCGACCTCGTACATAAGGTACAGCTTGCATACGATGAAAACCTCAAGGCTTTCAAGGAGCAGGGCATGCTTCCTCTCTTCGATGCCGGATTCATCAATATCGGCCGCCAGTATCTTACTGTAGGAATCAATGGTCTTGTAGAAGCTGCTGAATTCCTTGGCATAGAGATCAATGACAACCCTGAGTATGTGAAGTTCGTTCAGGATACTCTGGGACTCATCGAGGAATATAACAAGAAATACCGTTCGAAGACAACCCTGTTCAACTGCGAGATGATTCCTGCCGAGAATGTAGGTGTAAAACATGCAAAATGGGATAGGGAAGACGGATATGCAGTGCCTCGTGACTGTTACAACAGCTACTTCTACATTGTGGAAGACAAGTCTCTCAATATCATCGACAAGATGCGTCTGCATGGAAGGAAGTATATCGAGCATCTTACCGGTGGCTCGGCTCTTCATCTTAACCTTGAAGAGCATCTTTCGAAGGCACAATATGCTCAGCTTCTTCGTGTGGCTGCACAGGAAGGATGCAACTACTTCACATTCAACATTCCTAACACCATCTGCAACAAGTGCGGTCATATTAGCAAGCATTACCTTAAGGAGTGTCCTGAATGTCATAGTGAAGACATTGATTACCTGACCCGTATCATAGGTTATATGAAGCGTATCAGCAACTTCTCAATGCCTAGACAGGAAGAGGCTGCAAGACGCCACTACCATCGCAACGAAGGAAAGCATCTATGCTAAAATGCTATAGTTACGACATTGTCTGCCAGGAGATCCCAGATGAGATCAGCCTGGCAGTCAATATTTCCGGGTGTCCCAACAGATGTCCGGGCTGCCATAGTCCATGGCTGTGGGAAGATGAAGGAAGAGAAATGACGACAGAACTGCTTGCATCTCTTATAGGACAATACTCTGCCGCCATAACATGTTTCTGCTTCATGGGAGGAGACGCAGATCCATCTGAGATCCAAAAGATGTCAGAATGGATAAAAATGCACCATCCTCACATCAAGACAGCATGGTATTCCGGGCGAGCGGAAATACCCGAAGGGTTCGACATCATGTGTCTGGATTTCATCAAGTTAGGACCTTACATAGAGGCTTTGGGTGGCCTGAAATCGCCTTCAACAAATCAAAAACTATACAGAATCCTCCCGGACGGGTCTTTTGAAAAGTGCATTTTTGGTACTAACTTTGCCTAAAAGAACCATATGCAGAAAACTATCATATATCAGATGCTCCCTCGACTTTGTGGCAACGGCAAAGCAAGGCCGAAGAAAAACGGAACATTGGCTGATAACGGAACAGGCAAGTTTTCGGATATCGACCATAATACATTGAAATATCTTAAATGGCTCGGATGCAGCCATGTATGGTACACCGGAGTAATCAGACATTCTACACAGGCATCAGAAGAAGGATGTATTCCATCACATCCTCAATTTGTCAAAGGAAAAGCGGGCTCTCCGTATGCCATCTGTGATTACTATGATGTAAATGCCTATCTGGCTGACGACCCTCAGCAGAGGATGGAGGAATTTGAGAGTCTTATCGCACGTACTCATGAAGCTGGCCTTAAAGTCATCATCGATTTCGTGCCTAATCATGTATCAAGAGATTACGGTAAGGTCAATCCGGTTCCCGGACATCCTGTACTTGGTTCTGATGATGACACTTCAGTACATTGGAAACCGGAAAACGACTTTTTCTATTATCCAGGACAGGGCATAAAGCTTCCGACCGAAACCCCGGCAGGAATGGAAGCATATTCGGAATTTCCTGCAAAGGCAACAGGAAACAACTGCTTCTCGCCATGTCCCGGAATCAATGATTGGTACGAGACCGTAAAGATCAACTACGGAGATACATATACTCCTACATGGGAGAAAATGTTCGACATCCTTGATTTCTGGGCGTCTAAAGGAGTCGACGGCTTCAGATGCGATATGGTGGAGCTTGTACCGCCAGAATTCTTCAGATGGGTGATTGAACGAATCAAGGCAAAATATCCGACTGTGATATTCATCGCAGAAGTCTATAAGAAAGAGCTTTATGGCGAATATATCAGAAGAATCGGTTTCGATATCCTGTACGACAAATCCGGCCTTTATGACACTCTTCGAGCCGTAGTCGAAAAGAACGCCGAAGAGGACGGAATGCCTGTAGAACTCTGGCAGTCAACGACAGGCATAACCAGAAACTGGCAGTATCTCGGTGATTTACAGCCATATATGCTGAATTTCCTTGAGAATCATGATGAGCAGAGATTTGCATCAGAGTTTTTCGGTAAGGATGCAGCTGGAACATCGGCACCATTATACGTATCCCTCTGTCTCAACACAGCTCCTTTCATGATCTATTTCGGAGAGGAAGTCGGAGAAAGGGGAATGGACGAAGAAGGATTCAGCGGCAGAGACGGACGAACAACAATCTTCGACTGGTGGAGCGTATCCTCTGTACGCAGACTAAGAAAGCTGATTGCATCAGGATCCTATGAGGCGTCTTCAATTTCCGCTCTTGTCAAAGGAGGTCTGAAAAAAGAAGAAGCTGAAACCTTCATGAGATTCACAAAGGCTATAAGACTTGCATCATCGGATGAGGCAATTTCAAAGGGCTCTACATACGACCTTTGCTACTGCAATATGCATTCGGAAGGATTTGACAAAGACAGGCATTATGCTTTCTTGAGAGATTTTGAGGATCATACCCTCCTGTTTGCCGTGAATTTCTCTGACAAGCAGGCAACGATGAAACTTATGATTCCTGAACATGCATTCGAGTGGATGGGAATACCTGAAACAGAAAACTTCCACCACAAAAGTGTGATGGAAGTCAGCGTTCCTCCTAAAGATGCTGTCGTGATCCAGCTCGTGTAGATCAATAACCTACAACCGCTTCATTCGACGACCGGTCAATATATCCCTCCATGTTGGCAGGAGCCTTATAAAGTCTGGTATATTCACCTTTACATATACATTCCAGAGCGGATATGTCATCTTCCTTGACATATCCGTCTTTTCTTACTGTATCAACGGTCAGATATCCGACACCGAGAGATGTTATGTTCTGGAAGAAGTGAGTTCCCTGACTAGGCTCGATCTGATATCCCGGGATAGCTGTTTCAACAATCATTCTAGCTTCGGATATATCACTCCACATCACAGGTATTCCTAACCACGGATCAGAGGATCCCCATCTTCCCGGTCCTATAAGAAGATATGAGCCGCCGTCATTCTTGACATATTTATTGAATTCAGCAATTTCAGCAGCCATATCCTTGGTTCTGGCACTATCGAAAGTATCTGACGGAACATGAATTATGTAATTGATGTCATCTATATGACCGGATCCCAATGCCTTTGATGATTTGACAATGACATGCTCCATCTCCTCTGCTACTTTCTCAATGGAAACATTCGAATCCGAGCTGTATTCTCCTACAGGTCTTACCTGAAGCAGCTTGAAATTGAGACGCGTTCCGCTTTCCTTATGCTCGACATCGGCAGCAAATTCAATTTCTATATCGCACATAAGCTCCTTCTTGCATATTTCGAGAATATCCTTTAGAATAAGGGCAACCGGATAACGGTTATATTTGAGAAGTGAATCAAAGGATATGACGCGTGGTCCCTTGGCAGTTATTCCAGGAAGCATCCTGTTGTTTTCAATACTGAAAGTAGAGGCGACTAGTTCTGGATGAGAATAGTGCTGAAGGGCTTCCGATACCTGGACATGCGCGAGATTGATGCTTTCGTCTTTTGAAATCTTGAAAGCTCCCGCACGAAGATCAAGGGCATACATCATCTTCTGAGTATCCCTCAATGCCAGTTTTGTCTCAGAAAGCTGAAGTATCTTCTTCGGATATTTAGGACTGAACCTCAATGAGTTACCACCATCAACAACTGTCTTTCCAAGGCCGAATGCCATATCGACGATACCGTCTTCCGCCTTTTCATTTCCGATAGGATAGAAATTGAGCGACCTGGCCACTCCTGAAAGCATCGGATAATATAGACCATTATGTTCTGAACCACAGATGCTTTGTACGACAACCGCCATCTTCTCCTCACTCAAGAGGTTTCCGGTAGTCTGGATATACGTCCTGCTGCCACCATAAAAGACAGAGGCATACACGCTCTTTATAGCCTTTCCGAGCATACGGAGCATCTGGTCGCGGTTTTCTGCAAGAGGAATCATGTATGTCGAGTAAACACCTGCAAACGGCTGATAGCTGCTGTCTTCAAGTTTTGAGCTGGAACGGACAGCAAGAGGGGAGCGTGTGGTATCCACAAATGCCCTTAACTCTTCAACAAGACGCTCCGGCAGACGGGAAGAAACAAATTCAGAAAGTATCTCTTCATCAGATATATCCGAATCAATCACATACTGGAGGTCATTCTCAAGAATGAACTGATCGAAATAATCCGTCGCGATGACCACAGTCCTTGGAATTGATATCTTTACATTGTCATATCTGTCTGAAAGATGGTGCTTATATACAAGGTTGTTCAGAAAGGCCAGTCCACGTGCCTTTCCACCTAGAGAACCATCTCCCATACGCGAAAACCATATATGCCTTCCGTATGTATCCGCATCGAAATGTGCAATTACACCACGTCCTGTAAGTGCGTGATAATCATGAATCTGCTGAGATACATATGCGCGAAGTTCGGCGGTGTTGGCAAAATGACTTTCCAAGACTTTCTTGAACTTTGCACCTAGTGTAAAAAGGCCTCGTGCCATGAACCACTTTGAAAGCATATTCTTGGATGTGTTCGCCAGAAGAATATCTTCCGGTACCTCACGCATCATGATTTCCAGTTCTTTCAGATTGGCCGCTCTTCCATATTCTACACGCTCTGTATCCCTGAATACAAAATCTCCGAATGCGAATTCTTCCTTGATATACTCATAAAGCTGAATCATGAGAGTCTTGGAATACTTCCTCAGGAATCCGACGCCCAATTCTTCTGCGATTGGGCAGATACTGTCCTGGGATGACTGCAGGAGTACCGGCATTTTAGGATCGTCATTCTTGATATGCCTTACAAGCTCGATACCTGCATCAAGTTTCTCATCCTCAGGTCTGCCGTTCCTATGCTCACAGAAGCCTACATCAGAGATGACACCGAGAAGATTTGTCTTGTATTTTTCATACATGGCCATGGCATCATCAAGATTGGTCGCAAGAAGTATCTTAGGACGAGACCTCTTCATATGCTTCATCTGCTGCTCATTCAATGTTTCCTTGAGGAACTCCGCACTCTGCTTAAGAACCATCTTATACAGCTCCGGCAGATATGTCGAATAATACCTGACGGAATCTTCTACCAGCAGGATACTCTGAACTCCTACTCTAAGTATGTCATTGTCAGCATTTTTCAAATCCTCGAAAAGCTTGATGATAGCAACGATAAGATCAGCATTTCCGTGCCAGCTGAACATGTAATCTATGGCAGAAGTGTCCATCTTTGCAAGTCTTCTGTACACCTCTTTCGAGAAATGGGTCAGCAGGACGAACGGAAGGCTTCTTCCTTCCTTCTTGAGATCGGTCGCAAGAGAAAACACATCATTGTCACCCACATTATACATGCAGATGATCATGTCGATTCCCACAGTAGTCTGGAGCATTTCACGTGCTTCTGCAGAAGTCTGCACCCAGATGAATGTAGGTGGAGTACTAAGATTCAGGTCGATGTATTCACGGTAGATCTGAGTCTCTATCTGTCCGTCTTCTTCAAGGATGAAAGCATCATAATTACTGCATATCATCAGGATCCTTCTGACTCTGAAACCCATAAGCGAGTCATAGTCAGCATTTATAAGTTCCTTGAGGAGTTTTGGTTCAATTGTATTCATCGGGTGGGGATTAATAGTTTCTTCTACGGAATTCAGCAACAGTTATAGCAGTGGCTATTGCTGCATTCAAAGATTCCGAACCAGGATCGTCAGCCGGATATGGCGGTATGTACAACCTGTCTGAAACAAGGGCTGACATGGCATCAGAGATACCTTCTGATTCGTTTCCGACCACTATCATGACCGGTTTATCCTGACCTGTATCCAAGGGGCGGGAATACATATTCAGACCGTCAAGGAAGGTACCGTATACCTTTCCTCCATGTGTGAGGACCATTTCGGCAAGATCCGGAAGATCGACATAATGCATCCTGACCCTGAATATTGCACCCATCGTCGCCTGCACGACCTTCGGATTAAAGACATCAACGGTATCTCTTGTTGCCAAGACGGCATCTATTCCGAACCAATCAGCAATTCTGAGAATCGTACCAAGATTGCCCGGATCTCTGATTGTGTCAAGCGCCAGAAAGAGCCCGCCACGAGAAATGAGAGCCTCAAGAGAGGATACTTCATCTACATATATGTCTTCCGGCTTTCTGACAAGAGCTAAGACAGGGGATGGAGAAGCAAGAGCGGAAATCCTCTTCATTGCCTCTTCACCAATTTCCTCCCTTCTATATATATGTTCAACATGGAAATCCGAGCTGACAGCTTCGTCCACCATCTTTTCTCCCTCGACAGTAAACAGTCCTGTTTCATCTCTGAACTTCTTCTGTTGCAGAGACTTGACTCTCTTTATTTCATTATTTGATATAGATGCCATGGGTGTTGATTATCATAAAGATACAAATATAACAATTTTTCTGGCTAAAATTTTGAGAAACGGTCAGATTAAGATAAATTTGCATATTGTAGCAAAATGAAATCATACTTCGGCATATTCGTCATCATTTTAGTCTCAATGATTGCGGCATCCTGCAGCACGACACGTGTTCTGCAGGACGGTGAATATCGTCTGACAAAGAATAAGATTGAAATAAGGAATGATGACAGCTTCAATTCAAGCCAGCTCAACAAGTATCTGAAACAGAACGAGAACCTGGGATGGTCGCCTTTCATGGTAATGTACAACTGGTCGAACGGAACGGGGAACGGATGGGACAGATTCCTGAAGAAGATCGGCAAGGCTCCTGTGGTATACGATCCCGACATGGTCGAGAGCTCGATAGAGAATATTACCAATCACCTTGAATATCTCGGATACTATGGATCTTCTGTAAATTCTGAAATATCGGTTAACAAAAGAAGAGTATCTGTAATATATAATGTGAATCTGGGAAAAAGATTTCCCATCAAGGAAGTAAGATACAACCTTCCGTCCAGGGGTGAGTTCAAGGAAGCCTTCCTGAGCGACACATCACATCTTGGACTGAGAAGGGGAGAGTTCCTGTCTGAGGCTGCATTGGAAGAAATCAGCGTTGCATCAGCATCAAGGATGCGAAACATGGGATTCTTTGATTTCAGCAAGAATAACTTCTTTTTTGAAGCTGATACAATCTCATGCCCGGACTCAGCTGTCCTTGAACTGATAATAAATGAATATACCAGAAACGAGTCTTTCAAAGTTGCAGATGCAATCAGAAGATTCCATATCGGTGACGTCAGCATCACATATCCTAAATCACTGAAAATCAAGGATAAAGTTCTCAAAGGACTTAATACGGTAGAGCCAGGTGCCATTTACAGCGAAGATGTTGTCAACAATACATATTCACGACTGTCAGAGCTGAGGCTTTTCAGCAGTGTCAATATCGGGATGACTCCGGCTGACACTAATATCGTAGACTGTTCGATTGCTCTTACCCAGTCAAAACTGCAAGGTTTCAAGGTGAATCTTGAAGGATCGACCAACTCTTCAGGACTTCTCGGTATATCACCGCAGATATCCTATTACCACAAGAACATATTCAGAGGCGGAGAGTGGCTTAATATGAGCTTCATGGGCAATTTCCAGTTCAAATTGAAGGATAATATCAGATCCAATGAATTCGGAGTATCGGCCGGACTCAGCCTTCCAAGGTTCTTCCCATTGTCATACAGGCATTTCAAAGGAGCTATTCCAAGAACCGACATCAATTTCTCATATAATTATCAGGATCGACCGGAATACACAAGAAATATAATATCGACATCTTACGGATATACAGGCAACATTGAAAGCCGCTTCTACTATCAGATATATCCGATGCAGCTTAATATAGTACGTCTGTTCGACCTGAAGGATGATTTCTACGACACCCTTGCAAACGATCCGTTCCTGAGAAACGCTTATCAGGACCATTTCGACCTTGGATCCGGTGCAATGCTCTATTATACAACCAGTTCTGCTGCTATTCCTGATGAAACCTATTTCTATTCAAGACTTCAGCTGGATATTGCAGGAAATCTTCTCAGGGCATTCAATCCGCTTATGAAGAAGGATGCGAACGGTTCCGGAATGATCTGGAACACCCCTTATTCGCAGTTTGTAAGAGCCGAACTTACTCTTGGCCGTACATGGGTGTGGGGCAGAAATAACGGTCACTCGATTGCCACACGTCTTCTTGCCGGAGCCGGATATGCATATGGAAACTCTTCGGCATTGCCATTTGAGAAACATTTCTATGGTGGAGGTGCGAACAGTCTCAGAGGATGGCAGGCCAGAACAGTCGGCCCTGGCACATCTCCTTTGGACAAATCATTCGTCATCCCTAACCAGACCGGAGACATGAAGCTGGAAGCAAACATCGAATATCGTTTCGATATATTCTGGAAAGTTGCAGGAGCTGTGTTTGTAGATGCAGGAAATGTCTGGACATTAAGGAACAGCAAGTCAGAAGCAATTGACTCATCGATGTTCCAGTGGAAAACATTCAGCGAAAGCATTGCCGCCAACTGGGGTACCGGCCTCAGACTTGATTTCGGATTCCTTCTCCTTAGGTTCGACATGGGTATGAAGATACATGACCCTGCCAGAGAACAGAAATGGGTCAATCCGGGACAATGGCTCCGAAGAGACAATTTCGCCCTTCACTTCGGAGTCGGTTATCCGTTCTGATGCTTATTTCTTGTAGTATTTCGGCCAGAGTGTTTCGAGACGACTGCGAAGTCCGTCTTCATGCTTATTGTCTCCGGGAGAATAGAAGGTTTTGCCGTGCAGCTCTGAAGGCATGAACTCAAGATCCGCAAAATGTCCCGGATAATCATGAGCATACTTGTATCCGTCCGAATAGCCTAGTTCTTCCATGAGCTTGGTAGGGGCATTCCTCAGATAAAGGGGTACGGAAGCCATCTGCGTATCCTTTGCAACTTCAAGAGCCTCATTTATAGCCATATAAGCAGAATTACTCTTCGGTGAAGAAGCTAGATATATAGTACATTCCGCCAAAGGAATCCTAGCCTCAGGCATTCCGATCACATGTACAATCTGAAAGGTGGAATTAGCAAGAAGAAGGGCATTGGGATTTGCCAGTCCTACATCTTCGGCTGCCAGAATACATAACCTTCTGGCTATGAACAGAGGATCTTCACCGCCTTCAAGCATTCTGGCAAGATAGTATATAGCTGCATTAGGATCAGAGCCTCTGACACTTTTAATAAAGGCAGAAATAATATCATAATGCATCTCGCCGCCTTTATCATATATAGCGGTGTTTTCCTGAAGGCACTCGGTTACCCTTTTATTATTTATCACCACTGGCGAACTGCCGATGAATGATCCGACTACGATCTCAAGAATATTCAGAAGCTTTCTTGCATCGCCAGCTGCATAACGGAAGAGAGCATCGGTCTCTTCAACCTGTATGTTTCTGTATTTAAGGATCTCATCCTCTTTCAATGCCCTGTCAAGAAGATTCTGAAGATCAGCCTTTTCCAACGACTTTAGCACAAACACCTGGCATCGTGAAAGAAGAGGTGTAATCACTTCAAAAGATGGATTCTCCGTAGTCGCTCCGATCAGTATTACTGTTCCGTCTTCTACTGCTCCCAGGAGAGCATCCTGCTGGGCTTTATTGAATCTGTGGATCTCGTCTATGAAAAGGATAGGGGAGGAACCACTTGCGAACAATGAATTTGAACGTGCCCGGTCAATGACATCCCTGACATCCTTGACACCGGAACTGACAGCTGACAAAGTGAAGAATTCTCTTCCCAACGACTTTGCGACAATATGGGAAAGGGTCGTTTTACCAACTCCCGGAGGCCCCCATAGGATAAAGGAGGATAAATTTCCGCTTTCTATCATATTGCGCAAGATACATCCCTGACCGATAAGATGTCTCTGACCGACATAACCGTCAAGGTCATGCGGCCTCATCCTTTCAGGAAGTGGCGGGAGCATCCTGCTTCGTCCTATGTTGTCTCCTGTTGTCATTTATCAGATTTCTTTGGCAAATATCCAGCGTTTCTTATGCTGTTCCTTCTCAAAAGAAGCCCACATTGCCTGTATCTTTGTATTGTCTTCAAGATTGGCGTTAGTCTCTGCATACCTGAATCCCATCTTATGACAATTCTCCATGATATCCAAACATAGAACCGAATTGATAGCTTTGTTCTGATAGTCAGGTCTTACTCCGATAAGAAGAAGTTCAAGTGTATCGGTCGGCTTCCAGTACATTGCCTTCAGGAGGTGCCACCATCCGAACGGAAGAATCTCTCCATTGCATTTCTGAAGTGCCTTTGCAATTGAAGGCATTGTGATCGCAGCTCCGATCAATTCTCCTTCCTGATTCTCGACGAAGGCAAGAAGGTTCATGTTTATGACGCCCAGATAAGTATCCACAAACTGATCTATCTGTTTTGGAGACAGAAGCGAGAAGCCATAAAGGCCGCAGTACGTCTGATTTATAAGCTCAAAGATCTTCTGACCATAATTTTCGCGCTTGACCTGAGCCTTTGTCTTTTTGATAAGTTTAAGGTTGTATCTTTCCAGTACGACCTGAGACAACTTTTTAAGTCTCTCAGGCACCTCAGCAGGAATAGTGATTCTATATTCGAGCCATCCTGTCTCCTTGACATATCCGTGCTTCTTCATGTGCTCCGGATAGTATGGATGATTGTGGAACAATGCCATGGTACAGATGCGGTCAAAACCATCTACAAGCATTCCCTCAGGATCGAAATCAGTAAATCCTAACGGACCTGCTATCTGGTTCATTCCTTTCGACTTGCCGAAAGCAATCACAGCATCAAGAAGTGCCTTTGACACTTCCAGATCATCAATGAAATCAAACCATCCGAAACGGACCTGCTTGACACTCCATGCCTGATTAGCCTTATTATTGACGATGGCAGCCACTCTTCCTACAGGCTTTCCATCCTTATATGCCAGATAAAACTCCGCCTCACTGAATTCGAATGCAGCGTTCTTATTTCTGTCAAAAGTCTCAAGGTCATCCATCGGCATGGAAGGGACATAGTACTTATTACCCTTATACATTTTATTTGCAAATCTGACGAATGTCTTGAGCTCACTTTTTGTGGTTACTGTCTTTATTTGAACAGCCATATTTATATGGTTTAAGTTTATACAATTTTACAAAGTTATGAAAATTTCCCAGATATTCTTTATTTTTACTAAATTCGCATTATGAAAAAGACTAAAATAATATGTACGGTTTCTGATGTCAGATGCGACTCAGAATTTATCCGCGAACTCTATGAAAACGGAATGAATGTGGCACGCATCAATTCCGCTCATGCAACATTGGAAGGTGCACAGAAGATTGTTGACAATGTAAGATCCGTATCTGATAAGATCGGTATCCTTATAGATACAAAAGGACCCGAAATCAGGCTGAACGAGATGGATAACACAGTAGGTTTTCCTGTACAGGAGGGCGATCACATCCATGTAGGCAAAGGCCTTGGCAACAAATGCAGACAGGGAATGCTGTACACCAATTGCGAAGGTTTTGTTGATGACGTACCTGTTGGTGCTCAAATACTTATAGACGATGGAGCCATTGCCCTTGAAGTAATCGGGAAGGATGATGATACACTTTCATGCAGAATCTGCAATAATGGAGTCATAAAAGGCAAGAAAAGCATAAATGTTCCTGGAGTGCATATATCTCTGCCTTCATTGACAGATAAAGACAAATCTTTTGTAAGATGGGCTATTGAAGCGGATATCGATTTCATTGCCCACTCCTTTGTCCGCAACAAGGAAGATCTTCATGAAATTCAGAGACTGCTTGACGAGGCAGGAAGTCACATAAAAATCATTTCAAAAATCGAGAATCAGCAAGGTATAGACAATCTGGATGACATTCTTACCTACTGCTACGGTGTAATGATTGCAAGAGGAGATCTCGGTGTGGAGATACCTGCAGAAAAGATCCCGATGATTCAAAAGCTTATCGTGCAGAAATGCAGGGCAAGGAAAAAGCCAGTGATCGTAGCCACACAGATGCTTCACAGCATGATTGAGAATCCTCGTCCTACCAGGGCAGAAGTGACTGATGTAGCCAATGCCATTTTCCAAAGCACTGACGCGATCATGCTCAGCGGTGAGACAGCATCGGGAAAATATCCTTTAGAGGCGGTCAGGACGATGAGCACGATTGCAAAAGAAGCGGAGGAGACTATAGACACGACTTTGGACCTCAATCTGGAAAAAGTGACAAAACCGATAGCTGGAGTTCTTGCAAAAGCTCTTGTATCAGCAACTCAGACCCTTCCTGTAAAAGCCATAATACTCGACACATGGACAGGAAGGACAGGAAGATATCTTGCTGAGTTCAGACCTAAAGTCCCTATTTATGCAATGTGCTATAATTCTTTCACAATGAGGGAATTAGCCTTATCTTATGACGTGTATTCATATAAATTTGAAATTACTGATAGCAAGGAAGGATTCGTGCAGAACTCCTTGAAGATACTTCTGGAAGATGGCAAGTTGGAAAAAGGAGATCTCGTAGGCTTCATCGGAGGTAGCTTCAATGATGAGGTCGGAGCCACCTACATGGAATTCAAATATGTATAGACTTCTGTTCATACTGGCCATGCTGATGGTAGCTGATGCCGCCTATGCTCAATCAAGAGCACTAGGCTGTACGTTCAGTTACTCAGGTACTGGCATTTCGTATGAACATAGGATGGATGATGAATCGTTCATAGATGCTCAGTTGAGAGCGGAGACGGCATCGGTCTTTACATATGGCAGTAAGCTGCCGGGGGTATCTGCATCTTTCACATGGAACATGATATTCGCTTCAACTGAATCCGTAAACGGCAATTGCGTCAGATTTTATGGAGGACCCGGACTTGCTTTAGGGATGGCCGAAGACCTGAACGCTTCGGCAGGAATGTATTTCGGACTCAAGGGAAGAGTCGGATGCGAATGTGTTTTTCCTAGAGGAATCATCCTTTCCTTCAGCCTCTCACCTTTGCTGGGAGCGCATCTGAAACGGGTAAACGGCGGTACGACAATGCTTCCTTTCAAGATGGGATTGTTACATGGCATAATGCCTGAGGTCGGAATCAAATATGCGTTATGACATGAAACGAACACTCACCATATTACTGATTATCATATCATTTAACATAGATGTTTCCGCAAAAGGGGAGAGTGCAGATGATGATTGCGACGTTACTTTCGGTATAGAATGGGGATATGTAGCGACAATCCAGTCCGGATACCATTATAATTTCTTCGCTCCGGAAGGTTACAGAGTCGACGATTACGGAAATAACTTCGGACACCACGCGAATGCGGATATGTATTTCCACATAGGATATGATATGGGACAATACTGGAACCTGTCATTATATGCCGGCTATGCAGGCATCGGAAACATTCATAAGGCTATACCGGTCAGTATAAGAGCTACGCGATATTTCAATGCGGAAAAAAATCATGACAGATGGTTCATGTTCATGGATGCTGGAAGTGGAATATCGATAAAGAAACCTGTACAGGAGATTGCAGTGGGAAAGATTGGAGGTGGATACAGGCTGGCATTAAGCAGAACCACCGGTCTGGCTTTCCTTATGTCGGCAAGAATGACTTACACTCATCCTGAGATCATATATGACAAACAACCCGTCAGCATTGATAAAATCAACAGGTGCAACGCCTTTCTGACGGCGATATCATTAGGAATATCATTGAGTTTCTAACTGATCATCAACTAATCAACTTATAATTATGGCAATAAGACTTACTTTAGCAAAGACCGAACGAATCCTTTTCTGCGGCAGTAAATGGTGGGGAGACCCTGATATGCCTGAAAACATGCAGTACCCGACAATGGAAATCACTGAAGATGGAGAAACATATGATTACCCGCTTACCTTCATTTGTCAGATAAACTGCGAGGATATAGCTGCTTTTGACAAGGAAGGAAAGCTGCCTCATGAAGGAATGTTATATTTCTTTGCGGCTATTGATGATTACATCGGATATGAATCACCTGTACATAATCCTGAAGGTGAATGGCCTAAAGGTCGTCTTGTGGTCAAATATGCAAAATCCATTAATTTCGAAACCTTCCAGACATGTATGTTGGTCGGCGATGAAGACGAGCAGCTTACAGAGCCAGAGCTGGGAATAACATTTTCAGAGTGTAGCGATGATGAAGATGGAATAAAGATGTTAGTTAATGACAATCAGTCGGCTGACATTATAAAATTGATGCAGATCTGTACGGATCAGAGCGGAAACCTGGATTTCGGAGCCGGACATCTGGATATAGTAATTAAGGATTCTGACCTTAAATTCGGCAACTGGAAGCGTTCAAAAGCAATTCTTGAATTGAAATAGAACATTCAAATAAAATAATACTTATATTTGCAATGCTGTTAGGGGTGCTGAGCATTTCGTGCTCGGCTGAGATTATACCCTATGAACCTGATATGTATAATGACAGCGCAGGGAAACGGTATGGTATTCATTGTTCGCAGGCTTGGATAAAGCCGTCTTCTCTGGGTTGTATAATAACAATAAGACAATGAAGACCACAATTTCCAACGACGTGCTTTCTGCAGCGATCGCTGCTGTGAGGACTAAGAGCCCTCTTGTGCACAGCATCACCAATTATGTTGTAATGAACAATTCCGCCAATGCTCTGTTGTCAATTGGCGCTTCTCCTGTCATGGCTCACTGGAAGGATGAGATGGAGGAGATGACCGCCATTGCCGGAGCTTTGGTAATCAATATCGGTACATTGGACACAGAGTGGATAGAGGGAATGAAAGCTGCAGGTCTCGCTGCTTCACGAAGAGGCACACCGATTGTCCTGGATCCGGTTGGTGCTGGAGCGACTAGTCAGAGGACTAATGCTGCGTGGGAGATAATAAACCTGTGCCATCCTACAATCATCAGGGGTAACGGAAGTGAGATCATGGCCCTTGTCGATGCCAATGTGAAGAGCAAAGGCGTTGACAGCAGCGCTTCAAGTGACGACGCCCTCTCAGCAGCAAAGAAGTTGGCAGCAGATACAGGTGCGGTAGTAGTAATCAGCGGTGAGACAGATTATATCACAAACGGAGCAGAAGTCTTCACTGTAGAAGGAGGCAATCCTATAATGACATCGGTGACAGGCATGGGCTGTACCGCTACTGCTCTTGTAGGAGCATTTGCCGCTGTGGAGTCAGACCCTATGGTTGCGGCAACCGCAGCTATGGCAGTGATGAGCCTTGCAGGAGAAAGGGCTGCAGTCAATGCACGTGGCAACGGATCGATGCAGATGCACTTCCTTGATGAGCTCTATAACCTGACTCCCGAGACTCTTTAGGCTATGAAGGATTATCTGAAACTGTATCTGGTTACAGACAGAGAGCTCTCCCTGGGCAGATCATTGGAGGAAGTCGTGTCTGAGGCTGTCCAGGGCGGCGTGACTGTAGTGCAGCTGCGCGAAAAGGACGCGTCGACAGGAGAATTCATTGAATTGGCCCGCAGGCTCATGACACTGCTCAAACCTCTCGATATCCCATTGATCATCAATGACAGAGTGGATGTAGCCCTAGCGGTGGATGCTGACGGAGTACATATCGGTCAGAGCGATATGTCATACGAAGATGCCCGTAGACTTATTGGTCCGGATAAGATCATAGGTCTGTCTGTGGAAAACTTCGAAGACATAGAGGCAGCCAATGCTCTCGATGTAGATTATATCGGAATATCTCCGGTATATGGAACCCCGACCAAGACGGATACAGCAGAGCCATTCGGGTTGGAGGGACTCCGCAAGGCTGTGCAGATGTCCGTCCATCCTACCGTGGCGATCGGCGGTATGAATGCATCGACAATCGCCGAGGTCATGGCTGCAGGTACTGATGGCGTCGCAGTTGTATCGGCAATCTGTTCGGCAGAGAATATCCGAAAGGCAACTTCAGAGTTGAGAACGATAGTAGAAGCAAATGTCAGGATGAGCTGGAGCAGGGAGGTCTGGAAGAAGTCTGCCAGGATATATGATTCCATTCTTGGACTTGACTTTCTGAAGAAACTCTCCGAAGGTACGCTGAGTAATGATGCTTTTGCACGCTATATCGCTCAGGATGAGATATATCTGAAGAATTACTATAAGCAGATGTACATGCTTGCAGACCTGATGGAAGAGGAACAGGACAGAAATCTTTTCCTTTCATTTGCCCAGAGCGGAATGGAAGGAGAGAAGGCCTTGCATGATATGCTGATAGAGAAGTACGGCATCAATACGGAAGTGGAGGCATCAGAGGTCACAGCCGGTTATAATGCTCACATCCGCGAAGGCATCGCAACAGGCAATCCATGCGTCGCATTGGCTTCGGTACTGCCGTGTATGTGGATATACAATCAGGTAGGGCTGCATATCTTGAACCATTCGAAGCTTGAAGGCAACCCTTACAAGGAGTGGATACTTGAATATGGACAGGAGGAATTCACTATAGGCGTAAACAAGGTCCTGAAAATGATAGACGGATGGACGGCAAAAGCCGATAAGGAGACAAGGGAAATGATGGATTACTATTACCTCAAGGCTGCTCTTTACGAATATGCATTCTGGGATTATGGCTACCATGGTAATGGAAAATCATATGAATACATCGATTCATTGGAGGAATGGTTATGAGTCAAAGAGGTGAATTCGGATTCATAGACTACATCAAAGCCAATTTTCCGGCACAAGATGGTGCTATAGGAATAGGGGATGACTGTGCCGTTATGCAGGCCGGTGAGGGAGAACTGCTGTTTTCCACCGACCTTCTGATGGAAGGTGTGCATTTTCTCAGGAGCGAGTCTTCTCCGGAAGATGTGGGCTGGAAGGCTGCTGCGGTGAATCTCAGCGATATTGCCGCCATGGGAGGAATGCCTGTGGCGACATTCCTCTCGATTGCGCTTCCTAAAGATGCACAGGGAGAATGGGCGGAAAGATTCATCAAAGGCTACACGCTGATCAGCCGTCAGTATGATGTACCTTTATTGGGTGGTGATACCACCTCTTCGCTTCGGGATATTGCCGTAAATGTCGGAGTCTTAGGAAGATGTCCATCGGAAAAACGATTGATGCGAAACGGAGCCAAGGTCGGTGAGACGATATATGTGACTGGCCCGCTGGGAGACTCTGCAGTTGGCTTGCAGGCTATTCTGAAAGGGATAGAAAGGACGGAAGAAGTCACCCGGCTGATCGATCGTCACAAGCGCCCGGTCCCACGTATTGATGCCGGCAGGATCCTGATGGAGTCCGGGAAGGTCGGGGCGATGATGGATATATCGGACGGCATAGCATCTGATCTGAGACATATCATGAAGGCATCAGGAGTCGGCGCTGTCATTGCGTTGGATATGCTCCCATGTTCACCGGAGCTGATTTCAGTATGTGCAGAACAGGGATGGGACAGATATGAACTCTCGACAAGCGGGGGAGAAGACTTCGAACTGCTGTTCACAGGTCCGGAAGGTTTGGAAAACGAACTGGATATCATGGTTTATCCTATAGGAAAAACAGTTCAGGGTAATGATCTGATATGGACTGAAAATGATAAGATAGTAAATTCTGATTACATCGGTTATAAACATTTTTAAACTATGAAAAAATACAACAGAGTACTGACCATCGCCGGAAGTGACTCCGGTGGTGGTGCAGGAATCCAAGCAGATATCAAGGCCATCAGTGCCATGGGATGCTATGCTGCATCAGCGATTACAGCGATTACAGTCCAGAATACCTTAGGTGTACAGGCGGTTCATCCTGTACCTCTGGATATACTTGAAGGACAGATAGATGCTGTTCTTTCTGATATCGGTGCCGATGCGATAAAGATAGGCATGCTCCACTCTTCTGAAGTAGTCAATCTTGTGGCCGAAATGATAGAAAAGTATCAAATCAGGAATGTAGTGCTCGACCCGGTGATGGTATCCACTTCTGGACATCGGTTGATAGAAGAGGATGCAGTCGAGATCATAAAGACCAGATTGATGCCGCTTGCCCGAGTGATTACGCCTAATATTCCTGAGGCGGAGATTCTTGCTGGTTGCTCGATCACAAGCGAAGAAGATTTTGATGTGATCGCCCGCAAGTTATCCGCAAGTGCAAATGTTTCAGTCCTTCTAAAGGCAGGTCATCTTAGCGGAGACACTCTCGTTGACTACTTCTACAACGTAGAAGACGGAACCATGACAAAATTGCCGTCAAAGCGCGTCCGGACAAGGAATACGCACGGGACCGGATGTACATTATCCTCAGCATTCGCTGCAGCTCTGGCAAAAGGGGAGGGACTGACTGCAGCCGCAATATCTGCAAAGAAATACATCGAGCAAGCAATCATTTCCGGAGCAGACTACGAAATCGGAGGGGGACATGGTCCTGTGAACCACTTCTGGTTAATATAAAGTTGTATATTTGCATTGTAAACTATTCAATAGAACAACATGAGGAAACAAGCCTGGTTAATCCCGATTTTGATAGTAGCGGTAAATCTTCTGGCTATTACCATACGGTGGAACTCCTTGCCGGACCTACTCCCGGCACACTTTGATCTTCAGGGAAATGCAAGTGGAGAGATGTCGCGCAGTGTGCTGCTCATATATCCACTAATCAGTGCCATTGTTTGTTTGGCAGCATATATGATTGCCCGGATAAAGCAGATTCTGTGCAATGGTCTTATTATCATGGCGTCTGGCATATCCCTTATTGTCCTGTCATCGACAATGGTGACGTTGACATCGGGAAAGATGCCGATCTTCATGTTGTCAGAGCCGGTGATCCTTCTGTCAGCAATTGCCGGTTTTGTCATTTGTGTATTGAAATCCCGCAGATCTGCCTGATCACTCTGCACGGATTGCCGACTGCCACCACATTGGATGGAATATCCTTCGTCACGACTGATCCGGCACCGATGGTCACGTTATCACCTATCGTGACTCCTGGCAGTATGGTGACACTTCCTCCGATCCAGACATTGTTACCGATAGTGACGGGTTCCGCCCATTCATTTCGGGTATTCCTTTCGACAGGATCTGTGCTATGGCAGGCTGTATAAATGCTTACATTCGGTCCGATGAAGCAGTCGTCTCCTATGGTTACCTTAGCCTCGTCCAGCACTGTGAAATGGAAATTGGCAAAGAAGCGTTTACCCACGCTTATCTGCTTTCCGTAGTCGCAGTAGAAAGGTTGATTGATGATTATATCGTCATCTCCGATGTAGCCAAGCAGACCCTTGAGGATGTCAAGGCGTCCAGCATTATCAGCAGGGGAGAGAGCATTATATCTGTGAATGATTTCCTTGACGGCGTTAAGCTCCTCCAGCAACTGCTTATCCACTGCTGAATACACCATTCCATCAAGCATCTTTTCTTTTTCTGTCATGATGTCGTCATTTATTGATATTATCTACCAGAAATTTCTTGTCACCGATCTCGAAATAGACTCTTTCGCCCTTGCCTGTCAGATATAAAATGTACTTGTTTTTGGTTCTCGTGTTCTTGAAGTGGCCTGAGTGCTTCTTTCGAGACTGATACCGGAAGAAACTTGGCACCGGTGATATCTATGACCTTCTTGCCGATCAGAAAATGAACGGTAAGGGTATTATCCTCGATGGTATTCTTTGTAGGGACAGATCCTAATACCAAAATGGTGGCACCTATAATGATTATAGCTGTCGCCAGGGCTGATGTTGTCATAATCTTCATAACTTATCGGGTGTAACTTCGTTGAACTTGTCAATCAGGGATGCGACTTCTTCCGGTCTGTCTATCAGCAGCTGTCCATGATTCATGTTCTTGAAAATCTTGATTTCCGCTTCAGGACAAAGACTTTTCAGATGCTTTACCTGCGCTTTTGCTACAAATGCTTCTTTCGTGCCATACCAGAAATGAATGTCAACCTCAGGGATTGATTCCAATCCGCTTGTGTAAACTGACTTATATCCGTCAAGGACCGCTTTGGTACCGCCGTATGGGAAGACTTTTCTGCATTCGTCCAGCAGGACATCGAAATAGTGTGAGTGGAAAACCCATCTCCAGAATCCAGTCCAGTGATAACAGCTCCATACGTTGCCTGCCTGCAGGTAGCGTAGTGGACCGACCAGCCATTCAGGAAGAGGCAGCAGGGGAGCAGCGTCAAGGATGGAATGTTCTATAGTGACCTCATTGCGCTCGAGTACTCTTGACAGGATCTTGCCGCCTAGTGAGAGACCATATGCGCAGCAGATTTTTCCAGAATGGTGATCCCTTATCTGTTCAATCACTTGTCCGGCCTGATCATCAATCGAGGTGAACTCTGTCTGAACTCCCATAGTGAATCCGTCGACTTCAACTGCCACAATACGGAACCGGTCCTTAAGAAGATCTACCAATGGTAGAAATATTTCATATGAGACTCCCAAGCCAGGAATAAGCATCAGTACAGGTGCTCCATCTTTGCCAAATCTCTTGAAGTTCATACGTTCGTATTTAATGTTCAGTTTATCAACGTAAATTTATACAGATTTTAGCAGATATACAAGACCTAATTTCTTATATATTCAGAAGCAACTTTTAGAATTCTTAGTAAGCCATTTCCCACATAGCTCTTTCGACCTTGCTGCTCTGGGATGCGTTCATGCGGCCGAAGTTGAAGACAAGGCCGACGAGGAAGTATCTTCCCATTACATTCCTGCGCACGTCTTCTACGAATTCGGCTGATGTTGTTCTGTGCAGGGATTTCTGCTGACCGAGAATATCAGCACACTTGAGGCTTAAAGTGAAAGCCTTGATATCCTTGGCGATTCCTGCATTCCAGATCAGTTCGGGTTCTCCGTATCCTGCGGAGTATCCTTGATAGAAGTTATAGCCGAGGTCGGTGCTGAACTGCCAGTTCTTCGGAGTTGTCAGAAGGAACTCACCTGTTGCATTGAAATCCCATGTGTTCATGTTTGCAGTCTTGTCCAACGAATATTTCGTGATGCTGTTGACTGCATATCCCATCAGTGTTATGCTGAACCAGTCGTGTCTGTATGCTATGGACGGATAGAGAGAAGTGGATAACGTGTTTGTCCTGCTTTCCGCGAATCCGCTTTCTCCCGAGTAGAATCTGTCTCCTGCGCTGTCTCCCCAGAACCACTGCATCAGTCCTTCGTAATCAAAGGCGTCCTTGTCGATTGCAGGAAGGCGCTTAATGGTCTGATAGCCTGTGTTTGATGAGAAGCTGATGTCACCATCGAGGGTGAATGTGAAGTTTCTGTTCTTTCCGAATGTCTTGTTGTAAGATGCATAGGCGGAAATGTCTCCTCCTGGTCTTGTGGAGTTTACAGGTATTGCATATCTCACTCCTTCCGCATCAAACCAGCTGGCTGAGACTATCGGACTTGTGCTCATCGAGCCCATAAGGAACATTTCCAGGAATGAGTACCGCTCGGTGTTACCAGTGCTTAAGTCAAGCATGGCATTGTGCGTGAACGATGGTCTGAGATATATGTTGCCCACTCCTATCTGCACAGGATTGCTTATGTCGAGGGTAGGGATGATTCTCTTTCCGGACGGAGTCGATGACCTTCCTTTGTACTCGAAACGAAGAGTCGAGACATCCTTCTTCATCACGAAGTCCACATATGGTGCCCAATTCAGTATCCATTCTCCCTGTCCTACGATGCTTTCCTTTCCGATATATCGTGCTTTGGTCACGTTCTGCTCCTGATCCATCTGGAATCCGAACAGTACTGAAGCGTCACCTTTCTTGTACTGGGCAAGAAGTCGCTGTCTTATGATGAAGTCATCATTTCTGGAGTATGAACTGAAATAGTCGTTTGCAGAACCGTCCGTACCATTGAATGCATCCTTCTGCATTCTGCTGCCATTGTATGAGCCGGAGATCCTTGTCTGCAATGACCAGTTGTCTCCGAATGGCTCAACATATGACAATTCCAGCTGTGGACCTATGGAGAAGTTTCTATTGCCATAATTAAGGTCTCTGATATCTTCTGTGTCTCTATATACGGTCCTTGATCTCTCCGAACTGGTGCCGCCTGTACGGTCAATGAAGAAATCGCCAGCAAGTGTCAGGCTCCTGCGCTTCTTGCCCATATCCTTGATTCCTGTTTCCAGTTCGATGAATGTCGAGAGATTCCTGCTGTGAGACAGAGATGCTGACGTACTGGTATTGTCAAGCGTCTCTCCAGTCTTGGTCGTGGACGATTGGCTTATACTTCTATTCTGATCGACATACATGAAATAAGGTCTGAACGCGAACATGTATCTGCTCTTATCCGAATTCTTCAGCTCTGCTGAGAATGACAATGTGTGATCTGTGCCGAGGCCATCGAACTTTCCGTCAGTAAGGATGCTTGGCAGGTCTCCCTGAAAGGATGTCCTCGAAGACTCTTCGCGCACATCCTTCTGCAGGAAGTTATAGCTAAGACTTGTCGTTGTTTCCAGCCCTTTCAGTCTTGTAGTGTTGTAGTTGACACCAGCCTGACCGGTGGTCTGCAGACCTTGCTTCGTTGCAAGAGCGTCCATCTCTGATCCAGGCATTCCAAAAGCGAAGTCATCCGACTCAGACCAGCTGCCCGGTTCTGCGGCATTCTTCGCACTACCCAGGAAAACCACCTGGTCTTCAGGAGAGTAGTATGATACCATTGCATTGCTGTTGAACAGTGCCTTATCTTTACCGTACACTTCCTCATTCATGTTGACGGTTGCTCCTCCGCTAGCCTTGAGATTGCCGAACCATCCGTTCTGGTATTCATCCTTCAGCATGATATCCATTACCTTCTCCTGATCGTCCTTCGTGCCGACTCCGGTAAATTCAGCGTCATCCTTAGCCCTGTCTATAACCTGTATTCTGTCCACGATTCGTGCAGGAAGACTCTTGACTGCAAGGCCAGGGTCTTTCTGGAAGAAGGTCTTTCCATCGACAGTAATCCTGTTCACGGCCTCTCCATTCACTTTGACAGAGCCGTCTGCACCGATCTTGAAACCGGGCATCTTCTTCAGGAGGTCAGCAAGCATGGCATTCTCGACTGTACGGTACGCGCTGGCATTGAATACCACGGTATCCTTCTTCATCACGACAGGATTGCCCGCCGCTGTCACGCTTGCCGCATCGAGGAACTCCCGGCTCTGCTCCATCTGTATCCGTCCAAGATTCTTTTCCCTTTCGAACTCAGACAGACTGATGTCAACATCCTTCTTGAAGTGCTTGTATCCGACCAGCTCCGCATTCAGCTGATATTTGCCCTGAGTCACGTCTTCTATCACAGCTATGCCGTCTTCGCCTGTCAGTGCGAAGTTTGTAATGGTGGTATCTCCCTGAGGGCATAGATATACTGTGGCAAATTCAACCGGTGCTCCGGATACTGCGTCCACGACTATCATCCTGACCTTTGCAGTGCGGTACCTGTTCATCAT
>JAFZDJ010000145.1 GCA_017561265.1 Bacteroidales bacterium
TGTCTCGTCCGACTTGCTCTGCTGAGCAGAAGCAACGCCACTCATCATAAGCAGCGATGCAGCAATCATCGTCAGTCGTTTCATCATCTTTTTCAATATAGTCTGGTTGTTTAAGGTTATACTTATTTCGCCCCATGATAAAATGACATGAAAAACCGACCTTCCAGATATATGAAAGGTCGGTTTCTCAATTTTGTCATATCAGGTTTTCCGCATATCTGCGCCGCTCTTCCTTGTCGTATCCCGCCAGGTACGTTTCAGTCATTGCAATTGATGCATGCCCGAGACTTTCCGAAATGAACGAAATGTCCGTCCCGCTTTTCATCAGCACCGTTGCAAATGAATGTCGTGCCGTATATGTGGAAAATGCAGGGATGCCGAGATCAGCCGCCAGCGCCTTCATCGCCCCGTTGCATGATGCAATCGCTTTTCTTACCATCGTTGAAACTTCGAGAGGAGTTTCATTGCCTTTTGCGAACCGGAAAATAAAATTTTCCGGTTCGCCCTCAACTCCTTTGCCGCTTCGCGCCATGATTTCTTCCATCAACGGCGTCACAGTTGCGCGGATGACCCTGCATTGCTTTTGCGAATTGGCCGTTTTGGCACGTATATATGAAATTTCTCCGTCAGCTATATTCTTATATTTGAGGAACAGCATGTCTCGGAAATTAATTCCGTTGCATAAGTATGAAAACATCCACATGTCTCTCCAGTACTCTATCTCCTTATCTCCTTTCCATAAGCGGATCTCATCTATCTGCTTCTTTGTAAGAGCCATCTTCCTTGATGATGGAGGAGGTATCCTGTATCCGTTTTTCCCGAAAGGGTATTCGGATGCGCGAATAGATCCATCGTCCAAAGCATTGTTGAATATGCTCTGAAGAGTTTTCATGTATATATTTATGGTAGTGTTGTTCAGACCTTCGCTGAGCCAGAACTTTTCGCACATATGCAGCCATCGGATCGAAATCGTTTCAAAGAATATCTTTCGCCCTCCGAAACGTTCCAATCCATGCAATGTGCTACGGTAGCGGTAATATGAGTTTATTCTTCCTTCGTCCATCAGCACTTTCATTTTAGACTCTATAGCCTCGTTGACAGTGCCGAATGTGCGTCCCAGCCTTCCATTCAGCCTTCTGAAATTAAACTCTCCTTTTTCTGCCAGATGCTGTACCGCATCACGCACCAGATAAAAGCTGTTCTCAATGCTCGCGCATTTCTTGCTCTTTCTTCTGGACAGGCACAGTTCCTTCCATTCATCAGAGTATACATCCTGCCCCGTAGGATAGTACTTCTGAATACGTCGGTATACTACTTCAATCTTTACGGGATACATCCCGTTAATCTTCATTCGCCTTCTGTCCATGACAGTAAGAACAGAAATGCCGTCTTTATGATAACTATACATATATATAATAGGTAAATGGATGAATTTGCATGCAATTCACATACAACCCATAAAATTGTTTCTTTTTTATAGTTTCTTTCGTTTAAATGACTATCTTTGTCTACGATTTCGGCCGATGTAATGTGCCGAGTGCGAAAAATGTCTGAAAATTTCGCATCAGATACAGCTGGCAAGGTGGTTTTGTCCATTATTTGCATTTGTATGTAAATTGAATGCAAATGTATTTTACTATTTAAAAGGAATGGATGTCAAAAGCTACGGATATCGCGATACAGCTGATTTTTTTCAAGATTTTTATTGCCAATTCAAAAATTCTGATTACCTTTGTGCATTACTAGTGTTTTGCCATGTACATTCTTGGTGTCGCATATGCGTGCGCAACAAGTTATCATGGGGCGAAATAAGTATAACCTTAAACAACCAGACTATATTGAAAAAGATGATGAAACGACTGACGATGATTGCTGCATCGCTGCTTATGATGAGTGGCGTTGCTTCTGCTCAGCAGAGCAAGTCGGACGAGACA
>JAFZDJ010000018.1 GCA_017561265.1 Bacteroidales bacterium
CTAATGGATTCTTTGTATAACCAAAGATTTTTAATATAGGTTCCTGTTGGTTGTAGCTTATAGTTGCCAAATAAAATTCAGTGATATTAGGATCGTCTTTTACCATTTCAAGGGCATTGATAAAGTAGCTCTTATAGGTTGTTATTTCTTCTTCATTTAAGCCCCCACACAAGAGTAGATTGTCAATATCATAGGAAACACAATTTGCCACAAACTTGGGTGCATTAGGATATTTATCTTCAACCTCTTTTACTTCAAACCTATATGAGTTATTGACATTAACCATCTTAAAATACTTCAGCCCTCGGCCTTTAAGTTTCTCCATAATATAGTCAATATCACCATCTGGCATTCTACATCCAAAATATATAGCAGTTACTGCCTTATAATCAATTTCAAACAGGCCTGTATTCTCAAATATAAGTCTTATTTCCTTTTCGTGTGCCCAAGACGATGATTTTGCGCCAATGAACCTCTTAAGCATTTCAACTATCTCATTACCCCTAATAGTTGAAATATCTATCTGAGGCACATCATTCCAGTACTCGACATCAAATTTATATAATTGTTGAGCATAGGCGTTATAATTTAACGACTGCTCTAAAATATCGATATCATACTCGATTGCAAACCCCGTATGACCACTTGCATAATAAGCCCATAACAATTCATTATCAAAAGTTTTGCTTAGAGAATATACTCCGACTTTGCCAAACCTCTCGGTGAACTTATTGTATTGCTCTTCTACATTATGAGAGTATTTAGAGAAAACATTGAAGAACATTCGCAACGCATCATCTCTATACACTCCCTCCGTTGGATCATTAAGCCCATCCTTAGTCGGCAGATATAATTGGTTGTTCACAAGAGTCATGACATCTCTTTCAAAAATAGACTTACCGTCTTTATCTAGTATGTCCCGACCACCTCTGTATTTATATGCTTTAGTCATTATCTTAATAATTTATCACAAAGGTAGTTATAATTCTCTATATTACAGCCGTTAGATGCTTTGTTCGATGATCTTTATATCATCCTTTGATAACTCATATGCTTGGTAAACAAACTCATCAATCTGCTTTTCTATTGCAGAAGTATCTGTCAAATGATTTACACGCTTAGTTTCAATAACTTCTTTAACTAACTCGGAAATCCTCAATTGAACATCTGAATCTAACCGTGGAATAGGGAAATTATCAACTTCGTAACCATTAACATTGCTATTAGTACTGAAACATCTAAAGAACCAATTTATGGTTTTAGAGTTTAAGAACCCCAATAAACAATATAGGTCTATTGAGTGTAATGGTAATATATAATTACAGGAATTAGCTAAATAATATCCTTGAGGCACAATAGACATTACAAGTCTAATCTTGTCATTTGCACCTGTCATTCCTTGCATTGCAATTCTTTCATATTTGTGATGAGCAGATTTCTCAGTAGACCCATATTCTGACAAATATTTATCTTCTTCGATATAATCTATTTGACCTTGACTCATTTGATGAGTATAGTAATATCTTTGAATTGAAGCTCCCTTCAATATGGCAGGATTGTAGATGTTTGAGCCAAAGAATTTCTTGTGAAATGTTACATTTAACTCGCCCTCATTGCATTTTATAGATACTTCTTTTTTCTTTAATAACTTAATAATAGTTGTTTTGTATTCTGGTCGCAGGCGAGGTATTGTATAATCAACACTGTCAATCGCCGTAATATCATTAAGTGAAAAATAGGTGGTCAATCCTGATGATTTATACTTGTCATTCCATACATATACAGGAAATACATAATCACTATCGACTTTAGTGTTTTGTATCGTTGATATACACACACTCATCTTTACACTCTCAAAAACACGCTTCTTCTTACTATCTCGTTCTGGGAATGAATCAATTTTGACAATCTTGTCATTCTTGAGGATATACTTTCTCAAATTAGTAGCCTGTCTATCTCCTAAAAAAGAATTTTGGAAGATAAAACAATTTATACCATTTGTAGATAGGAGCTTTTTCACTGCATTGGCGATAAAGAGTTTGTAGGCATTTAATTTACCTCCAAATGCAATCGTATAGTCCTTATCACTACGCAAATCTCCAATCTCTCCAACATGTGATTCTTGATATAAAAAATACGGTGGATTACCAATCACAATGTCAAAACCTTCTTTATCGTCTCGGCTGAACACATCGCTAAACCAAGTGTACACCAAAATGCTGAAGTGATAAAAAAATTGGGCTGAGGAACTTGATTCTCTTCTCTTATTTATTAATGACTGGAAGGATTGTTATTTAAAGGAGCAATTAGGTGATACTGAACCTGCTAACAGAACAAAAGAGCCACCAATGTTCTCAATAAAGGATATGTCAACTATTGTACAGAATGTGCTTATATTAAAAGAATTACACATCCTTTTTCCTTGGAAAAAATTAGCAATTGGATTATCATCATGGGACAAATTCTCCCAAGAATATACATCGCCAGTGAAGATGTTGGAGCAACGTGCACCATTTTTGCACAACTTTGTTATGCACTATTTTCCTGATGTCTATATCTTTGGTGTAAGTGCTCAGGGTGATGAATACGTAGAAGATGAGGAAGCACAAAGCAAGCTATTGGAGAAAACAGAGAATGGTACGCGTGCTTTTATTGTTGATAAAGATGGAGTAAAGTCATATGATTTGACGTTACCTCTTAATTTTTTAATTTCAGATTGATTATGATAATACATCAAGCTCTTCATGGATATAACCAAGGCCATAATAGATTGGCTTCCTCTTTTCCATTGTCTGCACAAGATGATGACAAAATGAAGATGCTTAGTGACTGGTCTGAATATTCGGGAAGCAATGATAACTCATATATCACTACATATCCATTATCTGATGGTAAGCATTATGTTATAGCCAAAAGTTGGTATGCAGATGATATGGAACGTCCTGGATGTGTATGGACGCATTCATTGATTGTTGATTTGGATAACCTTGATGAAAAATTTGATTTCAGATCATTGGTCGGGTTATTCAAAAGACCTGTTAAAGGTGAATATTCCAGAAGATATTAAATATGCCCCTCTTTTATCTGCGAATCATGTAATTGTAGATTTTCAAGAAGATATATTGATATGGCTATATTCTAATTTGATTAATAGACGGGGAACAATGCTGTATAAAGTAGAGCAGGTTTCTACTTATTATCAGGAATTAATACTGCTTCTGTTACAATATTTGCCACTCGGGGTTATTAAGGATATTGCAATGTGTTCGGGTTCTGCCTATGGACGCAGGTCTGACTTAGTTAAATACGAACTGCAGTTTGCAATATCTACAGAAGTAAGTATATCCACAATAGTTAGAGAGTCAAAGACTGATATTGGCAGAGTATGTGATGGAATCAGATCTATCTGTAAAGCCATGACAAAGAATGAATCTGATACTAGTATGGTACTGAGGCTCTTCTCGTCTGATATCGGAGGTGATACCTTTAAATTGTGCACCGTAGGGTTATTGTTAAAATATCTTGACGAAGCTATAGCTCGATCAAGGAATATACCTCCATTTTTAGAAATCTTGAGATTGTTGACTGAAAGTTTTCCAACAATAACAGAGGGTAAAACCGTGAAGATGACCTTTTGCAAAAAGAGTATTTCAAATCTTTTTTCATCGGAATTAACTATTCTGACAGATTTAGCAACAAATGTGCCCGATGGAATCCTTGACTTTGAATGTTCTGAATATTCTCAAAGGGTTGTTAACTTTAAAGCGGAAGTGGGAATAGGTGAGTTTGCGAATTATTTAGCAGCATTAGTAAATGCGGATAGGTTGAACTCTACTGGAGAAAATCAATTAAAAAACTCTATCGAATATCTTCGAGTCGGTGATTATAACTATCTTGCTCAAAATCATTGGCCTATTTATATGTCTTTAGTTATGGCCAATCCTGAAATTTTGAAATATAGTTTTTGGATTGATTTGCCTGAGATTAATTTTATTGCTGTTTATGATATTTTCAGGAAATACCTTTACGAAGATTTTGATGCATGGGATAGATTGTTTTTAATCGTACTTTATCGAAGTCATCAGATAGATAGGGAATTAATGGATTGTTTCATAAGATATGTTCCAAGTATTATTCCCGATGTAATGGATTATCTTAATCACTCGATATCTTATCAACTAAATACATTGATACAACAGTATTGTGCTAGTGAAGAATCAAAAGTACTTACATGGTTGAAGTGTCAAA
Source organism: Bacteroidales bacterium (assembly GCA_017561265.1). Next base: position 4,249 of record JAFZDJ010000018.1, read on the forward strand.
ATGAACTGACTATGGCATCATCTCGTTTTTTGGTCGAGAATATTACTCCGAACGACAAGGTGGTACAAGATGCGGGAAGTAATATATGGAATGTTCTATGTCAATGTGATAGATTCGAGAGCCTCTCGTACTATACTTTTATGTATATTCTTGGGCATAATTGGACAGATATAAACGGACTAAAATTTATCAAACGTTCGTTTTATCAATTACATAAGGCACTTGCTTCAGAGCAACTATCCGAACGTCTATGGAATTTGATTGAGCCATATACTGCAAAACTACGTTTTTTCAATGAATGGGATAAGTGTAAAAAATTACGTAAAGGTGTAATTTACCATTTAAAAGTATCACGGTTTAAAAAAAATGATTTGTTTAATTTTACTCCAGATACAGACTTGAATGATGTACTTTTGAATATATGGGACAAAACTAATTAGTATAGAGCAGATAGCGCAAATCCACATTAGATAAGATTTGTTCAAATAACTGCATTATGAATTCTCCTTTTACATATGGCAAGATTGCGACTGAGAAGGATTTCATTGGTAGAGAAATGGAGATTGTGAACTTATTACAAAACTTCATCGCGCTCACTAATACAATCATTATTGCTCCTCGCGGCTGGGGCAAGAGTTCGCTTGTGAATAAGGCAGCGAAGTTAGCGATGGAGCAAGATAGCAAGTTGCGTATCTGTCATATTGACCTTTTCAATGTGCGTAATGAGGAGCATTTCTATTCGTTGCTTGCACAGAAGGTTATTGCTGCAACATCATCAAAGTGGGAAGAGGCTGTAGAGAGTGCAAAGAGTTTCTTTTCGCATCTTGTGCCAAAGATCTCGATTGGCAGTGATCCTACCAATGAGGTATCAATCGATTTTGATTGGGAAACTGTGAAACAGAATCCTGATGAGGTGCTTGATCTTGCGGAGAAGATTGCGAAGAAAAAGGGTCTTAAAATTGTCATTTGCGTTGATGAGTTCCAGAATATAGCAGAGTTTACCGATCCTGACTATTTCCAAAAGAACTTGCGTTCGCATTGGCAGCAGCATCAGAATGTTGCTTACTGCTTGTATGGTAGCAAACGCCATATGATGATGGAGGTATTTACCAACTCGTCTAAGCCGTTTTACAAGTTCGGTAATCTGATGTTCCTCAATAAGATTGACACGCCTTACCTCGTGGAGTTCTTTAATAGTCGCTTCTCCGATACTAGCAAGAGCATAAATGAGGATGCAGCCAATCTGATTGTGAAACTCGTAGACAATCACCCTTACTACGCACAGCAGCTCAAATACCTCAAAGCCCTTATTGCAGGCGAAAAGTCAATCAGTTCTACTGATGTGATGCACCGCTACAAAATATCTTCTACAACCTCAATAGCACGCTCAAAGACGGCTCTTATCAAGAATGATATTTTGGATAACAAAGCTGGAGAAATCTCGTTCCAAGATCCGATTTATGCCTACTGGTTGAAGACTGAATATTTCGCAAAGTAAAGTATTATAATGCTAATTAGTCAATAAAAATCATTGCTAATCATTACTGATTATCGCTTAAAAATCGTACCTTTGCATTAGAAATCATTTGGAACGCAAATGCGGTAAGAGGCTGAATAAGAATCACTTCAATTTGGTTTCTACCGAAACTAGAAAATGAGCTTGAAAAGCGCGGTACAACGCGTATATCGAAATCGATGATTATCAGTACGATGAATTTGTGAGTATTTTCCGTGTCATTGTAAAAATGTAAGTTGTACCGATTAAAAGGCTAAAACGCTTTCAATCAATAGTGTAAATGTGTTTTGCATCGGAAATTAAAGATTTATTGAATCAACATCCGTTTATATCAGCAATCAGATCACCGGTTATATAAAAAAGAGAAGCCTGGGATTGAGTCAGGCTTCATTTGGCCGTATGTCCTTTTCATGATTCAGCTAAGCGGCTTTCCATCCGGGCCAAATGACAATGTCGGAATCGAGTCCAGATTAATTCCACGGGCTGCCATGCTGCGGGTCATCATATCCATCATGACCGCTTCAAGAGTCCGTTCATCATTTGTCAGTTCACCGATATGTATTCCAAAGCTTTCTATTCTATGGTCGATTTTATTGGTCAACATATATATGCTGTTGGCCAGTTCATCTGCATACTTACGTGCCTCCTGTACATCTTTACAAAATATTACCGACTCCAGACCTGTAGGAAAGGATGCATATCCTTTTAAGACCACACGTGTTTTTGCACTGGCTTTTGCCGTTGCCTCAAACAGAAAATTCTCCCCTTCGAAATTCGCCGGAAAAAGCGGAGTGTCATCAATTGTCTTGATCGACACAATAAAATGTCTTCTGGTCATAATTTTATCATTTATTAAACAACTTCACTGAGGAAATGGATTCCTCACCTTCAACATGAGGCAAAAGTAGAGAGGATATTTGGAAAACCAAACAGCGTAACCTATTGTATTTCAGCAAGTTTTTCACTAAATAAAATAAGGACTCACACTAAAGAACTATTTTCTATATTTATATATATAATAAATATATATACTAGTATAAGTATTATATGGTACCCATGGCAGAGTGGTCATAGTGTCACGAACAGCTGCGGGCTTTCTCATGCATATTACCTCCCAAAAATCCGGAAAATGTGAAAATTCGCCTTTAAAATAGCCGGATTATGTGAAAATGGTTTAGCAAACTACACTCGTTCGGGTATAATTTATAATAAAAGACATCATTTTATATTCGATATGATATAATTTCATTAAAATTGCTATATTTGCATCAGATAAGATGTAGTTTTATGAAATCATTACTGTCTGCAACACTAAAAACACTCCGTAAAGAATACGGACTGACACAGGAAGATCTCGCCCTCAAATGCGGTGTAGGTCTTAACTTCGTGCGTCAGCTTGAGCAGGGAAAACCTACTCTCAGAATGGATAAAGTTAACCAGGTGCTTGCCATGTTCGGTTACGAATTGGCACCCGTAAGATCGGAAGAACTCAATGAAAAGAGCTGAAGTATACTACAAGAATAGCCTGGCCGGAATCTTAGCAGAAACCGATGCAGGATACGAGTTCTGCTACATCAAGGATTATCTTGAAAGCAAGAATGCCGAACCGGTGAGTCTTACGTTCCCATTGACTGATAAGCCATATCATTCAAATGTGTTGTTTCCATTCTTCGACGGACTCATTCCAGAAGGATGGCTCCTTGATGTTGCACTCAGGAATACCGACATAAGTGACCTTGACCGAATGTCTTTGCTCTTGCTCTGCTGCAAGGATTGTATCGGCGCTGTGAGTGTTGTACCAATAAAAGAATAGAAGCCATGAGTAAATGCCTATACTGTTATAAAGAGCTTGCAGACGGCGAAGTGGACTTCCACAAAGGATGTTGCAAAAAGTTTTTCGGGATACCTAAAGCTCCCGAACTACCCTACTCTCTAGATGAGCTTGACACATTGGCTGCCCAAGTTATCCAATCACAGACAACACTGACCGGTGTTCAGGCTAAGCTCTCTCTTCACCTAGATAGACACGATGGATCAAAGAGACTTACAATCGTTGGTCTCTGGGGCGACTACATCTTCAAACCACAGACACAGTCATACAAGACTCTGCCCGAGAATGAAGACCTGACAATGCACTTGGCAGAAATCGCCAAAATCAAAGTCGTTCCTCATACATTGATCCGTCTCAAGGATGGCACACTCGGATATCTGACCAAAAGAATCGACCGTTCTGCAGATGGTGATAAAATTCCGATGGAGGATATGTGTCAGCTCACCGAAAGACAGACTGAGTATAAATACAAGAGTTCATACGAACAGATTGCAAAGGTCATAGCGAAATACTCCTACGCACCACTTCTAGATCTTACAGACTTCTATGAACAGGTATTCTTCAGCTGGCTCGTGGGAAACAACAACATGCATCTAAAGAATTTCTCACTCTATGCACCAAAAGGCAAATGGGGTCTCACACCAGCGTATGACCTATTGAATGTAACTTTGGTTAATCCTAAAGATGATGAAGAGCTAGCTCTTACTCTCAACGCAAGAAAGAAACACATCAAGAAAGCAGACTTCGTAAAGGCAATGGAAACATCAGGCATTGCGCCAAAGGTCTTCGAGAACATTGTCGCAAAATACCAGAAACTCCTTCCAAAGTTCAATGAAGTTATCGACATGTCTTTTCTTGATGAGGAAGACAAAGAGACATACAAACAGAGCATCGCATCAAGGCTAGAGAGGTTGGACAGATAAAGAAAACCATGGAAATCACGACACTGCTAGAATATTCAGACCGTTCCCAGCTGAGGGCCTGGTTGCAGGAGAATCACTCCAAGGAAAAGGAGTGCTGGGTTGTCATGAGCAGGAGCAAGACTCCCCCTCCGGGCATACTGCCATATATTGATGTCGTGGAAGAAGCCCTATGCTTTGGATGGATAGACAGTACACTCAAGAAGCTTCCTGACGGACGCTTGGCACAGAGACTGTCTCCTAGAAGAAAGAACAGCCATTGGACCAAGCTGAATATGGACAGATGTATGGATCTCGAAGATCGTGGACTCATGACACCGGCAGGAAGACGCGCACTCGAGAACGCATACGGATGGGGGAAGAATCTCAATTGAAAGGGAAATGAATGAAGCCGACACATGCTTTCATTTCTCAATACCATTTTGTAATTTTACCGCGATAAATCTAAACTTGAATATTCTATGAATACTATATGGATAGTGATGCCGATTCTCATTGTGCTGATGTTCCTGTTGGGCATCGACATAAACAAGAAGGCATTTACTGATATCGCACATAATCCTAAGGCTGTGCTGCTGGGTTTGACCGGGCAGATTGTCATTCTACCGATACTTGCATTTTCAATAGCATGGCTCCTGAAACTCCCACCTGTATATTTCATGGGACTTGTACTTGTGGCTTGCTGCCCGGGCGGAAGCTCATCAAACGTCTTTTCCATGCTTGCAAAGGGAGACGTCGCTTTATCTGTCACTCTGACTGCCCTAAGCAGTATAATAACACTTTTCACTCTTCCGATAATAATGGAGTTCGTCACAACCAGAGTATCAGACATGTCTGGTATAAACATCGAACTGCCTGTGGGAAAACTATTTATACAAAATATCGTATTGCTCTTCGTTCCTCTATTCGCCGGAAGTCTGTTCAAGCACTTTTGCCCGGATGCAGCGGCCAAGGTCAGCAAAGTCCTGAGCAAGATGGCCTTCCCTGCCTTGATGATTCTTGCCGCGGTATTCTTCCTGCAGTACAAGAAAGAGATCGCCGAAAATTTTGCTTCTTTGGGACTATCTGCAGCATTGCTAATAGTCGTCGCAATGATTTGCAGCTCATGCATGTCCAGGATTGGGAAATTCAACGATGCGGTAAGACGTACAATCGTGATAGAAGTGGGAATGCAGAACGCGGCGCAAGCCATCGCAATAGCATCATCTCCTTTCATCTTCAATAGCGGCGAGATGGCTCTTCCGGCCATCTGCTACGCCTTGTTGATGAATGTGATTCTGCTTACATACGTATATTTTATCCGACGAAAAAACAAATAGATATGGCAAAGAAAGAAGGAATCAGAAAACTGTTTGACAATATTGCTCCTGACTATGACAAGTTGAATCATATACTTTCCCTCAATATAGACAAGGGTTGGAGAAAGAAGGCAGTGCGCGAGATAGCTGATATTGACAAGCCGATGAAAGTACTTGATGTGGCATGCGGAACTGCAGACTTTACAATTGAGATTGCTCAGAAAGTCACACCCGGAAGCAAGGTAACAGGAGTCGATATATCTGAAGGAATGATGGCCATAGGCAGAGAGAAGATACAGAAAGCCGGCCTTTCTGCAGAATTATCTGTAGCAGATTGCGAAGCACTTCCATACCAAGATGACACATTCGACCGTATATCAGTAGGATTCGGAGTGCGTAATTTTGAGCATCTTGAAATCGGTCTCAGTGAAATGTTCAGGGTGCTGGCTCCTGGTGGAAAACTTGTAATTCTCGAATTATCAGTTCCTTCCAATGCTTTCATACGCTGGTGCTACAAACTGTATTTCCTAAAGATTCTTCCGGCGATAGGAGGCCTCGTATCAGGAAACCGTAGTGCATATGAATATCTGCCTGCATCCGTCCTGCATTTTCCTGCACCCGACAAGTTCATAGGAATGATGAAGACTGCAGGCTTTGGAGTCGTGGAACATACTCCTATGACCTTCGGTATCTGCCGCATGTATGTAGGCAAAAAAGCGGCGATATGATAAGGCATTGGATAGAAGCCATGAGGCTCAGGACGCTTCCTGTAAGCATTGCAGGAGTGATTGCCGGGACAGGATGTGCCATTATGGCTGACTCCTTCAAGGCAGTTCCGGCTCTGCTGTGCCTCGCATTTGCAATACTTGCACAGATTGCAGCCAATTTCGGCAACGAGTACTACGACTTCAAGAACGGGATAGACAAGAAAGGACGCGCCGGATTCCGCAGAGGTGTTACAGAAGGTGAGATCACTCCAGGTGCAATGAAGGCAGCGACATTCATGACATTAGGACTGGCAGCAGCAGTCGGATGCGCCATGCTTCTTTATGGTCCATGGTGGCTCATCATTGCCGGACTTCTGATCATGTGCTTCGCCCTCGCATACAGCACAGGTCCATATCCTCTGTCCCACCACGGATTGGGAGATATCGCCGTTATCATTTTCTTTGGCATCGTGCCGGTCGTACTTACCTGCTATCTTCAGACATCGTCTTGGAACTCTCTGGATCTTGTCTTAGAGACCTCTGTAACTATCGGTCTTCTCGCTGCCAATGTGCTGGTGGTCAACAACTATAGGGATATAGAAGACGATGCCGCTGTCGGCAAACGCACGACGGTAGTGATTTTCGGCCGTAGAGTCATGAGTGGCGCATATCTGCTGTCCGGTTTCATCGGCATGGCCGTCATGATACCGGTATGGCTTATGCTTCCGGCCTGGGCTTTGGCTACTCCATTGATTTATCTCGCACTACATATAAAGACCTGGTACCACCTTAAGCAATCCACAGGATCAGCAATAAATCCGATTCTGGGCAGAACTGCAATGAACCTGCTGATTTTTGCACTGCTTTTCACCGGTACCTGTATTATGAATTAACCGTTGTACCTAATGTATTTATAGCTTTCTCAAGAATATACCACAAAACATGAACAAGACAATATTGATAACCGGAGCATCCAGCGGAATTGGAGAAGGATGTGCAAAAAAGTTCGCTTCACAAGGAGCCAGACTGATTCTGAACGCGCGTAGTACAGATAAACTGACAGCTCTTGCTCAGGAGCTGAAGGAAAAGTATAATGCGGACTGCTACGTCATGCCTTTTGATGTATGTAACCGTGAGTCGGCCGCCGAAGCCTTAAATGCTCTGCCTGAAGAATGGAAGTCCATTGATGTGCTGATCAATAACGCAGGACTTGCCATAGGTATTGACAAGGAACATGAAGGCAACCTTGACGAGTGGGATGTTGTGATTGACACCAACATAAAAGCCCTCCTGTCCATGACACGCCTTGTTGTGCCGGGAATGGTCGAGCGAGGCAGAGGCCATATCATCAACATTGGATCCATCGCCGGCGATGCCGCATATCCTGGAGGCAGCGTATATTGCGCTACCAAGGCAGCTGTCAAGGCTTTATCCGATGGTCTTCGTATCGACCTCGTGGACACACCGCTTCGAGTCACCAACATCAAGCCAGGTCTGGTTGAGACAAACTTCTCTGTAGTGAGATTCCGTGGCGACAAGGACAAAGCCGACAATGTATACCGTGGCATCAGACCGCTCAACGGAGACGACATTGCAGAAGTTGCATACTTTGCAGCATCCGCTCCCGAACATATGCAGGTGGCGGAGATTCTCGTAATGCCGACATATCAGGCAACAGGAACAATAGTTTCGAAAAACAACTAAGCCGGAATCAGAAAGAGATACTTTCAATTCTCAGACGCAATGTTCCGGAAGGAGTCTTGGCCTCTGCTATTTCGCCGACCATCTTCCCCATCAGAGCAGCGCCTATCGGAGATTTCAAGGAAATCTTTCCAGCTTCAAGGTTCATCTCATGCGGACTGACTATCTCGAACTTCATTCTGGCATTTGTCAAGAGGTTCGTGAATTCAACCCGGCTCAAGAGGCAGACTCTGTCCTTAGGCAGTGCAGCAGGGTCAATCACGCGTGAATTCTCCAGAACCTTCTGCAGGAAACGGATACGGCTGATGGTTTTCGCCTGCCTGCGTCTGGCTTCACGGTATCCCGCATTCTCGCTCCTGTCACCTTGTGCACTAGTCTCTGCGACTTGTTCACGCACCTCTGGGTAAACCACGCTGATAAGGTGATTCAACTCGGTCGCAATCTCATCGTATCGTTGTTTTGACAGATATTCCATGGTTCAAATATACTCAATTTTCTTAACTTTGTGAAACTATAACTGAGTAAAACATATTAACCACATAAAACATGAAGACTTTAAAACCGATCCTTGCCGCTCTGGTAATGACAATTGCAATGACAGCTGGAGCTCAGACACTTAAGATGAAACCTCAGGTAACAGGCGTGACCACATATGAAGCTTCGACAGCAGTAAACATTGTTGTAGTGAAACCGGAAATCCAGATAATCGACATCGATCCATCAATCCTGGCCGTCAGAACAAACGGGACAGACCGTAATGTCATGTCGGTTTACCCTTGTGATGCAAGAGGTGCATTCAACCCTGAAGGTCCGTACCTTGCCCTCGGCCTGGAAAAACCTGCTGCCGGCACATCCGGACTCTCAATAAGAAATGGTGTATGGAATGATGAATACAGCATCGAGGTAGGATTGAAGCCAGGCAAAGTCCTCAAGGTGGGCAAAAAGAAATATACAGCAATCGAATGCGGAACAGACAAGGCTCTCAAGGACTTCGTTTCCGAAGCGGACTATTTCAACAAAGGAACCTTCACAGGAAGATTGACTGGAAAGCCTGGCGATGTAACCCTTACTTACGCCTCGTATGAGCCATGGTCACTGAAGGGGGACGGAACTGCCAATCCATTGATAATCTGGCTGCATGGTGGTGGAGAAGGAGGAATTGACGTATCGGTGACACTTCTGGGCAATGAAGTGGTCTCCCTGATACGTCCGGAGATTCAGTCGCATTTCACTTCAGAAGGAGGAGAGAAAGGAGCATACGTACTTTCTGTTCAGTGCCCGACAATGTGGATGGGGACATCAAAGGGCTTCGGCCACGGCGACTATCCTTCACTATATGCAGATGTCCTCAAATCATGCATCGACAGATTTGTTGACGAACGTCCTGACATCGACCGCAACCGTATCTATATAGGAGGATGCTCAAACGGAGGCTACATGACTCTGCATATGCTGATCCGCAATCCTAGATATTTTGCAGCTGCATATCCGACCTGCGAGGCTTACGCAGACAATTTCATTTCTGACAATGAGATAAAGGCACTTGCTGAAGAAAACATCTGGTTCGTGCAGTCATACGATGATACGACTGTCGATCCGAAGACGCACTGCATTCCTACATTCCAGCGTCTGATGAAGGCTGGAGCGAAGAATGTATGGATGTCCATGTTCGAGGATGTGCAGGGCATAGATAATCCTGGGCAGAAACTATATGGACATTTCTCATGGTGCTACCTCTTCAACGACGTCGTGACAATGTCACAGGAGCAAAGCGGAAGCGAAGTGAAGCCGAACAATAACGGAGGAGGCACAGTAGCACCTCAGGGCCACGCGAACATCTTCGAATGGATGAACGCCCAGGTTCTTACTGCACCTGAAGTCACCGGAAGAAACAGGTAGAAAGGATGCAGACGTACTTGTAATCGGTTCTCCAAATATTCAGGAGGAACTGGTAGAAACCCACTATATCAGATAAGAGAGGATTCTCTTTACATAGCCTTGCCCGTTACGACTTTGAATCATTCCGATTTCACTGTCGTAACGGGCTATATGGCATAATTTGTGACTCCGGCAGTCAGTTACAAATTATAATTATTTAAAATTATGGATAAGACAGAGAACAAAAAGGAGATTACGGACATTTTCGGATCAAAGGAAATGAGGGAACCGGCTCCATCAGAATTCATTCCGAAACATAAGACTGCTGCAGATATAGCCTACCAGATAGTCAAGGATGAGACATTCCCGCAGACACAGCCAAGATTGAACCTTGCGACATTCGTGACTACATACATGGATGAATATGGCACGAGACTCATGAACGAGGCAGTAGGCATAAATTATATAGATGAAACGGAATATCCGAGAGTGGCCGTGATGTGCGGTCGTTGCATCAATATGGTTGCAAACATGTGGAACACGCCTGAGAAACATGAATGGAAGACCGGTGCAGTGGGAATCGGATCATCTGAAGCATGTATGCTGGGTGGAGTTGCCGCATGGCTCCGATGGCGCGAAAAGAGAAAAAAAGAAGGAAAGCCGTATGACAGGCCTAATCTGGTCATGAGCACGGCTTATCAGGTGGTATGGGAAAAGTTCTGCCAATTGTGGCAGATTGAAATGAGAACAGTGCCGATCACGCGGAAGCACACAACCCTCGATGTCGAAAAAGCTATAAGTATGTGCGATGAGAACACAATATGCATTGTCCCTATTGCCGGAGTGACATGGACGGGCATGAACGATGACATCGAAGGACTGAACAACGCCCTAGAAGAATATAACAGAAAGACAGGATATGACATCCCTATTCATGTGGATGCTGCTTCAGGAGGATTCATCCTGCCGTTCCTCGACCCTGACAAGAAATGGGACTTCAGGTTGAAATGGGTATTCTCAATATCAACTTCAGGTCATAAATACGGTCTCGTATATCCCGGACTGGGATGGGTAATCTGGCGAGACAAAACATATCTTCCTAAAGACATGTCATTCAGCGTCAATTATCTGGGAGCCAACATCACACAGGTCGGTCTGAACTTCTCACGTCCAGCAGCCCAGATACTGGCACAGTACTATAACTTCATACATCTTGGAGTGAGCGGATATAAGGAAATCCATACAAATTCGATGGAGATAGCGGAATACTGTCACAAGGCCATAGGAAAGATGCACTGTTTCGAGAATTATTCGGACAAATTGGAAAATCCGCTATTCGTATGGTACATGAAACCGGAATACGACGAAAAGGCCAACTGGACACTGTTTGACCTTCAGGACAAACTCATGCAAAGCGGATGGATGGTGCCGGCATATACGATGCCGAAAGACATCGAGGACATGGTCGTAATGAGAATCGTTGTGCGTCAGGGCATGTCACGCGACATGGCTGACATGCTGATAAATGACATCAGAAATGCAGTGAAGGAGCTGGAAAAGCTGGAATACCCTACTCCGACCCGTATTGCCGCACGCAACAGCGAAAAGCAGAAAGGAAAGGTATATACTCATTAACTGATAAAACATGAAAACGAACAATACAAATACCGGAAAAGGATTCAAATTCAGCGTAGCGACACTAGCCATAATGAACATAACAGCAGTGGTGAGCTTGCGAGGATTGCCGGCTGAAGCGGTCTATGGTCCTTCATCGGCTTTCTACTATCTGTTTGCGGCAATAGTCTTCCTGATCCCTACAGCTATGGTAGCAGCGGAGCTTGCCGCCATGTTTTCTGACAAGCAGGGAGGAGTCTTCCGATGGGTCGGAGAAGCATTCGGTCCTCGCACGGGCTTTCTTGCAATATGGCTTCAATGGATCGAATCTACAATATGGTATCCTACCGTGCTGACTTTCGGAGCAGTATCATTCGCATTCATCGGAATGAACGGAGCAGCGGACGCAGCTCTTGCTTCCAACAAGATATTCACGCTTGTTACTGTATTGGCTATATACTGGATTGCAACATTCATCGCCTTGAAAGGTCTCGGATGGGTCGGCAAGATAAGCAAAATAGGCGGACTGGTCGGAACAATAATCCCGGCAGGATTACTTATATTATTGGGTATCATCTACATAGCAACAGGTGGCCAGAATCATATGGACATGTCGCAAGGTTTTTTCCCAGACCTGACCAAATTCAACAATCTCGTTCTGGCCAGCAGCATCTTCCTGTTCTATGCAGGTATGGAAATGATGGGTGTGCATGTGATGGAGGTAAATGATCCGTCGCGCAACTACCCTAAGGCGATTATAATAGGTTCACTGGCTACGGTAGCGATCTTCGTATTGGGAACATTCGCCCTCGGCTTCATCATCCCGGCAAAAGAAATCAACCTGACACAGTCGCTTCTGATCGGATTTGACAATTATTTCAGACATTTCCATATTTCATGGGCGGGACCGGTGATTGCCGTAGCACTGATGTTCGGAGTGCTGGCCAGCGTGCTTACATGGGTCGCAGGTCCGTCTAAAGGTATATTCACTGTGGGAAAGGCCGGATATCTGCCTCCGTTCTTCCAGAAGACCAACAGCAACGGAGTACAGAGAAACATTCTTCTCGTACAGGGAGGAATAGTAACCCTTCTTTCGCTCCTGTTTGTGGTCATGCCGTCGGTGCAGTCGTTCTATCAGATTCTGTCGCAGCTCACGATACTGCTGTACCTCATAATGTATATGCTGATGTTCGCAGCAGCCATCGTGCTCAGATATAAGATGAAGGACACGCCACGTCCGTTCCGCCTGGGCAAGGGAAACATGGTCATGTGGATTCTAGGAATAGTCGGTTTTGCAGGTTCCCTTCTGGCTTTTGTTCTCAGCTTCGTTCCTCCGGGACAGATACAGACAGGCAGCAGCACCGTATGGTATTCAGTGCTTATCATCGGATGCGTGGTGATGGTAGTAATCCCATATATCATTTATGCCATGAGAAAGCCATCATGGAGAGATCCGGATGCAGAATTCGCCCCATTCCATTGGGAGAAATAACGACTTTACAAAAGTGTAAAGTTTCTTTACACTCTCCACGCAGTATGATTTTGCCAAAGTATTGATACACAACGTATTAAATACTTTGGCATATCTGATGTTATAATCTGGGCAAAACAACACCTGATCATGACAAAGAAACTGACCCTTACACTCCTTCTAACGCTTACTGTTCTTTCAACAGGCAGTGCGCAGGAATATATGACGCTTTCCGATGCCATCCGCACCGCACGAACACAATCTGTGGAAGCGCTTGAGGCAAAGCAGGCGTTCATATCTACATATTGGGCATATCGTTCTTACAAAGCCAGCAGACTTCCTTCTGTATACATGTATGGAAACCTGATGAATTTCGACCGTTCGCTCACTCTTCTGCAGAATCCTGAAGATGGAACTCTCAAGTATGTAAGTTCCAACAACCTTCAGAACGGAGCAGGACTTGAAATCAACCAGAACATCACTTTCACAGGAGGTACACTCACGGTCTCATCAGACCTTTCGCGCATTGACCAGTTCGGTGGAAACAAAAGCCTGACATGGTATTCAAGGCCTGTCACAGTATCATACTATCAGCCTTTGTTTACCTACAATCAGTTCAAGTGGGACAAGAAGATCGAGCCTAAGGCCTATGAAAAAGGAAAGAGGGACTATCTCGGATCAATGGAAGCGGTCACCATCAATGTAGTATATGCCTACCACAATCTCCTTCTCGCAAAGATGAACAACGAGATAAGCCAAAGCAACTTCGAGAATTCGGGCAACATGCTGAAGATCGCGAAGGAAAGGCTTCAGCTCGGCGATGTAACCAAGGCAGATTATCTCCAGCTCGAGCTTCGAATGCTCAACGACAGCATAGCGATCAATGAAACCGAAGTAATGGTACGCGAAGCACAGATGACACTTAACTCATTACTTGGATTTGACGAATCATTCGAAGTCGTCCCTGCTCTGGAAGAGGAACTCCCTGACATTCAGATGGATTATGACCTGGTAATGTCCAAGTCACTCGAGAACTCGAGTTTCAGCCTCAACAATGAACTCAGCCTCCTCAATGCAGAATCAGCTGTGGCTCGGGCAAAGGCCTCACGCGGTTTCTCGTTCTCACTTAATGCACGCTTCGGAATGTCACAGACCGGTCCTGAATTTCCGCAGGCATACAAGGATCTCCTGGATCAGGAAGTGGTGGGAGTGACATTCAGCATTCCGATCTTCGACTGGGGGCTTGGAAAAGGAAAGGTCCAGAAAGCGAAGGCAGCACAGGAAGTGGTCAAGGCACAGGTCCAGCAGTCCGAGAATGACTACAGAAGACAGGTCTTCACCGCCGTAAGCCAGTTCAACAACCAGCGCCAGCAGTGCATGGTATCGCGTAGAGCAATGAATATCGCAAAAGAAAGATACGAGCTTACAATGCACAGATTCAGGGAAGGAAATGCAACTGTAACAGATCTGAACATGGCTCAGACTGAAAACGACAGCGCATTCAGACAATATATCAGTGATGTCAGCAATTTCTGGGCATTCTACTATCAGCTCCGTCAATGTACTCTTTATGATTTCATCAAAGGAGAAGATTTGGAAATAGATGTAAATGAGATGATATAAATCAGACAATTATAAAGATCATGGATAAACCTATTGAAAAAAAGAAAGGCATAGCCTTGGTATTCAGCAAGAAAGCACTCCCCTATTGGTTCGGTGGTTTCATGGCCATATTCATCCTCTGGCTCATCTTCCGTGACGATGCAAGCACTCTGCGTGTAAACGGTGACACGCTTACCATCAACGAGGTCAAGGCCGGGGAATTCAACGACTACATCCGCATAAGCGGACAGGTCCACCCTATGACCACTATCCAGGTTAGTCCTCGTGAGGCAGGTATCGTCGAGGAAATCGTAATCGAGGAAGGAACACAGGTCAAGGCAGGAGATGTGATCATCCGTCTGAGCAACGACGACCTTGACCTCGAGATTCTCAATTCTGAAGCAAATCTCGCAGAGAAAGAAAATGCGTTGCGAAACACAATGATACAGATGGAACAGGAGAAGATGCAGCTCAGTCTCAACATCCTCGAGCTCCAGACAGAAGTGAAACGCAAGGGACGTGCCCTCGAATCACAGAAACGCCTTTTCGACGACGGACTTATTGGAAAAGAGGAATACCTCCGTTCTGAAGAAGACTATGTGCTTTTCTGCAAGAAGCTGGAAGTTACCATTGCAAGAGCAGAGCAGGACAGCATGTACAGAAACGTGCAGATCCAGCAGATGGAGGAAAGCCTCAAGAATATGAAGATCAACATGCAGAGGATACGTAAGCGCAAGGACAATCTTGATGTCAAGGCTCCTATTGACGGTGTGTTGGGACTTATAGAAGTGGGGCTCGGCGAGTCGGTCGCAAGCGGTCGCAAGATAGGTCAGATCAATGCGGAAGGAAGCTATAAGATCGAGGCGCTGGTCGACGAGCATTATATAGACCGTGTATTCGCCGGACTTACAGCGACTTTCGAGCGCCAGAACGAGACATATGACGCCGTCATCCGCAAGGTATATCCCGAGGTGCGCAACGGAAAGTTCCAGGCAGACTTCCGGTTCAGCGGTGACCAGCCGGCAAATATCCGTACAGGTCAGACTTATTATCTCAACCTGCAGTTAGGCCAGCCTGAGAAGGCCATCCTCATCCCACGCGGCACATTCTATCAGAAGACCGGCGGCAAATGGATATATGTTGTATCCCCTGAGGGAGGCAAGGCAGTCAAGCGCGAGATCCGCATCGGCCGTCAGAACCCTCAGTTCTACGAAGTCCTCGAAGGCCTCGAGCCAGGCGAAAAAGTCATCACTTCGGGATATGACAACTTCGGTGATAACGAAGTACTCGCCATCGCACCCTGAAACGCCTGCGTCAGATGGAGCATGCGATTCAACACAAATCATTAATTATCTATTATTTACAAATACAAAACATTATGATTACAGTAACAGATCTTTGCAAGGTTTTCCGTACAGAGGAAATCGAAACAACAGCACTCAACAAGGTTTCTTTCGAAATCAATGACGGCGAATTCGTGGCCATCATGGGTCCGTCAGGATGCGGCAAGTCAACACTCCTTAACATCCTCGGTCTTCTTGACAATCCAACTGACGGAAGCTACAAGCTTCTCGGACAGGAAGTTGCAAAACTCAAGGAAAAGGACCGCACAAAGTTCCGCAAGGGCAACATCGGCTTCGTGTTCCAGAGCTTCAACCTCATCGACGAGCTCAACGTATATGAGAATGTGGAACTTCCTCTGAAGTATCTCAATATCAGCTCATCAGAACGCAAGCAGCGCGTGACCGAGATGCTCAAGAGAATGAACATCAGCCACAGAGCCCAGCACTTCCCTCAGCAGCTTTCAGGAGGTCAGCAGCAGCGCGTCGCCATCGCCCGTGCAGTCGTATCAAACCCTAAGCTGATCCTCGCCGATGAGCCTACAGGTAACCTCGACTCGAAGAACGGCAAGGAAGTCATGGATCTCCTCACAGAACTTAACAAGGAAGGCACAACCATCGTGATGGTGACTCACTCACAGAAGGACGCAGCATGCGCACAGCGCATCGTCAACCTCTTCGACGGTCAGATCGTATCAGACGTAAAGAACGAACTTTAATGATTTTGTCGTAAGTTCCAGCGACCCCCGCCTTCTTCGAAGGCACCCCCTAGCCGGGGGTGGCATGTCGCTTCCACTTATCGACAAAATCATAAAGAAAACACGCACAATATTGAAAGGCACTGTCGCGAGATACTGTCTTTATTTCCATAACTTAACGGATAGACACAACGACTAAACACAACTGAAGAAATGGCATTATTCAACATATTCAGAAAAGGCAGCAGTTCATTCATGTCAAGCATCCTCAATGTGCTTGGTATGGCTGTGGCGTTCGCGGCTTTCTACATCATTCTTGTGCAGGTGGACTATGACCTGAACTTCAACAAGGGCATCAAGGATTCGGAGAAAGTGTTTGTACTCTCCGTAGATGCACAAGGTCAAGCCAAATACAACACCCTGTACTATTGCCGTCCTCTGGCGGAAAAACTTATGCAGTCCTCCCCTAACATTGAATTTGGAGGAGTGATCAACCTGACCAATACTGCTCCGGAAAGTTTCTGGACCGATAGAAATGGCGAGAAGGAAGTTCTTTCCCTGCGTCATACGGACATCAGCGGAACTGCCCTGATGGCTATAGGATTCGAAGCCGTGGAAGGATCATTGGACGATGTCATCAACCGAAACACTCTTGCTGTCAGCGAAAGTGCTGCAAACCGATTTGACCTTAAGGTCGGCATGAGTCTCGGTCAGGGTACGGACATGCGTACGATCGTCGCTGTCTTCAAGGATATGCCGGACAACTCGCATTTCAAGAATCTTGACCTGTTGAGCGATATGGGTGACAGAAGTCTGGACAACTTCACAGAATGGGGATTCACGCATTTTGTAAAACTGCATGATCCGTCACAGGTCGAGCAGATGGAAAAGGAACTTGCCGAGGTTGCACGCAGCTATTATATGGAGAGGTTCTTCGGCACTATGCCTTCTCCTGAAGAACTTGGAATGACCCAGGAGGAATTCGACAAGGAAGTGAATGATATGTTGAACATGGCGATTGCGGACTTTATTCCGATTGAAAGCCTGTATTACGATAATGCCCAGCTCGAAAGAGGAAACAAGACGACCACAATAATTCTCCTGATCGTCGGCATCCTTATCCTCAGCATCGCATTCATCAACTATATCAACTTCTTCTTTGCGCAGATCCCCGAACGCATCAGGGCCGTCAATACGAAGAAAGTGCTCGGATGTACACGTCGTGAGCTTATCATCAGCACTGTGACAGAAAGTATGACGTTGATTCTGTTTGCACTGGTCCTTGCATTCGCCTTTGTCATGCTGTTCAATATGAGCCAGTTGACTCACCTTATCAGCGCAGACAGCAACTTCAGTACAAATATTGGGGTGACTATGCTCACGGTTGCAATCGCTATTGTCATTTCCATTGTATCAAGCCTGTATCCGGCATACTATATCACTTCATTCGAACCTGCATTGGTGCTGAAAGGCTCATTCAGCGGAACAAAATCCGGTCAGAGACTCCGCTACATCCTCGTCGGACTGCAATTTGTAATTTCTAGCGTACTGATCATCTGTTCAGGATTCATCAATATTCAGCGCGACTATATGATCGATTTCGATATGGGATTCGATAAGGAGCAGCTGCTGTATGTGCATACGACCAATTATATCGGATACAACGCAGAGGCAGTCGAGGAAAGGCTGAAGACAGATCCGCAAATCGCCGATGTGACATGGGCTGCAGGAGACCTTATTGCAGAAGAAAGGATGGGCTGGGGCCGTCAGTGGAATGGTCAGAACATCAATTTCGAATGTTATCCGGTCGCATATGATTTCCCGGAATTCATGGGAATCGACATCATCGAAGGCAGGACATTCTCGCCTGAGGACAAACACAGCGAGACAGGTGTATTCATCTTCAATGATGCGGCACGCAGGAAATACGGATTCACTCTTGAAGACAAGGTCAGCGGACATATGACTGAAACTGACATCGTAGGATTCTGCGAAGACTTCAGTTTCCAGTCGCTCAAGCATGAGGTCCGTCCTTTCGCGCTCTATATTTTCGGAACAGACCCATGGTGGTATCCTACGACAGCATTCATAAGAGTATCAGCTGGTGCGGATTATCAGGCTGTCATGAAACACATTGCAAGCGTTATGAGCGAATGGGAATACAATGTGTCACCAGATGAATGGAATATCCATTTCTTCGACGACAACATAAATGCGACTTACAGGAAAGAGAAGGCTCTCTCTGACCTTATCAGCCTCTTCACTCTGATTGCAATCATCATCTCACTTATGGGAGTATTCGGCCTGGTCATGTTCGAGACTCAGTACCGCCGCAGAGAGATCGCGCTTCGCAGAGTCAACGGTGCAACAGTAAAGGAGATCCTTGCAATGTTCTGCAGCAGATTCGTGAAGATCGTCCTCGTATGTTTCGCTGCAGCTGCACCTGTCAGCTGGGTGATTGTCAACAGATACCTAGCCACATTCGCACACCGCTGTCCGATGTACTGGTGGGTATTTGCCCTAGCACTTGTGGCAGTCATGGCTGTGACCATCGGAGTGGTCGTTCTCAGAAGCTGTAAGGCAGCAACAGCAGATCCTGCAAATGCATTAAAGACAGAATAATCTGAAATCTTTGACATATAAACGCAAAATTAAAATATACATAATGAAAAGCTACCTGAGATTCCTAGGAAGAAACAAATTGTACACCGCGATTGAGATTGTGGGACTGAGCCTTGCGCTGGCTTTTGTGATCGTATTGAGCTCGTATATCGTGAACGATATGAGTGTGAACCGTGTCTTGAAAGATACAGATGACATTTATCTGGTTCATAGTGCCGACCGTCCTGATATATTTGATGAAGTGCCGCATTTATATGCTGCGATGCCGGAAATCATCGGTACTTGCGGACTGATCCCACCCCATAACAGTACAACATTATTCCAGGACATCACTACGGCAAGCTGCGGAGAAAACAAAATGAATGTGACAATCATGGGTGTGTCAGAAACATTCTTTGATTTCTTCTCATTCCCATTGTCGGAGGGCAATCCGGAAACTGCATTAACATCAAGGAACAGCGTTGTGTTATCTGAAGCAATGGCAAATACCCTCTTCCCTGATGGCAACGCTCTTGGAAAGGAAATCAATGTATTCGAGAAGAACCCATTTGGGCAATGGTCAGATGAACCTGCATTGGATTTCGATGTAAACCTGATAGTGACAGGCATTTTCAAGCCTTTCGCAAGGACGGTTTTCAAAGAGCCGGACATGATGATGAGGATAGACCTTATTCAGGAGAAGCAGCATGCTATGTTCCAAGGTGGACTTAGAATCCTGGAATTCAGTTTTGTGAAGCTCCGTGAAGGAAACGATCCGACGGTTGTCGCTGAAAGTCTGACAAGCGAATTTCTTAAACTGAACACCAAGTATAGACCAGATGTCAAAAAAGAAATCGGCCTGACAGCATTCGATAAGATCAAACTGCAGGATCCGAATGTATACAGCTATTACTTCGAGAACATAAGACAGGGTAAGCTCTTCGGAATCTATCTGCTTATGTGCATATTCATTACAATTGTCTCTCTCCTTGATTATATCGTTCTCACAATAGCATTCAGCAGATTCAGAATCAAGGAGATAGCAACACGTCAGCTTCTTGGAACAGACCGTAAGGGAGTCATAGGAAGATGTTTTGCAGAGGCGTTGATACTACTTGCTGTCTCATGCGTCTTTGCAATTCTGACCGCTGTTGCATTCAAGAACCCTATCGGGCAGATCCTTGGTGCAGAGATCAATCCACTTACCCAGCTGAACGAATACCTTATCCTTGCAGAAATCATCGTCTTGATGGTCGCTATCGCCAGTGCAGTACCTTCATATATACTTTCTTCATACAGCACGATCAATGTGATCAAAGGAGAGGCGAGATACCGCGACAAGGCTGTTTATGGAAAGGGGTTCATCGGACTAGCCGGTCTTCTCTGCATAGGTGGATTGTCAATCTGTTTTGGTGTAACACGCCAAACAAGGCATATTTTGAACCAACCCTTCGGATACAGTTTCGACAACATAGTATGTGTCGGGTTCGTTTCCGATCAAAATCGGTTCATCGACGAGCTCGAATCCCTTCCTTTCGTAGATAAAGTCGGCTCATTTCAGACATTGCCTACTTCGTGGACAATGACAGACCTTACAAGTAATGTCACTAATGACAATGAAAGAATTACATTCATTGACGGAAATACCGCGTACTTTGATATTCTCGGTATAGAAATCCTTGAAGACAACGGATCAGGCTCAGCTGATTCTGAGGACGGCAAATGGTATGTATGCAAAAGTTCATATGAGCGTCTTGACGAATATATGACAGATGGAATGCTGAATCTATGGCAGCCAGCTCCATTGAGCGGCATCGTAAGCGACATAAAGATTGGTCGCGTAAAGGAAAATGCTTATAGTGACTTTGCATTCATCAATGTTCGCAATATACCTGAAATGGTTCAGTATGGTATGCCTATTCTGAAAGTTAACATAGATGAACAAAAGGCAAAGAAGATGGTACAGGACTTCTATTACAGCAAAGGGTACGACGACACAATGTTCGCTGTCGAGACTTTACGAGAAAAGGTGGAAAGGGACCTTAAGGAAGAAAAGAATATGCTCAAGCTCCTGAGCGGATTCTCTCTTATCTGCATCCTTATGACCATAATGACCATAGTAGGACTCAGCAGTTATCATAGCAAGACCACCGAGAAGGATAATGCAATCCGCAGTGTCTTCGGATGCTCAAAGAAAGAGCTCATCAGGAAGATCACACTCGACTTCGTACTTCCCGTAGTGATTTCCGGAGTGGCTGCCATCCCGATCGCCTATGTGGTCATCGAACGCTGGCTCGGAGGATACGTCATCCGCACTGACAACTCCCCTATCATCTACGCTGGAGCATTTGCTGTTGTTATCGTCGTGGTCATTGCAGCGATTCTCCTTCAGGCCCTGCGTATGACGCGCACCAATCCTGCCGAGGCGCTGAAGAAGGAATAGGCATGGCCGCAACGCAAAACGATGAATAACAAAGACATACGTTGAATCGCCTGCTCCATCTGCCGCAGGCGATTCAACATAAAAGATTAAAAATCAACAACATGAAAAGCTACCTGAGATTCCTAGGAAGAAACAAATTGTACACCGCGATTGAGATTGTGGGGCTGAGCCTTGCGCTGGCTTTTGTGATACCATTGATCAATGTGGTGGCTGACAAATACGAGAGATCGCGTGCACATGAAAGATATGAGGATATATACGCTGTATCATATCTTGGGAACTTGTATACAGAAGTCAATTTCGGAGAATTCCTGAAGGAACGTATTCCTGAGATTGAAAGGACAACTTCTGCGATGTTAGGTCCACGAAGCATCATCGACAAGGAATTCTTCTATTTCTTCCCGTTTGAGTTTATCGAAGGTGACGAATCTTTTCTGGATTCCAGGGAAAATATCGCCGTGTCTGAGAAGTTCGCATCAATGATTGCGGACGGATCTGCCATGGGCAAAGCCGTGAAGATAGAAGACAAGTATTACACTGTGGCAGCCGTGTTCAAGAACGACAGGAATGACATTTTGAAAGAATGTGAAATATTGCAGAATATCGCTCCATTCAAGGAACTCAGAGAAAACGGAGGCATTTCCAGTGGGGTCACATTCGTATCACTTAGGAATGGATATGATCGCAAGGAAATAGAAAAACGAATCCTTGAGACAGCAGATATATTCAATGCGGGTGATGAGACTTATCTCAAATATAGGGAAGGGGTATTCAGAGGATTAGTAAGATATGATGAACTGCCGACATGTATCATGAATTACGGCCAGTTCATGAAATATCAGCAGGCTTCTATGGCCTTGGTTGGCGTTCTTCTGCTTCTGATTTTCATCACTGCCATCCTCAACTATATCAATCTGAATGTAGCTCTCTCGACAACCAGAGCAAAGGAGAATGCAACCAGGAAGCTTGTTGGCTCCACACGTAGTCGCCTGATAATAAGCAATCTATGCGAATCACTGTTACTTACCGCAGCATGCTTTGTATTCGGCTATCTTTTAAGTGGATATACGGGCAACTTCATCAAAGGTCTGCTTGCAATGACCGAGTTCACAGACTTCTCAGTCAAGCCTGTATGGAACATCAGAACCATCGCTGCATCAGTTTCGATCATTCTGATAACCTCAATTGCAGCCGGTCTGGCACCATCACTGGTAGCATCCAGATTCAGTCCTCTGGACATTACCAAGGGTGATTTCAGACTTCATAGCAAAAGAAGACTCTCAAAATTCTTCATCAGTTTTCAGATGATTCTTTCAGTTGTCCTTCTGTCTGTCGTGCTTATGGCTGATAAATGCCACCGTGATGCAATGAAGGTCGACTTCAACTGCGACATAGAAGATATGGTTTATATGCGGGTAGCTCCGGAAAATGCAGCGATAATGTTGTCCAAAGCAGCTGAATGTCCGGAAATATTATCTTGTGGACTGGCATCTCAGGTACCGACCCAGGGCCTAAGTGGTGCTCTGAGCATTCCTGATGCACCTCAATATCTTTACAGTCATATAGAATGTGACAAAAACGGATTCGAGACATTCGGGTTCGAAATCCTCCAGAAGAACGGCAATGACCTTAATGGTTTATGGATTACCACATATACGCAATCATTCATTGAAAAGGATCCTCGTGTTCTTGAACATCTATACAAGGCTACAGGAACAGACCATCTGGCAGGTATCATCAATGACTTTCCGGGTATGGCACCGCTGGAGGGTAACCTCAGCCCATGTCTTACTGTTGCATCCGTCAAGGAAAAGACCATCAGGACCGGTGTCATCTTCAAGGTTGCCGGAGACCATAAGGAAGGACGTGAACTGATACAGAGCCTTTACGACGAAGCACAGATGAACCAGATCGCTCCGGATGCTGATATGGCTGGTGTAGATAAGGCAAAATACGTTCTCGACATATTTGAGGAAATCACAGCTCCTTTCAGATTGATCATTGATATGATCGGGATAGTAATGGTGCTGGTCGTCATCATGTCCATGATGGGGCTCATCGGAATGAGCATGCATTTCACGAATGAACGAAAGAACGAAATCGCAGTCAGGAGAATATTCGGAGCAACGGAAAACGGTGAAGTGATGAGGAATCTTCGCTTCTATATGATCATAACGGGAATCGCATCATTGCTGGGAATATGTGTCGCAGAACTCGTTCGACAGTTCTTCATGGAATTCGGAATAAATCCAAAGAATGTATGGTGGATCTATATAGTCGCAGTCATACTCTCCTTTGCGATCTCCCTTGCCTCCGTCCTCTGGCAGACCCTTCGGGCTGCCCGCACCAACCCTGCCGAGGCGTTGAAGAAGGAATAAGCATGACCGCAACGCAAAACGATGACTAACAAAGACATACGCTGAATCGCCTGCGGCAGATGGAGCAGGCGATTCAACGCAAGAGATTAAAAATCAACAACATGAAAAGCTACCTGAGATTCCTGTCCAGAAACAAACTGTACACTGCGATCGAGATTGTGGGACTGAGCCTTGCGCTGGCGTTTGTGATACCGATGATATGTTTTTATACGAACATTGCCCGGATATCCAAGGGACATGACAACTATGAGAACATCTACAGCCTGTGCGTTGAGCGTGTGCAGGTAAGTTCGCCGGGATTCGGAGACTTCCTGAAGGAGAGAGTGCCTGAAATCGAAAAGGTGACCAGTCCGATATTGAACAATGCATGGTATGACATTGAGAATACCAACAGGAAGATTCACTATGTGGACAAGGATTTCTTTTACTTCTTCCCCGCAAAGTTCAGCGTCGGTGGCATCGACTTTCTGGATACTCCTGACGGAATTGCTGTTTCAAAGGAATTTGCTGACTATCTGGCTAAGGATGGACCTGTAATCGGAAGGGAAATAGATTTCAATTGGAACAGATATATTGTAAACGCTGTCTTTGACGAATATGGCAACGGC
>JAFZDJ010000146.1 GCA_017561265.1 Bacteroidales bacterium
ATCGGCCATAGCATGTTTACCCCTGGCAGACCCTGAAGCATGAGTTTGGACACGATACAGCCGAGAGGGAGACCTATTATGTTTGCACAGACTATAATCCTCATGTATTTGCGGACATTTCGGATAGTCTCACTTTGCACGGTTCCTCCGAATACCTTATGTATGGCAATGCCTTTGGTATTCTCTTCTGCAAAGTATGAACTCATGGCGAACAGGCCGAGTATTGAAATCACAAGTGCGATTACAAGGAATACGTTTGCAAATATGATCATGATACTTAAGCCTGAAAGAGATTCCTTGATAAAGTCTTCTGCATAACCGAAATACTCCCTGCTCTCATAATATCCTGTTGTCTCGTTGCAGTATTTCTTCAGTTCCTCTTCTATTGCTGCCCTTGCTTCATCGTGAGGGCCGGTTGTCTCTATTGCATAAAAATACCCGTACGGATGGCTTTCTACTTTAAGAATCTGATATGGAATTTCATAAAATCTTGAAGGATCGCAACATACAAAATCCTTGACCACACCTCCTGAATGGCAATCTCTGAATCCGGGTACAATGACAGAGGGATCAGCATCCATAAGCTCGTCTGAATCGGCGCTGAGTCTCTCAACCAAAGATTCTGAATACCAAATCGATCCTTCAAGAGGAACATTGAAAGTAAAAGTCTGAGAAAGCCCCATCATGCGGAAAGTTGTTGTATCAACAGTACAAACACTCATCATCAGACCGTTTCCCTGCAGGTCTTTCTGGGTCATGACATGGTTTCTGGCAATTCCTCCATCGCACATACCTATGGTCTTGACAAACGGGAGTGCTTTAAGCCTTTCGACGAATACAGCGTCATCACGCATGTTGCCGTAAGTGGATCTTGACATGAAGAGAATGTTCTCGCTGTTCCAGCTAGTAGGAGTATTTCGGAACTTCATGTGGGTCATTTCCAATGTGATGGAGAATACCATTAGAATCACAGCTATCACGGTGTTTATACCGATGAATATCCTGCTGAAGATCATTTTCCTCATCTTCTTGAATCTGCCCTTTGTTACTTCGATAGGGGAGAATGACATCGCAAGACCTGCAGGTACTATACCGGATACAAGGCCGGTAACCATTGCAATGACCACAATCACAGGTACGGAACGCCATGTAAGACCGATAGATGGTACTTCAGTCGGTCCTTGAATCATTCCGGTAATGATGCTGTTTACAATCGGTGTGACAGCAATGATCAGAGTCAGCGCAATAATGGTGCATATGGATGTCATCAGCATGCTTTCCATCATGTGTTGACGCAGAATTTCGCTTTTCCGGGCACCGACAAGACGCATTGTTGCGATTTCATTGCTACGCTTTGATGTCTGGGCAAATGTAAGGTTTATATAATTGAAGACCGCTGAAAGAAGCAATATTATAGCGATTGCAGAAAGTATGATCATCAGTGTCGAGCCTGAATGCATCAGTCCGTAATGTCTTTCATGCATGATAAGGTCATCGAGTGGGTCAGCATACGTATATTCCGGATTCCAGTGCGGATCTTCAGTACAATGCTCGTCGATGATTTGTCTTACCTTATCTGAAATATCCTCTCGGCTGATAAGGTCATCTGTCTTTACGAATAATTGAGGAGATACTGATGGAGCGACATAGCGGGCTCCTGCCTCATGATTGATGACAAGTCCTGCCGACATAAAGATAGAATTATCAAAGTCCTCCACAACAGCTGCCACCTGCAGTGTGTTGGAATACGAAGGATCCTCCCTGGAACCGAACTTGTTAAGAGTAATTGGCTGACCGATAGCTTCTTCTTCTCCTCCAAACAATCTTTCCGCCATATTTGTTGTAATGACGACGGTACCATCATCCTTCAGTTTGCTGATGTTTCCTGCTTTTATAATGCGAGGAAACATATCAAAGAAACCTTCGCCGGCAAGAATCACCTTGTCTGCAAACAGCCCCTCGGCACCCTCTACATATATGTCATTGTAGTTATATATTACATGTTCTTGTACTTCAGGAATCTTGTCGATGTGGTTATAAAGCTCCATTGAAGCCATGCCCTTTGATGTCCCGTTCAGGGCATATATCTTATCATGGTCAGGAATGCTCCATGTCAGAGTGTACATGTTCCATGCATGACAGCCGATGATCATGACAAATGCCAGCGACACGCTCAGCCCCACGACCTCTATCGCTGTGTATAGTTTGTTTCTCGACAGGAATCTCAGGTATGATTTCATATAGAATAGTTTTTTCGTTTTCTGACAAAGTCAATAGCTATAGCTGTGCCAAACTATTTAATGTGTTGATTTGTAGTATTTTATCGCTTCTTTGATTGTAGGTTGAGTGTAAAGAAACTTTACAAAAGTGTAAAATCGGTGCATGTTAAATAAATTTTAATGATGCTTAAATTTATTTGTGCATCCGCAAATGTGCACAGAAAAATGCAATAATCATAAGAAAAAGAAAAATCTTCCTGATTTCGCCACATAAATTTCCATTCTGCCGACAAAGTCCGGAACTTCAAGGAAAAAACATGAAGAATTATCGTCTGGCCGTCGATGAAAACGGCTCTCCGTTCGTCCTGAACAGCAAGGGCTCGATCGATTTCGGGTACATCACTGAAGAAATGAACCTGCCGGCAGCGCCTATCAGGGTTGCTGAAGGAGATGAAAGTTATGGACTTGCTCATATGGAAAAGAATCATTCTGATCAGTTATCCGAATGTGGGTTCGCTGACGTGACAGCGTTCGTTGAATATGTGACAGAACACTTTACGACAATCAAAGAAGGACATAGCGGATCATATCTTCTGGAAGTTAATGAAGATAGGAATCATACATTGTTCATATCGTTGTCCAGGACTGAAGATTACTGGAAAGTGATTAGTGGAGGAGTGTTCAGACTGAAGTATTCCAGAAATAAGAAAAAGGTCTATTCCGTACCCGCAATCCGGATGCCTGAACCTGTCTC
>JAFZDJ010000147.1 GCA_017561265.1 Bacteroidales bacterium
CCAGCTCGGCCGCCCCCTTAGCTTTCGCCTTAGGTTCAGGTTACTTGGCTTTGTCGTTTCGGGTTTTGGTTCCCCGCAGCGACCTGACATATATTAGCACCGCAACCTCAAATTGTCAACACCTATTTTTTATCTTTTTCGACTATTATCTTGCATAGTTTTTTCATTTTGCGCCAGAACATACAAAACCGGGTAGTTTGACTACCCGGTTGATTTTTACTGATCCTTTACAGTTCGACCTTCCACAGACCGTGGAGGTTGCAGTAAGCGTAGACCGCCAGGGGCTTCTCGCCGTTCAGCAGGAATCTGACCTTGGGGGCCTCGCCGGGGTTCAGGTACTTTCTCTGGATGCCCTTGTCGCTGACCAGCTCCACCCACTCGATCCAGTGTTCCTCGGCCATGGGA
Source organism: Bacteroidales bacterium (assembly GCA_017561265.1). The sequence goes on from JAFZDJ010000147.1 coordinate 406, forward strand.
TGCTCCACGGAGCCGACCTTGACCGCCAGGATGCCGCCGTCCACATCCACCGCAGGGATGTGCTTCTCGTGGCTGGCTTCCACAGCGCCGGGCACCAGCTCATCCATCTTCTGGCCGCAGCAGACGGGGTTGACGCCTGCGTCATGGATCATCTCAACAATATTGCCGCAGTGGGGGCAGATATAGAACTTCACGTTTTTCATATTAAAATCCTCCGTTTCAAGAAGTGTTGTTTTTCTTTATGGCCTTATTATAGCCGGGGAGGAGGATTTATTCCGTGACTTTCTCACATATATCGTTATGGCTACACTTTATTTCAGTCGAAGCATTTCCTGATAAGTAGGAATCTCATCGATGGGATCAAATTGAATCCGATCATAATCATAATGATACCCATCCATAATCCAGCCATCAACAACAAAATAATTCCGCACTTTCAGACTTTCCACATAATCAATCGCCTGCTGATAAGGTGCTTCCCAGCCATCGATATTACCGGCCTTACACTCGATAATTGCAAGGATCTCTTCACTTTCACCCCAAATGCAAATATCTATTCTTTTGCGATTACCAATGTCACCCAGTGAACTCAGGCTTTTTTCGACTCCGATTTTCTCTTTCGGAACCTCTAATCGCTGAATCAGGAATTTAATCGTTTGCTGGCGCACCTTCTCTTCAGGAGTCAGCGCAACGTACTTCTTTCTGATTGGGTCTAAAATCTGATTATCTTTGATAGTCAACTTGTATCGCTTAAAAATCTTATCTACATACATGGCCATCTTCCTTTTCGCACAATTGGTGTAAATCTTAGCTATCTTTCTCTATTACAACTTAAACACCGCCGCCATTTCCCCCATCATACCACGAAAAGTGTCCCATTGCAAACCCGGCGTTCTTCCGATATACTATCCCTAAAGACCACCCAAGGAGAACGAACATGGGAAAATTCGCCGTCATTGATACCGAAACCAACTGGGCCGATCAGGTCATGTCCATCGGCACCGTCATCGCCGATTCGGACACCTTCCATCCCATCGAAATGAAATACCACATCCTGCCCAGAGAGTGCCGGGCGGGCGGCATGTATTACGACGCCCTCTTTCTGGACACCCCGGTGGAGCCCATCCTCTGCACCCGGGCGGAAGCCATCCGGGATCTGAAGGCATGGCTGGCCCAGCACGGCGTCCAGAGCATCTTCGCCTACAACGCCTGCTTCGACCGCAACCACCTGCCGGAG
>JAFZDJ010000037.1 GCA_017561265.1 Bacteroidales bacterium
GAAAGCCCTTATCATCATTCATTACCCACTGCATCAGGTTCTCGTCAGCTTTCGGTAGAAAGCCGTCCAAAGTCATTGCTGTTATGATCTGAATCTTTGCCATATCGTTACCTCCGTCCAAAAAAGAAGCGTGGTCACCACGCATCTAAACAGAGGCTCTGGCAAAGCCCAAAGTGATATACGTGATGCCACGCTATACCGCAGGGTATAGCATAAGCATACGCAATTCATCACTTTAACTTCCACTGCCAGATTTCTGTTTAGGATTCTTGCGAACTTATGTTATGTAAACGGACAGGAACAACTAATGTTCTGCCGCGATATTTCAATTTTACGGCTCAAAGATACAACTTTTTGCCAATATGAGGTTTATATTACCTCCATAATCATCATTTTATGCCATACTTTTTCATCTTGCGGTACAATGTGGATGAATCAACCTTGAGTATTTCGGCCGCTTTTGTCTTGACACCACCACATGACTGTAAGGCTCTTATGATACTTTGCTTTTCCTGCTCCTCGTCCTTCAATGGTAATAGTGGAGCCTCCGGAATATCTATCGGCTTTGCCTGTGCGATATTCAAATCCGTATGGTCAATGAGCGTATCCTTAGCCATCAATACCGCACGCCTGATCTTGTTCTGCAACTCCCTTATATTGCCTGACCAAGTGTGAGAGAGCAACAACCGTTCCGCTTCTGCTGTAAAGCCTGTTCTCTCACGATGCAGTTCTGCGGAGAACTTCTCACGGAAGAAGTTGGCAAGCGGAAGTATGTCTTCGGGACATTCACATAACGATGGTTGCCTTATCTCAAACTCACCCAGACGATGATACAAGTCTTCTCGGAAACACCCCTCTGCAATAGCCTTCTCCATATCCTCATTGGTTGCTGCTACGATACGGACATCCGCTACACGCTCTGTACTTGAGCCGACAGGCATAAATGTTCCCTCCTGCAATACACGGAGCAATGAAGACTGCATTTCGTATGGTAATGTCCCAATCTCATCAAGAAAGAGTGTACCGCCATTGGCCGCTTCGAAGCATCCGCCTTTATCAGCATCAGCACCCGTAAATGCACCCTTAGCGTGTCCGAAGAATGTAGAGGCTGCAAGTTCGTGAGGTATGGCACCGCAGTTCACCGCAACGAAGGGCTTATCCTTACGGTTGCTATGGAAGTGAATGCTTCGGGCAACGGACTCTTTACCCGTACCGTTTGCACCGAGAATCAGTACTGATATATCCGATGGAGCGACCAGCTCAGCCATATTCATAGCCTCCTTCGCTTTCGGACTTGTACGTTTGAAGAGTTCCTTCTCCTTACTGCGTACCGTTGATACGGGTTTCAATAGTTCCTTGACCATCTCTACCAACTGCTCGTGGAATACAGGTTTGGAGAGATAGTCCTTCGCCCCAAGTTTGATCGCCTTGACTGCATCGGTTACAGAAGCGTACTCGGTCATTATCACAAAGGGAATATCCATTTTCTCCTTGATAATCCATTCAAGGAGGTGTATGCCGTCACCCTGTGGCAGACGCACATCGGAGAGAATCAGATTGAAAGGCTCCTTGTGTAATAACTTGCGGGCATAAGGTTCGTCTATCGCAGTCGCCACAGCATATCCTTCACGCTCCAGCCAATCCCTTACTATATGAGAAAGGGTTACATTATCCTCTACTATCAATATTCTTTTCTTCATCGGCTATTCTTTCTATTTCATTTCTGGCATCCTCAATCAGGTGCTCAATATGAGTGATGATATGATTCGTGTGGTTCAATACACTTTGAGTATCACTATCGCTATCCTTCAGTACATTGCGGTATGCCAGCAGTATCTCGTCCATCGAGAGCATTTCCCACATCGGGAACATACGGTGTGCTATGGCTCGCATTGACTCCCTATTCTCATTTGTCATCGCAATCTTCAGATCGACAATATCCTTTTCGCAGGACTCAATCATCGTTCTCAGGATTTTCCTCTTGTCCGAGACATTGGCAAGCATCATCGAGAAGTCGGTTTCACAGCCAGGTTCTCGTCCCTTAACAACTGAAGCAATGACTTTCAACAGTTCATTCATGGAGAACGGCTTGAAGATAGCACCGTCAAAGCCTGCATCGAGCAATGCCTCGCGTTCACTCTCGCTGCGGGCAGTCATTGCCACAACAGGAATATCCTTTGAGTTTCCGATGCGTGACTTTCGTAGTAGTTCAAGCAGCTTGAATCCATCGGTATTGGGCATCTGAATGTCGGTAAGGAGCAAGTCGTAGTTCTTCTTACGCATCTCCTCCGTCAATTTATCCACCTTGCTGCATATTGTACACGATACGCCGTTACGCTCCAGCATCTCCTTGACCAGTTCAAGTTGCAGAATATCGTCATCGATGGCAATAACATTCTTCGGCAGATGCAATGAGGCATCAAATGAAACGCTTTCTTCTTCAACAGGCTCATTGGTGACAGGTAATGGCAGAATGACAGTGAATGTCGTACCTTTATTCACTTCACTCTCCACATTGATTGTTCCACCGAGCATTGTCACTATACCATGAGCTATAGGTAGACCAAGACCATATCCATCGGCATTCTCGGCACTTGCAGCACGCTCGAATGGCAGATAGATACGCTTCATCATCTCTTCGGTCATACCCATACCCGTATCGCTGACTTTCATTGTGAATGTAGCGTTCTCATAGCTTACATGAAATCCTATGTACCCTGCAGGGGTAAACTTGATAGCATTGGCTATGAGGTTGTTGATTATTTGCTCTATTCTATCCACATCGCCTTTGACAACCGCATCTGTTCCGATAAACTCGTGTTCAAAGAGTAGTCCTTTGTCATTGATAGGTTGTGTGGCACCGTCTACCACACGGTTCAGCAAATCTGATATTCGGAATGGTACAGGGTGCATCGTCTCTTTCGCTTGGTTGAGCCGATAGACATCAAGCAGGTTGTTTACAAGATGTAGGATATGCTTGCTACGACCAAGTACCTTTTTCAACTGAAGGTTACGTTTCTTCTTCTCTCGCGTATCCATAGCCAGCTCCGTATAACCGATGATATTGTTGAGCGGGCTGCGTATGTCGTGCGAGATAGTTAGGATAATCTTGTTGCGCATTTCAAGCAGTTCTGCATTCTTACGGTTACTTTCCTCCAACTTGCGACGACCACGCTCTTTCTTGGCATAGTCACGCATAATGACAAAGTACGACAGGATCAGTGCGACAAAGATGAACGCAGTGATGCCTCCCAGCCATACTTTTGTTTGTTCACGGGTCTTGATTATTTGTTGTTCCCTCTGCTGAAGGTCGGCAGAAACCCGCTCATC
>JAFZDJ010000148.1 GCA_017561265.1 Bacteroidales bacterium
AATTTAATTTATAACTCTATATCATTTATTTCATGAAAAAAAACAAGATTATTTTATCAGTTTCAATTGTCATTTTATTGTGTTTAACTATCATTTCATTAAAGCAATTTTCGCACAAGTCAATAGCGAACAAGAGTAAATCAGAGCTAAACAGTCAGGTTATCAGCGATTCTATTTCTAAGATTGCATCCGAATATCCAGGAGAAATCGGAGTTGCTGTAATCATAAACAATCAGGACACAGTAACAGTAAACAACAAAAGTATTTATCCAATGATGAGCGTATTTAAGGTTCATCAGGCATTAGCTCTTTGCAATGACTTTGACAAAAAAGGTATTTCCCTTGACACATTGGTAAAGATAAATAGGGAAAAACTTGATCCAAAAACGTGGAGCCCTATGATGAAAGATTATTCAACATCTGTCATATCATTAACAGTGAGAGATTTATTACGTTATACTCTTATTCAAAGCGACAATAATGCAAGCAATATCATGTTTAAGAATATACTCAATACTGCACAAACAGACAGTTTTATAGCGAAACTCATTCCACGTTCGAGCTTTCAAATAGCTTACACGGAAGAGGAAATGTCAGCTGACCATGACAAAGCTTACTCTAATTATACATCCCCTCTTGGTGCCGCAATATTGATGAATCGTTTGTTTACAGAAAGCCTTATTAGTAACGAGAAACAAAATTTCATTAAGAATACATTGACAGAATGTAAAACAGGTGTGGACAGGATAGTAGCTCCGCTTCTTGATAAAGACGGGGTTGTTATAGCACATAAGACAGGCTCAGGTTATGTCAATGAAAATGGTATTCTTGCAGCTCACAATGATGTAGCCTTTATACGTTTACCTAATAACAAATACTATACATTGGCTGTATTCGTAAAGGATTTTAAGGGTAATGAAAAACAAGCTGCAAAAATCATAGCCCGCATATCCGGCACTGTATATTCATTATTGATTCAATTTTAGGGAAACAAAAAAAGCTTTTCCAAGAACTAGTTGTTAATTCCCTTACCCTGCATATCAAGGTAAGGGAATTAACAAGCCCTAACACAAGTGGTATGTATATGTAGAATCACATACCCATTCCAAACCCCCGGCTTCTTTTCCTGGGCTGGTCGAGTTCTTCCTCCTGTTGCTTCTTCCGCTGCGGTACCTGGTTGATTTCCGGAACTTGGGAAATACTGTTTCCCTGTTGTTGGCTCTCTTCACGGCCTTGTTCCTGGTGCGGTTCCTGAAGATCCCGGTTCCATTCGGCTTTCATCTTCTCAAGCCGTTCATGGTTCACACGTTCCGTCCACTCCTTTTTCTGGAATATTTCTTTCGGGCTTCCGTTCTTCATGGTATTGAGATAGTCGAAGGTCTGTTCCGGGGCCCGGTCATACCCTGTGCGCTTGTCAAATGAGGTTTCACACTTTCGGAAAAAATCAAAGGGGAGTGCCCTAACTAAAGAAGATCTTCAGGCCAAGTATCCGGAAGTGGTCAGACATATCAAAAAGGGCAAGAATTCAATTAGGGAAATAGCTAAACTTACTGGTGTATCAGTATCAACCATTCAAAGAGTTAAGGCTAGTATAGAATAAAATAGCGTGCCGCATACAGGTAGCACGCCACTAATAATAAAGTAACATTTATTACTTTATTACATACCTAATTTAGGTCCTTGACTCTTTCGAGGCTCAGGTAAAACTCTTATTCCCAATTCCCTCTTTGCCTCTTTCCAACTTGGATATGTCGTCAGATCCAAACCAGCTTCTTCAAGTGTCTTATGACCGAATTTTTGGATAAGTTCCTTTGCCGTAAGAACAGCTTGCTCCGTATGGTCAGATTGCGACTGTGCAAGTTCTTCTTTTGTCTCTGCAAGTTCTTTTTTTAATTCTTTATTCTCTGCAACAACAGGATCATATGATTTAACCTTCCATTCAACCCACTCTTTATGTCTCTCTCGTCGGCCTTCCATTTTGGCTTCATCAAGATGAGTCTTTCGTAGGTCTTCTGCTTCCTTTTGCTTTTTCTCTGCCTTCTCTTTGTCATATAATGCAGATCGCATTTCGTGTAAAGCATTATCTCGTGCCTGATTAGCAGCTTTGACTGCTGCATTCGCCTCTTCTACCTTTTGCTTCATCTCCTGTACGCTCTCAATCTCCTCGATTTGGGATTTAGGAACAAGCAGCTTCAAGGCACCGGTCTTGAGCATTTCAGCACTTCGAGCTCTCTTAGCAGACTCAGCAATACCAACAATCTTCTCAGACATCTTTTTTATAACAGGAGAGAATTTGTCTATAAGTAGATTCAAGTTGTAGTTATGCGTGCGAAGACCTTTCATATCCATTTCTGATCGATCCTTTCCACACTCTGCCTTCAGGTTATCCCTTACTGTCTTTTCTGCTTTTGTAGGCTCTACTATTTTAGCCATATGATCGAATTGAACTACCAGGTTATTACCAGATACCCTCAAGGTACTACTACTCTCCTTCAAGACCTTTACCAGCTCATCCTTGACAGTCTTCATCTCACTCTCCATTTTAGTCTGTCGCTGCTTCTTCTCCACTATATCTTGATCGATATCAGCTGAGACCTGCACCTTAGCAGCATAGTCTGAGGTTAGTTCTGCAATCAGTCTTTCTTTCTCGGCTGCCTCTTGAGCCAACATTCGATTGTACTCAATCGATGATGTGTGCTTTTTATAAGAGCCTAGTTCAGCTCTGACTCCTCTCGATAGTCCATATTTCTCACCTACAGTCTCGGCGTATGAAGTATGATATCCATAGAGTAGAGGCTTTGTATAAACCTCATTTGCACAGAGCCTGTTCCTGGTAGTATCGGTCTTGTATTTCTTGGTATCCATGCCTTTCGCCGCATCCAGTCTTTCCTTAGATGCTGATCTGCGGCTCTGTCCTTGTACGATAGGCACTACGATTACATGCATATGAGGAGTCTTCTCATCGCAGTGAAGTGTTGCTGAAACCACATTATCATATCCCCATCGACCTCGAGCCCAGGCGAGAGTGTCGTTCGCCCAGTTGTTCACCTGTTCCTGAGACATGGCGCACATGGTCTCCGGTGATCCGCTGAAGATGACTTCTATACACGTATTCTGATTACTGCGAACTTTTGTAATTCCAGCTTCCTCAATTCTGCGATTAACCACCTGTTGTATCGTCAGTGTTTTTGCTTTTCCTGTTGACGGATCTGTAATTGTCCTGGAAACGAGCTCTTTATTCAGATGTACTCTTGATTCATCTGCATTATCAGGAACCCAGACGGTTTCCACGCGAACGCCATTGACATACTGAATTTCCTGTCGAACGATATGTCTTTCTAGAATTGAGGAGACCTCTGCTCTGGACTCCATGTGTAGAACGCAAAACTGTCCCATGTGTATTTTATATTTATGTGGTCGGTGTTTTCTTGCCAAGAAAGGAAAAATCCGGGGTTGGGTCCCGGGGTTTTTACGCATCTCTGGCGGGATTCCAAAGGGCTTGCACTTGGTCGGAGATGACAGGAAGGTAAGGGCAGCGAACGCTGCGGGACCCTTACTTTCTGGAGTCGCCGAGGGTTTCAAGGGGCACCCTTGACGAAGTGGGCAAACTTGCCCTACTGAGTTAGGGCAAATATTGACCCTTTCCCGAAGCAAATGTACGAATTTATTTCGGACTTGCAAGGGAAGGGGAAATGTTTGTCCGTTGGATTCTCGCTGAAGAGAAGATCTCGAGCTGGTTCATCAGGGCGAGATAGTGTCCTGGGCATGCCCAGGCTCGAAATCCGGGGGATTGAGAGAACGGTTTCGATGAAGTGAGAATCCCGGGGAATCCGAACGACCGTCACCGGTGGTGACTCCAGCTTGCTGGATCCGGACGCTGAAGGATTCGAAGGGTGGATTAATCGGTAGTATCATTTTCGGAAATCAGTAGTATAATTTACGTGCTTTGAGCTGGCTATTTTCAGCAAAGTGGTTAATACCGAAAATCAGCATCCCCACTCTGCATATCTAGAAATCAGTATCATCATTTCCGTAAATCGGTAGTATAATTTCATGGTTGTCCAAACTTGTCGGTCATTGGAAAAATATTTATAAATAATTTCTATTTTTGTATGTAAATATTTACAAATAATTTATGGCTAGAGATAGAAACATTTATAAACCTTTACGCAGGAAACATGGTGAGGGAGTAGATAAGTTTGCTACTGTTGGTTTGAAGAAGGAAGTTGCTCAAGAGTTCAAGTTTCTGGTTAAAGCATACTCCGAGGTTTTCGGTCAGAAGATGACTCCGACACAGGTCATCAAGCGTCTCATGGATGCCGGTGTCAAGCGATGTGATCCTGATGTGCATGCGGTCTTCTCCAGGCTGAAAGAGGCAGGGACTCCTGAACCTGTCCTCGAGTCTGATCCGACCAAGGGCGATGTCTGGGAGAGGCGTTACTTTGCGGTGAAGGACGGAGATAAGATCGAGCTTCTGGTCGGAGACAAGCAGCCGTTCTACGGCAAGTTCAACGGCAAGGATGTCGGTCTATGGAAATTCCTGCAGGAGGGTTATACTTTCATGAATGACGCCGGGCTTGAAATCAACGAAGAGCAAGCGAAGATTATTTCAGGTCAAATAAAAGAACAAAAAAATAATTTGGATTAGATTCATTCAAACACCTATACCATTCAAACAAGATTCAATATCTAATTTTTCATAATTCAATATTGGATATTACTATAAATTTGCTTATATTGCAGGCAAAGCTTTTACGACAAGAATCTATGACCTAGTAGTAGCGTAATTGCGTTCTACGTGACAGGCAAAAGAAACAACATAGATTAAGTAAAGATCTAGTATTTTCACAAAATATTGCATCCCAAGCAAGACTTTTCTTGTAGTACTTTCAAACATATGATACTAAGTTTTTGTGAACTTTTTTGTAATCATTATCCTTGTTTTAACGTTTTTAATCTTGAAATATTATATGGGTTATGAAAAAACATACTGCTATCTTTGCTATACTATCAGGGTTGATGTTTTTTAACTTCCTTTCATGTCAAAAGGAAGAAATTGTTCAATCGAATACAGAAATCAATTCTGAGAGCAATTTTGAAGTTGAGACAAAATCTCAAACTAGAGATCGTAGATTTCATTGGCGTTGTCCAGAATGTGGGTTCCAGAATGGTGGTTGGACCTCAGAATGTTCAGTTTGTGGAGAAGATTATTCACAAGATATGGCGGACCTTGTAATAAGTTTATGGCTACAGGAAGAAACCTTAATATCAACAATAACTGTCCCTGCAAACTGGGGCGGAGATGAACCAAGGCCAGGATCAATTCAACTATCTGGATATGTATTTACAGCTATTCCTCCAACTGAGTGGTATGAAACTCAAGTTGCGATGAATTATTATAATCAGTATATGGGAAATATTCTATTAACTGATGAATATAAAGAGGCTTTTAATTATGCATGGTATAAAGTTACGCATATATTATATCCTGGGGTACATATGAGTGTTAGAGTTGAATCTCTCTATGATAGATGGTTTTTAAATTATGCTAGATATTTAACAGGCCAAAAAGGACAAGGTCTCAAAGATGGAAGTAGGGCTGCCGTACAGGCTTTTGCAAATCGGATGTAAATGAGAAAACTTATATTTATTATCACAATCTTATTATGTTCAAGTTGTGGTTATTACAAGCACTACTCTATAGCAAAAAGCCAAACATCGGCGAAGACAGTAAATTATAACAAGTTCCGAATTAGCATTGACGAGGTTTATAATTTTACTACTCACTTACTTCAACCTGGAGATAATAGTTATATCGAGTATGAAAAAGATAAAGCAACTATACGATTCTCCATCTCTGCAAATATCCTTACACGTAAACATTTATACAGAAATAATCTTGAAGTAGGTGCCATTATAAAAGATACCACCGTAAATTCTTTTAAAATAGAGTTTGCAGACAGCTATAACTATAGAGATTTTTGGATTAATATAGAATTAGATAATAATACTTTAGATTGCATCGGTACGGTTTATTATTACAACAAACCCCAGAGCAGATTTCAAGGATCTATCAAATTTGAGACTCACAACTAAAATAGAGACTCAACTGATTTCAAATCCAATCTAACATGCTGAGTAATAAAAAACAGGAACATCAAGTCAAAGACTAGGTTCCTGTTTTTATTACTATATTACTATATTACTTTATATCTAATTACCATTGATCTTCTTGTTGTATAGATCCTGGATTTCCTTCGGCCACTGACTCATGTCGACTGTCGGGTTGGCGGCCTTGTATTGCGCCCAGAATTCCGGAGTCTTCATCGCCTCTCTCATCTGCTCCTTCAGTATAGGGATCATTGGTTCCGGTATTCCCATTGTACGCATGATCTCGTCTATTGAAACCTCGGAGAAGTTGATGAGGTCAGCCAGATCATCGCCGGTCTTCCTGATGGTCTCAGCAGACTGTTGGTCGTATCCGTCCGTATTCTGCATGACAAGATCTGCGGCTTTCCTGTCTGCCAGGTATCCTCTATTGTATCCAGCTCCGATATCATGAAGCTCAGAAGACTCCCTATCATGCAGCTCATATCCCCCGACTAGTCTCCTTCTCTCCTCGAGCAGCTTCATTCTTCTTTCATTCTCCTGCTCGATTGTCTCCTCTGTAGCGTCCCACCACTTCATGACGGTCGGCTTGGAAATTCCAAGCTCCTTTGCACAGGCATACTTCGAACCTCCCGGATTATTCTTTCTCCACTCGTAGATATCGACGAGCTTTGTCTTCTTGACTCCACTCTCATCCCATATTCTTCCTTCCCTCCTCTGTCGGACATCTCGTACAGCCCTGGCTTCCTCAAGATGTATATTCTGCTTCTTGAACTTGCGGGTCTTGTTCCTTTCTATATCCACGCCTGTAATATCTCTCAAGTCTTCCAGAGGAAAGGTACAGTAGCACTCACGGTAAGCAGCTGCCGCATCCAAGGCATCATCCATAGTGAAGCGATCTTCCTCTCGCAGCGTATATGAGATTCCATCGAACGGCTCCACAAAACCTTTGAGGTCCCTCATGAACTCCTCCTCCTCGATATTGCACTTCGCCGCATACACAGCGAGTGCCATAAGGCAGAAATATCTATGTCCTACAGATACCTGCTCTGAGATACTTCTCTTCCACCAGTCGTATAAATCTCTCTTCACATACCAACGTCCGGACTTATGTCCCTGTATGATTCTTCTTTCGTACCATTCCGGGTATAGTTCCCTCGCCTGCTTCAGAGGGATTCGCTTCGGATTATAAATTCCTTTCCTGAGCAGCTCCTGCTCCTGATTCGACAAGAATCCTCCGCCGTTCGCCATAAGTTCTGTAATCTTATAGAACGGCTTTCCTGCCGGGTTTATGCTCTGGAAGGCCGTGACCTTCTGCCTGGTCTTCGTCTGGGTTCCCGGGAGTCGGAAGCCCTGACAGTTACCCTGGAACTGAGGGTGCTTCGGATCCTCATGAGTGGTACCGATATTCCATACACGGCGGGTCAGCTCCTTCTTGATCTTATTCAGAATCGGATAGACATCATTGAACATCGGGTGCGGCGTCTCAAGCAGGAAATAGATATGAATACCTGAGCCGGAATTCACGATGATCTGCGGGCGAGGAAAGGTAAGCGGCACCGTTCTGGTCGGATCCGACTGATACAGCAGATTATCCACGTTCTTAGCCTCCACGCGGTCGATATCGATTGCAATCGCATAAAGATATCGCGCGTTCGATTTTGTGCGCCTCTTGCCGGTATATGATACCGGAGACATGATCACGAACGGGTGCTGCATAATCTCGTTCAGCTGCTCAATCTTATTTGTAATAACAAATGTCTTGTTCTTCTGATCTGCCTCCCTTTTTCTTTTTCCATAGATTGCCTGGGCGATTCCATTGTAAACGTACGGATGTTCCGGCGGCCTCTTGGCTGATCTCGGATGCCTGGCCCACCAGTCGTAAGCTTCACACCATTGTTCCTCGAACGGAAGCATCTCATCGTCATCCCTGCAGAAAAGCAGATGCAGAAAGTCGGTGGTGCTTATCTCCCTCAGCTCAGGACAGTTCCTCATGAACTCGTTCTTCTGATGATACCACTCCAATCCCTGCTGATCATGAAACGACAGTGACTTGATATATTCCTTGTCATCCCCTTCCCGGAAAGGCGTACCTTCTCCATATCTTTCGATAGTCCTGTCATATTCTACTCCATCATACCAGATATCATCAGGAATATCACCGACATCATCAATCATATTTTCCTTATTCAAATCTTCACTCATACACACAGATTTTTTTTGAGAGAGCTCCTCGTTACACTCGTCGCTTGTGAAAGGGGGCGTTATATTATCAATATGCTATTTTGACCTATTCGCAAAGGTATGAAATCTAACCTAAAATCCAACCATTTTTGAGAAAGTTCGTCACTTCGCTCCTCACATACTTCAGGGGGCGTTATATTATCAATATGCTATTTTTACCTATTTTCAGGGGGCGTTATATTATCAATGAGATATTTCCACCTATTTCGGGGGGCATTATATTATCAATGAGATATTTTTACCTATACTGTTCTATTTTTCTAGTTCACTTCCCCATTCATCCAGTATTGTCCATTGAAAAATAATTCATATCTTCGCATAAAGTAATAAAGTAATAAATATGAAAGCTAAGATCATAGCCGTAGCCAACCATAAAGGCGGTGTCGGAAAGACAGCTTCAGTTGCCACTATTGGAGCTATTTTGGCCGCTAAAGGCAAGAAGGTTCTTCTCATGGACCTCGATACCCAGGCGAACCTCACTCGTCACTTCTTCGCTGAGATTCCATCGCGAATAGTATACCATGCGATCAGGGAAAGAAAGGATCTTCCGATCTATCCGGTTCGCCAGAACCTCGACCTTACTCCGTCCGGACTTGAGATGGCAGGTATCGAGATCGAGATGACCAACATGAGGAGAAGAGAAGATGTCCTCAAAGATCTTCTCGAGCCTCAGAAGAGCCGCTATGATTTCATTCTCCTGGACTGTCCCCCATCTCTCGGACTCATCACGATGAACGCTCTTGCCTCGGCCAACAAGCTCATCGTTCCGATGAAGACCGACCTGATGTCTTCGTATGGTCTGAACATGATGGATACCTTCTGCGCCGAGATGCAGGATCTGAATCCAGGAATCCATATCGACTTCATCTTCTTCAATATCTACGAGAAGGGTCAGACCATGACCGATATCGTCGAAGCTGACGTAAGGGCCAAGTATGGTGATCGCGTTCTCGATACAGTCGTCCGCAAGAATAATGACGTTGCCAAGGCGGCCTTTGAATACACTGATGTGGTAACAGCCTACCCTGGTTCAAACGGTGCAGCTGACTTCCAGGTACTCGTGGATGAGATTCTCTCTAAATTGTAATAAAGTAATAATATAATAAAGTAATATCGTAATATGGCAAAGAAGACCTTGACCATGCCACAGTCCGGCACTACTCCTCCCCCTTCACCACTCAAGGCAATGACCCATCCGGCCGAACCAGTTGTGGAGACAAAGAAGGTTTCGTCAGAGCAGGAGAATAAGCGCACTACTATTGTGATCAATCCTGACACATACCGCAAGTTTAAGGCATATGCTGCTGAAAGCGGACAGACTGTCACTGCCCTCATAAACGAGTTCATGGAGCAGACGCTTGCTGCTGCCGGCAAGTAATAAATATTACAAATAATAAAGTAACAATTATTAATCCTCTGATAATCATTCTAAAGTCTCATTTCAAAGTCTCACTGTGATACTTTGAACACGATACAGATATAACGCAGATCCATTAAAGGGCTGCGTTATTTTTTTTGACAGAAGATCGAGCATCCGGCAAATTTCGGCGATTTTTGACAGATAATACTTTCTTACATTCTTGTCCCCATAATCCTCTTTACAAAATAAGTGTTGCGTACAACCAACAATTTTTGCGAAATATGTTGTTTACGCGCAACACTTTTATTATCTTTGACTCATTAAACTTGACGATATGGACGCTTTATTCAGAAAACATGACAGGCTTTTGGCTAACACCTCAATGAACATTATCCGTGAAAAGATGGATCAGATTCATTGGAACGCACAAATCGTAAGCATTATGGGCCCTAAAGGAGTAGGAAAATCCACTCTTATCAAGCAGCACATAAAGCAGAACTATAAGCCAGGAGACCGTAGAGTTCTTTATTGCTCGGCTGATACCGTAGACTTTTCTACAAGAACGCTGGTAGGGCTTGCTGAGGAGTTCCACGTTAACGGAGGCGAGCTGCTTGTCATTGATGAGATCCACAAGTACAAGCCTGGAACCATGGACTGGAGCAGGGAAGTCAAAGAGATCTACGAACTCTTTCCATCACTCAAGCTCATTGTAAGCGGTTCATCCCTTCTTCAGCTGAGAGAGGGTGATGCAGACCTTTCTCGTCGCGCCATCAAGTATACCATGCCGGGACTTTCTTTCCGTGAAGCCCTGAAGTTCTATCACGGACTGGATTTTCCAAAATGGACACTGGAGGATATCCTGTCACGTCCATACGAACTATGGGAAATGGTGACATCCAAGTGCAAGCCGGTTGTCCTCTTCAAGGAATATCTGGAAAAGGGCTACTATCCTTTCCTGCTTGAGGGCAAGGACGAATACTACACCCGTATAGAACAGGTCGTAAACTATATCATCGAGACTGAGCTGCCACAGATCTGCAACGTCGATGTCTCGAACATCAGAAAGATCCAGGCCTTGGTAAAGCTTATAGCCGAGGAAGTTCCTTTTGAACTGAACGCAAACAAGCTGGCCGGCTCGCTTGAAATCGGTCGAGACACAGTGGTGGAATATCTGAAGTACCTTGGAGATGCCAAGGTGTTCAACCTTCTTTATTCTGATAAGAAGAAGATGGGCAAGCTGTCTAAACCGGACAAGGTATACATGGAGAATCCAAACCTTCTCCATGCTCTAGCCCCTGGCAAGGTAGATATCGGAACAGCTAGAGAATGTTTTGCCATCAACAGTCTGGCTGAATGCCATCACGTTGAATACGGAAAGACACAGGGCGACTTCAAGATAGACAACAGGTATACTTTTGAAATTGGCGGAAGAAGCAAGGACTTCTCACAGATTGCCGGGCTCAAGGACTCATACGTATTCGCCGATGACTGGGACATGCCTGATGGTGCCAAACTTCCGCTTTGGATGCTTGGATTCGTTTACTAGGAGTTTCTGTATTGAGGCCCAAACTGTATTCAGATAAATCGTGGTATTTTCTTGAATAACGACTATATTTGTACTCAGGTTAATCAAAGTAAAAACAGAATTTAATTTATAACTCTATATCATTTATTTCATGAAAAAAAACAAGATTATTTTATCAGTTTCAATTGTCATTTTATTGTGTTTAACTATCATTTCATTAAAGCAATTTTCGCACAAGTCAATAGCGAACAAGAGTAAAT
>JAFZDJ010000149.1 GCA_017561265.1 Bacteroidales bacterium
AACAAGGTAGCCGTACCGGAAGGTGCGGCTGGAACACCTCCTTTCTGGAGTCTTGAGACACTATTGTTGAGGGATAGATGTTGGATATTTTTTTCAGAACCATGCTTGGTTTTGACTTCTTTGCTGTAAAAGTTATTTTAAGATAGATGAGGGAAAAAAGAAGCCGGGCCGCAAGGCTTAGTTGTAAGTTTCCTGCCAGTCCTATAGCTCAGTTGGTTAGAGCGCCACACTGATAATGTGGAGGTCGGCAGTTCAACTCTGCCTGGGACTACATCATCGCCGTAAGGCAATGTGCCCACGCAGCAACTCTGCCTGGGACTACATTAACTCTTAATGTAGGGGGATTAGCTCAGCTGGCTAGAGCACCTGCTTTGCAAGCAGGGGGTCAACGGTTCGAATCCGTTATTCTCCACAATTGAGATTTTATCTCTAGCGTTCTATGACATATTGGTACGAAGAAAGAAAGTTAAGGTGATCAAACAAGTACAACTTCAAGTATATTCATGCTTGTTTCTTTTTTAGGAATGAGCAATGGCATAAAAGTAACGAAGGGCGTACGGTGGATGCCTAGGCTCTTACAGGCGATGAAGGACGTGATAAGCTGCGATAAGCCATGTTTAGGTGCAAATAACCTTTGATGCATGGATTTCCGAATGGGACAACCCGGCAGTCTGAAGGACTGTCATCCTTATTTAGGAGGCGAACGCGGGGAACTGAAACATCTTAGTACCCGTAGGAAGAGAAAATAACAATGATTCCCCTAGTAGTGGCGAGCGAACGGGGATTAGCCCAAACCGTAGATGTTCCGGCATTTACGGGGTTGTAGGACTGCGACGTGGCATGAAGTTTTGTGAGAAGAAGCGTTTGGAAAGACGCACCATAGACGGTGATAGTCCGGTATTCGAAGCAAGATAAAGCCTAGCAGAATCCTGAGTAGCGCGGGACACGTGTAATCCTGTGTGAATCCGGCGGGCCCATCCGCCAAGGCTAAATACTCGTAAGAGACCGATAGCGAACCAGTACCGTGAGGGAAAGGTGAAAAGCACCCGGGATACGGGAGTGAAATAGTACCTGAAACCGTACGCCTACAAGCGGTCGGAGCAACATTAGTTGTGACGGCGTGCCTTTTGCATAATGAACCTACGAGTTGCCGTTGCCGGCAAGATTAAGCGCAATGATGCGCGCAGTCGAAGCGAAAGCGAGTCTGAACAGGGCGTATAGTCGGCAGTGGCAGACGCGAAACCAAGTGATCTACCCTTGTCCAGGTTGAAGTTCCGGTAACACGGAATGGAGGACCGCACCGATAAGCGTTGAAAAGCTTCCGGATGAGGTGAGGGTAGGAGTGAAAGGCCAATCAAACTTGGAGATAGCTCGTACTCCCCGAAATGCATTTAGGTGCAGCCTCGGGCGTTCCCTGTGTGAGGTAGAGCGACTGATTGGATGCGAGGGCTTCGCCGCCTATCAAGTCCAGACAAACTCCGAATGCGCGCAGGTCAAGCCCGGGAGTGAGGGCATGGGTGCTAAGGTCCATGCCCGAGAGGAGAAGAATCCTGACCATCGGCTAAGGTCCCGAAATACAGGTTAAGTTAGACTAACGAAGTGTGGTCCCGGTGACAGCTAGGATGTTGGCTTGGAAGCAGCCATTCATTCAAAGAGTGCGTAACAGCTCACTAGTCGAGGGACCGTGCGTGGATAATAATCGGGTATCAAACCTGTTACCGAAGCCATGGGATACATTTTTGTATCGGTAGGGGAGCATTCCATCGACGTTGAAGGCAGAGGATAACCTCTTCTGGAGTTTATGGAAAAGCAAATGTAGGTATAAGTAACGATAAAGAGCGTGAGATGCGCTCTCGCCGAAAGACTAAGGTTTCCCGGGCGACGTTAATCGGCCCGGGGTCAGTCGGGTCCTAAGGATAAGCCTAATGGCGAGGCCGATGGCAGAAACGGTTAATATTCCGTTACTGCCGCAAGGGGCGATGTGGAGACGGAGAAGTGACACTTCCGCGTACTGACGGATATGTACGTTAAAGCACAAAGACGTTGATAGATCCAGGCAAATCCGGATTTAGAGTTGAAGTGCGATAGTATGCAAGGCTTTCGGGCTGCGCAATAGTGAAGGTAATCATGCTCCCGAGAAAATCCGCTAAGCTTAACCCTTGCGGCACCCGTACCGCAAACGGACACACGTAGTCGGGTTGAATATACTAAGGCGCTTGGAAGATTCACGGTTAAGGAACTAGGCAAATTGACCCCGTAACTTCGGGATAAGGGGTCCTCACTTGTGTGAGGCGCAGAGAATAGGTCCAGGCAACTGTTTAACAAAAACACAGGGCTGTGC
>JAFZDJ010000019.1 GCA_017561265.1 Bacteroidales bacterium
GGGTCAGGCGGTTCGGCGTTGCCTGTCGGCTGTGCCTTACACCGTACACCCCAAAGGGGGGTCAGGCGGTTCGGCGTTGCCTGTCGGCTGTGCCTTACACCGTACACCCCAAAGGGGGGTCAGGTATCCAAAAAGAAAAGACCGCCATATCGGCGGTCGTGTTTCACCGTGGCGGTCTTATCTGTCAGGGATCACTTTACAACGGGACGGTCGGTCATGTCTTCGGGATGAATACCCATGTCCCATAGTTTGACCTGTATCTGTTTCAAAGTGCGGGAAACAAGTCTTTCCTGAATACCCAGAGCGGTCGCTATTGCCTTGTTACCGTGACCGCTCATTCTATACCGAAGTACGGTCGCCTGACGGTCGGACAGGTCAAGGTCGGCAATGATACGGTCGACACGTTCGACGGTATCAGAATCAATAGTTGTATAATTGTCAACTACACTATGCGGTCTGCCGTTGTGCTTTTCGTGTACATCTCCGCCCAAAGTGCTAAACATGGGTAATCTTCTGAAAATTTCTTCTTCTTCCCCGGAAACAGGGTCGACAGTAAGGTCTTCAATATAACTATACTTTTCACTTGCAATCTGAATTGCACGGGAGGCGGATACCGCACGACGGATAAAACGGTAAACTTCACGGATCGGCATGGTCTCCACTTCTTCCCATCCGTTTACACTGTCGGCGGTCTGGATATACACTTTTCTTTTCAACCGTCTGACAGTATAAGGGGTCTCCATAAAGCCGACCTTTTTGCTGTCGACCTTTGCTGTCTGCTCAAGAATTGCAACAATGGCAGTATGTACAAGGTCGATACCGTCACCCATTGCCATTTTTGCAAGGTTAGCCGCTGCCGTGTTTAACTCACTGTCAGCAATAACGGTCTGACGGTCGCCCTCTTCGTTATAGACCGTTTTGGTTGCATGGTCGACGGAGTAAAGAAGGCGGTCAATATCGGCATAGTCGCGGACGATGGAAACGGAGAGAGACTTGACGGTCTGTTGACCGGAAACGGAATACAGTTTTTTCAAGACGGAAAATGTACAGGCTTTAGCAAGTGCGGTCAGGCTGTCGGTCGTGTCGTTGCCGACGATATGGTCGGTCTCATACTGACGGAGAAGGTCGGTAAAGGGGTTAGCGGTTGCAGTGGTTGTAGGTTTCATGTGTAATTCCTCCATGATGAATGATGTATTGTTTTGTGTGGAGGGTGTCAGCCCTCCCACGTTGCTAATTATATCACACTTGACAGTGTATGTCAATAGCATTTTGGAAAATATTTTTCATACCGCAAAGGGAGGTCACCGACCGACCGTCAATGTCTTCTTTTCTCACTATAGGACATTCCCCCGTGGTTATGGTTTTTCAGCCGACCGCCGCAGGCGAAAACCTGTCATGTCACTTCATTTCCCACGCATATTTCATTTATCCCAATATATGACACTATTTAGTTTCATTTTTATATGCACATAAACCAATCCACGGGGATTATTTCATCCAAAAAGTTAATGAGCAAAACCGAAGATATCTTTGGAGTTCCATAACTGTGGGATTGCAGAAGAAGAATTTATATATGATGTTTATGTGTATATTTTTTACAAAATATTTCGCATACCTATTGACAAAATGCACAAAGTGTGGTATAATAAAGTATACTCAGAAAGCTAATTATAAAATCTGCATTTCTGAGTCACTAAAAGCCACGAATGTGCTAATAAAACAATTTACATTTTCTTATGGATAGCATAGTTGCTTCCCAGGTTACTTCTCTCTTCTCTCATAATGAGAAGAGAGTTGATCCATAAGCTAAGGATGGCATTGACTCTACATATCTAAATCAATATTATATGCAGTATGGTTTTTATCGTTATCTTATCTATGGATTTCGCCTCAAATACATTGACAGGCATTACGTTTTAAGAAACTTATCACCCTACACAGTGATAAAATTATATTTTGGAGGTTTCAGATGGCTATTATCGGTACGAATTATGTAAAAACATCAATCATCAATCCCACTATTCTTCGATCAAATAGACGCTTACAGGATGGACTTATTGCTCCGGCGAGTGAGTTTGTATCCAGTGATATCGCAGCAGACCACGCCGCAGAACCCATCAAGAATATGGAAGATATCAATCGTATTTCACGGTATCTCGTTGTTAATAAACGATACAGAGACAATATGCTTTTCATTGTTGGAATCAACTTTGGACTCAGAGCAAGCGACCTGAGAATGCTACGGTTCAGTAATATCATCAATGAGAACTGCACATTCCGTGATAGTTTCCCTGTTTTCGAAAGAAAGACCCGAAATACCAGAAAGCGCAAAAAGAATCGTTACATCACTATAAACCAGGCGGTCATGGAGGCAATCATTCTGTATCTGGAAAACACACCGGATGTTTCTCTTAGCGATTATATGTTTAGATCTGTTTCCAACAATGGTGGCAACCTTAATGAACCAATCAGTGTTAGATCTATTGATAGAATTCTCAAGGGAATTGCATCCGATCTGGAATTGAATGTAAAAATGTCCACGCATTCTCTGCGAAAAACCTTTTGCTATCATCAGATGCTTATGTCGCACAACGACAGCAGGAAGTTGATGCTTCTCCAGAAAATGCTTGGTCATGCTTCTCCTGCACAAACACTTGATTATATAGGACTTACTGGCGAAGAAATTGAAGAGGCGTATCGGGCATTGAACCTTGGTAGTATCAAACACAACTATCTTGTGGACAGCAGTATTGTTGAATACGAAGACTCCGTTGGATAACCGACTATCTTCGCAACTATATCAAAATCTTTAGAAAGGACTGATTCATATTAAGGAAATAAGGAAAATTGACACAATTTCTTTTGCCGAGGAATACATGGGAATTAAGTTATTCTGGTATCAAAAGATTCTTATAAAACTGATGGAGGTAACTGATTATGGTAAGGGTATGCGACGCAATCATGGGCAGCGGAAAATCCAGCGCTGCAATTCGGTTTATGAATGAACACAAAGATCGCAAGTTCATATACATCTCACCTTATTTGGATGAGGCAGAAAGGATTAAATCATCTTGTCCGGAGCTTCGCTTCGTTGAACCAAGTAATAAATTGAGCGAATATGGCTTCCGTAAAACAACTCATGCGGCAGCTCTGATAAAGGAAGGGCGAAATCTGGCTACAACCCACAGGGCGTTTATGTATTATTCTTCAGAAACGCTAAAACAAATTCGTGAGCAGAAGTATACTCTTGTAATTGACGAAAACGTCGAGATCGTTGAGCGAACACCTCTTCATCATGCTGACACAGCTATAGCAATAGATGCAGGTAGGATTACCATTACAGAAGAAGGGCTCGACATGAGTGGTTTGGAAAAGTATGACGGGAAAGCATTCGCAGAAATTGCTGAGCTTGCTAAAACCAGAAATCTTGTCCGCATAGAAAGAAAGGACGAACAGAACAGCTTATTCTACTGGACGCTTCCTGCAGATCTGATCACATCTTTCGATGAGGTCATCGTACTTACCTATATGTTTGACGGTCAAAGTCTGTGCCGCTTTTTGGAAACCAATAATATTGAGTACACCTATATCGGAGTTGCACGAGATGATGGCGGGTATCGTTTTTCAGAACGACTTGATTATATTCCGGAATATGTCGGAAATCTACGAGACATGATCTGCATCTGTAAACACGAGAAATTAAATAATGTTGGGGAGGCCAAACACGCTTTATCTATGAATTGGTTAAAAACCAACGGTGAAAAAACTGCCCAGTTAAAAAATAATATTGTCAATTATTTCAGGAATATCTGTAAAGAGTCATCTTCTAAAGACCGTCTCTGGACAACATATACCTGTGCGCAGAATAAGTTGAAAGGCAAAGGATATGCGGGACGCTTTCTTGCGTTTAATACCAAATCAACCAACGCTTATAGTAAAGCAAAGTATCTTGCGTATTGTATAAATTTGTACATCAATGTCGGAGAAAAATTATTTTACGAGATGAATGGCGTAACTGTTGACGATGATGCATATGCCCTCTCTACCATGGTGCAGTGGATATGGAGAAGTGCAATCCGAAATGGTGAAAAGATATACATATATATTCCCAGTAAGAGAATGAGAACCTTACTTGAAAACTGGATTGAAAAAACTATTTACGAATTTAATTTACATAAGGAGAACTAAGAATGAAGAAGAAAACCTGCAAGGAATGTTATTTTGGAAAACAATGCGCACGCAAGAATATTTGTAAATATTTTACACCAATATCAGAAGAGATTGAGGAAGATGAGGTCGAAGCAAAGATTGAGAAGGAACGATTAAAGTATCGTAAGGAGTGGTTTACATATACAAAAGAATATGATTTTTAATTTATCTTTTCGATGCTAATTTAACTATTTGATTGGGGTGATTACGATAAGCAAACAGCTTGCATGTCAGAAATATATATATAAAATACACAGCAGCAGACTGAGAAAAAGCAAGTGGAATTTAAGTCTGCCGATTTCCGAAGCCCGTTCCAATGACGAGGTAATTTCTCTTGCAGACAGTCAGATGCTTCGTTGGATTGATGAATTAAATGGTATCTCGGATGCAGACTCCAAAGCCAAAGAGATTAAGCGTGAGATCAAGGAGCTTCGCAACTCAGAAAACACGATAAACACAAAAAGAGCTATCCGTAAGCTTTATGAGGAGTTGGATGCGCTTCAGTTTAAGTCGGATTATTTGTGCTTAATCATCGATAAGGAAAAGGACTACCTCCGGGCTTGTAAAGGCTTCAAAATAAATGGCGTTAAGTACAGGCGGTTACTTGGAACCAACGGAGGAATAAAAAATAGTACAATCGTTTTTGTGAGCGATAATCTCGCTGATGAGTTGATTCGCCGTGTTGAAAATGGAAGAGACCAGAATAAGGAGCTGGTAACTGCAAAGCTCGAAGCATATAAAGCACTTACTTGTAGTGCTTCGATACCGGTAAGTTATCCGAACGGGATATTGATAGTAAATGATGCTGAAACAGAGTTTCTGTCTGACATTATGTACTTAACTGACGAGGGAGATGGAGAACCTCTGATGGAGGCGAGAAAACAACAGACAATTCAGATGGACGCTTCGGATGGTTTTGGTATTATGCTCCCCTCTTTGGCTAAGCGTTGGAGTGAGGAACTCGGACTTGATTATACTGTTTCTGGTGTCAATACACGATTCTCATTTGAAAAGGGTATGTTGTTTACGTTTGACTTCATTGATTTTGCGCAGAAGGTAGCCAATACATATATAGTAAAGGATGCATGGGGAAACGATGTAGACATCAGAACTGTTGAAGCCATATTCACCACTTCAATGGTCAAGTTGTATGACAGTTATTCAAGCTGTGACGAGTATCTAAAAATATCTATTGCCAATGGATATACTTTTGGGATCGCAAAAACCTGTCCTGCTGCGCTTGAGAACGAAAGAAGTTTGAATTACCAGTTTATTCAGAGCTACGATCTTGACGATGAAGATATTGATGAGCTGATTGCTCCTACAGTACAAACCTTTCATGACATACTTGGAGGAGACATAAGCAAAACTATTCTGTATTTGAAGGGAGTTGGTTTGACTGAAAAAACGGTATCCTCGTTGGATGACGATTATATCAAAGCTATTATGATTGATCACAATATGACACAGGATCCGTATGTACAAAACAGCATATATCAAATGATGCGAAACAGAATAAACGAGGCGAAGGTTGGAGTTATACCGGTACACGGGAATTATTCCATTGCTTCCGGAGACCCGTTTCTTCTCTGTCAGAGTATTTTCGATCTGCCGAAAACAGGACTTTTGTGTGCTGGTGAAATATATAATAAATACTGGTCAGATTGTGGCGCAGAGAGGGTTGTATGTTTCCGGGCTCCAATGTCCTGTCATCCAAATATCGTTGCGCTACATCCTGCATACTCTGAAGATATTGCGTATTGGTATCGCTATATGAATACGTGTACAATATTTAATAGCTGGGATACATCCACTGCGGCACTGAACGGCATGGATTACGACGGCGATCTCGTAATGCTGACAGATAACCCTGTACTTATTCGAAAACATATACCCATGCCTGCGCTTATATGTGTTCAGCGTCGAGCACAGAAAGGGATTCCTACTGAGGAAGACTTTATACATTCCAATATTGAGAGTTTTGGAAATGAAATAGGACAAACAACAAACTGGATTACCAGTATGTATGATGTTCGTTCCGTCTATTCTCCAGATTCAGAGGAATACAAAACGCTTACATATAGAATCATGTGCGGGCAGTTATATCAACAAAATGTAATCGATAAAGCCAAGGGTATTATTGCCAAACCAATGCCAAAAGACTGGCATGACAGACATGAGGTAAATAAGATAGAGAATATTGATAAGAAAAACTTTTACCGTTCTGTTGTGGCCGATAAAAAGCCTTATTTCATGAGATATATTTACCCTGCTCTTTCTCAGAAGTATAATACATATTTGAAAAACACAGATAAGAATGCGCTACGTGAGTTTCAACTTACTGTTTCTGAATTAAAAAGTATTCCTGAAGAAGAAAAGACAGATAGGCAACGAGAGTTTCTCAGATATTATGATTACAGAATGCCTGTTGGGACTGGAGATTGCGTTATGAATAGAATCTGCAGACGTTTTGAACAAGAATTTGATGGCTATATCCACAAGCACGCTGGATCCGCATCGTTTGATTATTCAATCATGAAGAGTGATTATGAGTATAGCTCAAGGCAGTTTTATGAAATTAAACGTTTGTATGATGATTATAACAAGCGTCTGAGTGATTATATGCTTCTGGCAAATTATGAATCAGCTGATGAGACTGAAACTGCCACTGCTATTTATGATATGAATCTGTCATTCCGTAAAGAGTGTGATAGCATATGTCCTAACGGTTTAGTCCTGTGTGACATACTACTGGATATCTGTTATACAAGAAACGCTACAAAACGTTTTGTATGGAATATGTGCGCTTCAGAAATCATACATAATTTACTTTTGCGTAATAACATGACGATAAGCTATCCTGTGCGAGACGATGATGGTGACATACTTTACTGTGGAAATAAATTTTCAATGAAAGAAATGAGGGTTGATAAACAAAATGATTGTGTTGAATGAAATTGAATGGGCAAAAGAACGATTAGTTGACAAGCAGCTTGGACGTTCCCCGTATGAAACATTATGTCGTGTTGCCAAGCTATACATAGAAGAAGGTCACTCCAAAGCATCAGCCAGAAATATGCTGGAGCAATTTCTACTGCAATGTGAGCCTGGTGCTTCAACCGTAAAATGGTCTGGAACATTGGATAATGCAGTTAATCGTGCGATAAAGTTTCGCAAATTCGATATAGATAGTATCACCATCACTGATACAGAAATGAATGTTATCGAAAAGTTGAACGGAGTACAGTTAAGACGGCTTGCATTCACACTTTTGTGCCTTGCAAAATATCATATAGCTGCAAATGGGCAAATGGATGGGTGGGTAAACACCAAAGATAGCGAGATCATGCGTATGGCAAATATTAACACATCAATCAGGCGGCAAAGCCTTATGTTCCACGAACTGAACGATCTTGGATTTGTTAATTTTTCAAAGAAGATCGACAATACGAATGTTCAGGTGGTGTTTATGAGTGCAGGTAATAGTGTAATAAGTGTATCTGATTTCAGAAATCTTGGATATCAGTACATGATGCATACCGGACACAAGGAGTTTTTCCAGTGCGAAAACTGCGGCATGGTGGTGAAACGCCGTGGTGTTCAATCTCAGGAGATGCCTCAAAAAACTGGTAGGCATCAGAAATACTGTTCTGATTGTGCCATTGAAGTTAATGTGTGTAACAGTATAAATACAGCGATGCAACGTCGGAAAACTGTGCATAAAACGAAAAATACTTGAATAATTGATCCGCAAATGTATTGACCATCAATACATTGCGGTTTTTTAATGTAGTGCAGTAATGATAAGGAATATATGATTTGAATGAAAGGATAGAAAAATGATTGCTATTAACAAGAGAGAAAAAGATGAAATTGTCAAACTGTTTCCTAATGTGCATATTGTTCGCACAATGAAGCAGAAGTCTAAAAGACATCATTATTTTTGTGAAGAAGACAGCAGAGTTCTCCGTTATTTGAACAGATCCAGAATTTCCGGCAGATCTATGTAAGGGGGATGACTGAAATAGAAATTACAAGAAGAGCAAATGAGAGTGCTTATGATTATCACAAACGACTGATATATGGAAAACTGGTTGATAAGACCCTATCAGACGTAGACTACACGGAACTTGCGGAGATGGCATACGGACAGACATATTCCAGTGATGTAGCACGACGAATGTTTTATGGAAGCCGCAAGACTCTCGAAATAATTGATGCTGAGTCTAAAAACACACTTGACATAAATGCGCAACTTGAACTTGACAGTAAGGTTTTGGAGATGCAGAAGGAAAGCCAGAAATATCAGGATCAACGTCGAGAGTATAAAAAACTTGTTTCTGCTGAGGCACGTCAAGAACATCTTTATGATGTATTAGCCGCTGCCGCTTGTGATGTGGCAGATTCGGTTGGAATTATATTTGATAAATTAAAATCGAGTTCCACTATTGAGCCTTCGTCAGAAGCTGTCTTGGTTATCAATGACTGGCACTACGGCATGATAACCAACAATATTTTTAATATATACAATAAAGAAATCTGTAAAGAAAGAGTACGAAATGTAATCGACAGAGCAAAAAAGAAACTGAAAGTGCATCAGTGTAATAAACTCCATGTGTTTATCGTAGGCGATCTGTATCATGGGGCTATCCACACAAGTGCAAGAGTTGCTTCTGAAGAGCTTGTATGCGACCAGCTTATGCAGGTTTCTGAAATTCTGGCACAGGCCATTTTAGAACTTTCTATGTGCGTAAATGAAATTATGGTATATACCACATATGGCAATCATGCACGTACAGTTCAGGAAAAGAATAGCAGCATTCACCGTGATAACATGGAAAGAATCATTCCGTGGTGGCTTGAACAGAGAATTGCGGCAGAAGAATCCAGAATTGGTTGTCCTCTTAATATAAGTATCATGCCGGACAGTGGTACAGAATTTATTGTGGCAAATGTATGCGGACATGATATTTGTGCTTGTCATGGTGATTTGGATTCAGTTAAAACATCACCAAGAATTCTGGCAACATTGTTCCAAAAGAAGTATGGTAAAAACATAGAATACATTCTTATAGGAGATAAGCATCACAGGGAGAGTTTCGAGGAGCTTGGCGTAAGCGCAATGATTAGTGGTTCCTTGTGTGGAACTGATAATTACGCAAATGATAAGAGATTGTATTCAGTACCCTCTCAGCTTTTACTGATTGTTGATGCGGAAAATGGTGTGGATGCTGAGTACCATATCAAATGCTGAGGTGAGATTATGCCACGTAAAACAAAAATGAATACAATTACCTCTCCAGATCTGCTTGCATCGGTGAATCCTGAAAACACGGAACTTCTCCGAGACTTTCTTGACTACTTACGTTCTGTCCAGAAGAGCGAAGCCACTATACACGGATATGAGAATGACATCGAGATAGCCTGGGTATGGTGCCTACAGAATAATGAGAACAGATTCTTCTGTGATTGGACAAAAAGGCAAATTGTTAAGTATCAAAATTGGTTACTGATGGAAAATGGGAATAGTCCGGCTCGCATAAAAAGACTGAAGGCTTCCCTTTCCAGTTTGAGCAATTATATTGAAAATGTACTCGATGATGAATTCCCGGCTTTCAGAAATATCATTAAAAAAGTAGAAAGTCCTGTCAATAAGCCCGTAAGAAATAAAACAATTTTTACCGATGAGCAGATAGAGTATTTGCTGACGGAACTTACTGCTAAGAAAAAGTATGATAAAGCGTGTGTACTTGCTCTTGCATTATATTCCGGCAGAAGGAAGTCTGAACTATTGCGATTCAGAGTGAATGATTTTACTCCCGATAGGTTGGTGTGTGGTGGCGCGTTATATAAAACAACTCCAATACGAACTAAAGGGGCCGGAGTTGACGGAAAGCAACTTGAGTGTTTTTGTCTTGCTAAGAAATTTGATCCGTATCTTGAGAGGTGGCTTCGTTTTAGAGAAGAACATAATATTGAGAGCGAATGGTTATTCCCTGATAAAGATAATCCGTCGGCACAGATGAACATTTCCACCCTTAACAGTTGGGCGAGATCATTCAGTAGAATTCTTGGAGTCGATTTCTACTGGCACGCTATGCGTCATATGACTGTAACTAATTTCAAACGAGCTGGGCTTCCTGATACTGCAATTCAAGAATATATCGGATGGTCCGATATTTCAATGGTGCCTGTCTATGTTGATATGCAGGCGGACGAGCAGTTGAGTATGTATTTTGGCGAAGATGGTATTCTGATTCCTGAAAAAAGAAGTATTGCTGATATATGAGAGGTAATATGAAGAAAAAAGATTTAATCAGCCGTACCGCTGAGTTGTTAAGACAGAAGGATGCCAGAAAAGATGTCCCGGGGTATAAGTCAACACTACATATATCTGATGATGACGGTAATAAAAGCGATTTTGATATACGAATTTCGAGAAAGGGTGTCTTGTATACAGCATCTGATGTATCAGAAATATTGGATGCACTGCTTGAGGTGACAGAAAATGCATTACGCAGCGGAGAGAATATCTCCCTTTCTGGCTTTGGAGTTCTGGACATTCATAAGAGAGCGGAACGAAGTGTAAAAATCCCCGGAACGGATATCCGCACAAATATTGCGGAACATTATGTTCCTAAATTTACTGCAGGATCTAATCTAAAACTTGCAGTGAAATTATTTGAACTAAATCAAAAAGAAGCAGCAAACATAGACAAGGAGGTGACGGATTGTGGCGATTGAAGTAACCCAAAGCGGAGTAGTATGCACCAGATGTGGCAAGTCATATGGCAGGCGCAAGGGATATTTTCCGGTTAGTTACGCTGTATTGCATAAAGGCGTAGGTTATTTGCCTGTGTGCAAAGAATGTATTGATACGATGTATAATACATATCTTGCACAGTGTAATGATTCACGAATGGCAGTTCGTCAGATGTGCAGAAAGCTTGATTTATTTTGGAATGATTCGGTTTATGAAACTGTTTCCAAGAAAAACACTATACATTCTATGATGACTGCTTATATGGCAAAACTTAATTCTGTTTCTTTCGCAGGCAAATGTTATGATGACACATTGTCCGCAGAAGGAACATTGTGGGACTTCGATGGTATTGAAGAAGTTTCTATTGAAGACCAGAAGCGAACTGTTCATACTGAGGATATTGTAACAGAAGAACCTGTCGCACAGGAAATACAAGAATTCTGGGGACCGGGATTCACACCTGTCATGTACATGGAGCTCGAACAGCGTCGCAAGTATTGGATGTCGAAATTCCCCGATGGCGATATTGATGTTGGTACAGAAGCTCTGATTCGTCAGATATGTAATCTTGAAATTACTATCAATAGAGACCGAGCAGATGGTAAAGCAATCGATAAACACGTAAATGCGTTGAATACACTTCTTGGAAGTGCGAGTCTGAAACCGGCACAGCGCAAGGTTGACGATGAAGAGGCCGGGATTACCGGAACGCCGCTTGGTGTATGGCTATACAGATACGAAAACAAGAGACCTTTGCCTGAAATAGATGAAGATCTCAAAGATGTGAATGGACTCAAACGGTATATTTCCATATGGGTACGAGGACATCTTGCTAAAATGGTCGGCGTTAAGAATTCATATTCAAAAATGTATGAAGACGAGATAGACCGTCTTCGTGTAGAACGCCCTGAATACAACGAGGAAGATGACGATACGCTTCTGAATGATGCATTCGGAGGAATCGACGATGAGCAGGATTGAAAAAATTATGAACGGAGCTGCACTATGGGGATCTTATTATAGATGCAACCCGGATAAATTTGCAGCGGACTATCTTCATCTGCGTTTACGCAGATTTCAAAAGATACTTCTTGTAATGATGTTCTGCTCAACATCATTTGTTTTTATAGCGGCACGAGGAGCTGGTAAATCTTTTCTGAGTGCAGTATATTGCTGTTGCCGTGCCATTCTGTATCCCGGAACGAAGATCTGTATCGCATCCGGCACCAGAGGACAGGCAATCAATGTACTGGAAAAAATTCTATTGGAACTGAAACCAATCTCTCCGGAATTACGAGCGGAGATCGACGAAAAGCAAAGTAAGGTGAATGGTACCAATGCACAGATAGTATTCTTTAATACCAGTGTTATAAAGGTTGTAACAGCGTCTGACTCGGCACGAGGCAACAGATGCAATGTGCTACTGCTGGACGAGTATCGACTTATCTCCAAAGATACGATTGACACTGTTTTACGTAAGTTTTTAACGCTGCGCAGACTTCCCCGTTACGAAGAATTGTCTACAGAAGAAAGAAAGCTTGAGTGGGATAAGGAAAAGAATCTGACGTTATGGCTTACCAGTGCATTTTTCAAAGATCATTGGTCTTATACAAAATGCGTAGAGACGTTTCGCGCAATGCTGGATGACAAACATAATCAATTTGTTTGCGGATTTCCGTATCAGCTTTCTATCGAAGAAGGGTTGCTGGATCCTACAATGGTTGCAGACGAAATGGCGGAAACAGATTTCAGTGAAATCAAATGGAGTATGGAAATGGAAGCACTCTGGTATGGAAATACCGAGGGTGCGTTTTTTGATTATAACTCTATATCTAAAAACAGAAAAATTCAGTACCCAATGATGCCGATATCATTATCCACAAAGCTGGCTAATGCTTCTCAACTTCGCATATTACCCAAACAGCCAGGCGAACTTCGTATCCTGTCTGCGGATATAGCTCTTATGTCGAGTAAGAAAAATGACAATGACGCAACCGCTATATTTATCAATCAGTTACTTCTTACAAAAGCGGGAAGATATACGAGCAATATTATTTATGCTGATGCAAGTGAGGGTTTACGCACCGATGCACAGGCTTTAATAATTCGGAAACTTTATGATGAATATATGTGTGACTATATCGTGCTTGACACAAATGGAATCGGGCTTGGCGTATTTGATGCACTTGCACATGAAATCGTGGATCAGGAAACAGGAGAAATATACCCTGCCCTGTCTTGTGTAAATGACAAGTCAATGGCAGATAGGTGTACTGTTCCCGGGGCTGAAAAAGTAATCTGGTCTGTTAAAGCCAGCGCACAGTTTAATTCTGACTGTGCTTTTTTGTTGAGAGAGGGTTTCCGCAGCGGTCGTATTCGTTTGCTTGAAACAGAATTTGATGGAGAAAAATCTCTTTCTGAAATTAAAGGATATGATTCGTTGAGTCATGCAGAAAAAATACTATATCAGCTTCCATACATACATACAACACTTTTGATTGATGAACTGACAAGACTGCAACATGAAGAAAACGGTGGCAGAGTCCGTATCTATGAACGAACCGGTTCCCGGAAAGACAGATATTCAAGCCTGTCTTATAATTATTATGTTGCTTTGCAACTTGAGAACAAGATTTCAAAACGTCAGACTTCTGTCTCTGGTATTGATGAGATGTTTATGGTAAAGGCTCCAAATTATACAGGAAAGGCGGTGAGAAACAAATATGGATACAGATAAAAATACGGTTGACAGTGTGTCTTCCATGCCACAAAGCAAGGCACTGGACGGATATATTGGAATCTCTTCGAAATTTGCGGTTCTTAACAAACTCATAACAAGAGATCTGAATAATAATACAAGTGCTCCTACTTTTTCGTTGTATACAAAAGATGATATTGCGACATATTTGTCAAACCCCTACACATATGAAAAACAGCTTCGACGTGCTGTTGTGTATATCAGTGGAGCGAGTTCTCATTTCCGTAGACTGATTCAGTATTTCGCCGGACTTTCTGATTTTTCATATATCGTCGAACCGTATCGTATTGATCCCAAAAAGGCAAATGTAAAAACAATCAATAACAATTATCGAAAAGTATTGAATGTTTTATCGTCTATGAATATCAAAACTCAGGGACCGCAGATGCTGACAGTCGCTCTGCGAGAAGATATCTTCTATGGAACAATGTGGATCACAAACGATAATATTACCATTCAGCAATTACCAAGTGATTATTGTGCAGTATCTTCAATCGAAGGAAATGTTTTGAATGTAACATTTGATTTTTCATATTTTGACTCGCACGGAGGTCTTCTTGATAACTACCCTGCTGAGTTCAAAACGAAGTACGCACAGTATCAGAAGCAAAGGACAATTAAGTGGATAGAACTTGATTCTCCAACTTCCTTTGCAGTGAAATGTAATAAAGAAATTCTGGATTATGCTATTCCTCCATTTGCCGGTGTGCTGCGTGAAGTATATGATATTGAAGATTACAAAGCACTGAAACTCACGAAGACAACGCTTGAAAATTATGCAATGGTTGGAATGACATTACCAATAAACGATGATGGTAGTTGGGGTATCGATCTTGATAAAGCCAAAGACTTTTGGAGGAATCTTGACGCAGTATTGCCGGAGGAAATCGGTTCGGTGCTAACACCAATGCCGCTTAATAAGATTTCGTTTGAGCGAAATCATTCCGGGGATACCGATACTATATCTGATGCGGAACAAAATCTATTCACTGCCGCAGGTGTTTCTTCCCTTCTTTTTAATAATGAAAAGGCATCTGCGAATGCATTGATTCTTTCCATTAAGGCAGACCAGGCAATTACATATGGTATTGTAAAAAGTATCGGTGATGTTATAAATCGTTATATTCAATCACAGTCATATGGTAAGAATTTCAGGGTGAATTTTCTGGACTGCTCTCCTTATAACAGAAAAGAACTTGGAGATGCATATTTGAAGGCAGCTTCGTATGGACTGCCGACAATCAGTATGTATGCTGCGTCTCAGGGACTCGGTCAGGCTGAACTTGACAGTATGAGTTTCCTTGAAGGAACTGTTCTTGGATTACCAGATTTATTCAAACCGATTATTAGTTCTTCGCAGGTAGGAGCCTCCGATCTTGAAAGTAATGCTCCAACGGACGAAGGCGGCGCACCTGTTAAGGATGCGGGCGATATCACAGAAAGTGGAGAACAAAATAGGGAGGATGCGTAAATGGAAGGAAAATTTCTATATGTATTTTCACAAAATGACAAAGACGTGCTCATAAAGATGGGGCTGAAACTTCTGAAGCAGTTTCCCGCGAAACAGATATTTGTTTTCATTTATGAAGATAATCCCGAACACATGGATTTTGAAGCATCCAATATCAAATTTGTTTTAACAAACACTTTGACTTTTTAGTCGATTGCTATAATCCTACAAAATTGTTTTGTGGGCTTTTTTATTTTGGAGGGTGTGATGAATAATGTTTTGCATATGACATACACATCTTCTCTCACAAACTTGTGTGAACTTAATTCCTCTTTCGACATGGGGGTTCTTAGGATTTGCTATCATGGTCAGAACAGAAATGGTTCTGCTATTGACAAAAATGACTTAGAGCGTTGTATTCCTACCCTTTATAATTGCCCTGTTGTTTGCCACTATAACCGCGAAAATGACACACTTGGTGGCCATGACATGGAAATCGTAACAGACAGTGATGGTACTTTGCGGCTTGTAAATCTTACACAACCTATTGGTGTGATACCTGAATCAGCGAATGTTTGGTTTGAAGAATATGAAGAAGATGATGGTACTGTACATGAGTATCTATATGCTGATGTATTGTTGTGGAAACGACAGGAGGCGTATAAGAAAATCAAAGAAGATGGGATTACATCTCATTCTATGGAAATCACTGTAAAAGACGGAGAAGTGGTTGATGGTATATACCACATCCACGATTTTGAGTTCACAGCGTTTGCTCTCATTGGGGTGGAGCCATGTTTTGAGAGTTCTGCTCTGGAAGTGTTCTCTAAGCAGAATTTCAAGGAAGAGCTTGCTGAGATGATGTGTGAACTAAAGGATACGATTATTAAGCTCGTTCCCTCTGTTGAGGATAACGATATAAAAACACAGAGCGGACAGTTACAAAATTCCTATAGTAAAATGTCTGCTGACAAAAAGTTTAACGAGGAAGGAGGATTGAAGGTGTTGGATGAGAAGATGAGTTTGGCAGCCAAATATGGGATCGATCCGGAAAAGTTGGATTTTTCTTTGGACGATTTTTCCATTGAAGAGCTGACCGAAAAATTCGAAGCTATGAAAATGCCTGATGGTACAGGCGAACCTGAAGCGGAACCTCAGAATGTAAATAATTTCGAGTTGACCTCTAATATGGTTGAAGAAATTGAAAGAGCCGTTGGTGAGGTGAAAATTGTTCGTGAATGGGGCGAATATCCGAGATATCGATATGTAGACAGTGATTTTGATACTCATGAAGTTTATTGCTGGGATGCTGCTGACTGGCTGCTTTATGGATTTACATATTCCATGGACGGTGATCGTGCAGTAGTTGATTTTGATTCCAAGAAACGTAAGAAGTATTCTGTTGTTGATTTTAATGATCCGGAACAGACTTCTCCGTTTGCAGAAGTATTCACACAGATGGATCAGAAACTTCAGGATGCTGCCGGTATTGCGGTTAAGTACCAGAATGCCTCTGACACGATTGGTTCTATGGAAAATGAGCTTGGTGTACTTAGAAAATTCAAAGAGGACACCGAAAATGCTATTGCAAAGAATGCGCGGGAAGAGATTTTCGCTCAGTTCGAAGACCTTATCGGTGTCGAGGCTTTTGAAACACTTCGGGCAGACTGTATGAATATTGATATTGAAACAGTTGAAGAAAAGTGTTATGCCATCAGGGGCAGAAATGGCACTCAGGCAAAGTTTGCGCTGGAAGGTAAAGCACCCAAGATTAAGGTTGAAAAGAATGATATGAGCAAAGAGCCTTATGGCGGTATTTTTGTCCGCTACGGTATCTCTGCTGAGAATTAAAATTAACAGGAGGAATTGAATATGGCAAATTATGCTGTTGTACGCACCGACAATATGTACGGTGTTGATGTAAGAGCCGGTCTGGTGTCTGTAAAGTATATGGGCGCAGATGGCAATACCCCTGCTGCTATTGAAAACGGCAGTATTGTTAAGGTAGATGCACTGATGGCTGGCGAGCGCGAGATCTTCACAGGTAAGGATGTTGCTGCAGGCGATGCGGTTCAGGATATTGCATTGATTGCTTCTCCCGAAGTTATGTATGATGAACGCAAACGCAATCTGGATGAGTTTATCAATGAAAAGAATACTGCTTGTCGCGGTTATCGTCTGCATAACGGCGACATTTTTTCTGTAACCAAGGAAGCATTTGTGGACGGTGCCGCTCCCGCCGTTGGTAATGTCGTTGAAATGGCAGCAGGTACCAAGATGAAGGCTGCAGAAACTGCTACCGCTGGTTCTACTACTATTGGTACTGTAATTGCTGTCGAAACTGCCGGTCGTTATACCTACTATGTAGTACGTGTTGGCGAAAAGGCAGCTCAGTAATTGAAATTTGAATAAAGGAGGAATGTAATAATGGCTGAAATGAATGATATCGTAAAGCTTGCTGTTGATGCCTACAAGGGCTGTGTAGAAAAGTATTCCGTAGGTCAGTCCCAGGACGCTATCCGTCAGGCTCTGATCGAAGCCAACAACGGCAAGACTACTCTCAATTATAAGGACATTCGTGATGGCAACTGCAAGGGTCTGTTTACTCTGCTTGAAACTATTCTGAGTCAGACTGTTGTTTCCGGCCTGCAGGGTGACGAATATTTCAATGCACTTTGCGAATTCAGAAATATCGCAGAAGGTGATCAGAATGTATTTGTTGTTAATGATAACAACCTGTTTGTTGTTGCCGAAGCCGCGGACGGTACCCAGGGTATTCGTCGTCAGAGACTTGGCGGTGCTACCGAAGCGACTATTCCTACTTCCCTGAAGGTTGTAAGAATTTACGAAGAACTGAATCGTGTGCTTTCCGGTCGTGTAGACTTCAATACTTTCATCAACAGAGTTGCTGAATCTTTCCGTCAGAAGCTTCTGAATGATGTATATACTCTGTGGAGTGGTGCGACTGCCGATCAGCTTGGTGGTACTACATATTTCCCCACTGCTGGTGCATACAATGAAGACGCACTGCTTGATCTGATCTCTCATGTGGAAGCGGCTGCCGGCGGCAAGAAGGCAACCATCGTAGGTACTATGAAGGCTGTAAGAAATCTGGCTGCGTCCATTCAGAGTGATTCCGCTAAGGAAGACCTGTATAACCTCGGTTATTATGGCAAGTTCTACGGCACTCCCGTTGTAGTAACTCCTCAGCGTCACAAGGTTGGCTCCACTGAATTTGTGATGGACGACGATGTACTTACTATTATTGCCGGTGATGACAAGCCTATCAAGGTAGTTTACGAAGGCGATCCTATTGTTCTAATGGGCGATCCCATGCAGAATGCAGACTTCACCCAGGAATACCTCTATGGTGAAAAGTACGGTATGGGTATTGTTCTCGCTAATAATACCGGTATCGGTCGTTACGAGATGGCGTAATAAAGAATAATTAAAGATGACTTCGGTGCAGTTTTCCTGTGCCGAAGTTTTCATATGAAAGAAAGGATGCAATATGGCAAATAACTCAAAAGACAAAGCAAAGAAGGTTGATACGGAAGTTGATACTGAATCTGTAACCAACACGGTATCGGAAGATATTGAGGATAAGAAGCCGGTGACGGTTAATGATATCGATCCGACACAGTATGTTGTGGTGCGAAATGGATTCCACGGCAAGCTTGTTTACAAAAGTCAGCGAACCGGTGAGGTCTTTGTATGGGATGGATTTGGATCTGAACAGGAAATGGAGCTGAGAGAACTCCGCAATGTGAAGAACTCTCACAAGAAATTTTTCATCAATAACTGGTTCATGTTTGATGAGAGCTGGATTCCTGATTATCTTGGGGTGAAGCAGTTTTACAAAAACGCTCTCGATATCGATCACTTTGATGACATTTTTTCTCTTTCCGTAAACAAATTGAAAGAAAAGATTACAGCTCTTTCTAATGGTCAGAAGAAAACTGTTGCCTATCGAGCAAAAGAACTGATTGCTGATGGGGTGATTGATTCCAGAAAAGTGATTGCTGTACTGGAAGAAACTCTTGAAGTTGATCTGATCGAGAAGTAATGGAGGGGATCTATGGGTATCTCTTATGATCTCTTCACAAAAGCATTTCTTGATAAAATAACAGACTACGATTTACATCAGCTTGAAGATCCTTATAGAACTGACATGGTTGATGGATATATGAGACGAGCCCTTGTTGATTTCAGAAAGAACTGCACTTACGATCTGCTATCGGCAGCAAATGATGTTGAAAGGTGTTTTATGCTTGATGTGAATCAGTCCGACCTTCTTGAAATCGTTGAGATTGTTTCTGAAGGTATGGTTGTACAGTGGCTGAAACCTTATCTTTACCGCCAAGAAATTCTGGAGAATGTACTGAATACGAAAGATTTTACGACATATTCTCCTGCTGAATTGCTTCTGCGAATCGGAAACACATATGAACGAGTTCAGAAAAACTATATTCAGATGATACGTGAATACAGTTACAATCATGGTGATCTTACGGAGCTGCATTTATGAGGAGAATGACATCTGTGGGTATTGAAATTGATGAACGGTTCATTGCGAACTATTTCCAAACCCTTATAAACAGTTTCTTCAAAATATTACCGATTCGGGAACAGGGAGAAATATCGCTTAGTACATATATGCGAAGTCTGCAGATGGAACTTTTAGGGTTTGACAATCTCGTTTACGCCATTGATTATGATTCTTCGTATATGACATTATTGTCCATACTTCAGTACCTTATTGATAATCCTGATATACCTATTCCGGATGTAAAACGGGAAGTTTTCAGAGCGATACGTATCTGCAACAGATTGTATGACAAACACTTTGGAACTTCTGGTAAGGAGGATGTGTTGCCATGAGTATTTGGGATACATACGACAGCAGGTTTATGATAAAAGGAGGATGTGTGCGAGAGGCTGTACAGCGACGCACCTTTCGGACAATCCACGATAAAGTTGTTGACTCTCTTTCGTATGAGGCTGTTGAGATAGATGGTTTGGCGCGAGAAGCAGCTATATTAAGTTCTGACGATTTTGCATCAAAGACAATCATATCGCTTCCGGGAGAGAAACTTCATCACGGTGGTCTTGTTAGCTGGAACCACAGTTTCTGGCTTATTTCCGAGTGCGATGTTCAGGATCCGGTTTATGCAAAAGGAAAAATGATTCGCTGCAACCATCTTCTGAAATGGGTATCTGTGGATGGAGATATTCATGAACAATGGTGCAGAGTCGAAGATGGCACAGAGTATAAAAACGGTGAATATGAGGACAGAGAATTTATAGTTACACGCGGTGATACACGTATTGCGATTACGATTGCAAAAAACAAACATACTGTTCTGTTAAACCGGGAAAGCAGATTTTTGATCGATGATCCTGATGCGGAACACAAGTTGGCATATCAGCTTACAAAGCCGCTAAAAACAGGTAACGTATATGGTAGGAATGGAGTATATCGGTTTATACTGCAGGAGGTGATGTCAACGGATGATGATTGTCATGAGCTGGGTATTGCAGATTACTACAAGTATTATGAGCGTGAAAATGTAACTGAAGAGGATTCTGAAAATCATGGAACTACAACGAAAGAGGGGTGGATCTGATTGCAGCTCGAAGAATTTTATGATTATAAAAACAAGCTCGTAGAAGATTTGCTAACAAATGAGGAAATTGTTCGTCTGATTGCTGATACCCTTCCGATTTTTGAGAAGCACGAATCACGAAAGCTCGTATATACACAGGTCTTCCCTATGGAGTACATTCCAGACACTATTGAGGATGGAAAAACTTTCATTTGCATTGATGTAGATATTCAAAAGGCGGACGGTTCTACATTTCTATTTCCGGTTTTATATGTATGGGTATTTGCACACAGAAGCAGGCTCATACTTTCAGAAGGTGGGTTACGAATAGACAAACTATGTTCTGAAATTGCTAAAACAATAAATGGAAGCCGCAAGTATGGACTTGGTGAATTGAATCTGCATTCTGTTAGAAGGTTTGTCCCAATGACAGATTATTATGGTAAGGTTTTAACTTTCCATGCTAAAGATTTTAATAGACTGTATGATTCAAATAAACCGATTCCTTCCAACAGAAAGATCACATAATGGCAATACAAAATCTTCTTTATAAACATACATTTCCTGTAAACGACTATATACAGGTTGTTGTTCCTTCAGTAGGACAGGTGCTTGAATGTGAAGATTCGTATTACCATCTTGTAACGGTATTTACTGCAATGCCTATTGATCTTATGGTTCCACTCTCAGACGCAGGAATTGATTTCACAAAAATCAATGAATACGAATTGTTTTTACTTTTATTCCCGGGAATACAAAAGGATGATACAAGCCTCATCCTCGGGGATCTGGATCTTAGTAAATTTCATACAGCGATCAATGAACAGAATGGAAAGATCATCCTTGAAGACTCTTCTTCAGGCATCAAAATTGATCGTTCGATTCATAGTTTGATTGCTTCTGCTCTTCGCAAAATGCACCATCTTGAAAAGAATCGAAAAAAGCCTGCAAACGAAGAAACAAAAAAATACATGATTGAACGGGCAAAAGCAAAAGCCCAAAGACGAAATAGCCGTACAACAGATTCAGAACTTGAATCGCTAATTGTTTCAATGGTAAATACGGAGCAATACAAATATGATTTTGAGGGGACACGAGAACTCTCCATTTATCAATTTAATGAATGCGTCCGGCAAGTTATAAAGAAAGTTGATTATGACAATAGAATGTACGGTATCTATAGCGGCACAATCAGTGCCAAGGAAATGAGTCAGGATGATTTGAACTGGCTCTCACATAAATGACATATAGGAGGAAAAGCGAATGCTTGATGTTACAATTACCAGTCTCGAAACTATTACTGCGTTTGATGTCGTAACCGGTAACTACAAGTTTACTCTGGACGAACTGCAGAACGCAACTATTGCCAATTCTGAAGAAAAGACTGAAATCACCGGTAAGGGCGGGAGAAAGCTCAGCTCTCTGAAGAGAAATAAGTCTGTGGTTATCAGCGGTACCAATGGTCTTGTTTCTGGTGGGCTTCTGGAAACTCAGGTTGGCGGTACTTTTGAAAATAAGGCTACTGAAGTTCTGTGGACTGATTATCTGACCGTAACCGGAAATGCAGCCACTACTACATACAAAGCAACCGGTACCGCTGGTGCTGAAATCGAAGCTGTTTATATCAAGAACAGCGATAATACAATGGGTACGGAGCTGACTCAGGATGCTACTGCTGCGGATGGTAAGTTTGCATATGCGCC
The DNA here is from genome assembly GCA_017561265.1 of Bacteroidales bacterium. The sequence continues at coordinate 22,490 of JAFZDJ010000019.1, forward strand.
TGAAACTAAGGCTCTTACTTTCTCTAATGTAGATGACAATACCGAAATTGTCGTATATTACAAGAGAAAGATTGTAGCCGATGTACTCGATAATGAAAGTGATTCTTATTCCGGTAAGTGTGAACTGTTCATTGACGCTCTTGCTGAAGATAAGTGTTCTAATGTATATCGTGTACAGATTCATGTGCCCAAGGCAGACTTCTCCGGCGAATTCTCCCTTGAAATGGGTGACAATCAGACTGTTCATGCCTTTGAAGCGGAAGCCCTTGCTGGTGCTTGTGGTGCTGGCGGCCAGCTCTGGACTTATACTATCTTCGGGGCTAATGCCGAAGATGCTGCTTAATGGCTAAAGTGATAAAGGTGTGTAAGGTGTGCGGAAAGGAATATGAAGCCTGCCGCACACTAAAACCAAGCGACGGTACTTTTCGCTGGCAGGATGTGGCTTGCTGCAGAGAACATGGCTCTATATATCTGGAAGCAGTCATGAAGTCCAGAAACATACCTCATGAAAAGAAAGAAAACTGACAAATAGGCTGTGCCTCATCTGAGGTGCAGCCATTTTTTCACGAAAGGGATTATATGGCAGATACAATACATCTCGTATTTGATTCGGATACGATAGATGCATATTCAGAGTATTATTTTTCCATACACCGCAAAGCTCATAAAAGACCGATTGCGCATCCGTATCATGAATCGATAAATGAATGGATGATAATGAAGCGGCCAATGATGAATGCACTAAAGGGTAAATGGAAGGATTTCATAGTTTGGTTTATTGAAAAACAAGGTTATGCTAACCTACACATTCCCCAATGTGAAATGGAATTTATTACATATTACTACACGAATAGACGGCATGATATCGATAACTCCGTGCCGAAATTTATTTTGGATGGTTTTTGTGAAAGCGGATTTATTGTCGATGACGACCACAAACATATTCAGAAGCTTACGCTGCGATGCGGAGTTGATACAGAACGCCCCCGAACAGAAATAATCGTAAATATTATTAACAATAAAGAAATAAAGGAGAATTAAAGATGGCTAAGACAAAGAGAATTTCTGTAAATGGATTTGAAAAGGTTATGAAAACAACATATGAACCTATGGAAACATTTGAGTGGAATGGGCTTGAAGTAACAGTATGCAAAACACTTTCACTGAAAGATATGATTACTTTTGTAAACAGTGTTGTAAATTCTTGCTTTGTAGGTGAGGCTGATGTGTACACTCCTGAAGCAAAAGAATTTGCGGTGAAAACCTGTATTCTTGAAAAATACGCAAATTTTACAATGCCTGCAAATGCTGAATTACAGTATGACTTGATTTACCGTACTGATATTGTCAAAACCGTGTGTGCCCATATCAATATGGAGCAGCTCAATGAGATTCTTTCTGCAATCGACAGTAAGGTAAACGCAATGGTGCGGACAAACGTAAAGACCATGGAACTGCAGATCAAAAATGTTTACGATCAGCTCGATCAGATGAGTGATCGTATGCAAGAACTATTCGGCTCTTTTTCTTCTGAAGATATGAAGAATGTTACCACGGCATTGCTCGGAGGTAAGATGGATGAAGAAAAGGTCGTACAGGCATTCCTTAAACACAAGATGACAGCTTCTTCCGGTAAATCTGTATGAAAGACAAAGATATTTTATCAAAACTAAAAACATGGTCAAGGAGTAATACAGGGAAACAACGGATTCAGGGACATATTGATGATGTTCGTTCTGGGAAAATCGGACAAGGTGGTTCGGGCGATAAGATTATTACTTTCAAAGATATGGAACTGGCAGCACAGCAGATGATTCGAATTCTGCAGAATATGGCTTCCATTCATAAATTACCTGCGTCTGTCCTCGACCATTTCAATACGCTGGCATATTCAAGTCCCATTCGAATGCCGAATGGTATGTATCGGACAGATATATATTTCAAAGACGATCTGAGCAGAATGTCGCTTCTTGCAATTCACGGAAGACAAAAGGGTCAGAGAACCGGTATGGGTATTGAAAATATCGTGTCTTTGTTTGATACCGGTTATTTGGCGCAGGATACGGTGTTTGGTATGTGGGATGGTCATGAAGCTCTCGGACCTATTGAAAGTCTGCGAGGACGACCTGGAAAACGTTTTATGAGAAAGGCAATTGAAGCATTTAATTTGGAATGCGGAGAAAAATATGCTGTTGAAGCAATGATTTCAGCCGATCAAGATTTCTATGGAGAAAATTGACCGGTTTTATTTATACCAATAAAGAAAGGCAGGTGGTTTTATGGCTGATATTTCGTTACTGTTTGACGTTGCCGGTGGTACTTCGATTGATAAAGGAAGCGGCAAACTAATCAAAGAACAGCTTGCTGGTATTATCAGGAATATCAATGAGTCTCCACTGCAGATAAAGGTTCAGGCAGACGAAACATCACTGCAGGCATTTGGAGCCAGGATACAGGAAATCACCAGCTCCATAGGTTCTGTTAAGGCTATCGATCTGAATAGTGCAGAACTTGTATCCGGGATGCGTTCGGTGGCTCAGATTGCTACTGCGATAGGTGGTGCTACTGAAACGTGGCAGAGAATGGATGTCACTCTCGATTCTATTTCCGAAGACTTAACTGCTCTTCAGAATCTACTAACAGATATAACGAAGGCACTTCCCCGCACCGGCTCTGCTCTTGAGAGGATGGCGGCAGCCGACTCTTCTGGACTGGATGACTTAATTCGTAAGCTGGAAGAACTTCGAGAACTCATCGTACAGATCAATGATAAAAATTTCAGTGTAACCAATGTATTTGAATACAAAAAGGGCTCCGGAGGCGGTACTGAAGAACTTGAATTATACCGGACGCGAGCACTCGAAACACTTCGCGTTGTCAATATGTTGTCTGACGAGATGTCCCGTGTCTCTAACAATGCAGGTACCAGTGCAGCATTTGCCAAAGCTCTCACGACATCTGGCGAATTTAATAATTTCTGGTCGTTATCTGAGAAATTCAAAGGAACGGACTACTATACTGGAGAGATTGCCGGAGCTTCTACAATCGCATCCCTGAATAAGATCATTGGTTTGCTCAGTGAGTATATGCGTGTCTATGGAGCTATATTGACCCAAGCACGGAGTGGTGGTGTTGATACTATCATTCCCGATACATCCGGACTTGATCGGGCGATCCAGCAGATTGAAGCATATGATGCCAGAGCCAAGGCAGTAGAAAAAACATTCACAGATGCCGCAAGAGCGGCTGCAGGACTGAACACTCCTGAGAATACGGGAGCAGAACGTGTACTTCAGGATACAACATCACAGGCAAATCGTGTACGTGAACTCTGTTCCGAGATTTCTGGAATGTTTGATGCTCTGCGTGGTAAAATTCTGGAAACCTTTGATTTTTCTTCTGTTCCTATGGATATTTCCGGTATCAAATCTGTTATTGAACAAATCAAGAAGGAATTTGACGGAATAGAAATTCGTGTCGGCGCAGGAAGTACAGACAGTTCTGGCAGTACAAAGAAGAGAGGTGGATCTGGAGGTCGGAAGAAAGGCACAGATCCTGTAAAGGCCGAGGAAGATGCGGCATGGAAATCGTATCTGGCGTGGCAGGAAGCGGAAGAAAAGAAGCAGGCTGAAATTGAAGAATCGTGGTTGGAACGTCAATCGATCCTTCAGAAAGAAGAAGCTGCTATCGAAGCTGCTGCTCGTAAAGAAATCGAAGCATACGAGAAAGTTGAAGATGCCAGAGAAAAAGCCGCTGAGAAGGCTGCACTGGAAGCTGAAAATGCACGACAGCGCGAAGCGGACGCTGCTGAAAAAGCGGCGAGGGTTCAGGAAGCTGCGGCAGAACGAGCAGCCAAGGAAGCGGAAACAGAAGAAATTCGCAGACTGAATCTTCTGAAGCAATCACAGGATTTGCTGAATTCCATGCAGTCAAAACAGACGAAGTGGAGTGGAGCCAGTGAGAACGATGTTGCTAATATTAAAGCTTATGTAATCGATCTATCTGAAGCCCGTGAGCAATTTGATGCTGGGACACTTTCGGCAGATGATTTTCAGATGAAGTTGTTGGAGCTGAAGAATCGTTTTGCAGAATATGTCGGGGCGGTACGTGAGGCGAGTGAGGACACTTCTGTTCTTACCAAGGGGACGCAGGCGCATGGAGCTGCGCTACAGTCCACTGAAAGACTTCTCCGAACAGCAAATGATGCTTTAGTAAAATATACAGCGGCAAAAGATGGAAAATCTGATGTTGATTACAAGAAGATAGAATCCTATGCTTCTGCATTAACAGAACTCCGAAATCGTTTGATATACGGTACGATAACACAAAAAGAATTCAATGATGAAATAAGTGTATTACGCAGTGGTATTACCGGATCTATATCAAAGATCAAGGAAGCTGGGGAAGCCACACTCACATGGAGTGAACGGTATGGTAATCTAACGCAGAAGTTTGCTGAATGGTTTAGTGTTGCCAGAGTAGTCTCTTTTCTGTATCAGCAGATGCAACGGATGGTAAATTCTGTCGTAGAACTTGATATAGCAATGACAGAACTTCGCAAGGTTACGGACGAAACAGATGCCGCATACGATAGATTTCTTACAAATGCTGCTTTGAGAACGAAAGCTCTCGGCGCATCGTTGACGGATGTTGTGACATCTACGGCCGATTTTGCTCGTCTTGGCTATTCTCTCGGAGAAGCGGAACATATGGCGGATGCGGCTATTGTTTATAAAAATGTCGGTGACGGAATTGAAGACATCAACCAAGCTTCTGAGAGTATTATTGCAACAATGCAGGCATTTGGTATTGAAGCCAATTATGTCATGGCGATTGTTGATAAATTTAATGCAATAGGTAATAAATTCGCAATCTCATCTGGTGGTGTAGGAGATGCTCTTCTCCGCTCTGCTGCTGCAATGCACTCCGCTGGAAATACGATTGATGAAACAGTTGCTCTAATTGCTGCTGCGAATACAATCGTACAGAATCCCGATACTGTCGGTACGACATTAAAGACGGTATCCATGTATCTTCGGGCGGCTAAAACCGAGGCGGAAGAAGCAGGAGAAAGTACAGATGGTATGGCTTCCAGCGTTTCTGAACTCAGACAAGAGATTCTCGATCTGACCGGACAAAGAGTGGATATTCAGATTGATGAAAATACTTTCAAAGGTACATACCAAATACTTAAAGAATTATCCTCTGTATTCGATACACTCTCTGATACATCACAAGCAAACATATTGGAAATGATTGGCGGTAAACGTAACGCCAATATAGTTTCCGCGCTTCTGAAGAATTTCGCTGTTGCTGAGGAAGCTTTGGCTGTGTCCGCTGAATCTGCTGGCTCTGCACTTGCAGAAAACGAAAAGGTTTTGGAATCTATCCAGGGAAAACTTGATATTCTTACTGCAACATTTGAGTCTCTGTCTTCCAATGTACTGGATAGTGAGCTGGTAAAAATGGTTGTTGATATTCTTACCGGAATACTATCTTTCACGGATGGAGTGATATCGATTATTGATTATTTAGGTGGTCTGCAGACAATTTTACTATCTATTGTGGCTGTTTTAGCGATGTCTCAGGGAGGTCTAATTGCTTACAAAACACAGCTATTTTCGATTACCGCCGGTAAATCGATTCTTAAATTTTTCTTAAATCTAAAGAATGGTTTAATAGATATTGTTTCAATAATTCCTAATGCAATTACAGCATGGAAGGCGTATAAGGCTGAAATGATATCTTTTAGCGCAGCGATGCAGGCTTCTATACCGATTATCGGTTTGGTACTTGCGGCAATCACACTGGTTACTACTGGAATATCTGCATATAACCGTAGTCAGGAGGAGGCACGACAGAAAGCTATAGACGCAGCCAACAGTGCGGCTTCACTTAATGAAGAAATTTCAGATCTTGTTAATACATATGCTCGACTCTCTGAGGCTGTAAAAACTGACGATTCTGTAAAAGAATCTCTTATCAAAACAGAAGACGAGCTGAAGAAAAGGCTTGATCTTGAAGGAGAAAGTCTTGACCGACTTATTGAAAAATACGGTACTCTTGACGAAGCAATAAAAAGAGCTGCAACTTCAGAACTTCGTGAGCAACTACGTGATATATATGGTGGTATCAATGATGCAGAAGAAGAGCTTGTAAATGCAGCAAAGCCAGAAGGTCTCGCTAAAAAGGGACTTAATCATATTATTACAACCTGGGGTGCTGATGAGATAGCTGAGAATCAAAAAGCACTGAAGGCACTTGTCAAAGAAGGCTTTATCACTGATGGAATGTACGGCTCCCGTGGGTTTGAATTCTGGTTTAGCGATATGGACTTATCATCTGCCGATGGTATTGTTGCTGCTCATGATAAACTCGGTCAAATGATCGATGTGGTTATTGAATCTGCCGGCAGAGAAAATGCTATATTTGATGCTTTGTATGATACATATAGTAAAGTGAGCAGTGAAGTAAAGTCTCTCGACGATCTATATGAAGCTGCAAATAAAAGTCTGGCTGAAATTCAGGTAGTGAATGCTACAGTCGGCAGAGATTTACCTAAGACAACCGAAGAATACAATGCCTTCAGACAGTCTATTATTGATTCTACTGCTGCGGCAGGAGGATTTATTGGTGAGATTTCTGACATCGAATCTGTTGTTGATTCGATTCTACACACATCATATCCTGAGTTCTCTAAATTTTTCAATACTGTATCCGAAGGTGCCGCAGGTTCATCAAATTCACTTGTAAAGATAACATCCAGTTATTACTCTACCATTTCCCTTCTGAAGGATGCGTTGAAGGAATACGAGGAGGCAGGAACAGTATCAGTAGATACATACAATGCACTCATTGATTCTGGATACGATCTCGAAAATCTCTTTAAGTTTACATCTGACGGTATCGAACTGCAGGCAGATTCTCTCGATTCTTCTATAGAAAAAATCAACGAAGAAACTGGGGCAAAACTGATCAATGCCAATGCGACCGAAGATAATATTGCCGCCGTATTACGATACTCTAATTCTCTGAAGCAAGAGGATGATGCAGTAGAAGCGACATTAGAATCCATCAAAGACCTTGTCGATATGGAAACCGAGCTTCAGGATGGTGTGGAGTATAGCACAATCCAAATGCTTGAGATACTGGAACAATATCCCGAGCTGTCATCCCACATTGAAGAAACAACCAATGGTTATAAGATTGAAGCAGATGCTATACAGGATCTGGTAAAAGTTAAGGCTGAGCTGTATCGTCAGAACGAAAAAGAACTTGCACAAGCGGCACGAAAAACGCTTGTTGATACTCGTAGTTATGCAAAGGCTGCTGATGTAACCGATGAAATCTTCGAAGATTTTTATGCCGAGACAGGCAAGCAGATTACCACATTCGAGCAATATGCTGAAGCTTATGCAAAGCGGTTCCCTGATAATGGCGGTATTTCCGGCGTAGCAGAAGAAGTAATCAAGTATGCCGAAGCTCTGATAAAAATGAATTCTGCTTCTGATGTCATAGATGATATTGTAAGTGGAAATATATATCAGGGGTATAATCCGGAAGATGAAAAGAAAAAGAAGGATGAGGATGTAGAAACGGCGTTTGAGCTTGAATATAAGCGTCGTCAACACCTTCTGAACATGGACAAGATATCTGTTGCGGATTATCTTGCATGGCTTCGAACTGCGTATCAGGAGTCCTATGCCGCTGGTGAGATGGAACTGGATGATTACTACAGTTACAAAGAAGAAGTATATGAAAAAGAAAAGGAACTGTTTGCGGATTCTATAGCCGACACAGAACATCAGATTGAACTTCTTAATAACGCTCCGGCAGATAATACGGAAACCATTATAACTCTTTACCGACAGCTACAGGAGAGAGTTCATGCACAGGCTGAATATTATCGTTCTCAGGGACTTGAAGATAATCACTCTCTTATTCAGGAACTTCAGAATCAGTGGTGGGGGTATGAACAGGAAATTGCTCGTATACGAAGCGACACGTTCGATAATTATCTGACGGAGAGTAAGCACAGCATCGAGACCATGCGTGCAGACGGTGCTGATGCCAACGAAGTCCTTAATTCCTGGAAGGTAATTCTCTCCAGAATCAATGAGGAAATTGAGTATTACTCTGGAATTGGCAGCGAAGAAGCACGGAATAGCATACGCTCTCTGCTTGATGAGGCTGAAGATGTCAAGCAGGAAATGCTTGATTACATTGAAGAATTTGTCGCAGAGGCTAATGATACCCTTGATGGTTTACAGAATGCCTATACTACCTTTATGGATGCTGCCAAGGAATATGCTTCAACTGGAGCTTTGGCACCGGATACAATCCAGTCTATCATTGAACTTGGTCCGAAATATCTTGAATTTCTGTATGATGAAAACGGTCAGCTTACTCTGAACAAACAGGTTTTGCAGGAAGTGATTGCTGCAAAAACAGAAGAGCTTGCTGTTGAGAATGCTCTTGCGTATGCACGTCAGGTACTGCACGCTGCCGAGCAGAATGATATGCAGCTTCTTGTATCTCTTACCGATGCCAGTGCGTCTGCAAGCAATGCGACATGGGATATGGCTTATGCAACGCTTGGTTTGGCAAAAGCCATAGGTACGGCAAATGGCATGGACGTATCGTATTTTGATGATGCTGCGGATTATCTTGCCAAAATGCAGTCTCTGGCTAAAACCGCCACAAGCACTATGTCATCTTATTTTGATACACTGGAAGAAGGATATGTAAGTCAGGCTGATGGTCTTGAACAGATATTGCAGCTTACACAGGATCTGATAAAATGGGAAAATGAACAGCAAATAGAAGCTCTTGAGGAGCAGAAGAATGATTATGCTGATATCATTGACCAGAAGAAGGAAATGCTTGCTATCACCAAGGAGCAGGTCAATAGAGAACGCAGTCTGTCAGATAAACTTGAAGAAATTGCAAAGCTGCAGGCGCAGATTTCACAGCTATCACTTGATGATAGTCGTGAAGCACAGGCAGAAAAGCGTACCCTTGAGGCAGAATTGGCTGAACTTCAGAAAGATCTTGCGAATGATCAGTATGATCATTCAATTGAAGTTTCCGAAGAAGCTCTCGATAAGGAACTTGAGGATTTCGAACAAACCAAGGATGATGAAATTAAAGCACTTGAAGATATGCTTGGAAGTGCTGAAAAACTTTATCAGGCAGCAATCGAACGCATCGATTCTGACTGGGAGGGGCTTTATGCAGATCTTCTATACTGGAATGAAAATTATGGTTCCACACTGCAGGCTGATTTAATATCTGCATGGGATGCTGCGTCTGAAGCTGTTCAGCGGTATGGCTCTTTTGTTGAAGCTCTTGAAGGAGTAAAAGGCAATTCAAATCTTGGCAATTTCTCCGGTGAAATCAGCGGATCATATGGTTCTTCGGAAAATAACGATTATACCTCCGCAAGTTCCCTGCTCTCTTCTATGAAGAAAAATTCCCTTGCATGGTTTACAGCAGAGTCGGATGAACGATCCAGCATAGAATCTGCACAGCGCGATCTGGCAGCTCAATGGGAAGAACTGTTTGGTGAACGTCTTACAAGCAGGAACGGATCCTGGTATCGTCCCAATGGAGATCTTCTGTATCGCTTGACTGATGATGAAGTTGGTACCGCCATTGTCAAAGAGATGGAGAAGAATGCAGATGCATGGCATACAGCTGCCGGAGTTCGTGAACAAAATGCTCTTGCTCAGAGAAATGAAGAACTTGCAAAACTGCTTGAACAGTATCTCGGACAGGAAATCGCAAAAACAAGTGACGGTGTATGGTGGCTTGGCAACAGAAAGCTGTTTGATGTTTACCATGACGGCGGCGTTGTGGGTGGCTCTCCTACATTGAAACAAAATGAGGTTATGGCAATCCTTGAAGACAGAGAGATAGTTCTGGACGATCAGAAGGAAAACACACTTTACCGTATTATTGATTTTGTCTCTGTTCTCTCTGAAAAACTCGGCAAAGTTTTAGATCCTGGGAAGATTGGTCAAATTTTCGGAGGAGTATCTTCTGTAGGTGCGACCACATCCGTTGGTGAGGCTGTACGGAAAAAGGCTGAAGAAGCTATCAGTTCGATCCGTAATTCTACATCCTCTTATGCGATAGAACATATTGAAGTGACAGCCCCTGTTCAGGTTGTTCAGAAACTTGACGATGCAGAGATTCGCCATCATGCAAATACAATTGGTGCTGTATCTGCTGAATACATAAAGGAAGGATTCACCAAGCGTGGAATACGTAAAGGAGCTTCCTTGATTTAACTTTAAGGAGATATGCTTTCATGAATAATGCAGGCATATCTCTCTATATATGGAGGTGATAACTTGGTAGTTGACTTTTCGACATTCGACTGTGCCAGAAAACCTACACTTGTACTAAAAAATCTTGATGGTACACCGATACAGACGCTTGGTTATGCCTTCCATTGCGCTGTTGATTTGGCGTACAATGAAATATCTACTTTGACATTTGAGCTTCCGGCTTATGCAGATGGTGTTGCCGTTCCTCATTATGGTGAAGTTGTTGGTATGAGAATTGTCGATCTGGTTGGATGCGGACAATTTCTGCTAATTGATCCAGAGGAAGAAGATGACGGTATTTGCAAGATAAAATCCTGCAAGGCATATTCTCTTGAGTACGAATTTGCTAAAAAAGATATCTTTCTGGAAGCCGGAACCTTTAACTTTTTTGACGGTATTAACACAAATAACCCCAATACAATCGTTGGGAGAATCCGTGAAGTGATGCCGGACTGGACATTTGATATCGATGCTTCCCTTGTCGGTAAATACCGTACATTCGATGATACTAAGAAAAAGGTATATGATTTTATCAAATCTGATTTGCAGGAAAAATACGGATGTATATTTGATTTTGACACCTACAATCGTGTGGTTCATGTAATCAGTGTTGCATCCTCCGTCCCAACAAAGCAGATATATCTTTCATCCGATTCTCTCATCAAGAAGATTGAAATTGATGAAGACAGTGATAGCATTGTTACCTGTCTTGATGTCAGCGGCGCAGACGATGTTTCCATTCGCAGTGTAAACCCTACTGGTACAAATAAAATTTACAATCTTGACTACTTCATGAACATGACCAATTTCAATCAGGAAATGATTGATAAGTGGCGTAAGTGGGAATCAGACTGTAAGTCCTATCAGACAGTATATTATGATACTACAATGATATATAACATGAAGCTGCTTGCCATTGTAACCGCACAAGCAGAGCTTGCGGATCTGGAAGCAGAGCTGACGGCATTGCAGAATGTGCAGGCGACTGTTATCCAAGGGATTGCACAGGGGATCAAATCTCAGAGCGATCTTGATGATATCAATTCGGACATTGCGGATTATAGGAGAATCATTTCTTCTTCTAAAGAGCAGATTGCTTCTATGAAGGAAGAAGCGAAAGATTTGTACGAACAGCTTTATAGTATCAATGATACACTTGCTTTTGAGAATTATTTCACAGATCGAGAATTGCGGATTCTGCGAAGATATTTTCTTGAAGATTCCATTCAGGACAATTCCTTTGTTGCTCAAACTGCTGTGTCTTATCATGACGATGAGTATACGGTTCAGATTGCGAATGGAACTGCTGTAATTTCTGCTGAGTCTAAGATTACTACGACTACAGATTCTGCCGGAAACACAATAACTTCTTTTGTTGGCGGCTCATTTACGCTCGGTACTCTGACAGGTGGTATTATTCGTGCCACTCTTTCTGCGAACAGCGATGGGACATCTGTATTTGCGGGATATCTTGAAAACGGCGAGATCGGAGAGGCAGTATTTGATACCGGGAATATCACGATTTCCGGTAAGCTGACATACAGCAATCGGAATGTTTCGATTACAAACGGACGGCTTTATTTCACAGAAAATGCAAATGAATATACAAAGCATCAGGTGGAATGGGAGCTTCTGGAATATGGTACGCAGGTACTTGCAGAACACGCAAGTCCCACATATAACTTTTCTGTTGATTGTGTAAATTTCCTGAATTTGGATGATTACATTATTTTCAGAAACCAACTTACTCTTGGTCAACGGGTATATCTGAATCTGGATGATGCGATACTTGAACCTTATGTAGTCGAAGTTCATCTGGAGTTTGATGATCCGACTGGTTTTACGGTATCTTTCAGCAGTTCATACACATCATTTGACAAGTCTTTTGCTCTTTCAAAACTCCTTGACCAAAGTGTTTCTATGGGTAAGACCCTAAGCCAAAACAGTGGTGCATATGGAGCTTTCGTAAACAGCGGGGCTTCTTCTGCTGTCAAGGACTTCATGGATTCTGCACTTGATATTGCAAAGAATGCTGTACTTTCTTCTAAGAATCAGGCGATCACGTTCGATGATACCGGTATTCGTGTACGAAAGTGGAAGGACAAGGAGTCTCAGACATATGAACCGGAAGAAATCTGGATTGTAGACAATGTGATTGCTTTTACCGATGACAACTGGTCTACAGCGAAAATGGCTATCGGTAAAGTATTTGATCCGAACCTTGGGTCATACACTCCTGCCGAAAGTGTTTATAACCCGAATTTGACTTATTATGTGAAGTCCGGAGATACATATGTCCGTTATACCTATAATGCAGACACATGGTCGGATGATTACCCTAATCTTTATTATAAGAGCGGCGGTACGGCATACGGTATTGTAGCTCCGTATATTGTCGGCACTTTGCTTGCAGGGCAGAATTTAATCATTGATACTGAAAACGGATGTTTCAGGGTTGACAGCAGTGGTGTATATATTGACTCTTTGAGATTTTACATTACGCACGGAGATGGTACTACAAATTCTCTTGTAGGGGAATTGGATGCCCGTGATGATGCTATTGCAGAAGATTTTAATGAAGCTCTTGAACTTATCACAGAAGATCTTGAAGCGGTTGCGGATGGGCAGATTGTTACTTATTATCAGGCTGATACACCGACTGAGGCTAAAAAAGGCGATCTTTGGTTTGTGAATGGTAAGAATACAGATTCTGTCGAATTTGAATACGGGAAACTTTATCGTTATAACGGAACCTCATGGGATTCTATTGCAGACCCGGAAGTTGTGGAAGCGGTAAAAGCTGCTGGTACTGCACAGGCAACCGCAGATAAGAAAATTGTTTCCTATTATCAGGCTAAGACACCTACGGAGTGTGGCGAGGGAGATATCTGGTATGTCACCGGCGAAAACTCTGATGGTTTCACCAAAGGTAAACTCTATCGTTTTGATGGTACAGGCTGGAATCTTGTGGAAGACAGTTCGATTCAGGAAGTCAAGGACGAGCTTCTGGAGACTAATAAAACCCTGTCTGAGATTATAGATACTGAAGGATATCTGAAAGCAGACATGATGAGTGGTGTTATTGATTCATCAAAGTCTCAGATGCAGTCTGCGACTGGAAACGTGCTTTTCGATTCTGACGGTATCTGGTTGCTCAATGCAACTCAGAAGGAATTGGCTACAAAAGCTATCTGGATGAACGAAAACGGTATGCTCTTTGGTTCTGGTACTGCTTCGGCTGATCCTGCAAGCACATGGAATTGGACTACGGCTATCAATCACAATGGCATCGTAGCTGATGCTATTGCGGCTGGGAAACTGAGTGGTATGCAGATTGTTGGTGGCAGTCTTAATATCGGAAACGGTACTTTTGTTGTTGATTCAAACGGGAATCTTAAAGCAACAAGCGGTACATTTAGTGGTACGGTAAAAGGTGCTACATTCCAAGATAGCTCCGGAAATAACATGATGTCAGGCGGAAAATTCACAGGTGATTATCTTGATCTCAGCGGTATCAATGTTGGTAACGGTAACTTTGTTGTAGATGATTCCGGCAATGTTACAGTGAAAGGCAAGATTGTCATGGGAGCTGGTTCCAGTATTGCATGGGGACAGATCGATGAAACAGGAAGCACAGCATATAAGAATGCGAATTCGGCTTTAAGTACCGCAAATACAGCGGCTTCGGATGCGGCTAATGCGGCGGCTGATGCAGAAGATGCTTATAATATGGCGTATGATGCAGAAATTGCAGCGGGAGAGGCTCTCAGTTCCGCAGAAGAAGCAGAAGCAATCGCAAAGAAGATAGCTAATGGTACATATTCTGGCGGCACATTTATTAACGGCACATCAATTTATTCTCCTGAAATTTATGGCAATGAGATTAGTGTTTTACCGGATCCAGATGATACAGATAATACCGATGGTGGATTCTCTGTCTGGGGATATTTTGCGGGAACATTAAGAGAAATGTTTAAGATTCAATACCATGACGCAGGCAGTGCGCCGATAACTAATCTTACTGCATGGGGTGTATTACGTCTCAATTATCCTACAATTGCTGATTCTATTGAATTTGAAGGCTCTTCTGATAGCCCATGTCTTGCATATGGCTATATTGATTTTTCTAATGCGACTGTAACCGGTCTTAGTGGCTCTTCTGTTGCTGTATTTGGATAAGGAGGTAAGGAATGGCTTCTATTGAAGTAAAAAATATAACTTCAACATCCTTTCAGGCGAGAGCATATAACCTGATGACTGCAGGAAGCGTTGGACATTATGTTGTGTGGTATCTTGACGGCTCAAGATGGGATGGTGAAGATTTAGCAGACGATGATACTGAGTCGGGTTGGATGACGTTTGATGGGCTTGACCCGGATACTTCTTATGTTATTGAGGTTGAGAACATCACTGGCGAAGGTGCTATCATGGAAAGCAAAACCAAAACCGTGACAACCGAATCGGAAGAAGATATAACGGAATGGTTCATTGAAGATACCGATAGCTGGGGATCTATAAGTTCAGAATCAAGCGGTTCTTACTACCTTAGTGAATATGGCGTTATCCGAATCAGGGTCGGGTTTCAGGAGAGCGGAACGGCGACGTTTTACTCATCTGGTGCATCCAGCTCAAGAGGATATCTCAGTGAGTCAACTTCATTTGATGCCGAAAGTGGAAGACCGTCCAATTATTTGGAATATGACAGTAACACTTCTGGTGACTTTGAGTTTACATACGAAGTAGAAGCAGGGTTCTACTATTTGTTTGTCAGACACAGATATGAAGATGAATCTGGCTATATCGATGTTTATATTACTCCGCCCGGCGGTTCATCATCGTCTGGCGATTGGGTTATTGCTTATGAAAACGGATACTCGAATGTCAGCAGTACAATGGAGCTTGAATACGAACTGCTCGAAGGAGAAGTTGCCAGAATCAGGGTACGCTTTACAGAGAGTGGTACGGCAGAATTTTACTCAGAAGGCGACGGAGACACTGTAGGTTATCTCAGCGATCAGGATTCCGATTACTTCGACACATCGTCAGGTACGCCAAATAGCACTCTTACCAGTAATGATGATGGCGGTACGGGTAACAATTTTTCGTTCACATATGACGTAGAAGCTGGAACATATTATTATCTATATGTACGGCATTACAGTTTAACCGCTTCCGGTACACCTACTGTATTCATCGTCCCTCCGGGATCTTCTGTCGATATGGGGTTAGCTGACATTGTAGCAGAAAGCTCGGCATCCGGAACAGAGATAACGGCATATGTAGATGACCTTGGAACTGGGTATGATGATGGGGTTGCATCTATCCGATGGTATATTGGAGCCGTATCAGATAGTTCGTATTTTGGTGAAACACTCGTTTATGATACAACATCATCAGATAGCTTCACGTTTGAAGGTTTAACGGCTGATACACAATATACTCTTTATGCTGTGATTGTGTATTACGTCAATGGAACAGAATATAACAAGACAATATCCAAAGATGTTACAACAAACGAATCTGTCACTATTGATGGAGCATATGTTGAATTTGGCAGTAACACTGGTACTACCATTACTGTTTCGGTCAAAGGGCTTGATACATCTTATGGCAGAAATGATAGATATATTTACTGGTCGATTGATGGTGTGGAGAAAAGTCCGGTTAGCCTAAGTTCAGGTGTTTCGCAGTCAAATTCCTATACATTTACTGGACTCAGCCCTTCTACCAGTTATTCCATTGGAGCAAGGATCACATATACCTCCAATGGTTCGACTTTATCAAAAGAGCTTGAAGATATATCTTGCAGCACAGCGAACTGGGCAAGTGAACAACAGTCTGGTCTTGGTACGGTATATACCACAAAAACAGCGAGCTGGACTTTACGGAAGGCTACGATTTTTTATGCTTCTGTGAAGTTCTCTCAAAGTGGAAATGTGACAATATCTTCTTCCGGCAGTTATGATACATATGGCTATCTTACAACGGGAACGCCGTCATTTGACAATTCCAATGGTGTGCCGAACAACTATGTGGCATATGATGACGATGACGGTGATAGCAGTAACTTTTCTCTGACATATGCTGTAGAAGCCGGGGTTACATACTACATATGGGTAAGAGGTTATGGGACATCTACCACAGTTGGAGCTATAACACTTAATGTTGCTTTCTCTAATCGTCCCGAACTATTCACATGGGATGATGGAAGTACGGTGAAAACTTCTGGAAAAGAATTTGATATAACTGCTTCGGAATGGTGTGCTTTGCTTGATAACATAAATGCTGTCCGTGTATATAAAGGATATTCGCAGATTCAGACGGGTTCAACGGCGGCGTACTTTACCTACCCGGATTCCGGAGATGAATTCACCGCTATTCACTACAATCAAGCTCTAAACGGAATAACCGGTATGCTCGGAAGCGGATATAGCGATAATGCGGTATCATCCGGCGATGAGATTACAGCCGCAAAGATCAATTTGCTTGTGGAGTGGTTAAATGATATTGAATAATCAGGAGAAATATATGAAAAACGAAATGATTCAGAAGATGACTATGGCTATCAATGCGCTGAATAATGTAACTGTCAGCGGAGAACAGAATATGCAGAATTTGCTTGGCAGTATTGCAGTAATGCGTGAAATTGTTGATATCATGCAGAAAGAAGCTGCGGCAAGAGAACGCAGAGAACGTCCGGAAAGACGGCGTGTTGAAGCTGAAACTGAGGTTGAATCTGAAACGAAAACAGAATAACGGAGGATAGAACATGGCTTTTTGGGGATGTTCTTTTTCTTTTAACGGAATACCCTGCGAAGACTTTGATCTGATGATGTACAACATTGACGGGACTTCGCACAGTTCCGGAAAATTTGCAACGGGTGTTTCCATCTCTGAGGACGTTGTTGCTCATAGATGGAAGCCCTTTTTCTATGGGACACAGTTCAAGGATAAGCTGACATTTTCTATTGTGTTCGGTGCAAATCCTGACAGAGTTGACAAGTGGCTGTATCTCACCCGTTATGAACTGGACACGATTGCTACATGGCTTACCGGACATAACGAATATCACTGGCTCGAAATCCATCAGGAAGATTTGGAATTCGTGCGATACAAGTGCATCACGACAGCCTTGGAAATTGTAGAGGTTGAAAATTTGCCGTGGGCATTGAAGGCTACATTTACCTGTGATAGTCCGTATGCGTATATGTATCCGCAGACATTTGAATATACGATTGATGGTGAAACAGAGATCGATTTTCATAATGAAAGCAGTCATAACGGGTACTATATGCCGAAGATTGAATTTGACTTGAACGGATCGCAGTCATTCAGTATTGTCAATAACTCTGATGATGGGTATGCCTGCTCCTTCAGCGATCTTCCGACTGCTATCAAATCTGTAACGATTGACAGCGATCACTGCATTATCACAACGAATGATGGCAGTATTAACCCGTACCCGTATTTTAATTTCAATTTTGTTCGGTTTGTGCGTGGTGTGAATACGCTGACTGTAACCGGTAAGGGTACGATGCGGATTATATGTGAATTCCCCATCAACGTAGGAGGATAAGATTATGGAAGATATTATCAATGAAAAGAAATGTTTTCCGGTTTATACCCTGCCGTATATAGAAATGTATGGCGGTGAGACATTAAGCTGGGAAATCTCTTTGCTCCGGGAGGACGGTACAAAATACTCGGCTGATTCCGTGGAAGCCTGTAGGGTGATCCTGACATTTATGCCTGTCAAGACGACCACAGGTCTTGGATATTACGCAAAGCCTGCGGATCCTGTTCTTGAAAAGATGGGTGACACTGTGCTTGATACCGATGGAAGTCCGATCACTGTATTTACATTCAGTGAAGAGGACACGATTGCTCTCAGGGGCAAATATATTTATCAGATTGAAGTCCGGCATAACGATGACCTTCGTGTATGTCAGGGCGATATTTATATTAAGCAAAATATCAACAGATAAGGAGGTAGTGAGATGAACAGTACATATTGGCTCAATAAAATTATGAATACCATGTATAATGACGCATCTGCGGAGTTCTGGCTTGGTCTGTCCAGTACAAAACCTGCTGCTGACGGAACCGGCGTAAGCGAACCTTCCGGAAATAATTATGCTCGTGTGCGGATTACTGCATTTACACAGGCGGACGGTGGTTCTATCCGGAATCCGGAAGCGATTGAATTTCCGAGAAGTACAGGCGTATGGTTTGAATCTACAGCAAAAGCTGCGTACTGGGTATTGTTTGATGGGAATACAGCGGAAGCAAATCTGCTTTCCTGCGGTGAACTTGACGAACCCAAGACCATCGAAAGTAATACTGCCATCACTGTTGCTGCGGAAACTCTGAGTATCACACTTACGGATTATCAGCCGGTTAGTGTATAACCATATGGTGTAAGATGGGAGGTCGTATATGACCAAGATATTTTTCCCATTCAGAGACACCAGCCGATTCACTTTAGCTTACCGCGATCTGATTGATATGACATTCCGGGAGTCTCCGGGAGTGCGATTCCCTATTGTTATTGAGGGCGGATTCAAATTTGATCTTTCCGTAGATGCGGATGGAATTACACTTTACCTTATCAATGCAAAAACTCCTTTGGTGACTGGTGCAGATATATCTGCCAACGGTATCGAAATGTATCTGAAAAATGATACGCTTGGAACCTTTAAGCGTGTTTATGTAGATTTCAAACAGCTTGGTCTTGGGCTGCATCAGCTTGGAATGATCGACCTGCTGACGCTTGGTGAACTGGATCCGTATACGCTTGGCGACATTTCGTACTGCTTTGCGGACTGGAAACGGCTTCAGTATTCCGTGATTTCGCTTGGCAAGGATACAATCATTTTCCCGGAAGACACACCGACATATTTAATCAACGGGTTTATCAACCCTGAGAAGAATGTAGAAATTGGTAATCTGCATTCTTCTTTTGGTTTGAGCGATATCAGCACGATGAGACACATGACGCTCGGTGAACTTGATCCCAGACTTATTGCGGATATTGATACGATGGCATCTGTATTCCAGACGTTCGGCAAAGTACCTGCGGTTCTGGTGCAGGAAGTAACGGTAAGTGAATAAGGCTGAGAGCTTTGAATTGACGTAACTATACAACGAAATATATCTTTACATGGAGGATATAATGACTACAGAATTTTTGAAATTGATTCTGACAGATAAAGCTGAAACATCGATGACATTCCTTGAATGGCGTACTTTGATGAATGGCACTGAGGATTCCAATATGCTTCTGATTGACGGGGCTATAAAGCTGCTTGACGAAGCGGTTGGAAAGAAAGCGAATGGCTTTGACTTCAATGCAGAAACGGGTGAACTTCAGCTTACTGCAAATGGCACTCCGATTGAAGGTGCAGTTGTAACTATCAATCTGAGTAAATATTATACTAAAGAAGAGGTTGACAAGATCCTCGAAGAACTGGCAGACAGCGATACACTGAAAGAACTTCGCGCCCGTGCTGTCGGTAATCTTACGTGGGATGAAACCACCCGTGAACTGCGGATGACCAATGTGGACGGTGGGCAGATCGGAGAACCTATCAAGATTACCGGTGGAGACGGTGCTGAATATGATGTGTCTTACGACAGTGAAACCGGTCAGTTCAACCTTCTTGAAAACGATGAGGTTAAGACTTCTTTGACTATTGTTGGCGGAGGCGGTGGAACTGGTGGTGGTTCTACCATCAATATTGAGATGGTAACACCGTCCTCTGTTGTTGCTCTGGACGGCGAGACTGCTGTGATTCAGTACAGATTCTCTTCTGTGGACGAAGACGGCGATCCGCTTACCGGTACATATGCGTGGAAGATTGATGGTGCGGCTGTACAGGGTGCTACCGGACAGTGTATCACCGGTCTGAATGCCTTTGATATTACCAATTATCTGACCTACAATGACAGACGTTTTACTCTGGTTATCACAGACAGTGCCGGTACTGTAAAGACAAAGAACTGGACTGCACGTAAGGTTGACGTTCGCATCGAAAGTACCTTCAACGATAAGGTAACTAAGACTGCGGGTGAACCGATTGTTTTCCCGTATACTCCTTACGGTTCCGGTATTGAAAAGGTTGTTCACTTCCGTCTGGATGGTGTTGATCTCGATCCTGTTGTACTGACGCTTTCTGCTGTATCTCAGGATTACACACTTCCTGCACAGGAACACGGCGCACACCTTCTGGATGTATGGATCACTGCTGTTATCGGTAATATTGAAATCGAAACCGATCACATCTACAAGGATATTATCTGCGTAGACAGTGCTTCCAATGTTCCGATTATTGCCTGTGTCAACCGTTGTCTGCCTGTCAGTGCAGATGCAAGCTATGATGCGAACAGACTTTACTATAAGATTGAAAATGGTCTGTATGTAAAGTACGATGTTGCGACTGACGGATGGGTTGGTAAGCCTCAGCTTTACTATCAGGAAGTTCAGGCAAATCAGTATGACAGCACTACGCTGACTTATGTTGTGTATAAACCGGGCGGCGGTATTGCGGAAGTAACCGTTACACAGGACGGTGTTGCACGTACCGAAACTACGGAAGATGCAATCAACACAATGGCTTTCCGTACTGCGATTGATGGTACACATACCATTGTTATTGCTGTTGGTGACGTATCCATCGGTATCATTATGGAAATCATCAAGTTGGACATTGAAATTGTACCTGTAACTACAGGGCTTGCATTCGATTTCAATCCTACGGGGTATTCCAATAATGCTATCGACAAGACTGCTCCTTGGGTTGATGAAGATCACAGCGATGTTGCACTGACTGTTTCTGAAGGATTTGACTGGAACAATGGTGGTTTCCAGCTTGACGAAGATGGAAACGCATATTTCGGAGTCAAGGCTGGTAACAGAGCATATCTGTCTTACAACCTTTTCGGTACGGATATGAAAGCAAACGGCGCACACTGCAAACTGATTTTCAGAACAGAAAATGTGAAGGATGTTGATGCAACATTCCTGTCTTGTCTGTCCGGTGGTGTAGGTCTTGAAATGAAGGCGCACAATGCGGTTTATACCACATCCATTCAGGCTCTGGAAGCTCCGTACAGCGAAGAAGATACCATTGAATTTGAGTACAATGTAGAACCGATTGACACTACAGATGACAGTGCAAAGGCACTCATTATGATTTACGAAGACGGTGTTGCTTACCGTCCGATGGAATACGATAATTCTCACAGACTGCATCAGAACAGCTCTCCCGCTGTTATCACTATCGGTTCCGATGACTGTGATGTTCGCATTTATCGTATGACTGCAAACACTTCTTCTCTCAGCGACAGAAATGTAATTTCCAACTTTATCGCGGATGCTCTGAGTGCAGATGAGATTATTACCAGATATACACGCAATCAGATTTATGATGCGGCTACCGGTATGCTCACTCCCGAATCTCTTGCGGCTGCCTGCCCCAATCTGAAGATTATCAAGATTGAAGCTCCGCGTTTCACGAACAATAAATCCGATAAGGTTCCGAACACCAATATCCAGTGTATTCACAAAGGCGGCGACCCTATTCTGGACAACTGGTATGCTACTGGCGCACAGCATTCCGGTCAGGGTACTACCTCCAACGAATACGGTGTTGCAGGCAGAAACATGGATCTTATCATGAACAAAGGAGCTGTTATCATTACTGGCGTTGCTGACGTTATTAACGGCGTTGCCAACACAATTGAGGGCAGTCAGACAGTAGAAAAGGTATCTCTGACACGTACTTCTGTTCCCACTAACTACTTCAACATTAAGGTGAACATTGCTTCTTCCGAAAATGCGAACAATGCACTTCTTCAGAAGAGATTCAATCAGTTCCTTCCCTATACTCCTGTTTCCGTCAAGAAAGACAGCCGAGTAAAGACTACGATGGAATTTGTGAACTGCGTTGTGTTCATCAAGGAAACGGCTGTGGGTACGGACAGCGAAGGTAATTCCTATACCAGACAGGAATTCCAAGACGGCGAATGGCACTTCTACGGGATCGGTAACATCGGTGACTCCAAGAAGACCGATGACAGCCGTACCTGTGACCCGAACGACCCGAAGGAGTTCACCAATGAAATTCTGGATAACACTCTGCCGAACTCTGTATTCGATACCGGTGTTGTGAATCTTGTTGTTGAAACGCTTCCTTCTGTCGGAGAACAGTTCACCGATTATTATGTACGCAAGTCTGACGGAACTTATACTCACAGCCGGTATATCAACGGCGCATGGGTGACTGTTGCAACCGGTGTAACTGAAATTATCAACGGTGCTGCTGCTATTGTAACCTCTTTGCCGGAAGTCGGTGACTTTGAAATCGATTACTATGTAAAGCAGTCCGGTGGTACATATATGATGTATCGTTGGCATAACGGCGCATACACCGAAGGTATTTCCCGTGACGCAATTGAGAACGACCATATGGCTACTGCGATTGCTCCTGAACAGTGGGTTGAAGGAAATGTGAAGTATGATGCGCTGATGGCGGACGCATTTGACGGCGAGGCTACATTTGAACTCCGTTATATGCACAAAAACGGCGATCTGGCTGCTTGCATGGCTAAATGGCACGAATTCTACAAGTGGATGATTACATCTACTGACACTGAATTTGTAGCTGAATTTGAAGACTGGTTTATCAAGGATGCGGCTCTGTATTTCTATCTGTTCCTTGAACGCTATACCATGTCGGACAACCCTGCCAAGAACTCCTTCTGGCACTGGAGCAAGGTATATCTGTCTACCGAAGAAGCGGAGGGTGCTTACAAGGATGTAGCACAGTATTATACTGTAGACGATGAAGCTGCGGCAATCAATGAAGGTTATCGTATGGACTTCTGGGATTACGACAACGATACCGGTCTTGGTATCAACAACTCCGGTGAGTTGAAAATGCCTTACGGCAGAGAGTTCATTGACTACTTTGATGATGACAGAACCAAGGGTTATATTTATAACGGAGCAAGAAGCGTTCTGTTCCGTCGTATGCGTAAGTTGATGCACGATGATCTGATGGCAATGTATCAGGATCGTGAATCTGCCGGTGCATGGGACAGCAACTCTCTTATTGCTGAATTTGACGCATGGCAGGAACAGTTCCCGGAAGAACTCTGGAGACTGGACATTGAACGTAAGTATATGCGTCCTTATCTTGGTATTTCTGTTGACAACAGTATTCCTAAGACTTCTGACCGTTTCATGAAGACAATGATGAACGGACGTAAGAAGTATCACCGCAGACAGTTTGAACGCGACCAGTCTCCGTACATTGGTACGAAGTATCTGGTATCTACGGTTATGCTCGACCAGATTATGTTCCGATGCAACACACCTTCCGGTGCGGCTGTATCTCCTGACTACACACTGGTTATCATTCCGTACTCTGATATGTATCTGTCTGTAAAGCACGGTAACTCTGCTGTTGCTCAGGTTCGTGCGAAAGCCGGTAAAACCTATACGGTTCTCTGCCCTCTGACAAAGATGGATGATACGGCGATTCTGATTTATTCCGCATCCCGTATTCAGGCTCTGAATGACCTTTCCAGATGTTACATCCACGACAACGATTTCAGTAATGCGGTGAAGCTGCAGAAACTCGTAATCGGCAGCACTCTTCCGGGTTATACCAATGAGTTCCTCGAAAAGCTGACTATCGGCAACAACAAACTTCTGGAAGAACTGGATATCCGCAACTGCCCGAATTTGACCGGTTCTCTGAACCTCTCTGCTCTTGGTGCGCTGAGAAATCTGTATGCAAGCGGAACCGACATCAATGCCGTAACATTTGCAGACAACGGCAAGCTTGAAAATGCTTATCTTCCTGACGGTATTACCGCTCTTACGATGCGTAACCTCGGATATGTTGAGACTATGGATGTTTCTTATGACGACATCGAAAAGCTGATCGTTGTAGGCGGAAATCTGGATACAAAGGCTATTGCTTCTGAAATCGTAGATACTGCTACGGAAGTATATATCGGCGATATCCAGTGGACTATGGATAATACAGAGGTACTGAAGGAACTTTACAAGATTGAAAACTGCTATCTGTCCGGTCACATTATTGTGAAGGGTTCCATTGGCGACTATGAGCTTGCCAACTACCAGAACAGATGGACTGACCTTACCTTCGATCTTGATGAAGCAACGGTTGTTCCTTACTTCACTGTAAAGTTCTTCAACTATGATGAAACTCTGCTTGATACACAGTATGTTGTACGCGGCGGTTTTGCGGAAGATCCTACCACGAGAGAAAAGGATCCGATTGCAATTCCTACCAGAGAAAGTGATGCGGCTTACGTATACACCTTTGACGGATGGGACTCTGATCCTGCTACAACTATGATTTCCGGAAACGCTTCGTTCTATGCGAACTATTCCACTGAAACCAGAACCTATACAATCAACTGGTACAACGGCACTACACTTCTGGAATCCAAGACCGTTTTGTATGGCGAAGGTGCTGAGTACAGCGGTGAAATTCCGGAAGACACTTCTCTGGAAACCTACCTGACTTATCGTCTGTTCAACGGATGGGATAAGAGTACCGGTGTGGTAACGGAAGACCTTGATGTATATGCGAAGTATTCTGAAGCTACGGCTCCTGAAGACAAGACTCTGGCTGAGATGACTCCTGTTGAGCTGAAAGCTCTTGTGAAGTCCGGTGTTCTTTCTTCTACCGGTGTGAATAACAACATTGTTCTGAGTGGAGACGAATTCGATCTTGTTCTCGGACATGATATCGATTTCGATAACGTAGAATCCCATGAACTTGTTGCACTTGGAGACACTAAGGTATTCGACGGAAGCTCTGTCTATATTCCTGAAGTGGATGACGGAAACGGCGGCAAGAAGACTCTGAACCTCTTTGCAGAGGATAAGGGCTTTGTAATGGCAATTGACTTTGCTGTTACGTCCAGCGCAGGTATTCTGGCGGCTTGCTACCAAATGAACGGTTTTACTCTGAGAAGTACCGGTTCCAATGGTGCTGTTCGTTACGGTGCTGCAAACTCTGTCAATGTTTCTTCCGGCGTAAAGCGTGAAATGGTTGTTATCCGTAAGAAGCCCGGTGATACCAATCTCTATGTCTACGCTTCCAATAAAGAAGCTACCACATACATTGAATCCACCCTGTCCAATTCCACTATTGGAAAGCATAATGCTCCGCTGTCCTTCGGTGGTCAGGTAATGGATGACGGTTATGTAAACGACTACGGCTCCGGTACAATTTACTGGGCGAAGATCTGGATGGATGACATCGGAGAAAGCAACTGCAAGAAGCTGGCATCTTATCCGAGATACACCATTACCATGCAGGCTGTCGGCAGTACGGAGAATGCTTACCGTACCTACGCATCTGCAACAACCGGACGTTTTGTCAACTGCTGTTTCATGATGAAGCATCTGCTTGATTTCACTAAACAGATGAACTCTTCCAACGTGAACAAGGACGGTTGGGGTGTTACCGCTCTCCGTACATGGCTGAACACCAAGATGTATCCGGCGATTCCGGATCAGTGGCGTTACATTATGGAAAAGGTTATGGTCAAGTCCAATGCCGGTAATTCTGCCGGTGCGAACGCTGAAATCACTGTCAATGAGGACTACCTCTGGATTCCCTGTCAGCATAATATTTTCGGTACAGCCGATGCACCTTATGCCGCAGAAACAGACGGTGATAAGTTCAACCTGTTCACTGACAACAACAGCAGAATTAAGAAACTGGATAATGGTAATGGCTCTGCGAACACCTGGTGGCTCCGCTCTCCGTATGCCAGCAACTCCACCAACTTCTACGGTGTCGGCAACATCGGCAACTCCAACAACGGCAGCGCATCCGGCTCGCATGGCGTGTGCTTCGGCTTCTGCATTTAATCTGCGATTGAAAATCGCGTAATCAAAAAAAGCGTTTCAGACGTTTTCCGTTTCGGCTGCTCTCCCCTTTGTGGGAGACTGCCGGGGCGGTTTTTATATTTATGAAAACAAAAAAAAGAATTGAAAGGATGAAATTATGTCAGTAGTAAAAAGTGAGCGAACTCAGTCCACAATGGAGTTTCTTGACAACGCACACAAGCTGTATATCTACACAGTTCAGCAGTGCGTGAATTTTCCGAAACGATATACATTTTATGTTTCGACTGAGATTGCGGCAGTTGCAGGAGATATTCTTGTCAGTCTGAAAAGCGGAAACAGTATTTATCCGCGCAATGCCCATGAAGCACAGGTTAGGCGTGACTGGTTCATGAAGGCATACACACAGGTTCAGTCTCTGATTTCCCTTATCAATGCGGCACATGAGATGTTCGGCATTTCGGGAAAGACCATGCAGAGATGGATGGAAATGATCTCTATTGAGGCGAACCTTATCAAAGGTGTGCTTGAAGCCGACAAGAAACGCTTCAAGAATCTGACATAATCGATTCAAACGAAAACGAAAATTTTACCGGGTTTATTCTATAAATTGTGTTGTCCTTGGCTCTGCGAACAACTGGTGGCTCCGCTCTCCGAATGCCAGCAACTCCACCAACTTCTACAATGTCAACAACAACGGCAACTCCAACAACAACAACGCATCCAACTCGAATGGCGTGTGCTTCGGATTCTGTGAACGGCATTTTATTAAGCAAATGCCGAACCTGAACGGCGGTCAGACAAAGTAATTCAATTATTGAACGAAATCAGTACCGATCACAGAAGGAGAGTAAATCCGTCTGCGCGGTTTTGACTATATGTCAATACACGCAGTAAACAGATATCCCGATATGACTGATCGGACGCTGCTTGCATGGTTCTGCGATGGTATTAGCAGGATTTCATGGTCATTGTCATCGGCAGCCAGTTTATACCACCTTATTTTTGCTGTACGGGATATATTTTGATTGCTATGAAACAAATGAAACAATTTTATTATGTTATGAGGAATTATGACAAGCGAAGAAAGACGTGAAAGACGATACCAGAGACGATGCGCCAAACGACAGGCAAAGAAAAGTCTTTGCAATCGTCAATACGACAATTATGATAAAGTTTTTACATATGACCATCTGTTTCGTTCCTACCGGCAATGCCGCAAGAATGTACGATGGAAAGCAAGTGTGCAGACCTATATTGCAAATGCTCCGCTTCGTGTTTATGAATCCTATAAGGCTCTACATGACGGAACCTTCAAAAGCGACGGATTCTATGAATTTGATCTGTTTGAGCGAGGAAAGAAGCGGCATATTCGCAGTGTTACGATGAACGAACGTGTTGTGCAGAGATGTTTATGCGACTATTCGCTTGTTCCGATTGTCAGCCGAACCTTTATTTATGACAACGGTGCTTCCATGAAGGACAAAGGATACACATTCGCAGTAAAGCGGATTGAACGGCATCTGCGGTGGCATTATCATCATTACGGAAGTCGCGGATATGTTCTGCTGTTTGACTTCTCCAGTTACTTTGACAATGTATCTCATGAGCTGATCGATAAGATTTTAAGGCATGAATACACGGATGAGCGGCTCATTGCTTTAGCAAAACATTTCGTTGAGATGTTCGGAGATCGCGGTCTTGGTCTTGGAAGTCAGATTTCACAGGTGCTTGCGCTGTCTGCGGCGAACGGACTTGACCATTATATCAAGGAAGTTCTCGGCATCCGATGTTACGGCAGATATATGGATGACGGCTATCTGA
This sequence comes from Bacteroidales bacterium, assembly GCA_017561265.1. The sequence goes on from JAFZDJ010000019.1 coordinate 50,540, forward strand.
TTCATCCAAGCAAGACATATCTGATGGAATGTATGCGTAAGATTGCGGCAAAATGCGATGAGCTTGGTTTGATTCTGAATCTGAAGAAGACCAGAATTGTACCGCTTACACGGGACTTCTGCTGGCTGAAAATCAAATATCGAATGACGGACTCCGGATATCTTGTCAAGCGAGTATGGCGCAAAAGTGTTGTACGCATGAGACGAAAACTGAAGAAGCTGAAAAGAAAATATGACAACGGAAAGATTGGAGATTCTGATATCTGGACTTCCTATCAGTCTTGGCTGAGTCATCTGCGTGGTCTGAATGTGTATCGTACACGTCGTTCGATGGAACGTCTTTTGTTTACTCTGTTTGCAATTCCGAATAACAAAAACATAACCAACAAAGGAAAGAGGTGGAACAATGAGCTTTTACAAAGTAATCCAATCCGGTAAGGTCATTGATGTTCTGCAAAACCCGGTCTTTGTAAAGAAATCCACACGGGGACATATTATTTCCTGTGATGTGTCTGAGGCATCCGGTGTTGTTTCTTCCGACTGCAGCCTTATCTGGCATATTGCCGGTAAGGAGGTAATTCCCAATACGGACTGGCAGGATGCGGAGCTTGCTGACATTGATGAAGTGGAATACAAAGAGCTTTATACTCTTCTGGATCTCGGAGCTGAGATTCCGTCCGAAGGTGACATTGACTTCGGTGAAGAGGTAGAGGAAGAATTTGAAATTCCGGAAGATACTGTACTTACCAAGGCACGAGAACGCTACATTGACAGGATGAGTGCTATGTGTCAGGATGTTATCTGCACCGGCATTGATGTGGAACTTTCTGACGGAAGTGTACAGCACTTTACCTTGGAAATTGAAGACCAGCTTAATCTGATTACGCTGTCTTCTATGGTAGCAGCCGGTGAAACCATGATTCCGTATCACGCATCCGACAAGCTGTGTGTATTCTATTCTGCGGAAGACATCACCAGAATTATCACTGCGGCAACTGCATTCAAGACTTTCCATACTTCTTACTTCAACAGTCTGAAGAACTGGATTATGTCTGTGGGCAGTATTGCAGAGATGAGCGAAATTCAGTATGGCGATACGATTCCGGAGGAATATTGTTCGGATGTGCTGAAACAACTTATGATGCAGGCTGCACAGTAATATGACAAGCAACAAAAATAAACCCGTCATCCTTTTTCTGGCTGGCGGGTCTTTATATTATCTGATGGAATGTATCTGGAAAAGTTTCCGGGGCGGCACACTGCACTGGTCAATGTTTCTGCTGGGCGGGGTTTCATTCCTGCTGATCGGTGCAATCAATGAACACTTTTCGTGGGAGCTTGGTCTTGTATGGCAGGCTCTTATCGGAGCGGCGGCGATTACCGGACTTGAATTTGTATTCGGGCTGATTCTGAATGTCTGGCTTGGGCTTGGCATCTGGGATTATTCGCATCTTCCGCTGAACGTGATGGGGCAGATTTGTCTGCCGTTTTCACTGTTATGGTGTGTTCTTGCTGTTCTGGCAATTTTTCTGGATGATTTCATACGCTGGCGATTTTATGGAGAAGAAAAGCCGGTGTATCGTGTTTTATAAAACTGAGTATGAGGTAACTAAAATGAAACGATTGATTATGTTCTGTATGGCGGTATGGCTCTCTGTTGTATGTTCTTTTTCTGCGGCGGCATCTGAAACTATCGGATACTGCTTTATGTGTGAAAAGAACTGCGAATACGTTTTCGGGTGCGAATACATGAGCGAAGAAAACCATGCAGTACGCCACTGGTGTACGGAATGCGGCTACGATCAGCTTGCAGGGTGCAATATCCAGAAGCATAGCTGGATGGGCGATTGCTGTACACGGATGTATCCTCCGGAGAGCATTGAAGTGTTCAATTTCCGGGACGGAATGTTGATTTGCTTCGATCCTTCTGAAAATGCAGACCGATATACGGTTGCTGTTTATGAGGGTGATGTATATGACGGATGCCACTTTATCGAAACGGAAGACACTTTTCTTTGGATTTCCGCTGATGAATACGGATGGTTCAAGCCGTGGCGGGAATATACGGTTCGGGTACAGGCGGTGTCCGGTTATTATGGAAGTCTGTTTTCTGAACCTGTCTTTGCGCTGCTTCCGGATCCTAAGAAAAAGTGGAGAGGTTAAACCACAACATGAAAGATTTCCTTAATTTCATATATGAATACAGATACAATATTGTTGTTCTTGTCATTGCATATATGTGTGGCACGTTGATTGGGGAATTACTTGGTGGACTGGTTGTCTTCACAATGGATAGACTTCTTGACGTTCTTCGGGAATTTCTTAATTCAGCAAATCTTTGATTAAGAGATAAGACTGGATCAAAGCTGGTTTGATTTCCTCCCAGTTCGTAATAACATACTTTATTGCCAGTCCGGTAAGTGTTTGAACAATACCGAGCGCAGCGGCAATGGAGAGTTGTTTAGGTGTAAACTCCTTTTTATTCCCGAATAATGATTTATGTTCGTGATTTATTTTTACAATATAGACACATTGTCTTTCATTTAGGAGCTGATTTGGATTGCATCTTGATTCCGCTATTTTCCTTACAGCTTCAACTGCTGTAACAAGATCCTGCGGAGTCATAGTTTCAAGCTGTTCGATTGTGAGAAAATCAATATCGCTCAGTTTGTAGTTATCCAGATCGCTTAATTTCAATTCCATATGCTCACCTCAAAACATGGTTTTTCTTATTATACCATGTTTTTTTCTGTGTGGGCAACAGAAACAGTTATATTTCATCGAAATTATAAAACAAGAGGTGAAAACTTTGAAAACATACAAACACAAATCGTATTCCTATGTAACCATTACGGAAGTAGCATTCAAAGAAATTGACAAGATTGATTTCGCACTGTGCAAGCAGCCCACGGAAACATTGGAATCTTATTATAAGCGTCAGACTGTAAAGCCGCATCTTCTGGTGAACGGCGGATTTTTCTCTATGGCTGACGGTACTACAGCGTTTACATACAAGGATGAAGGAAAGATGATTTCTGAGCAGTCCTATCCTGTCGGTGTCGGTATCACGGCTGACAACAGACTTGTGTACGGTGAACTTGCGAAGCTGAATGTACGTGACTTTATCACAGCTTATCCCATGCTTATCATTAACGGAAAAATCAATCTTCCGACTGATATGGCTACTGAAATTGATTACAAAGCACGGCGAACCTGCATGGGATGGAATGATGAAACAGTATACTTTGTGACTGTTGATGCTCCGGGTATGGCATTCCGGGAGCTTGCCAATATGCTTTATGGTATTGGATGTAAGTATGCTATGAATCTGGACGGCGGCGGCTCTACACGGATGCTTGTTGATGGCAAGCTGAAATCTGCTGTACAGCTTTACAACAGACCGGTTGACAATGTAGTTGCGGTTTATCTGAAGACAGCACCGAAGAAAGTATTCTATCGTGTGCAGACTGGTGCATTCCTGCTTTATGCCAATGCCAAGCGGTATCTTGAACGGGTACAGGCTTTGGGCAATGATTATAAGGGAGCTTACATCAACAAGGATGGTATGTACTACAAAGTACAGGTAGGATATTTCGGAGTCAAAGCAAATGCGGATCGGATGGTGGCTGATTTGAAGACCAAGGGATTCAGCGCATTTGCCAAGGAAGAAATTGGTGGATAAATGAAATCCTTTTCTAAGAAAATTGTGTTTTGGACAGGCTTGCTTTTTGCATCGCAGATTGTGATGGCGAATGCTGCATCCATGCTCTACAAGGACACAAGTATTTACGTTTATACAATTCCCTCTACTGCAGCGATATTCGGAGCTTCCATTATCTTCTATCTGAACAAGGCTAAGATGGAAAACCTTCTGAAGATAAAGATTGCGTTTACGAAGTTCAAGCTTGCAATTACCAAGCTGATTCCTCCGGAAGCGGTGGCAGAAGTCGAGAATGAATTTATGAATCTGGAACAGGCAGTTGACATGAAAATTGACAATAGCATCAGTGAGGCAATGAACGAGGATGTCACACTGATGAACTGCTGAGAGGTTAAATATTATGAGTGATTTAAGAATCAGAGAAATTGAAATGCCGGTACATATGTATTCGATCAAATGCCCGTATTGGATGACACCGGACAGGGTTGTTGTTCACAATACAGCGAATGATGCGAGTGCTGAAAATGAGATCAAGTATATGCAGTCCAATTACAATCAGGTATCGTATCACTATGCGGTGGATGATAAGGAAGCTGTACTTGGTTCTCCGCTAAACAGAAATACATGGCACGCAGGTGACGGAGCTTACGGAAATGGAAACCGGAAAGGCATTGCGATTGAAATTTGCTATTCCAAATCTGGTGGAGCAAAGTTTATTCAGGCAGAAAAGAATGCGGCAAAACTGGTAGCACAGATTCTGGATGAAAATGGTTGGGGCATTGATCGTGTATTCAAGCATCAGGATTTCAGTGGTAAGTATTGCCCTCACAGGACGCTTGATATGGGCTGGGAACGCTTCCTTAATATGGTGAAAGCACTGATTAAGGCATCCCCTGTCATCAAGCCTGTGGAAGTTCCTGATAGCTCAGACGAGACTTTTGAACCGTATATTGTTCGTATTACAACTGCTGTTTTGAACTACAGAACCGGCGCAGGAACCAAGTATCCCATTGCCGGACAGGTGAAACTCAACGAAAGGTACACCATTGTGGACGAAGAAAACGGATGGGGCAAGCTCAAATCCGGTGCTGGCTGGATCAATCTGAAATACACAAAGAAAGTATGAGGTGCTTATGAATTTTATTCTTGAAAATTGGTACATTATCGTAGCGGCGGTATGTGTTGTAGCTGCTATTATTTTTGCTGTTGTAAGATTCAGCAAGCTTTCCGGAGAACAGAAATATGAAACCATTCGTGGATGGCTGCTTCAGGCTGTCATTCTTGCTGAACAGGAATATGGATCCGGAACAGGAAAGATGAAGTTGTCTGTGGTATATGACCAGTTCTGTAAGACGCTTCCTTGGATTGCTAAGGTGCTGAGTTTTGAAGTATTCAGTGAATATGTAGACAAGGCTCTTGAAGAAGCTAAGGCTATTCTTCGGGGAAATGAAGCTATCGCAGCTTTGGCAGAAACTATGATTCAGGATGGTCGGGCTACCGAAGAATAATGAGGTACTGCAGTGATAGATTTTATTGAATATCTTGGGATTCCCGGAACGATTGCGATAGTGATTATCGCTTTTTTCTTTATACTGCAGGTTGTTGGTGAGATTCTGGAGTTTAAGGGGAAGGTTGTTCCGGAGTTTATTAAGGTGCGAAAGTATTTTCAACGCAGGAAACGTGAGCGGGAGGCGTTACATCAAATCACTGAAATTTTACCCGAACTAAAAAAGGTACCTGCAACACTTGAGAATGTTGAGGTACTCCTAAACGATGTAGGATCGCACTATAACAAAGATAATATAACCTTGCGAGATCAATGGATGACTTGGGTAAATAATAAGACGAAAGAGTACGATACATATGAAGACCACTTACAGCTTCTGCAAAAGAAACTGGATGAAAACAATGCAATAACGCTTTCCCTTCTGATTGACAATAAGCGGAACGCAATTATTGATTTTGCATCAAAGGTTGTTGACGAGAGGTATCCTGTAACACGCGAACAGTTCAATAGAGTGATGAAAATTTACAACGAATATGAAGATATAATCGAAAAACATCACCTAACGAATGGTGAGGTTGATATTGCGAATAGGATTATCAGTGAAGCATATACAACCAGAATGGAGAATCACTCATTTATTGAAGATATACGTGGATATGAGTGATATTAGGCCGAAGAGGTCAACCAGCTTATATGCTGGTGCGGCATTAAATATGCCTGTAATCTACCATAAAATAATATTTCTACTTGATTAAAACTTCAAACTCAAGATTTGAGGGCATAATCAAATAGAATATGTATTGGAAAGTCTTATGACTTTCCTGAAATTTCTTACCTATTTGGTGTCAGTTGTCTCTATAACTGCTATCAAGTAGGTAATTTTTTAGGCTTTGATCTTGTCAAAATTTATGATGTGAATTTTTATTTCTCCATTTTTATTAACGGATATATGGTCGATAATCTTTCTCATATCCATATTGGTTACTGTATTCAATTGGAGAAAAGCGTTTACTTCTTTACGATATTCATCGAGGAGTCTTTCACTGTCTTCATGAACTGACAGACTTTTTTGATATTCGGTAAGGCTATAGTCAAGTTCTTCGAGTTCTTCATTTATTGCGGAAACTTTTTTCTTTAATTCTGCCATTGACATTACATCCGCAGCATACATATCCTGATATTTTTCTTTTTTTGAAAGCAATAGTTTCTTTTTACGTTCAATTTCATCAGGATCAATATCAGTGGTTTGAGGCATATTTTTTACTATATCGGTTAGAATACCATTTATAAACGTGTCTTTATCTTTAATAAGACTGCTGATGTAGACGCGGATTACTTCTACAAGCTCGTCCTCGTTTATTGTTATTCTGTTATCACAACTTTCCGCCGTGAATTGATCGTTTGTGGGGCATTTCCAATATACCCTGCCAGTATTACCACTCGCATACGTATAATGTTTTCTCATGAAAGAGCGACCACAGTGTTCGCACTTAATGAGTGTGCTGAATATATGTTTATTACTATATCTTGCTTGAACAAACGGAGATCCTGAATCATATTGTCTTCTTCTTTGTTGTAGTAACTCTTGTGCAGCTTCAAACGTATCTTCTGAAATGATTGCCCATTCCGGTCTATCATGGTGATAATGTTGATCTGCAGGAATGTGAACCTGTCGCTTAGATAGGCAATCCTCAATTTCATACTTATTGTTTACGTATTTACCGCAATAGATTGAGTTAGTAAGTACACGACGTACCCCTCTTGGGTTCCAATCATAATCATATTTTGTTTTATGACCAAGGCGATTCAATTCCATACTAATAGTGCGGCAACCAAGACCCTTGTTCAGATACAGATCGTATATCAACCGTACTGTCTTTGCTTCTTCTGGATTTATTTCCAAAGTAAAGTTGTCGATCCTGTTGTATCCGAATATACGCTGTGGAACTCTTCCCTTTTGAGCATTGATTTTCTTTCCGAATTTGACTCGCTTTGATAGATTGATGCTTTCTTCCTGTGCAAGAGCACCAAAGACCGTCAATACGAATTCGGACTCGCCAAGACTTTCCATATTGGCTGTGAGAAACAACGTATTTACACCATAACTTTTTAATGTACGAATACTTTGCAGAAAGTCTACTGTGTTTCTTGCAAAGCGGGAGATGTCCTTCACAACAACCATCTCAAATATACCATACTCCGCATCGGCGAGAAGTCGTTGGAATTCACTGCGTTTTTTAAGGGAAGTTCCTGTTATGCCTTCATCTGCATATAGTCGTACAAGTTTGTGTCCATGCTTTTCGGCATATTCAGTGAAAAATTGTTTCTGATGTTCAAGACTGTCGAGCTGTTCTTCTTTGTCAGTCGAAACTCTGCAATATGCTGCAATTTTCATATATGTTCCTTTCTTGAATGAGACCTCGAAAGGGCAAGGAATAATCTCCCTGCCCGGTCTCATTTATTTAATATTTATGTGATTTGTCGTTGTCCACGTGATTTCAAAGCTATAATTTTCTCTGATATCAGCTTTTGTAGAAATGGCAGAAAAGATTCTTTTGAACCATGGTTTACAAATACATATTTCAGACTGGTATTTTTACGCAACTAAACCACCATCCTTTCGCTCAATCATATGCGGAAGGAGAGATGTGATATACTTGCGACAATAAGTTCTTATGTATAATAATGAAGGAATTCGTACAAGCAATATCAATGCTTTTCCTCCATGCTGCCAATGCCGGTACTGCCGAAACCTCCTGCTCCACGTTCTGTTCCATGTAGTTCATTAGTTTCTTCGAATGTGACACTCATACAAGGGATGATCACAAGCTGTGCAATTCTGTCACCAACATGGACATACCTATCTTCATCTCTATCGTTATGGAGGGCTACCATAACTTCTCCTCTGTAATCAGCATCGACAACTCCTACACAGTTAGCTGGGCGAAGCCCCTGCTTAGCAGCAAGACCGCTTCTGGAAAATACTGCACCAAAATACCCTTTCGGAATTTCCATAGACAGTCCTGTATGAATCATTGTACAGCCATGTTTACGAATCAGAATATGCTCATCTTCGCCAGCTGCATACAGATCAAATCCTGCAGCATCTTCGGAACCCTGAGTCGGGATAACCGCATTTTCAAAAAGCTTTTTTACTGGAATGTTCATTTGTGTATCTCCTTTATGTATAATTTTCTTAATGTCTCGGACGATGGTAATTTATAAACCAGAAAACAGTGGCTGCAACCATGAAAGAAAGCAGAAAAGATATTGTGAGCAATGAGACATTTAGTGTCAATTAAACCACCTTACAGCAGGTTCACCGCTGAATCCTTTTTCCCAGATAAACCATGCATATGCCTGTGCGCTATTATTTTTTCGCTGCTCAGCACTGAAATCTCCATTTTTACAGCAATTGATACGGCTCGTTGCTACATAAATAAGTTTTGGAGGATACACATCGAACAATGCCTTTCGCGCCTTACCTTCCAAAAACTGGAGTTTCAGGAACATTGCAACTCTATGTCCGGGTGTAACTGTTTCAATCGCTTTTTTAACGAATTCTGCTGCAAATTTGTATGGAGGATTCGTAATAATGTCTCCTTCAAATGTTGTTGTGCCGTTAAGAAAATCAATCCCTCCGATTCCGTATCCACGATCAATTAAGTCGGTTGAAGTTACATTATATCCCCGTTCTTCGAGAACTTTGCTGAGATGCCCCTCTCCGCAGGCACATTCCCAAATCGATTCCGAGAAATTTTCGATGTCAAGAAGCAACTCAAGTGCTTTGGGATCCGTAGCGTAATAATCATTTTCCTCTCTAATATTTCCGCTATGATTCGATGCTCCAAGAGGAGCAAATACTTTTCTTTCGCTTACTGTATTCAAATGACTTCCTCATCTTTCTTATGTACATATTTTTGTCTGAGCCACCAGATTTCATGGTGTAATGCTTCGTCGTAGTCACTGAATTCCATATTATCACTTGTGATATAGTATGTTTCTTCATATCCCGGAATAGGATTTTCATCCCAGTCATAATCTGTGTTGACTTCTGTATATGACTTGATTAGCATTTCAGCAAGTTGTTGCACCGTCCAGTGGATACGGATATATTCTTCATTAGTTATCTGCGTTTCTGTAATCACATACTCTTTGTTAATGTTGTGTTCAGCCATATCCCATTCACCTTCTTCCAGATATTCTGGTTTCTGCTGCCTCTGAATCGTAAAGTCACATCTCGCTGATTGATGTCAAACATACCGTCTACCAGATATGTACATTTTGCCAGCAATGCGTGCATATCTGGATTCCGGACAATTTCTTCCATCGTAAAACCGGAATAACACCATACTGTACCGTTGGGAGTATGTATTTTTTCAAGCATTGTCAGAAGTTCTTTTGCTGAATACATAGGGTCGCCGCCGGATAAAACGAGTGCATTCAAAAAAGGACGCTTATCGATCTCCTCATTGATCTTCTGGATTACAGAATCCGTAACCTCTATTCCATATGAGAAATCATGCGTCTGCGGGGAATGACACCCCGCACAACGATGATTACAACCACTAACAAATAAGACACAGGATACGCCTTCGGCATCTACAAAAGACTCATAGTTTACACCGGAAAGTCTTAGCATAACATCTCACCTGCATCCATATAGATACTATGCTTTTCGCGTTCTTTGACTTCTGCCTGTTTTCCGTCGTTAAAATTATGCCAGTCAGATGTGAGATAGCCGGTTACTCGGCGGAGCTGCTGAATATTACCACTGCCGCATTCGGGACAGGTATCATTAAATTCACCCTGATACCCACATTCCAAACAACTATCAATGGGGAAGTTGAAGGCAAGGTACGGAATGTCCAGTTCCTTGAATGCGTAATCAATCACAGACTCTACCGCTTTGGTGTTTTTAACAAAGGTGGAATCAAGCTCAACGTATGTAATACACCCACCGGTGGGATACTTGCAGAACGGAGCTTCGATGCGAAGTTTGTCGTAGATGGAAACCTTTTCCCATACCGGGACATGATGAGAATTTGTAATATACTCGTGAGAAGTAACGTTCTCAATCACACCATACTGCTTACGGAGTTCCACGACAGCAGTGCGGCACAAACCCTCTGCTGGGGTAGCATAACAACTGAAATTCAGATTGTTTCTTTCTGAAGCCTCTGCTGCAAATTCATTGATTCTCTTAACTACGGAGAGGGCGAATCTGTGCGCTTCTTCATCCTGTGCATGATTTTTTCCAAACAGAGCCTGACACATCTCTGCAATACCAAGATATCCGATTGCAAGAGTGTTATGTTTCAGCGCATTAAAGACATTTTCCTCGCATTCTCTTGCATCCTGGATGGTATTATTATCGTACATGAACGGAGCTGCCTTCGGAGACTGCCGAATCATATATTCAAATCTTTCAAGAAGTCCTTTTTCTGTCAACTTCAGCGTTTCTTCAAAGGCACGCCAGAATCCTTCCAGATCCGGTTCATTTCTCTTTCCGAGACAGATTCCGAATTCTATACCGAGCTTAGGAAGGATAATAGTATTCGGAACATTGTTCCCTCTTCCCTGACGGATGTAACCAAGTCCATGACGGTCATATCCGATCAATGTTCTGCATCCCATAGTTGAGAAGTATGTATCGATATTGTTTTCATCTTCATGTGCCTGAGACCAGTCGCAATTGCACCAGTTCGGATAGATTCTCTTACTCATAGATTCAAGAGCGAGCTGTTTCATGTCGTAATTCACATCATCCTGGTTTGCATTTGTTCCCTGTTTATACTGGAAAATACTGATCGGGAAAATACTTGTCAGATGATGCTTTCCGATACCGTCAATACTTGCTTCCATAATCCACTTTGTAACAAGTCTTCCCTCCGGAGACGTATCTCTGCCGAGGTTTACGCTTGTGAACGGAACCTGTGAACCCTGTCTGGATTCCAGTGTATTCAGGTTATGATACAGACCTTGAGCTGCCTGTCTGCCTTCTCGCTCCAACATATCCATTGCGTATAGATATGCTTCTTCAAAAACGTAGCATTCGTCCGTTATAGAAATATCTTTGATGTCAACAGTTGTTTCGGTTTCTCTGGACACCTCTTTATCGGAGAGTCTGCATACATATTTCAAACCATCCTTATAGTGCTTGAAGAAACTCATTCTGACGAACGGAGCAAGGTCATAGTCAAGGTGAATGCTGCCGACACCGCCAAACTGCACCTGACTCTGACACTGGAAAGCGACTGCGGCAAGCTGACAGGCGGTGCTGAAGCTCGTGGGTGGTCTTACATCGCCGTTTCGGGTTCTGAATCCGTATGTAAATACTTCTTTGAAGTTCAGATTCAGACAGTTATGAATACCATAAATCGCCTTTTCAAGGTCATGCTGATAGACGAGCATTTCTTTATGAGCATTTGCGACTTCCTCAGACAAGCCATCATAATCCAGTGCAATCATCTTCCCGATATCAGCAGATGCTTCTTTTTCCCTACCGGAAAAAGACTTCTCATCTACATTTGCATTGGATCTGTTATCAACGGTGGATTCGACACGTTCAAGAACTTTCTGTACCAGTCTGCTATTTCTTTCACGTACCTTATTTCTTTCATTTCTGTACAGAATGTACGCTTTGGCCACATCCTTACGGCTTGTCTGCATCAGCTTATGTTCTACTATGTCCTGAATCTCTTCGACTGTCATCCGTTCTTTCTTCAGGGAATTGATTTCATCGGCAATTTTCCTGCTCACTGCGATAGATTCATCCGTAATTTTACCGTCTGTTTCAGCAAAGGCTTTCAATATTGCATTTTCAATTTTGTTTGGCTGAAACGTAGTTTCTCTACCGTCTCTTTTTACTACAATCTTCAACTTTTATCCTCCATTTTATGTTAGTCTTCGGAAGCGAATTCCTGAACAATAGTGTACACTTCTTCCCAAGAGTCAGCACGTATCATATTATTTGCGTTTGTATCAAATGAACGATTATGATATGCGCTCATGAGAATTTTTTGATAGTCACCGCCGATAAGGTTGTGTACACCGTCGTCAATCAGAATATCGCCTTTTACGAGCTGTTTTTGAGAAGTGATAACGACATCATGATAGGTGAAAAACGGAAAATTGGGAAATAACGTATAGCGAAGTTTCATTGGCACACTGTCAGGATTAGATGTCGTCACGATTACAACTTTATGTCCGTCATCAATAAGTCTTTTCAGATATTCTGCTGCACCCGGAATAGGCTTTACACTCTTCCATAATGCCTTGTCATGAAGCGGTTGATATACGAGCGGTTTGTCAATCTCTGGGAAGGCTTTGGATATATCCCAGTCTGTGACATCTTCTTTGCATACATTTGTATGGTATTTATTGTTAAGGTACTCGATCCACGCTTCACCGAGAGATTCAATTGTGTCGTCCATATCCACAAGAATTGTCAGCTTTTTCATATCAGTCAAGCAGATCGGCCATAGCTGCCGTTTCGCTCCTTTCTGTTTTCTGTAGTTTTACGTATCCGAATCTTGGATGTCCTTTGAGTCTGTCCACAGCTGCAAGGAGCCCACTGTTTTTCTGGAAAATCTCTCCGTCACACTGCTTAAAATCGCCGTTGATCCAGAGAGCGGATCCTTCTCCGACTCTGCCAAGCAAAAGCTGAATATGTTCCTTTGTCATATTTTCCGCTTCGGAGCAGATTATAATAGAGTTTTTGATATCCCGTCCACGGATAAAACCGAGATGCACAATTTCGATCTGTCCGTGTCCAATCATCAGACTGAGACCATCTACGCCGCCAAGGTGATCTGCCATCGGCATAGCAAACGGCATCATTTTTTCATTGTAATTTCCAGGCAAAAATCCAATGGGTTTAGAATTTTTCACTTCAATGTTATTTCTGACATATACGATCTTTTCGTACTTACTGTGTTCCAGCAAATCAACTGCAGCAGCACACATCAGAAAATCCTTTCCTGTACCGAATTTTCCGGTAATCACTTTAACTGTCGTTTCTGTATCGTAAAGAAGGTCGATGGCAAGCTGCTGATGAATATTTCTGGGCTTTACTTTACCGAGAAATCTGCCGGTAATGGTTTTGAACGGAACTTTAACCATTTTGCCATTCACACATTTCAAAAGTTCCAGAACATTGCCATCTTCGTCTTTTGCAACCAGATATTCATTCTGGAGGCAGCCGAACAGGTTGTCCCCATTCGGCTGAAATACGGTGTTTAATTCATCATCTGTGGGAATAATTTCTTTGTATCCGAGATATTCTTCCATGCATCCTCCATTATACAACTTCGTCAATATCGCAATCACTGCCGATAATGAAATCCGTGAATCCCTTTTCTTTTGCTTCGAGTGCGAACAGGTACCACTCAACACGGAGTTTACTATCATATTCATCGCTCGTTAGACAGCTTCTGGAAAGTATGTATGCCTTAATACGCTCCTCGACTCTTTTCTGGAACTCCATCTGATCCTGTGCTTTGGCACCCGAATTGAAAACGAAGTTGGAACCATCATGCATAAGAAATTTTGCATTTTCTGTAGCAAAACGTTTGTGTCCTGCAAGACCGATAAGGAACCCCATACTGTACTGATATCCGAGATTGACAGTATATACGGGCGTTTTACTGTTCAGGATCACATCGATCAGTTCAAATCCGGCATCTACCTCCCCCCCATTGGAAGTGACATACAGTAGAATGGGCTTTCTTTCGGATACAGGAATATCTTTGTCTTCCTTATTGAACTGCATAATATGACGAACAGAATCTGCTACAGTATAGCGGTCAATATCATCATTGAGGAAAAGCTTTCTCTGCTTCAGATCTTCCAAATAAAAATATTCTTCTACAGCTCCGCTTCTCAGAATATTCCCTTCTACATCCAGTTCAATGTCATAATAGTTCTTAGGTTTCTTGCTCATACAAATTTCTCCTCTATCCATGTGATGATTTTATTTTTCAGATCTTCTCTGGTACCTGTATTTTCAAGCCAAATGTCCGGTAAAACAGAATCGAGAGCCGTTTCGGACGGATGATTCAACTGTTCTTCTGTCAATCCGCTTTCAAAATCTGGTCTGCGAACTCTGATGTGTATGGTATCGAACCCAGCCTTTTTCATACCATCAATTTCGTTTGGGAACCTACAGTCGGGAATGAGTATATAGTCCCAGTTCTCGCCGAACATTTGGAATACTGACACGAGAAATTTCACCCAGTAATCCGGATCGTATTTTCTCACAATGTCTGTCCCAACATACTGAAGAAGCGTGCGTCCGATCTCATCTTTTTCGCCATTCCAGTTAAAGAAGCTGCGGCAGATATACTTCACAAGGTCGGCATAATGTGCAGTAAGAATACGATACCCTCTGGCCGTAAGTTCGCTGTTCAGGATTTCTGCGGCGGTATCCTTTCCATGCCGTGCTTTGCCGGAAATTAGAATAACCTTCATTCATCCTCCTTTACTGCAAAAGAATCCAGAAATTCATCAAGTATGAGTGTGTCTGAACCCTCTGGTTCCGGAGTATATCTAACGAATTTACTGGAAGATGATTGCATTGCAGTATTCATTTCTTCGCTTACGAGACTTCCGTAAAGACGATTTATAATTTCTCTGTACTCGCCTACAATTCCTCCGTACTGCCCAGTGAAGTATTCCGACAGAGAATTATAAAATTTTCCCACAACAGAATTACGAAGCGGAATTTCCATGTTCATAAGAGCCATCTGCTCATCCAATGTCATTCCGTCTTCAGTTAAAAGACAGTCACATTTATAGCCTCTCAGGTTTTCTGATAAGGTTTTTGTTTGGAGAAGTGCTCCGTTCAAAAATTCCATTTTGGCTTCTTCGGCGAAACGATTTGAACAAATTGATTTTACGCCAGGAAGGTTTTCATATGAGCAAATTGCCCTGTTAAATGCATTAGTGCTTTGCTTTGAGCAAAAAACAATGTAAACTTTTGCATTTGGAGTGAGACTGCACAAACGGATTGCGTCCTGTAATGTCTGACTATTCAACGTTCTCATAAACCAGAATCCTCCCGAAGCAAAGGTACTATATCGTCTGCGGTAATTGGTTCTTCTCCGCAGAGAGCAAGATTATCCGTTACCGGATTTCTCTTACATCTTGGAAGTATGTATGTGTTCATCAGTTTATCGAAGCAGTTACAACAGAGTTCAACATCAATGCGACTCCCGTCAAACTCACTTCCATAACCTACATGATGATGAAATCCGAATGCTTCCTGCTTGTCCCAAAAGTTAAAACGATTTCCGCACATAGTACAAATATGCTGCGGTTTATATTGTATCTGATCCATCGTACCTCCTGTTGGTCACAAAATCAGTGTTTTATATTCATTGACGTAATGACTGTCATTACGATTGAGCTGTCTTTCATGCCGGTTTCTCGTCATAGAAGATAAACTCCTTTGCATACGGCAGAGATCGCATCCATCCGATAAAACTATCTGTATCGGGGGTATGGATACCGCTCCATTCATTCAGCTTATGATTTGCTCGCTGATGGCGAATGGAGATTAGATTTTCATAGGTCAAAGTACACGTTCTCATCTGAAGCCAAGACTCCGGCAGCCAACGGATCAGTTCTTTCCAGTAACGCACATCACCGGTGGACAGATAAGTATTTCTCAGAAATTCCAACTTGGTAATGAATTCGTCTGCAATCTTTCCGACTGTAGTTGTTGCAAACGGAAGTTTAGGATGATAGTCATCTGTCTCAAAGCAGTCGATTGTAATAGGCTTGGATGTGAGCTTGTGCATGGTACTGGTGGAATTAGCAACTGTTCCCACCTTATATGTATCATACTCTTTCCACCAATACAGAGGAGCTGTGATGTCCACAGAGACAAAAATCTGTCTGATGAATTTGCGGTGTTCTGAACCTGCGTTAATAAGCTGTGTGGCAAGTTTCATATCATTGGGACCGATAAACGGCAGACACTCTTTGCCAAAACCGTCAAACCATTTGCAGGACTCACATCCGGATACTGTGTCGTTTGTGCGATGGCATTCGTCGGAAAAGTCGCTGTCTGAACGCCCCCAACTTTCTTTAGGATTTCGCATACCTCGAAGAGCGTGCTTGAACCCCCAGACTTCTGTGTTTTCAAATTTCATGGTATTTCCTTTCCGGATATTTAATGGATTTTTTCGTAACCGGTCATCGTAAAATATTGACCGTTTCTTTCAAAAGACTTACAAAGGATGATATCGCCTTTTTTAATAGGTTCCTTATCAAATACCCTATTCATTACTGTGAATCGGCTTTCCTTTCCGCTTCCGATGGATTTTGTGATAACAGAATAGCCGAATTGTTTATTATCTTTTTTTCGCAGCAAAGGATAGGTCTCCATTATGTATAGCTTCTTTCTATCCTCTTCTTTATCAGATACATATCCGACATATCCCATAACATCAGTAAAATTGCGAACCTTGGTTATGTCGTCAAGATCGGTCATTCCAACAGACTTTATAGCAATTTCTGCTTCATGAAGAATGGCTTCGGTATCAAGGAGTGTATAGCTTTTTGCTTCAGCTCCCGATTTTGTTGTCCCAACAGAATACTTCTGGACAATAGATTCCAGCGGAGTACCAGCTACCTTTTCTTTATTCACTTTTTTCGCTTCACCCTTCTTGAAAATTTCCGTGTACATTTCAAGAATCCGAAACAGCTCTCTTTGATTGCCGAATTCTGAGAAGAAATCGAGCTTTATCAGGATATCAAGCTGACGGGAGTTGATCGATGAAAATGTATCAATATCAGACAGCGCATCAACAAAGTATGTATATTTCTTCGCATGAGCAAGATCATACAGTTCTTCCGCTACACCATTACTCATGAATTTAATAGAAGAAAGTCCTTTAGCGATGACATTCCTTTCTTCATCAAAGAAGTATTCGCTCTTTGACAGACCCCATTTCGGCATTGTGATTTTTATTTTATTTTTGGAAGCATATGCTGTGCCATTTTTGATATCATCTTCATTTGCAGCATTGTTCAGGAAAGATGTAATAAATGCAAGAGGATAGTAGTATCGATAATAGGCGCATAGATATCCAAGCAGACAATATGCTATAGAGTGATTGTACCCAAACTGGTAGCTCGCACTGTCTTCGATAACCTGTAAAAACTCTGTGGCTTCCTTCTCTGCCTGTTCACGAGAGCTTGAAGATTTCTTACAGTACCCCTCCAGAATAGACGGCATGGCTTTATCGAGTCTGTCTTTCTGTTTTCTGCCGATTGCACGACGGATATTATCTGCTTCGCTTCCCGACAAGCCGCATATCTGCTGTAAGAATTTGATAGTATCTTCTTGGTAGATCAAATACCCGAGATTGTCTTTCAACAGTTCATCAATCACTTCCGACGGATTCTGATGTGTTTTTCGAGCAAGAAGCGTATCTCTATAGGAACTTCCGGACGGTCTGATACAGGCAGTTACAATCGACATATCAAAAATGCTTTTTGGGACAAATTTTTTCAGACTTTCGAATGCAAAAGCCCCTTCAAACTGGAATATTCCGGACGGATTTTTAATCATATCAGCCCACACGTTTTCATCATCCCAATCGATTTCATGGGTTTTAGGATAGGGTTTGTTCAGATATGTACAGCAGTCACGGATTACCTGAACTGTTTTCAGAATCAGAAAGTCGTACTTGGCAAGTCCTGTATAATCATGGATGTTTTCCATGTCAAGGAACAGACAGTTCTCATCATCCTTATCGAAAACACCAAAATTATCTACTAACGTGATAGGACTGATAACCATTCCTGCCGGATGAACTGACTGAGATATTTTTGTGTCTATGAGTCCATCGTAATAATAGAAGATTTCCGGATACTTTTTCTTTGTTTTTTCCGGATCGGAATCAAACTCATTCTTGATACGTGCGATGTTCGGCAGAGACCAAGGATTAACATCAGAATCGTCCTTGTAGTATCCCTGCCCTCCACTCAACGGATGGGTTCCTTTCATGATCCCTGCGTTCGGATGTTCTTTTGTCCAGCAAGTTGCAAGATGTCTGCCTACGTCATCGATAACACCCTTTGACTGAATAGTGCCGAAAGAAGCTACACGAGCTGTTTTGTCTACTCCGAATCTCTCAGTGATATGCTTGAAAATAGCTGGTCTGTCGGATTCAACGCAGTCGATATCAATGTCTCCGATTTCTACTCTGTCCTCATTGCAGAATCTGGAAAATACAGTTCTCCACGTTTCCGGGTTCAAATCGATTATATCTGTGACATACGCCACTCTGGATCCGCCGACAGAACCTCTCGCAGTACCGATAGCCATACCATTTTCCTTACACCAACAGATCAGTTCACTCATGGATAACATGAAACCATCCATTTTCAGCTTTTGAAATACACGCATTTCTTCGTCGATTGCTGAACGGAATGCAGATACCTGATTCACCGAAATGATTCCGGCTTCAACCTTTTCCCGGAACATTCTCTCCACTCGTTCTGCGAATATCCGTGAGTCTTCTTCGCGGCTCCCGTAAAGGATAGGATACTTTATAGTCGTGTCCAACTCAATTTCATCGGTCATGTCATAAAGGCAATTTGTATTTCGAATAGCTGACATATATTCGCTTTCAGAGAGGGCATCTTGAACTCTAAACATTTCTTTCAATTCGTCGTATGTTTTATAGGTCAGGTCAAAGGCATCCTCATCTCCATATGATTTATGTTTTGAGGATAAAAGAACCTTTCTGCATTCTGCCTTATAAGAACTGGAGCTGTGTGTGTCAGTACCGGCAATTAACGGGGTTCCAATTTCTCTGGATAATACAGCAAGCCGTTTATTGAACTCAATTTGTTCTGGATGATTATGAGGTTGCACTTCCAGAAAAGTGTACTTCCGGGCAAGCTCCATATATCTTGGATGGCTTTGCGGCAATTTGTTCAGCGGAGATGCGAGACAAGCACTGGTGGAAATGATATTATCTGACATTCCGAGGAACTCATCAAAACTGATACGGTTTGTATAGTAAAAGTGTTCTTTGTCGCATGACTTGCTCACAAGTGCATTGAGTTCCATCAAACCATCCATATTTCGTGCCATCAGGACGGTATGGTAATTATCACGTTCCTTTACAGAAAGGGATTCTGTCAGATAGATTTCTACAGAATGGATATACCGTAATCCTGCTTCACGACAGGCGTGCCATTTTTCTGTCCAGTTCAAAGGTTTGCCGTGCTCGCTGATTGATAAAGCCTTTGCGCCATCCCTTACGGCAAGCTCAATATAGTCTGTATATTTGGTACAGCTATCAAGAAGACTGTATTCCGTATGGCAATGAAACATTGTATAAGATTCGATAACGACCACCTCTCTTTCTAAAATTGAATTTAAGACAAACGTTTTTTCTGATCGTACAATTTCAGGAAAATCTCCTTTCCTTTATCGACCGGCGCATCTTTTTCTGCAAGCAAATTCTCTGTGTCACAGAGGTAAAAAACATTCACATAGCGTTTCAGTCGGTTGATGTTATAATCCTTTCGGATATCAACTTCCTTATCAAGC
Source organism: Bacteroidales bacterium (assembly GCA_017561265.1). Next base: position 70,282 of record JAFZDJ010000019.1, read on the forward strand.
GCAAAAACGACATGGCATCCGAGAGATGCAAGGATTTTCATTTGATACGGATTCAGATGGGAAGTCAATACAGCCCCGCAGTTATGAATCCCCCACGAGTCTGCCATTAAAACGCTTTTGCACCCCTCAAAAAGGATAATTTCTCCATGTTGGCGGATATGATTCATGTTTTCTGCAAGACCATATATGGTATCAAGCTGTCCCCATGGATAGAAATATGTGTATTTTCTCAATCCTTTTTCTTTCCAGCCTGCTGTTAGGGTTCTTCCGCCGATATTGACAATCTTACCGGATACACTGCGTATTGGATATACCAGTCTGTCGGAAAAACTATCATACCGCACCTGAAATTTTTGCAATGAGTCCTGTGATATTCCTTCATCCTCCCAGATCGCCAATTTTTCTGGTACGATTTCATATCTTTCCATATATGTATCTGGGAGAACAGTATGAGGAATAGTTTTTTGATCCGAGGTTTTGACAGCGTATTTCCTGCAGGCAACTGCCGCAGTCAGTTTTTTCTGAGGTTCGGCAAGATCGCCGTGAAAGTCCGCTGCTTTCTTCAAGAGTTCCACGGCTGCCTTGCCTGAACATTTGTGATAGTATTTTATGAATGTGTACAGATTACCGCCGATACCTGAACTGTAATCATAGAACACGGGAGGATCCCGTCTGACTGAAAAGGATGGCGTTTTCTCGTGCTGGAAAGGACTTAATCCCCAAAATTCACCGTTTTTCTCTTCCAGTTCCACATACTGCTCTATGTAACTCACGATATCAATGGATTGTATCAGTTCTGAAAGTTCCATACGGCTCTCCCAAAATGTAATTAGTTAAATTAGCATGTTGAAATACATTAAAAAGGCGACTGCGGAATATGCTGTTTCGCCTGTTCGTAACTGATATGGTTTCCATCGAACCAAAGGTCGATATATTCGCCGGTGGCGTGCTGCATTCCGTTTCGATTGATGCTGACAACCATTTTCTTATTGCCGCATTCCTCTCCGTCAGCTTCCATTTCTTCCTGTGTTTTATCCATCAGCATAATAATTGTTGAGGCATTTCTTGCAATTTTTGCAGAATCCGCAAGCTTGTTATTTACTGTTGCCTGAGCTGCCCCGATTGCCGCAATATTCATGGCACCTGCAATCTCATTCTTAACCAGGTCTACACATCTGCCCATTGCAGCATATGTTTGAAAAGCATCTGCTTCGTTCCCGGTTGATTTGAAGTAATCAATCACTATCACATCAATAGGGCATAAATTATGCTGCCGTCGTACTGCCGTGTAGATACCTTGCGCATCAAAGAATGGCATATAGAGATGTGTAAACTTTCGAGTTTTCATCCACTCTTTTGCTTCGATTATTTTTGCTTCTTCCTCTTTCGTGTAATTACCAGATGTAAGTTTCCTGTATTCCACACCAGAAATATGAGACAGAAGTCTTGCCGTAAAATGTCTGCTGGAAAGCTCTGAGTCAATATACAGAACTGATTTGTCCTGTCTGAGAAGATCAACAGCACAGTTCAGAAGCATGATACTTTTACCGACTTTCTGCTGTGCGCCGAATATTATCAGTTCTCCCTGTTCGATTGTTACATACTCATTCAGTACCGGAAATTTGAACGGAATACCGGAGTACCCATCGCCTTGTCTGCTTTGAATTTCCTCCCATAAGCTATCAATGACATCTGCATACTGAGGAATCTCTTCTGTTTTTGAGTATGCGGAAATCACTTCGTCGATACTCTGATAGATTTTCTGTTGACAATCATCAGCCGGAGAACCCGTAAGACATAACTTCTGGCACCCCTGCAATGTTTTATACATTTCCCTGCGAAAAGCAGCATCCAGTACATTAGAGACAAGAAGCTTATATTCTTCTATGCTTTGTCTGTCCAGAACATAGCTCATATCTACAAGTTCATTCAGTTTATCTACTGTCAGTGTTTCTGAATGCTTTCCGGAGGCATCTACCTGGTTGAGCACTTCAAGAATATTATATGGATCAATACTTGTAATTCCCTGTTTAGCAAGTTCACAGATTGCAGTATAAACATATTTGTTTTCTGTATCCGTAAAATGTTGTGGCAGTAGATTTTCGGAATAGAATACATACTCCGGATGGTGTATCAGGGTAGCAATAATTCCTGATTCACTTTCTATACGGTTAATTTCATCCATTCTCATTCTTCTTGTTCATCCTCTCCTTGAATGTGTCGCAGAATTCATTGACACCACACAGATAGTAACAGGAAAAGAAATCTTCGTGCGGGGTAAATTCTTCTGAATTTTCAATTTCTGTGATTCTTTCTTTGATCCACCTCACAGTTTCATGGTATATCCCTTCGTCGAAAGGCTCGCGGATAAACACACCATTCCGAAAACAATTAAAACAAAGATACTTTGGAAACTTACCATATATCTGGTTTACTGCACCAGCGTACAGATAAAGTTGCTTGAGCATTTCATCCAGTTCTTTGTCTTTTGCAGTCGGCGTTTTCTTCCCACTTCTTGGCCTTAGACTTCTGGATTTATGGTCGATTATGATATAATCACCGTTATCTTCGCCGAGATAATCGATAAAACCTGTGAATGGAATGCCATCAATCTCAAAATTGACACGTTCTTCTATTGCAAGAGGATTATACGTAAACGGGGTGAATGTTTCAAGAAACTGTTTCCCGGATTGTATATAACTCTCTACAATCTGACTTTTAGGGCGTATGCCTCTAACTTCGTTTTTGAAATTTCTCAGAAAGAGTAAAGGGAGTTCTTCCTTGTGGATGTTTCCCTTATAGAACTCTTCGAGCAATTTGTGCATAAACGAGCCATACGATGAATAGAATTGATCTTTTTCTTCGCAGCGGCATATATAACGCAGATACCACCGATATGGGCAGTCATCATATGCCTCCACTCTTGAAAAACTCCAAGTCATATCCTCAATCAATGGCTTATAAATGACTTCTCCCATCGTTCACCTGCATCAAAAAGGCAAACGATTATCTGCTTCGCCGGAATCCACTTCGGGCTGAGGTTCACTGATATCTGTGGAGCTGTTGTTGTCAGGCTTATTGGAATCGGGCACTTCGAAATCGAAGATTTTGTAAGTGGTATAAGTTACTTTCTTTTCTTTGTTATACCAGGTAGTAACATCGGTATCACCGAGGCGGATACGGTCGCCTTCCTTCAGGGCAAGAGCCTTCTTAGCTGCCATAGAGCCGATACAACTAACAAATCCGGCGAAATCCTCTTCATATTCACCGGTCTGTCTGTTCTTTCTGCTGATAGAGATACGGAGCTTTGTATTTGTGTCGGATACACCCTCTACACTCCAAACTTTCGCAAAGCTGTCTTTTCTGAAACCCATATGTATTATTCTCCTTTGAATTTATTGAAATCTGCAATCAGTTTTCCTGCCAATGCAGACTCTGTGATCTGGAAGTAATTACCGTTCTTGACGTATCTGCATACCAGCTTCTTAACGGCCTCACCCTGTTCAGGATGTTCTGCGAGATACTTCTTAACTGCTTCATCGAAGGTCTCAATCAACTTTTCTGCAAGAGCCTTATCTTCTGCAAGAGCAGCTTCTTTCTGTTTGCTTCTCCAGTTGTCAGGGTCGTCATTCGGTGTTGCTACGTTAAAGAACTTGAGAAGGAAATATCTGAGTGTGTATGTAAGACCGGATCCAAGAGCCTGCGAAGCATCAGACTGCTGCCCTACAGTAATCCACGGAACAATTACTTTTTCTTCCGGATTTTCGTTGTTTACCCATGTCCATGTCATATCTGCTTTAACAATTACTTCATGGACGTTTTCTTCGTAAGGTTCGCTGGTTCCATCTGCATTCTTCAGCAGTTTGGTCTTGGAAAAATTATGTGCCGTAACTTCCGCAGACTGCGGGACAATACCGGGCAGAAGCGACAGGTCGTACTTCTTCATCATGGCACTGATTTTTGCCAGCAAATCTTCCTCAGATACGTAGTTATAATTGAAAGCCTTGCTTTTCTTCTGCATGACTTCAACCTGTTCTCTGATTTTTGCGAGTTTCTGATAGATATTTTCAGCCATTTTGTTCCTTTCATTCACCGATTAGTGCGGTAAAATTTCTGATTACTTTTTCGTTCCGATCTTTCTGTGCGGCAAGATCATTTTTGGTTTCGTCCAGTCTGTTCTGGTAATCTGTGATCTCACCCATCTCGCGGTCGATGCTTTCGTTTGCGTGAGTAAGCATACTGATGGTATTTGTGATTAGGTTCACAGCAGTATCAAACTGTTTAGTAAAGAATTCCGCTCCCTCACGTTTCTTTGTCAAGATATCCTGCTGTTTCTTATGTATACGAAACATTGTCATTCTCTCCCTTCTCTGATAAATGTTGCAGCTTCATCTGCGGTATGAACGAGCCATGCAAGCGGACACTGCTCATAAGCATTGGAAACATAATCATCGTTTCCTCCCCATGAACTCATATGGCAGTTGATAGCTACAGCTTCGTCCGGTGTCAGTTTCATAAAATGCTGAACAAGGAATACAGATTTACTTCCATGACCGCCGAAGCAGAATTTTTCCTTAATGGAATAAGCATCATAGCTTTCCCACTGCCCGAATTCGTTCTTTCGATTTCGCTTTTCATGGGTGTAGAAATTCACCTTGCACAGATCGTGAAATAGCGATGCAATTACAGCGGACTCTTCTGTAATTTTAATCTCGGGATAAATGTTCATCAGACGTTTCAATTCGTCATAAACATTCAGTGAGTGTACCAGTAGTCCGCCTGGAAATGCGCCATGATTCTTTGTACTTGCAGGGGCTGTATAGAAATCGCTTTCTTCAAGCCACTGGAGAAGTTCGTCTGCTCCTGGACGATTGATAGCCTCACACAGCATCTTGAAACGATCCTTATGCGAGACAACCGGCTGATTGGGTTCGTTGTTCATTTCAGAAACTCCCTTCTATAAAATTTTGAAATTTCCCGGGTGAATGCCCGGTGACTGGGGTGGTCGGATTCGAACCGACGAATACAGGGATCAAAGTCCTGTGTCTTACCGCTTGACGACACCCCATTAACACAATATAAATTGTTAAATTAGCTTTGTATATGTAAATTAGAAACCTGTTTGTACAGGTTTCATAATTGATTTAGAATGAATAGTAAGCAAGCTTCCAACGTTGATAATCTTCCATGTAATCACGTTCAAGTTGTCTGTTCTTGGAACCAAGCAGATTTCGTCCACTATCAAGTTTATATTCTCTGCCTTCCATATGCCGTTCAGCGGCTGCCTTGAAACTTGGCGGTATGTTCTGGAATCTTTCCAGCTCATAGGTTCTCCAAAACAATCCTGACAACCATGCTCTGTAATGACTAATCTGCATATCGGTTTTATACCCGCCGGAACTGTCTCTGCGCCGTCTGCATAAATCTACTCGAATAGATTTTATTGAGGGAACCCCTTTGAAGCTTCTAAGAAGTTCATCGCCATCAGCTCGTGGTATAAATTTATCATGATTAAGTCTTGCGTGCAGGTATCGGAAAGCATTCATATTAGCACAACACCGGAATGCTTCCAGACCTTCTTTGTAGAGATGAGCATACGCACCGGTTTCTGCACATCTGACCTCCATCTTTTCAAAATTTACATCACTGCATTTTACAAGAGGGATGAATTCTTCGTCCATGCCACCGTAAGCAAGCCAAAGATAGCATCGGAAAATGTTGTCATTCGTCTGTTCAGATGCTGGATCGAACAAGAGATTCAGATAATTTTCAAGATGCATCGGACCGGACAACATTTGCTGTCTAATCTTTTCAAGACCAACAGTCTGAATCTTTAACATACCGTCGCACGCACCATCGACTTTGTTTACAAGGCACCAACGAACATATTCTTTCAGAACAATCAGACGCTGCCATTTACTCCTGGCACGTACCCCGACAATTTGATCGATCACAGGCTGAATTTCTTCGGCGGAGCGGGTGCAGATGTCAGCACCCCACTCCTCTTCGTATTTCTCAACTGCGTTAAAAACAATTTCGCATACTTCCGCTTTGCTGAGACTTTTATGAACACTGCGGATATATTCTCTTTTTAAGGTTTCATTGTACATAACTGTACTCCGATCATTTACTGAGTTTACTGAAAAGCTCGGTTAGAGTTGCTAATTCCGAACTCAAAATTACGGTGATGTCATCAGTACATCGTCTGCAAAAATTTTATTCAGGGCAGAAGCTTTCTCCCATATATGATGCAGAAGTCCCGGATCAATATATGCGATTGCTGAAGTTGCAAGAAGATTTGCCACAGCAATCTTACTCATCAATTCGTCCGGAACCGAAGTGATGTATTTACCAAGTCGCTCTTTCGACATTCTTTCCGGATTCTCACAAAGCACCATACTGTCGCGGACAAGTCCGATAGAAGCAGGGAGTATAACGTGAGTGGGCTGTGCTGTCTTTTTCAGAGCACTTGTCAATGGAAGGACGATAAGATTTGGGCTGTGTTTATTACCAAGATTGTTCTGATAGACAACGCCTGGACGCCAGCCTTTCTGCTCATTTCCTTCACCATCAAAACGCATCATATAGATATCGCCGATTTTCGGAATTCTCCCGGGAGGGGGTTTTCCTTTGTCCTGATTTTTATTGGTTTGGCATACGTTCATCGTGTCACTTCCTTTCAATGTTGCAGGGTTGATAACTTATGTATTGGAAGGATGTCTCATGGCACTTAGTGTATTACAATCATATTATAACACATTATAAGAGCGTTGTCAAGCTAATTTAATAAATTACTGAAAACTTTTTGAGACGCAAATTTGGGATTATTGTGCGATAACAGTAAACACGGAATCGCTGCATTTCACATGAAAGACAGTTCCGAGGATTGACTCTTTGTCTGCAAGCGAGATTTTTTTTACGCCGTTCAGACGGAGCCATGTGTTATTGCCTCGAAAGAACATACAATCCGGATTATAGAGAAGGTTCAGCTGATGAAATTCAAGCGAATATTCTACGGATGTTTCTCGTGTCTGGTTCTCGGAAGCGAGGATATATTTTGCCGGTCGCTTCGTCTTCATCAGATCATGCAGTTCCTGCATGGACAAATTTTTCATATTCTGTAGTTCCTCCATTGATTTTTTGAAATCTTTATGGTATACTACTGGTGAGAGCGGTGTTTTCATTAGCGGTAATGGTTGTCATCGTTCTCTGTGAAGTATGCCTGAGTAAGGTGTATTTCAATAGCGGCGGTATGGTGTCAGACATACCGCCGTTCTTTCGCCACCAACACGAACAATAGTTCGTGCCTATATCATATCACAAACGCCCGTTTCTGTCAAGTAGGTGCAAAAATATTGTGTTATGAATATCTGCATCGACATATAGAAGGAATTGGGTATTATGATATATTTCAATGTACACCTAAATAATTCAATGGTTGGATTATTTACCAAAAACGGTAGTACCTTTTATCTGGGATACACACTGGGATTAAAACGCTGCTATTCCATTGATATTCGTACTCTTTTGTCATTGCTGAATAGCATTGTTCATTCTTCCAGACAAATTGGATGTCTGGGTATTTATCTTGAAGATTCCACTCTATACACTGATACACATCGCACCAAAATTTTTTAGTCTTCCTATTTTCAAGGTCGTTACTATCTGTCCACTTAATCGGAAGACCTGTTTGCTGCGTGTAGGTATCTTTTGTCAGAATTACTTTATTACCTCTGCTGCTCTGCGATAAAAGGAGTTGTACAGCCGCATCCTGGTGCTCCGGATTCTTAAAATCAAATTTAACTTTATACCCGGATCCAAAGATATAATTCAATTCCTTGTGAAGCAGCGTAAATAGTTCGTCTGGTGCGTCGAGTGTTTTTCGGCATTTTTCTACTATATAGTCAGCAGGGGTTAATTTATTGGCAAGAACAGCGGTATCGGTATAAATCTGGTTTTGTTGAGAGACGACTGTTCTTTCGTATTTATCGCCCAAACTTTTTGTTCCAATATAACTCAGACCGAGTATAGCGAGAAATGCATCTAAAAGTCCCATGTTAAGCTGCCGCCTTTGTTATGTTTTCTATTGCTTCATCGATGTCTCCGGTGGCATTTTCCAGACAGTATACAGCGGACTCCATTTTTTCACATCGTTCACTGTCCTGCAGATTTTCCGGAAGATTGTCGATGCAGTCCTGTTCTTCTTCTGCTGCCCTTTCAACCAGAGCTTTTGCCTTTTCAAGGAACAGTTCTGCCTGTTTCAAAAGATCTCTTCTTTTGTTATTCATGCGCTTCCTTTCATGCCCATAAACTGGGGAAAGTAAATTTTACAATCAGATCACCATCTTCATCTACAGAGAATCCGAAGGAGTCCGTACACTGGATCAGACGGAAGAATTCACTCTGCTTCCCTTTCAGAACAAACTCCGGAACGAGCATGGCGATATGAACATGGTGTGTATTTTCGTCAATTTCGGCATCAATAGCGGTAGCATCATGCTCTTGAATCAGAACATCGATAGCTTCGCAGTATTCTTTCAGGATTTCAAGTCTGTCTTCCTGCAGCTTCAAAGGTTTGATCCGTTCAGTTGCTTCTTCGACCACCATGGAAACGGTATCAAAACAGTTAATAAAAGGCATTTCTTTCTCCTCCTTACTCAAGCGGAACAGTCAGTCCATGAAATGTAAACGTAATAACCACTCTTCCGTTTTTCTTGGGATATATATCTGTGTTGCTGGCAAGAACGACAGCTTTCAGAAACCAATCTGACTTTCTGAAGGTCAGATTCTTTCCTTCGATACTAACGCTTCCCATACTTGGATATGGTTCATTTGTTTTGTACGAAACGGCAGCGTTTGTATTTTCTTTTACAAGATGGTAAGTATACGCCAGATCACGCAGACGCATAGGGTTCACAATAGAAGTTCTTCCTTCATCTTCTTCTATCTGTTGACGCAGACTCTCAAAGAAGAAGTCATCATCCGTTCCTTCCATCATCTGTTCCCATTCTTCTCTGGACATATGCTCAAACGGGTTGTATTGTTCGTCCATTTCTGTACCGTCCTTTCTTTTTTCTATGTAATATTATACCATAATTCCGATTTCTGTTCAAGATGATTCCTCCATTCTTTCATGTACACGGTAGGTTTCTTCGAGTTTAGTCGGGGATGGTGAGCTGCTGAGTTTTTCAATCCTGCCATTGTTTACGGAGTATAGAAAATACTTATCTCTGGATGGTTTACTTGTAAGGATGAAAATCAATTTGCCGTTGCGGTTAAAGTAGGAAACCCAAAGGACTTCCCCTTTCGGTATCTTTACTTCAGCCATTTGTTATCACCGGTAGCAGCATAATAATTGATGCACATAACCAGCTCCTCCACTTTCTTCATGTCCGGATGGCTCGGAAGACCGGTATTTTCTTTTGCATATGCAAGTCTCTTTTCAAAGTCCTGTACCATCTGGAAAAATTCATCACGGTATGTACCGTCTTCCTGCTGAAAATCTCCATTACGGACAGACATCAGGAGATCATGATCTGCTTCTCGATATGTGATAATTTCTTCCTTTTCAAGGATATCCAGACACATAAGATAGAGGCGGATCAGATGCATAGCGTGCTTGTTCAGATGGTTGTCATCTTTCTTTCGATTTCTGCCGTTCAGTTTGTCATAATCCTTCAGAATATTTGCCAGTTCGTTGAGCATACCACAGAAGGAGCGGGCAGGAAATTTTTCAAGCTGAATATCTGCGAAGATTTCTCTGTCGAGGTCATCACGTTCGCTGACATCTGTATAGAGATGAATCTTCCCAAGATCGAAAGACTCATACTTGTCTCTGAAGGCGGCAAGAGCATTCTGCATACTGCCGAGAATATGTTCTTCTTTCTTTGCCTGCGGGAGTTTGTCCCGTGCAATTGCATTTTCCAGTCTCCTAAGCTGCGCAGTGGCATATCCCCCAAAAGACTGAGTAGCTCTTCTGGAAAGGAAAATCTTTCGGTTACGAAGAAGCATACTTCCTGCATGTGTTACATACAGATAGTGTTCAGGTTTACATCCGAGCATCTCGATTGTGTTCGGATTGCAGTTCAGAAGAAGACCTACCAGCTTACGGAATCCGTAAATAGTGGTATCGGTTTCTGCATCCACATACTGTTCGAAGTTGCTCATACCGAGGATATCGGACTGGCTGTTCATGGCACAACCCCTAACATCCACATCAGAGGTTTCTGTATTGGTACCATAAGCATGACTCCCACCCAGGGTTAGGAACATGATATAATCTTTCAGATGCTCATTCGTCCTCAGAAAGTCATAATCGTGACTCTGAACAATTGAGTGAAGCTGTGTATTTGTCATGTAATTCCTCCATTTCTTAGTAAAGAAGCGCAGTCTGTGATGATTTCTGCCGCTCGGGACACCTCTCCGACAGTATTCATTCTGGAGAAGGATACTCTGATAGAATTCCTTGCTTCTTCTGGAGTTCTTCTCATTGCTGTCAGAACATAGCTCGGTTCTGATTCATGTGTATTGCAAGCGGCACCGGCAGAAACGCACACGCTTTCAGAGTTCAACATTAGTAGCATAGATTCTCCATCCACTCCCTCAAATCCGAAATTGATAACGGACTGACCGCATCCGTTCCAGAATAGATTGTCGAAAAGTTTTTTCTTCTTGGATTCTTCAATCAGCATCAGAAGAAAAATGTTGCGGGCAGTGCGGATATCCTCAAATGCTTCTTCATCTATGATTTCACAGGCTTTACCGAGTCCTACTATTGCTGCCGTATTTTCTGTCCCGCCTCGAAGTCCGAATTCCTGAGATCTGCTTCCCAAAATTACAGGATCCAGAAGACTTTTGTCTTTTACAAACAATGCTCCACTTCCCTTCGGACCGTGAATCTTATGACCGGATATGGTTAAAAAATCGCAGTGCATTGTATCTATATTGATCTTCTGTTTTCCTGCCGCTTGAACACAGTCAGTCATGAACAGGATTCCGTTATTTTCACAGATTCTTCCGATTTCTGCTGTGGGGTTTTCGGCTCCTGTTTCATTATTGACAGCCATTACACAGACAAGACCCGTTGCAGGACGGATCTCGGCTTCAATATCCATTATGTCGATTCTGCCATTCATCATAGGCGGGATATATGATATTGAAAAAGAATATCTGTCCTGTAGGATTTTCATAACAGACAGAACAGAATGATGTTCGATTTCCGTTGTGATGATATGAGTTTTCCCGATACTTTGGAGGTGACTAATCAAACCGAAAATCGCCAGTTGATTGGCTTCCGTCCCGCCGGAAGTAAAGATAATCTGATCAGGTTTACAGCCAACGAACTCAGCCGTGCGCTGTCTTGCAGTATCTATGGCCCGTCTTGCAGATGCGCCTTTAGAATGAAAAGAACCAGGGTTCCCATATTCATTCTGCAGGAACGGCATCATTTCATCCAGAACCCTACTGTCAATCTGGGTGGAAGCTGCGTTATCGAGGTAAATCATAGAATCCTCCTCTTGCTGGTTATAACACCGCTTCGATCAGTTCGTCAAGCGTTCTGGGAGTGTAGTCCATGTACGGCATCATACATCCTACGTTGATGATATTGCCGTAACTGTCTCCGGGATGCCGTCTTGTCTCTCTGAGCTGCGCTCTCCATTCGTTCAGAAAGTCATTTTCCCTGGTAGTGTGAATATGACCGCACAGCATATAATTGTCTTTGTTGTATGCGCTTTTGTAGAAAAGTATCGGATAATGAGACAGAATAACGTGTCTGCCATTATCTGTGATTTCCTTATACTCCTTTACGTCCTGCAGCAACTTGCGGAGTTTTCCAGTAGGATTTCTGTCGTGATTTCCGGAAATGAGAACTTTCTGTCCGTTCAGCTTTTTCAAAATACGGATCCATTCGTCTTCAGTTGTCCAGCAGAAGTCGCCGAGGATATAAACTGTATCTCCTTTTTCGACTACGCTGTTCCATCTGCGAATCAGCTCTTCCTCCATTTCTTCTGTATCACGGAATGGTCTTTTATCGAAACGGATGATATTTTCATGTCCGAAATGAGTATCGGAAATATAAAAGTTACGCATTTATTCTTCGTCTCCTTCATAATATTTTGGTCCGCCGTCATGTCTGCCTTTATATTTCTTAGGCAGACTTTCTTTTGCGAAGGCTCGATTTGCTTTGCAGCTGTTACAGTTATTACGGTTCTTACAGAACCAGCATCCATCCTGTCCCCACCAGAACCATTCCGGCATGGCAGGACGGGGCTTTCTGCGTTTCTTATTCTTCATCTGGATTGATCCACTTCGTTACATATTCTCTGTTCAGCGTGAAGACAGGAATTTCCGTATCGATTACCCACCCTCCGTCATCAGCTTTTACACAGCATACGCCTCTTTTGAACGCCGCAGGCATTTCATCGAAGATGATTCCATTCCGTGCGAGCATCTCCCGAACTTCGCTCTGGTTCTTTCCATCCAGATCATTTGAGGAAAAATGGCACTGACCAAGCATTTGTACGGCATTTCTTGTGGCATCCTGCTGTCTCCAGATGAAGCAATTTGTAACTTCCTCTTTTGGGATATTAAAGCATCTGGAATCAAACAGTGCGCCTGCTGTGAGTGCTCGTCCCAATGCTACTGCATAGTCAAGATCTTCCTTACGCTCTTCATTGATACCATCATTTTTGGTCAGAACCATGATATGATGCCGAAGCTGTCTGTTAAATTCAAGCGTTGCCATGCTTGCAGAAACGCTGCAGAGCTTCTGGACGGAGTAGCCGAACCACGCATCGGTTGTCAGGGTGTCATAATCAGTAAGCAGAAGTGTGATTTCGTCAGACTGGGTATAACCGAATTTGCAGCCCTGGATGTTCTCGCAGAGGTACTTCATGGTATCGTTCATAGAAGCATGAAACACTTCATCGTAAGGTTTTCGGAAACCTCTTGTGAATGTATGGAATGCCTTCCCGTCAAGTCGGATAATGACTGGTGTCCGACGGGTGAGATATGTTTTTGCACGGTTCTCGTAGTTTTCTTTCATACGATCTCCGATAGGATCTTTGAACGACATGATTTTCTCCCTTTCTATGTACGAACCGAACAGGGTTTCAAAACTGAAATTCCTGCGGTTTGTTGGTTTGATTTTTATTCCAAATTCTGTTTCGGCGATTTTCTGGAGTTCTTCGAATAGATTCTGATGCATATTGCTATTCTAATTCTGTAATTTTTATTGAAATATTGCCGTTATCATAGATGCGTTTTTCCAAAATCCCAGATACTGTTTCGCCGATTTTGTCTTTGTATTTATTGTATGTATCTCTTCCATTGATGGAATACTCAATCCCGTTGTATTTTACGGTTATCCTATAAATAGCCGGATGTGTTATGACAGTCATTACTTTACCTGCCTTAATAGGTTGAACCAACGCAGAACGGTGGTAAGAGTCTGTGATAATCACTTTTACATCCTCGTATTTTGTCTCGACCAGTTTGGCGCAGCCAACTATCGAAAATAATACAGTCAATACAACAACAAATGATATGAACCTTTTCATTTCTTGAAGTACCTCTTTCTATGTTCTTGTCTTACATATGGATCAGGATCGTCAAACAATACACACTCGATTGTTATACTTCCATCCTTTTCCCTCTCGACATTCGTGAATACACATTGGTTGAATCTTTCTTTTTCTTCATCAGACAACTTGCTTATGATGTCTTCTGGAGTGATATATACTTTTAATCCATACATTTCGATCACCAAACCTGAGTTCTATATACCATATAGTTTACTTATATTTCTTTTTAGCTCAGCAAGCTTCTCATCGAACTCCGATGCGTACATTTCACCAGCCAGATATCCATCAACCAGCGCATCGACCTCTATGAAAATTTCTTTTGTCATATCTTTTTGCGCTTGTTTATAGCCATTGTCATAACACTCATTGATATGGTCTGTAACTGCGTTTTCCATTGTTCGCAAATCATATGTATGCTTGCTTAACAAATTTCCCGTTGCATGACACAGCAAACATTCAAGTTTATGTATCAATTCATTGTACTTTTTCCTGCTTACAAACGGTAACTCCATTTATTAGTTCTCCAAATCCATTATTGCACCACAGTTGGGACAATATTTTTTCTTTTCTTTATGCGACATGGTTTCTCTATGGAGACAGTTATTACACCCATACAGATTATTTCTGTCATGTATCCACCTTCCATGCACCACAGGAGCAACATCGGTTGACGGAAAGAGTCTAAGCCTTGCGAGAGCTGCAAATACACCATCTGCTCTTTCGATTTCGCAGTCACGGTTATATTTCCTCATCAAAGCACACAATTCCCGGTCGAATTCAGCCGCATCAATGTATTTGTTCGGCATTATATACCTCCACATACACTTACTCTTGGCATATTCGGCTCACCTATGAACTGTGTTTATACGACCGCAATTCTGACATTCGCACTTATAATAGTGCGGCAGCATTGCGCCAAAGCCGAAAGTAAACACAGTTTCAAAAATTCGGTACGGAACTTTGTCTTTACATTCAAGAACTTCATGTTTTGTTTCTTTCCCGCAATCAAAACAGAAATGTACTACATGCTTTTTCATGTACAAACTCCTTATCCGCAACAGACGATAAAGATATCATCGTCTATCATTTTTTCGATGGACTCTTCTGTAAGAGACGCAATTCCCTGCACTGCTTTTACGATTCTGCGATGAACTTCTTCCTGTGTCTGAGGTTCATTTTCAGTTCTGTGCCACGGCATTGACGGCGGATAATACAAATATGAATTTCCTTCTTCATCCTCTGCATATACGAGAGAATCACTGGAGTCGAAGAACGTCATCAGATCGGCAAGGTTATCGTATAAATTTCCTCCAAGATAGTCGTCGATATCAAATCCATCCGTCGGTTCTAATCCTGCATACTGAGAACCTTTGTAATTCTCTTTGAGGTGCTTTTTGAATTTTTCAGCATCGATGAACTCACGGACGTGTTCAGCATTGATTCCGATGCCTTCTATTGTCCAATAACAAACACTCATTCTTATCTCCTATTCTGAAACCGACAAACCATTTCAGCCATGCGATTTCTATTAAATGGTAGATCCCATCTCCGTTATGTATGAGCAGTGTCGGAAGTATATATAAATCCCTTGTGTATTTACCTCGGTACATTACATCCTCCGTCATTCACATTGACGGTGAGATCAACCAGATTTTCATCGTAAGAAAAGTATTCAAGCATTTCATTTTCAAGGCGTTCCTGTGCTTTTTTCACTGGAGTAATACTTTCCTTTGGCAGACCATGCAAATCATATTTTGCTTCAACTGTGATTGTTCGCATTTCTTTGGGTTCTGGAAATCTACCGAACTGCCCGCCGATTGTGTTTCCTATAACTGCCCCAACTACAAACAGTACGGTTTTTATGGGCGGTACCGGATACGCCAGAACAAAGTATCCTGCATCTGCTATGGAATGCTCAAATCCGCACAGAATAAAAACTGGGATACAAAGAAATATTCCTGTATATCTTCCGAATCCTGTATGCTCTTTATAAGTTCTAACAGCGACTGCCATCAGGATTCCACAGAATACGGCTTGTGATAATATTTCTGCCCATGATTTCGACAGTTTACCTTCACACAATAGCTTTGCCGCAGCAGATATTTCGGGCTGAAATATGCGTATTATGGAACCGGCACCCCAACATCCTATGATGTTTCCGATGAAACATGGGATCAGTTGTAAAGCTGAGTTTTTGTTTACAAAACAAACTTTACCTGTATACAGCGATAAACCAAGGTTGCATACAGCACACAATGCTACCGTGAAGAGAAATGCACCAGTTACCTGACTGGATACAGAAAGATATGCGGTACATCCGATGGTAATCATGACACCAGCAAGGAATCCCTTATAGATTTCCTGTGGCATATTTTTAATGGTACTACGCATCGTCTTCCTCCTGATAAATAGGAATATCAAATTCATGGGAATAATCTTCGCAGTCCGCTCTGCTCCATACAAGAAGTTGAGTATCATCTGCGGATTGGAGATTCTGTCTGGCAAGACATATATCCTGATGGATTATACCTGTCTGCTTTTCGAGAAGAAAAACGGAAATCTCAGGAGGATCGATATAGGAATTTTTCTCCGCAACGATATCATATTTATGGTTCAGCGGAACAGAAACCCTTTCTTCCTTGGCTTTTGTGGCTGTAGAGCCTGTTCTTTGAAGATTTCTGAGAAGCTCATCACGATCATTGTCTTCGTAAGATGTCTGCAGTTTTTGCTGAAGTCCAATGATGTGAGCGAGCTGTTCAGCCGAAAGAAGATACAGATGATCCAGAACAACCTGTCGGTTTTTCTCCCTGGCTTCACGGGCAGACTCAGAAAATCTGCATAGGCAAAGTGACAATGTGTATCCGCAGATAGGACATCTGGTTGGAGTATTCATACTGCGATCATCTCCTTTACATAAGTTTCCGCTTCTTTGAATGTATTGTGGAAACGGTGTATGATCTCATCATACGGTGTCTGCTCAAATATGCATTCAGCCATGATTCTGAAAGACTCGGCAAAACCATAATCATGAACGATCTGTTCAATGGAATTGTAATACGATCTGCAATAGTCTTCAAGTCGGTCGAATGTATATTCCCGCAAAAACATTACTGCATAACAGGAGATATATCTTCCATCGTATTCCCGAACTTCTGTGTAGGCGAATGTCATATCGTCAAGCTTCTGACAGAATTGTGCGTTATCTGGATCGGTACATATCCATTGATTTATCATCTCGACTTCTCCCTATCGTTTATTCAATTTTATGTATTGCAAATGCAAAAAGTGCCATTAAGCCCAAGACACATCCAACCGAACATAAAATAATACCCATTGGCTTAAAATCGAATGGGCATATACCCCGTGGGATTCCAAGAAAAATGCCGCTGAGTAAGCATAAAACGAGACCTATCATGAAAAGAATTATCATGATTTTATGTGAATTGTTAAGTTTATTCCAGTTCATGTAACGCTTCTCCTTATTCGTACAGTTCCGGATAATTCGAATAACAGAAGTATGTAGTGGTTTCGAGCTTATCATCTGATATAAAGGAATGAATTCCGCTTCCCTGTATGAATTCTGACTGGAACACAACGGATGGCGGCAAGATGCTTCCTTCGATAATAATTTCCAGTGCTGCTCTTACAGATGGTTCGGATGGCAACAAATCCTCAAAGTATTCAGTATTCACGCCGCTATACTGTCCTTTCTGGAAAATAACATCTTCCAGTATGTCAGGGAATTCCGTACTATTTACTCGATTTATAACAACACTTGCAACGCATTTCCTGTGGTCATCGGACAGCCATATACTTCCGGCTTCATTTTCTACTATCTTTGCAAGCAGAAACAGATCGTCGTATGAAAGAGAATCCTCGATGCCAAGTGCTTCTTTCTTCTGATTACGGAGCAATTCATACTTTCTGCCGTTTTCTGTGTCCCCAATCAATGCAGAAGCAATCATCAGTTCCGCATAATCCGTATCCATATCAAATGTCTCAGAGGCACACGCCGGTGAAACACATAAAAGAATTGCAAAGAATACGATCAATAATTTCATAAGCACCTCAAAAATCAGTTATATCTTCTTCTTCGCCGCAGAAAGGACATTTGACGGTAATACCTTCTCCAATTCCTGTGGCGGACAGTTCTACGATATAACGCCCGGAGTTCTTGCAGCTTCGATAATGCCTGTCTCTAAAAGCGAAATACTTTTCAAACTCCTTCGGTGAAAGCTCGTGTAGCGAATGTTGCCGGTAATACTCAGCTGTCTCTTCCGCTTTCTGGATTTCTGCCTTTTCACTCCATGTTTTCAGTTTTTCACGCAGATGTTTGATTGTTTCTTCCTGCTCATCAAAAGCATTTTTCAGAGCGTTCAGATGCTTTCGAACAGTAGCTTTGAAAAGAATATTTCTCAGATCCATACATACCTCATGCTGCGCAGAATTTCTGGATTTTAGTATAAATATCTTCTTCTGCTTCGCAGTATAGTGTTGACCATTCGATAGCTGCGAGTGCGGCACCGAGGAGGGACTTACCGTTTACGCAGAATCCCTCGCCGTCCGTCAGTTTTACGGGAGTATGAACAGGCGTTACAGCTTCTACGAAATCTTTGGCATCTGATGCCGTTACCAGTTCGATTTTATATTTATACATCGTATTTAGTCTCCTTGTCTGTTTTTAGGCAAATGCCTTGTTGTTTTGTTTGTTAGGCTTCCGTCTAAACTGCGTTTGCCTAATGCTCGTTGAAAATAACAGATTCACCTTTCTGGAGTGTCCAACATCCTTCTTCTGTGACAGCGCATTCCGTACAGTTTCCGGCGCATTCAATAGCATTTTCTGGAGCTGTTGTAGTTCCGTCTCGGTATCTTACATGAGCTTCAGGGAACAGAAACGGATTGTCCATTTCAAAATTCCGCCATACACTGAAGATGATGTGGAGATTCATCGGCAGCTTGCCGATAATACTGACATGGCTGTTTACTATGTCATACTTCTTTGTAAAACATAGAATCTCACAATGAGGATTGGTTCGTGCAATATCTACCATGTGCTCAAAGTATGTATCGTCAGGGATGTCTCCGGAAACATGGAATCTAAAAAATCGAGACAGCATTACTGTGGCCTCGACTTCTCTCCAATATGTTTTCGGATCTGTTCGCAGGACTTCCAGATTGTTTTGATAGGCATTTCTGACTGAGGGACGCATCCGTTCCAGTTTCCTGCCATAACATTTACTGTTGCACTCACATCCGGTTACACAAGTAAGTCCTGCGGGAAGTGAGACGCTGCGGATACTACCCATCTTGCTGTTACCACTGCTGATTTTGATATGCATAATGTCACCTCCTACACAATTCGAATGATTTGTTCGTACAGAAGGATGAATTTGTTATCGATATTTCTATTGTCGTGGTAGTGCCCGAAAATCCATTTCTGGAATTCTGTCTGTTCTTCAACCGTATTAAAAAATGCAGTCAACGGATCAGATTGGAAACTCCATGAAATTTGCTTGGCAATCTTTGCGGGACAGCAATGTGAAACAATGAAATCCACTTTGCTGTCGTATTTTAGCAACGTATCTGTTCCAAGATTCATTTCTGCCTGAGATGGCATTTCTTCCTGCCACCACGAATAGTGATTGATACGGAGCAATTCACCGCGTCTTGTACGCCTACGGTACTCCTGCATCAAATCTTCGGCTGTATCGTAGTCTGCCGGATCCAGTATTCCGTCATCAATGTCGTGACTTGCAGCACCGCCGAATGTAAAGAAGGTTTTTCCGCACAGTTCAAATACATAACCACGCATCAGGTGGTAAATATTATCGCGGATCTTATGCGCCTTTCCGCTATGAAAATCTACTGTTTCAAATTCTTCTGAACACAGACGGTCGAAATTTTCGTGATTGCCATCAACGAACAATGTTGTGAAAGATTTATCATTCAACCAGTCGAGCCACCAACGTTCTTCCGGAGTATCATGCCAGATTCCGAAATCTCCGCAAACGATGACAAAATCTTTGTCTGGACTCATATTTTTCTGTTCAGGGAATCCGGCAGTTGAGAATCTGCGCCAATCTGCATGGCAGTCACCGGTTATGTATACCATTACGAGTCCTCCTACAGAGTTGCTATAACCAGTCCGCGCAGAGTATCATGACCGAACATCTTTGCTACAAGATATGCGGTATACCCATCCATAAGTGCTCCGCTGTCAGTGAAACGAACTTCGGTGTCAAACATTCCTCTTCGGTAAAATTCTTTCACACGCTTTTCGATTTTGGACGGATTCGGATTTGTATTGACAATACTCCACGGAACATGAATGCTATTCATATCCAGATCGGCTATGACAGCCGTGATTTGCTTCATTGGTGTATGATCGCCGATTAAAGGTTTGATTTGTTCTTCTGTCATACCGTCAATCAAACTGACAATACTCCCTTTTTGTGTGCCGCGTCTGGTGTCGCAGTGTGCTTCTGCGCCAATTCTGACATACGGAGTGAGTTTCTGTGGAACTTTGAACCAATACACAGTTGTTTGGCTGGGATCGTGAAGAATTCCTGCAAACATGAAATCATCTCCTTATCTGAAAATATCCGGCTCTCAGCCGATCTTATGAAGTGCAGAACTATGAATTTACAGTTATAAACGGGTGTGACACCGCTTGAATTACAAATAAGTTGTATAACAACCTTCAAAGAACCCCGGTTTTTGTGTTTTTAGAGGCGGATTTTGCCGGGTAAAAATTGATGCTTTGCGTAATAACGGGTGACGAACTGTGGAATTCATGTTTCTGGATACGCATATCGAGTCCTCTTACTATTAAGCATTTGAAGCTTTCTTGAAGCCCTCTCGGGCAGAATTCCGAAATATTCAAAACCTGTATAAGAACAGGGGAAACTTGCCGGAAAAAGCGTTCTTAACTCTTTTGAGAATTCTGTGTAGTCTTTCAGTGTACAATTGGCTGTACTCCTTAGCACAAACAAAATTTCAAAAATTAGAAGAACAGATTCGTTCTGCGAAGGCATATCGCCAGATTCATAAGATCGGCTGAGAGCCGGATGAAGATTTAATTATTCTTCTGTGTCCATGAGATGCTGCACGAATAGCTCAACGGCATCTTCGAATGAGTCGTTCACATCAAACAGGGGTGAATATACCACTGTTGTATTTACCATTGCGGCATCAATCTCAGAAGATACAATATCTGCCCCGGTAATCAGATTTTTCATCATGTTTTTTGCATTTGTTCTGTCGTAATTGTCTTCTGTGGTAACTTCCACATCATACACATACGGCATCTGATTTCCCTCGTTGTTGAACTTATAAGCTCTTCCCTGTTCGGTTTTCTGTGACGGGGTATGTACAAGCATCTTTTTTACGGAAGTTGCTGCGAGCTGACGGAATTTATTGGTCTCTACGGCAGCGTCCAGATCAAATCCGATACTGCGTTTGGCGATTCCGATTGCTTGCGTCAACTTTCCCTTTTCTTCTACAAGGTGTTCCATAAATGCAAGGACGATATCATTTTTGATAAAGAGCTCAGTTGTGACTTCTTCCGGCACATCGCCCTCGTCTTTATGATGCAGTTTTCTTGTGACGAGGCAGTGGTCTTTCTGCATAATAGACGCAGATGCGGACTGCATCAGAAATTCCAGAAAATTCTGGTAACGGAATGATTCTTTTAGATTCATGACTTTCTCCTTTATACGGTTGCAGATTCTGCTCTGACTGAGGCCAGAATCGGAGCGAAGTATTCGTCTTCTCCGTTCAATCTCGCCTTCAGAGCTTCTTCGTATGTATGATATCTTCCAAGGTGGATCTTATGCCGATGCAGACTGATGTAAGATTCAAACAGATTGGTTTTGGGATTGTACCACACACCGGGATGTCCGGTCGTATTGTTGCGGCGAATCGTATTCTTTCTGATTACAGCCACATTTGTGCCATATGCTCTGTTTCTTTCATGAGCAGCATAAAGACCGACTCGCTCTGTCTCCTTTTTCAAGCATCCGCAGGATTTTGTATTTCCGGAACGAAGCGAATAAACGCTGACTTCCATGCATGTGCCACAGTCACACACGCACTGCACAAATCCTCTCCTGCTGCATTCACCGATAACAGTGAGTCTGCCGTACTTCTTCCCGATAGATTCTGATCGTTTTTCCATTTTCTCTCCTTTATGTATTTGAGTTTTCACATCGTGGACAAATCATTCTTCCTTCAGGGACATATTCACCGCAGCAAACGCATATTTCATCATGTCGGCGATGAACGGTTTTATTCTTTTCCTGTGGTTCCTTTTGTTTTGACGGTACAAGTGTGTCGCACATATACTTAATACAAACAGCCATACAGGCACAGAACGCAAGGATGACAAGATAATATAGAACTGGGTTCACGACATACCTCAGACCTTGTAATGAAGTGCATCTCTGACTTCGCGGGTAATTGTCAGGTATGCCGCACCAACTTCCTTGCGGGTATCGATGATGTCTTTATAGGATTCTGTATCTTCATCGTATTCAATTGTGATTCTTTCGGGGGCGATGATATTGGCGAATTTTTCCGCATCGTAAATACAGTCGGAAGGATGGAAACGAACGTCTGCATAATTCCTGCCTTCGGTATCATACAGACAGATATACATTTCTTCGTCCGAGAAGATATCGAGATTAACATTTTTGGCGGAAATTTTTGTGCCATCTCTGAACAGCAGAGAAATCTCGTATCTGTAGCTTTCTGTGTTGACAATATTCAAGTCGCCCGCAGCTTCTTTGAATGTCAAACCGGAGGAAATTTCAAAGGCGATAGCACGGAGGCAGTCATAATTCAGGAGAACCTTCCGGGAGAAGGAAATTACACTGTCGATTTCTCCCCAATTTTCTCTGGGGATATTGTCCTGCATATATTCCCTGATTTCTTCAGGACTGGGATAGGAGAACCGGAAGTGATAATGGAATCTGCCAGGTCGGTTGATGATATAATCATTCAGCTTATAGATGTTATTACAGGTAATGACAAACAGCTTTTTCCCGGGAGACACTCCGTCAAACAGGCTGAGCAAGTGAGTCTGAGGGGATGCTTTCCCGCTGGACTCTTCCACACCACCGAAGGTTTTGTCGAATTCATCGAACAAAACCAGAACCTCCTGTTCGATCTGCTCCAGAAAAGATGCGATTCCGTGGTAATATGTATCTACGATGATAACGGGAATCCCCTTTTCCATAGCTCTGGAAGCGAGAAGTCTGGAAAACAAAGATTTACCGATCCCCTTATCGCCGCTTAGAATAACGCCGAGATTTCTTGTAAATTTCTCAAAGGCACACAGAACCTTCTCAACCTTTTCTTCGTGAACGCCATAAACCTTTCCCTCTCTGGTCTCTACCTCCGGGTATCCTTCAAGGCAGAAGCCTTTGTTTTCATAGAAACGAACGATATAGCTTCCCGGAGAGAGCTGATTGCAGGTTTCAAGTGTATCGTCGTAAATATTAAATGTGTTGCCGGTATGAATAACTCTCATTCTGATTTCTCCTCGATTTCTTCTTTCATAGTATTCCAAAGGTATTCCATAAAATGTTTCCAGTTCTGAATGATCTGGCTGTAAACATCAATCTTGACTGTGGATTCTTCGCCGCCGCACCAGGGACATATAAGCACTTCCCATTCGGCTTTGCACCAGTAATAATACTGAAGAGATCGTCTGATTCCTGTTTCAAATTCTTCTTTCGAAGTACAGGTTTCGGTTATTGTGCATACATCATTCAGAAATCCCGCATGGCGAAAGATATTGAACTGCTTGATTTCTTTTTGATTGATAGAATAGTAATAGGCACTCCAGTGAAGTGCTTCTGCTATTTTACTAATTCTCTTGCTCCTGCTTTTGGATTTTCGCATTTAATCCCCTTCCCATACGCCGTCCGGACGCATTTTTGCCATGGCGAGGAGTTGACACAGGGGACGCTTGGCGTTTCCTTCTGTCGCTTTCCAGTAATCCGGGTCCGTCTCACTGCCAAGATTTTCGATTGCTTTTTCAAGCACCGGAATACTTTCCGCACCTGTTAATCCGTAGATGCTGCGGATTCCTTTTTCACCGAATATTTCCGGCTTATAGTAAAATGGGGCATAGTTCCATGTGACATTCAGCCACATTTCTGTTGTTCCATTTACTGCATATGTACCTCCTGTCATGAAGTGCGGATTTTCAAGTTCGAGTGTTTATTTTGTCACCGGATCGCATAGTCTGATGTCATAACTCATTTTCATCCTCCTGCTTTTCGATGAGTTCCAAACGAATTTCGGACAATCTATAGAATGTCAGAAATTTGCTTTCGGTATCATCATCGTATATTTCTCTGATACCAATGAAAAGCTCACCATTATCCAGAGAAACAGCCTCTTCAATTTTCCCGATTCTGTAGTGAGTGGATTCAAACTGTGAATCATCCATAAAAGCCTGCTGAATCTCGAATGGGGTGAACATTCTTTTGTATACCAAGTAACGGAATTTTTCGCCTTGATGCGCCGATAGCCATGTATTAACTGAGTAGCATCTGAGATGGTCACTCATCTTCTTCTCCTTCCGAGTTTCCTAACTTGGGTAATCTATATTACTCTGTAATCTGATTGTAGAGGAGGCCTTTGTATACGAGGTTGTAAGATCTCGATCGCAGGCGGAGGCGGTGTGGTTATTTGGATTTGGATTGGTGGTCATTACCTTTTTGGGAGAAAAGCTCCTATTCGGATCCGGTCCGCCTCTTAGTCGCCTTGCCGGCGTCTGCAGGACTGGTTATTTTGCCCTGTCATTTTATAACTTCCGTTCACAACGGGAAGCACCGCAAGCGGTTATAGCATTACAGAGGATCAGAACAGCACACAGTCCCGTATGATACGGGATCTGTGCAGCTCGTCCTGAATTTCATTCCACGGAATCCATGAATACCGCTCAGTGACATCTCCCGTTATATCGTAGATTCTGCCGCTGATTTCCGTGCCGAAATGGTTTATTACATCGTCATACATGATTACGGCTCCATCAGAAGCAAATCTACTTTGGAGGATATAAGCGAACCAGAAACAGCATCCATTTGTAAATACATATTCTACATGGTTTTCTTTATCTCCGGATTTGAAACGGGATATAAAATGTAGCACCTTGTCTTTAATATCCATGTACTTCCTTTCTTTCAGCCTAAGCAATGGCTGAAGTATATTACAGATATTTTTCTTCCAGCTTTTCGATTACTCCGTCGCAAAATTCATCAAATTTTACTGCAGCCAGATAAATGGGAGCAAGATTTACAACCGGCATCCCAACGATAAGTACGAATCGCAGGACTGTCAGAATTTTATCGGACATATCCATATGCGGTAATGTGATGTCCGGATGCTTTTCTGTCCATATATTCTTGCATTTCAGAACAACAACGATGATCGAAAGAATACTCAGTAGCACAACCAGGTTATATACGCTGGAAGCAATTATCATAAACCAGAACATAACTTAGGGCTCCACGGAAACAAGTGCGCTTGCACCGGAGACAGTAGGCAGCTCACCGTTCCATCTTTCATACTTAATTTTATCAATCAGCTCAGAAGTCAGGGACTGAGCAATCTTCTGATTTGCTTCTGCTTCGGCTTCTGCGGCGATTCTTACGACTTCAGCTTCCGCATTAGCTTCGATCAGAGCCTTTTCTGCTTCGATCTGGGCTACCTCCTTGTCTTTTTCAGCGGCAATTCTGGCAACATCCTTTTCCTTCTGTGCCTGAATCTGTGCGGTCTGGGCTTCGATAGTTGCCAGTTCCAGTTCCTGCTGAGCCGTAACCTTCTTCTGAATAGCTGCAGCAGTCTCTTCATCAACGGAAATATTGGTGAAGTTTACTGTGTCAATAATGATGCCATACTGGTCAAACTTTTCTCTCAGATATACGTCGAGTTCCGCATTGATGGCAGTTCGCTTATCGCCAAAAATGTCTGTAACGGGGTAATTTGCGGAAACTTCCTGTGTCCATGCCACCACCTTGGGTTTGATGAATGTGTCCTTGATGGTTTCGCCGGACTTCCCCTTGAACATTACAAATGTTTCTGCTACACGGTTTTCGTCGAAGCGATAGGAAAATTCAAGGTTTACAGTTACTGTCTTACCATCGGAAGTAGGAATGGAAAAACTTTCATCATGAGGGGAGTCACCCTTCTTTTCAGATGTCAGGTAGGACTGCTCCAGACCAATGGAATATGTAGTGACTTTCTTAGTGGGGGACACAATATGCCAGCCCTGTGTCAGAACTTCACCGTCAACGCCGCCGTTCATATTGTAAACAACACCAACATAACCGGCAGGAACCTTTTCGAGACATCCGATTACACAGACAAGCCCCAGCACCAGAATAATTGCAATCAGAACTGCTCCGATCTTACCTCTCATTTTTCATTCTCCTCTTTTTCATTTTCAGTATTTGTGATTATATCTTTTGCGTCCTTATACAGTTTCCACCCGATCCACCCCACCTTTTTATAAGCGAAGCTGAGGCAGAGCCATACAAGCGCAAGAACAATGATTACAATAAGCCAGAAAACAGGATTCATGTTTTACCTCTTCTCCGGCTCAGAATAGCGATACAGGGTTACATCGCAGTCTGTCATGGTTTCCTCAACCATTTTTTGGACAGTATCCCAATCGCCGCCGCCCCTGTGACAACCCATCAGGTACGGAATAGCCACAGTTCTTCCTTTGAAGCCCTGATTCACCTTACGAAGGCATTCTCGAAGAGCATCATAGTCTGTATAACACTTTTCGTCATATCCGAAATTTTCCTGAGCAAACAGATTCACGATGACACGAGTTTCGTCAATGAATACGTGCTGTGCAGACCCAAGAAGGTGTTCTTTACAATCGGAATTCAATGTGCAGAACCATTTATATCTGCCGTAGACCCACGGGTATCTTTCTCTTACCTGTTTTGCAACTCCGGAGCCCATAACGCCCTGGCAGTTTACCTGATGACAGATTACATCAGCTCCGGAATCGAAAATATTACCGCATACAATTTTCATGCAGTTCACTCCTTAATAGATTTCCCACTTATATCCGAACACCTTTCGATATCCGTTTCCTTTATGTGGAAGATCTTCTTTTCTTACACGTTTGCAGGAATAATGTTTATAGAAACGCTGTCTGTTGGAGTTTTTCGGATACATAAGATACCCTTTTTCGGAAAGCCATCCGGCAGATGGGTTATATCCGGTTTCCGACACGATTCTTTTCCTGCGTTTATCTTTCTGAGATTTCATGTGTCTTCTGTAGGAACGATTGTTATGCCGCGCAGTTTTTTGAAAATTCTTCTGCGAAATAACAGAATGGTTTTCTTCACACGGATCTGCAAAGAGAAAGGTTTCTCCGACTTTTTCGCAGAAATATTCCTCTTCCGGCGGTCCGCACAGATGACATTTGCTGCATACTGCAGGCGGGTCTCGAATCTCGAACATAGTCTCACTCCTTATCAGCCGAAGCTTACTTCAGATTTATCTTCACGAAGACGAACGAATACCGGGAACTGGAGGCTCTCCATCCCGGTATCTTTATCTTCGGAGATTTCTTTATATTTTACTTCACACAGGGTGCCGACAAGCTCCTCTCTGTGATTCCAGTATTCCACACGCTGTTCATCCGTGAAACCGGATCCAACATACACAAGGTTATCACCGTACCGGAGAGCCAGAGCACCGAGAGTTCCGCTGAGTCTGCCGGTTCCCTCCTCAGCACCTTCTATCGGCAAGTCCATGGTATAGAACCGTTTGACCTTCAGAATTCCTTTGTGTCTGGAACGCTTATACGGTGCATCCGTATTCAGCATAAGCCCTTCCTTATCTTCAGCCACCATCTGTTCAAGTAAGGTGTCGATCATAGAAATATCACTTCCATGATACAGGGTAGGAAGGATTTTTACGTATTCTGCATTGCTGAATGATACCTGCATCTGGTCGAGAATTTTTCTGCGAACAGAATACGGAACTGTCGGAGATGGACTTTCAAAATCTGCCTGCGGAACAGCGTCAAAAACTGTAAAGCAAATCTCCGTTTTATGCTCAGAGTCGGAGTTCAGAATGCCTGTAGCGGTTCTGAAAGCTTCATTATCGCTCAGTTCTCCCTTGTCAAGTAAAGTCATCTCGCCGTCAAGAACGAAGCCCTGAAGCCATCTCAGCTCGTTACAGATATGGTTGAGTCCCATGATTTGCTGTCCGCTTCTTGCAATGAACTGTCCGTTATACCATGTGGCGCGAACACCGTTCAGCTTCTGTGTAAGCCAGAACTCTGTGTCAAACTTAACCGGATATTTTTCAATGGGATACGCCTGCTGAACTTCCCATTCCGGAAGAAGACCAGGAATTGCTTTATTGACAGATTTGGCCGTTACACCAAGGCGTATAGTTTTTGCGAGAAGCTGAATGAACAGTTCACGTTCTTCTTCGGCGCAGAATCCATACAGGAAAGTTTTTACCTGACGAACTGTCGCATCGTCGATTCCACGAAGTCTTGAAAGAAAGTCGCAGCAATCAAAAATATCCGAAAACTGACAGGCTCTCAGAGGTGTGAACCCGTTCGTGTTTCGGAGCGTTTCTTCGGATAGGCGATATGTAAGGTGCGGATTCAGAGCATAGTATAGAAAATTTCTGAAAAAATAATCGGATGAGTATTTTTTAAGGATTTCCTGTTTTGCGTTCATGCTGGATTCATTCATGAGTTCAAGAACATGAATCATACGTTCCTCCGTCTTTCGAGTTTTGTCCAGTTATACCATCCATATATTGCATTGATCGTCCACGCTATATACATAGCTGTCATCGACCACTGTTCAAGGATAGTGAACATAATGAGGCTTGATATATTGATGATGATCCATACTGCCCATTGCTCCCTGTATCGCCAGATCATAAGGAGCTGTGCGATCACGGAAAGGGAGACCGTGAATGCGTCAAGATACGGAAGGGTTCCTCCGAGAATTTTCCCGCCGAACATACCGAAGAGAATGGTTGTCATTACTGTAATTCCAACAACTGCCGCCCACTGCCATGGCTTAAACTTCTTTGCCTTTACGTCCTGTGTCCCATCTTCGTTTATGTACATATTTTTTCTCCAGAGGACTACGCCTGCGATACAAGCAATAAAGTAGAAAATCTGCTCTCCAAACTCAAGGAAAAGCCGTGCATTCCAGCAAATAATCATGTAGGTTATCATCTGGATAAAGTTGAACAGATATGAGCTGATCTTCCCCTTAGCGGTCAACACAACACAGATAATGCCAGATACGCCGCATACCATTCCGAGAAGTGTGTCGGGGATAAAGCAGTATATGATTACCTGAAGCAGTACCATAAAGACAAGAAATAATGTCTCGAAAATACTGAAATTTCCATACTCACTTTTCAGAAATCGTTTCATTCTTTCCATTTTCGATGAGTCCTTTCACATCATTAACGATAGTTTTGAAGTTATTCCAGTAACCACCATCAAGGATTGTTACTTTTCCCCAGTTTCCGGAGGATTTGATATTATCACAAAGAATATTGAACAGGGCACTTCTTTCGTCCTCGCCGCTGCACGCCATATATCGGGTATGGTCATCAACGAATATACCATGCGGAGCGAGCAGATATATTTTATCCCATCTGCATTTTTTCGTGATGGCATCTGCTGCTACAGCAATTTCGCTGAATTCCTCTTCGGTAAGGTCAAGCGCAGGGTCTTTGCTATAGTATTCAGCATACATACGGGTTGTCATACTGTCGGAGTCTGCAAAGAAAACTCCATGATTTGCAGGAGAATTGATGAGTTTTTTATTGAGCTGGTACTGTCCGTCGAGGAATGCCAGATAATCCGATCCATCAAGCTCCCACTCGGACACACAACTTTCCTTCATATATTCCCTTGCATACTCAAGGGAATACGGCGCATTGAAATATTTTCCAAGGTCTTTTACGAGAGTTGTCTTCCCTTCGCTTGCAGTACCGCAAATCAAAATATTGGTGCTGAAGATACGGCGAAACGGGAATGAAATCTTATCCCAATGAGCAATCGGATTATTGCGAATCATGGTAGCGGAAATCGGATTTTCAGCCGTTCTATCAACAAGTACAGCATCTTCATTGTACCTTTCACGCAGATCGGTATAGTAATTTTCATCTCCGACATACCATATTCTGGATGGTTCCTGACGAATTGCTCCGAAGGTTTCATCCATCTCGACTATTTCACCAGAGACAGCATGTTGCCAGATTCTTGTGAACTCTTCCATCCACTTATCCCAGCCATTCGGATATTCATCAGCTCCGATCTCAGTATCATTGATTGCGTACACCGCAACAAGATTATCATCGGCAAAAAATTCTCTGACATATCGATACCGCTTGTAATGCGGCATCAGAGGCTCGCCTTTATCACCATCGTAGCCACACGAAATAACAAGACAGCCACCATCACATTCTTTCTTCGCCTGCATGATAAGATCGAGATGCCCCTGATGAAGAGGCGCAAACGATCCGAAAACGATACCGATCTTTTTGCCGCAGAGCGGTTTTTGATATGTAAGTATCATCCACATCCTCCACGAATCATTCGTCGAGAAGCTTTGTCAATTCCTCGATAGACATATTTTCCAGCTTTTCGTCCTGTTTCTTTGCGATCAGGTCGTAGATGCGCTGCTTTTTCTGAGCATTTTCACGTTCTGCCTTTCGCTCTTCTGCTTCCATCTGTCTTACAGCAACGATATGACGGACGATTTCGATCTTATCATCCAACTCATTGTCAACAGCGGATTTGGCAGCGAGCAGACTTTCTTCGGATTCCTGCTGTTTTACCTGAGTACGGAGAGATTTATAGATACTGTCGAGATCAGTGAGGGAGAGATCCCACAGATCTTCTGTGGTGATAACTCCTCTATGGTTAAATCGGTATTTTCTACGGGATGCATTTTCAAAAATGTTTGCCATGAATATTGCTCCTTTTTTGAATTAGTAGTTATTCTTCTGGAAGGTCTTCCCTTTGTTCTTCTCTATAGAGCACCAGTCCGCTCCAGCGGATTGCATGATTGAAGGAGTTTGAAAGACCGTGATCTGCGTGAGCTGCCCATGCGATTGCCCGAAGCATAATTTTCAAGCTTTTCAGGTTTGGACGTTTCTGATATTCAATAAAGTGTACCCAGAAGGCTTCAGAGAGATCGCGGCTGTCCCATTCCTTGAAGTCGGATGCTTGTTTAACATCATCAAGACGACCATTGATTGTCTTTGTCTTTCTGATACATCTGGGACATAATCCGCCAACTACAGTATCCGAGTCCTTATTACATAAACTGCAGATCATAGACACCTCAGAACTTGATTCGTAGAACTCTTTCAACTGCTCCGGTTACTTTGACGATGAGGTCGTTTCTCTTGGTAGAGCTAAATCCGATGCCGCTGAGCTGGTCATCTGCTGCAGCAACTGCAAGCTTTGATCCCAGTGCTTCGAGAACATGACGATGGTTATTCAGTTCCTGTTTCAGGAATTCGTTATAGAAGCCATTGGGGCACTCAGTATTAACGCAATCCTTGAGCATAAAGAAATAATGCTTATTACCGATTCCGTTCTGATCATCCCAATAGTTGGGGCTGTACATAACTGTAGTCACAGGAACAAAATCCATTGTCTTGATGCCCCAGATTTCTCTGGAGTTTACGGACTGATTCGCGGATAGATAGTGCTTAATGCTGAATCCGGTTACGGGATGATATGAAACTTCTGCAACCTTGACGGTTTCGCCAGTCTTGAGACGGTTATCGTATTCATAGCGGAATACTTCACCATTCATTTCAATCTCTGCCTTGAATCCGGTACTATAACCGTTATTATTGTAACAGTGGACAGAGAACTGATACGTGCCGGTTTTCATCTTTTCAAGATACGGGAATACGATATTCTCAACAGCAGGTGTACCTCTGTTGGGATGGATAATATCAACGTCGAGTTCACCATCAGTACCCCTGTCATGTTTGTGACCGAAGAAGATATGTTCGCCGGGACACTGACAGTGAGCATCAAAGTCGTTTCCGTTATACTCTTCATCATTCCACTGGATAGAGAAGCGAAGAACACCATCGGTATTTCCTCCTGCCTTCTTTACATTTTCGCGGATATCAGAGTCGGTAATGTTGCCAGTGTATGCCCAGCCAAAAGGATTGTTCCACTTAAACATAGTGGGAGCATCTGCATTTTCAGGAGCAATCAGGCTGACAAAGTTTCTGCTGTGACGGTTCTCAATGTATGCTTCCACAGATTTTGCGGCAGGAAGAATTTCTGTAACAAAGCGTTCAATACTGACTTCTTCAGCTCTGTCGAACTTCTTGGGTGTTTTTCTTGCATCGATCATCATTTCGTCAAACACGTTTGCAGCACCCTGAATCCGGTTCTTTACGTCACGGTTACAGAACAGGATATTATTTACCCTGATATCGTCAAGGGTTGCGTACCGTCTGCCAAGGGACTGCATATAGCCCATTTCGGACAGATCCGACTTAGCTCTTTCAAGCATAGCTTTCGTGAAGACTGCCTTGGGACGTTTATAGTTGGTCGGAGCTACGATTTGTTCATAGCGTCTAACAGCGGAGTCGAGTTCCATACCGTCAGTGATATCAGTAAGCAGAACACCAATGGAGTGATTGCGAATTCTGCCGACTGCGGCACCGATGGATTCAGCAGTTCTCCATGTGTAAATTTCCTTCTGTTCATCAGTCATTTTACGGTATTCTTTCTGAATATCACGGAAGCGGATCAAGTTTGCCTTCCATTCTTCACCGCGATACAAGCTTCCGTCTGCAATCAGTTCGAGTACGGTTTCAACGGCATCCGGAGAGATTTCATCGAGCGAGCGTTTGAAAACGTTACGCATAGTACGGAATTCATTTTTTACATCGCCTTCGCTTCTGCCGCTGCGGTCGACAAACTTGACAGGAACAACAACAAACATATGATTCCATGTCATGATCGTTCCATCGGCAAGCATTTCTCTGTCATGCGGTTTGCCGATCTGGAATTCTCTTGTAAAGAACACATCGGTGATGGGCTTGGAGTGGAGGTAACGGCTGAGAGCGTTGACAACCGGCTGATATGTAGTGCTTTCTGTGTTGAAATCCCAAAGGGTTTTCACAGTATCTCCCACAAGGAATGCCATGTTTCCGGCTGTCTTCATGAAGTGTCGGCAGGCGGAACAGTCCATTTCCCTGCGTTCCCGGTAGATATTATTGGTACCTGCGGGGAAGGAATCGAGGTAGAGATTCCACAACTCGTCCTTATCGCAGTCGATTTCATAGATACGAGTTGCTTCTGCTGCAAGAGCATTAAAGTGATCTCTGAGTTTGGCAGAAAATTCATTGAAATTGTTCATCAGTATATTCCTTTCATATAAGCATTATCGGTTTACAGTTACATCGCAGAAAGGTTCTTCTTCACCGGGTTTATATATCAGAACTCTGGCTTCGCCGTCATCGTTATGGACATCCAACATGGCTGTGACTTCTCCCTCAAGAAGAATTTGAACCCCACGGGCGATTCTGTCATCATATGGAATAAGCGTGATTTCGCCGGCATCTGTATTTAACGAATCTGCCGGATAATTGGAGATTACCCTGATACCGGAAGCCTCCAGCCATCCGCTGATTTCTCCGGCAACATAATTCTGAAGACTTTGATCTTCAAGACCATTTGTCTCCATGTTTCGAACAGCTTCTTCCTCATCAACTTCAATAGTGAGCAGGAATTTTTTCATGGACTTGTTCCCTCCTTTGGTATTACGGGTTAATTTCCGCAATCTGCACACGCTGTAGTGTGGGCGTGTGTGCTCCCTTTGGCGATGCCCAAGTCTCCTGAGCATCGCCTGAAGCCGGTTTATTATGATTCTTTTGTTTACAACGAAAAGATACTGCCACGCAAATGATTGGAATCATATACGTGATTTCCGCGCCGTCCATCCATTGCGAATACTATCCAAGATGAATGCGTCCATCCATCCTTTCGCAAGTTCCGTCTGGCTTTCCATCAATAAATTACGGAAATCCAAAGGTGTCTCCATCTTCAATTCTGAGCACACCAACCGAATATAACTCTTACATTGTCGTGTATACGGCAGTCTATCTGCATTGCGGAAACTTTGCTTATGCAAAGAAGCTGGCAACAGGATTTGAACCTGCAACCTGACGCTTACAAAACGTCTGCACTACCATTGTGCTATGCCAGCATAAGATTCCCATAATTCGTATCGGCGTTAAAATCCGGACGGATTTTTGTTAGCCGATATGCCTGCGAACGCTCGTGATAGGATCTTCGATCCGTTTCACGGCGAAAGCTGTTGTTGTGTAACTCCTGCTTACAGCGAAGAGCGGCTTTTTGAAAATCTGTGATATGTATTTCTAAAACCAACTGCATTATGGGAAATCAAAAACTTATTTATAATGCGTACCGCAGTATTCGCAGACGGAAGAGGTTAATATTGCTCCACACTGTGTGCATATCTGCGGTTTTGTTGTTTTGGTTTTGGGTTTTGACGGCGGCGGTGTATAGTCTTTTGGAACAAGGCTGATTCTTCCGTCGGAAGATTTAATATAGGTGTTGCCGCCGCGAATCAAAATAAAAGCTGATGGTGATCTGCTCATGATACAATCCAATCGTCGGGGTAGGCGGGCGGCATAGAAAGCTTGAAGAGATTTCTTTCGTGAAGGACTTGGATTCTTCTGTCGGTTTCTTCGCTGCCTGATGAGCCTGTGTGAATATAACGGTTCAGTGCATCATAGGAAAAGCCGAAATTTTCTTCGTCTGTTTTCCCGCAGAGTCCGTCAGCTGGTACTTTTTCGACCAGATCATCGGGGAGTCCGCAGGCTTTTCCGACTGCTACCACCATATCAGTAGTCAGACTTCCGAGAGGGCTGAAGTCACCAACTGCGTCGCCCCATCTGGTACTGTATCCGATGAAATCTTCCGAAAGATTGCAGGTGTTGGCAACTCTACCGTTTAATGACTGAGAGAACGCATACAGAGTAGCCATACGGATTCGTGGTGGGAGGTTAATTTTTGCCTGATCGGACATGGACACAGATATCTCCTCAGCGTCGCGCTTGTTCCTGCAAAGAATCCGAGAACTAATATGACTGGAAAGATTGTCAATTGCATGTCCTACATTGATAACTGTATGCATGATGTCGAGATGGTCAACAAGTCTGTATGCATCTCCGATGTCAGATTGTTCATGGTTTGGCATCAGGATACCGATTACTCTATCCTTCCCGAGTGCTTCGACACAGAGAGCGGCAACTACAGAGCTATCCTTACCTCCGGAAATACCGATTACGGCGTTGCATCCATCTCCATTCTCCTTGAACCAGTTACGGATCCATGTAACGATGTCGTTTTTAACTTTTATGGCATCAAAATTGTCCATATATTCTGTATTTGTCATCAGAATTTACCTCCGTGGAGTCTGGCTCGGATTTCCTGCAGGGACTGTTCTTCGAATAATACGCCATCACGGAATATGGGACGAAGGAGATTGCTGGAATCTCTGATGGCTTCTTCCCATGTTCTTCCGTCTACATAAAACAGTTTTCCATCATGTCCTGCTGCAACTACACAGCATCCCTTCTGGGATTTTTTGAAACCACCGTCTTTAGGGTTCTTGAAGATGGGAGTAGGTCTGCCATTGATTTCACAGTATGTTGCTTTGATGCAGGAGCTGAAGGTATCTCTGGTAAAGGGCTTCAGGATTCCGTCTTCTTCGATGCACTGGAAGGAGAAGCTGCCTACGCCGAGGACTACATTGGAGCAGGCAAAACCGTTTTCCATGAGGATCTGGTAGATCTTTTCACAACGCTGAATGGTGATACTGTCGCCGTAGATTGCCTTTACGTGGGGATCGAGGACTTTATAGCCTTTACTGTTGATGTGGCCGCCGAACTGTTCCCAGAGTTTGAACACGGTTTTGGTGACGACTTCCACGCAGTTACCGGAATCTCCACGAACAAGCAGGCAGCCGTCGTGATTCATAATTTCCGCCTTTAACTGAGGCAGAATATTCTCAACTACATTCCAGTAGTCATACGAGTCCAGTACAGCTGAGAAACTTGTATGTGGGTAGATTTCTATCAGCAATCTGCGAATGAGTGTAATTTCGTCCCCATCTACGGCATAATTGGAACACATAACAGCGTGTTCTGTGGAAGGACTTCCGAAAGCAACCGGCTCTTTTGCACAGTCGCAGTTATACATTTCTTCAAGATACGGAATTGTCGGAACGGTTGCGGTATTCAGAAAAGACAGACACCATCCCGCGCCAGCCTTTACAGCAGACTGAAGGCACTCCTCGCCACGGAAATCGAAAGCACCAAGAGCTTTTGCTCTCGGAATATTGTCATCACAGGTGAGGTCGAAATATTTATTCACGATCTGCCGGTATGTATATCCGACGGTTGCGGCAATCTGAGGATGCCAAAGTTCTGCGGACATAAGGCTTTCAAGAGCCTGCGGCAGCCATGCGAAGTCGGGATGTGTATTGGTGATACCAAGAAAAGGAACGTGCATAGGAACAAGCGTGCCTTCAGGAAGAGCTACGATTTCAATCGGAAGATAACCGAGATCGTGCAGCTTTTCGATTTTTTCTGTGTTGCATACATTGACACCCAATGTATGATTCATGATACGCTTGTATTCAAGCATAATCTCGGACTTTGGAACACGGAAGAAGTATTCATTGAAGTAATCAATCAAGTAAGTCTTGCAGAATGCCTGAATGGAAAATACCACTGCCCTGTCCCACTTTTCGATCCGGCTCATACGGTGTGTCATATAGGAAACGGATTTTGTGATATTTTCAGGAAGCATTTCTGCGTGAACCGCCTTGTAGAAGTCGATCAGGAGCATCGGATTTGTCATATCTGGAACACCTCAATCTTTTCGTGAGATTTGCGGAAGATGCTATCAGTTGTAAAAACGTGTTCAACAAGATTGTCTTTTAGGAGATCTCCTTCGAGGATTGTATTTTCGCAATGGGTTACATACAGATAAATTTTGTCCGCACCAAGTTCCTTCAGCTTCTTTGCGCTATGGAAAAATGTACCGCCACGGCTACAGATATCATCAACGATCAGGATGGTTTTATCTCTTAGATCGATACCATTGTCAGCTACAGAAAGACTTTTGATTTCGCCGGTTTGCCAGTCACGGTTTTTGATGCCGTATGCATATGGCATCAACAGTCTGTCAGAATATCGTTTAGCGGCTCCGCTGTCAGGATAAAACAGAACAGGCGTATCAAGAAGATTATCGATAGTTTGAGTGATATAAGCATACGGGGAAATATGATGAAAATTATTGAACAAAGCCGCCGTAACATCAGAATGGACATCGAGAGCATTTACGTTTAGAAAATTCAAATTGTTTATGATTTCGGCAAAGGCTTTGAGCGTAAACACGTCGTTACTCGTTTTAACACGATCCTGTCGTGCATTGGGAACGTAGGGAATATATAAATCCGGCGCACAGTTCCGGTAATGATGTCTCAGGCAGATCAGCCGGAACAGTTCTCCGTCGTGGTCGTACTTCCACTTAAACTCGACTCTTCTTCCGAGTGTCGGAGGCTGAATGTTATTTAATTTCAAAAGAGGTGTTCCGTCCGGGAAGGATTTTTCTTCTATCGGAATATCGTTTATATAAATCATTTAAGCCTCCTTGTTCATCACTTTAATCTGGCAGGACTGCATAACTTTGAGGGCTGCTTCATGGTTTTCAGGAGTTGTTCCGGCACAACAGGAGGCATCGACGAAAATCGGGATTTCCGGGAAGGCAGACTTGAGCAGAAGTGCATTGCTGATGAGACAAATATCCGTGCAGACCCCGCACAATTCGATGGAATCGATAGGCTCATGATCTGTCTGACAGAAATACAGAGACAGTACCATATTCAGGCTTCCAAAGGTAGGCTTATCGAAAGTGTTGTTGTCGTTTGTGTATTCAGAAAGTTCCGTGATAATTTCCCATCCGGAAGTTCCTGCGATGCAGTGAGGATACGGAAGCAGTTTCCCTTCCTGTCTGTCGAGATAGTCGAGACCGTGTGTGTCACGGGTGAAAATTACAGGAGTACCTTCTTCTACAGCGGAACAAACCTTGTTTTTTACATTTTCGATGATTCCCTCAGCTTCTCTGGTGCCGAGGACACCTCTGATGAAATCCTGCTGCATATCGATCACGAATAAAAGACGCATAAATTTATTCTCCTTTGTTTTCGTTTTCATGGACAGTTTCCGTCACAAGGACGAAGAACTGTCCTATGTAAGCTGTATGTTTTTGATGAAAAGATTAAATGCAGAAGCCGAAGCACACGCCATACGAGCCGGATGCGCCGTAGTAGTGGGTGGAGGCGCCGGCGTAGCTGCCGACATTGAAAAAGCCGGTGGAAGTGCCGGCATTCGGAGAGCGGAGCCAATACCACCATGTATTTCCATTGTGCTGCTTTACCCTTGACTTGTAATCACAAAACAGAGGAAAATGTACATCTCCAATGTCTGACTCACACGGGGTTTCTTTTCTCATTTCCGTCAATGACGGAATCCAGAGATAATTGTCTTCTGAAGAAAACTCCTCTCTACCGATACGCTGAACGATTTTTCGAGGAATAATGATACGCTGCAGATCGTCAGGAAGATTTTCATACAAAGTCTTCATGGTTTTCTGCTTCATAACAGACTTGTTCCATCCACCTGCATTGGTATTCCGTTCGTTCATCGGTCGGTCTTCCGGATAACAGTCAAGCGAAACAAATGCGGCACTGTTTTCCCAGTATGGATTGAATGCAGCAAGTTCCATCATCATTTCCGTACCGTCTTTTGCTTTGAACCCGATTCGGTCTCCAATGGCAAAATATTTCTGACCGTAACCGCTTCGGATCATCTCAGCAATTTCTGTCCAAGAGCTGCGATCTGTTGAGGTTCTCTGAATCCATGCAGAGGGATTCTGAATTTCTTCGCGTATTTCCATAGTGGAATGGCATAAGGGGCAGCGGTATTCCATCGCAAATCGCTCCTTTCATTTATGTATAAATTTCTGAATAGGCAAAAATGCCCCGAAGCGAATTGCTCGGGGCTTATCAAGGAGGGAGACGCGGAAACACAACCACAATTTCCGTGTCATTTTCGGAGTGATAAGTACAGTTGCACTCTCACTCAATGGATCGCCCGGGATTCGAACCCGGAACCTGCCGGTTATGAGCCGGATGCACTCACCGTTGCGCCAGCGATCCAGATGAAGTCTATATTAGATTGTGACCGGCAGTCTGCAATAGACTTCATGGGAAATAACCGAAAATGGAACGATGTATCCGGTGGTCGGTTCGGTACACTGTTCCTACAAATGCATGGATTTCTGCATTTTTGAAAGACCAGACGGGGTTGCGCTTGTTCCCTTTCAGAGGCGTGTCTGGTTCTGTGCGTATGGCGGCGATTCACTATGGAATTCATTAAGGCACATATTTGTGCCACCACCCTATGTACAATCGTAAGTACAGGGCTTCGAGTTTTGCCCGGTAAGTATGATGAGGAGCATATGGTGCTTGGATGCGAGATGTTTAATTCCGTATTGGCAGCAAATGTTGTTCGGCTACGGCTGCCGGAGTGCCGGATTATTCAGGCTTTTGATGAGCTGAAGAGCCTGGCGCAGCTCGCTGAGGTGTCCTTATTTGCTCTCATCGTTTTGATACTTCTGTTTACAACGAGAAGTATATCTCTGTTATCCTGCAATAGGTTTCCGATATAATTGCATTGTACATAATTATAGTATTCCTGTAACCTGACGAGATATGGACGACTGGGTAGCCGTCTGGGGTACTTGCAGGCGGTGGGTAGAACTGGATGGAATGGTATTGCTGGCTATTCCTTTGGGACGCTACCGCCATCTTGAAGGACTGAAAGCTTCGAGTCGGAAGCTTTGCGTCGCGTGCCGCTGGTGTTCATCTCAGCTTGACAATTTGTAACTTCCGTTCACAACGAGAAGTAATCCCCGTACCAATGGCACGGGGATTTATGCGTTACAGGTAATTATTTATCTCCGCAGATCCTCAGCGATCATCCTGCGGACATTTACATTGAATTTTCGGTCGGTATGTTCAATGATTTTGTTGATTGTATCTTTTTCTACCATACTGTAGTAGTTACGGTACCCTTCCAGTGTCTGGACGTCATTCAGTTCCCAGAAAATCCCGTTTGCACGATCATGGATATAATTATGGAGCATTGCCTGAAAGATTTTCTTATTTCGGTGGCCTACTGTAATTTCATTATCCTTGTTCAGCATTACACCGAGATTCCAATTTGCTCCGTTAGCTGAACCATATCTTGTTTTTTCGGGCTTCAGTCTGAAAGGAGCATTGAAATCATGTAATACCCGCACAATCAAAGATTCGATTTCACGGAACTGGAATGTAAATCTGGACGAAATCTGAAAATCGTCAGCATATCTTGTATATACAAATCGCTGTCCGTTATAGTCCCGAAGCGCATTAGCAAGTGTATGGTCAATCGGAATCATGATAAGATTTGTGAGCATTGGAGACAGAGGGGTTCCCTGTGGCAGTCCTCCATTTAAGAAACCAAGTTCCAAGGCTTTTTCCAGTTCGATTTTACCGTCTCTCGATCTCAAGATGACTGAAAACGGGAAAATCTTCGCCAAAATCTGCATGGTGAACGGCAGCGTGATGCTTCCGAAAAAGTTGGTAAGGTCGTATTTGGCAAACCATTTACTTTCATTCATCTGGTGCCTTTTGACAGCGGAGATTGTACTGCGTTCTTTGACATAAGCAAAGGCAGAGGTGTGATACAGAGCATGAAATTCTGTTTCCAGAATTGTTTTCAGTTCCCTCAGTGCTTCCATCAGCTGTTCATTAGGCGCATCGATTCTGCGAAGGCCGCCAGTACGCTTGGGGATAGAGAATGAGTGGTACAGAGAACTTCGAGGTACTTGTCTGAGACAGTCTACCTTATCATTAAAATTTCGGAGAACTTCGATAAGGTGAGCCGGATCAATGAATTTCATATACTCATCGACGGTTGCGTAGTTTTCTGTCACGAAAGTTCTTGTGTTTCCGATACCGTCATTAACACAGGTATCTGCAGGCTCCGTTCCAAACAGAAGCTCTTCTATTGTCATCTGTCTGTACTGAGGGAGCTGTTTGACAGTGATATATGTTGTCATTTTTCCTCCGATTGATTGTACTGTAATCCGAAAAAGGCTCGTATTTTATTATCGCTTGAGTCTTTTGTTATTAAGTTGTTTTATTTTGCTGGTTAGAAAGTGAAAAGGCATTTTTAATTGGAGTCGTAATGGTAGTGCGTTGTTTTGGGGAGCCGAGTTACATCCTTTCTTTGGGGATTGCGTCATAAATGGCGTTACTCTCGGGAAGGCTGAGGGTTCGGATACAATTGGCCTGTGCCTATTTCATCTTTACATTTTGTAACTTCCGTTCACAACGAGAAGCACCCAGAGGGTAATTGCATTACAGTTAATCATTAAGTTTATGAATTATGTAAAACAGTCGAGAACACCGGCGAAACCGTCGATTTCGCAGAATTTCCACACCGATTCCTGTTTTACGCATTTCAGAAAGTTGTTTACTGCCACAGCACAGATCAGTCTTACGGTTGTGACGATTCCGAGTGTGATTCCACAAGCGGAGACAGGAGTTTCGGCAGCGGCTTCTTCATGAGAGAATTGCATAGATTTCAGAAGATTCTGCTTCATCTTATAGTTACTCCAGTCGGCAGCGTAATGCTGTGCGCCTGTGAGCATGGTGCGTACATCGAAGATTGCTTTGACTACAGGGCTGTCCATATGTTTTTCCACGAAGTCTCTGCGAAGTTCAATACTGTCCACACAAAGGAAGACATAACCGGACAGAAGTTTACCGTTCCATCCTTCCGGCTTGGTCTCGATG
Organism: Bacteroidales bacterium; assembly: GCA_017561265.1. The sequence continues at coordinate 111,866 of JAFZDJ010000019.1, forward strand.
TGTTCAGCGATTTCGGGATTGATTTCTGTGAGAAGGTTACGGAGAGCTTCTACCTTCGGTGTGCCGATGTCCTGCACACGGAACATCTGGTTGACGATATTGTGCGGTTCTACAGTGTCGAAATCCCAAAGGGTCATTTTGGTAACGCCGCACCGGGCAAGGTTTTCTGCGATTGTGGAGCCGACGCTGCCGCATCCGATGATATGTACACGCCCTTCAATAGACTCGGGCTGGAAAAATTCGTAAGATTTACTGAGATCCATTATTTACCGCCTTTCAGAATGTATATTGTGTGTATAAATATGCAATTTATACGTTTACTGCGGAAATAAAGCTGTCAAACAGGACTTCCTCAGCCCTTTCTTCCGCTTCTTTCTGCTTTCCGATTGTCATCATATCTTCGAAGCATGAAAACAGAAGATCATTAACAGAACAAGATTCCTCTTCCACTTCTTCGGTATCTTCCTGCTCATCATCTTCATCTTCGAGTTCGGACAGAATATCGTCTTCCAGCTCAACTTCATCTTCATCATCCCAAAGACAATCATCGTCCATGATTTCAAGAACTCGTTCTTTGTAATCTGTGAAGTCATCGTCATTCAGTCCGGTGAAATCAAGGCCGCCATCATGAAGATAGTAGTCATAACTTGTGTCGATGCCGCACAGAGTTTCTGCAACCGAACGCCAGCCGTTGTCATATACATAATCGGAGATGTTGTTTTCGATGTGATCATTCATATCGTCGCTGCTCATTACATCTTCACATTCATCCAATCCGTTGTCGTCGCAGAAGTCGATAAGCTCTGACCACTCGGTGACATTATCGATAAATTCCTGTCTTGTCACTGATTGTACCTCCCTCCGTAATATGTTTCGTAGATATCATAGATTTCATCATCTTCGGGATATGCCGAGCTGATGGGGACTTTTTTCTGTGTTTCCTTCCCACTGTGATTTTTACAAGGAACACGTTTCCCCTTCCCTTTACCGGCGGGTTTATTTTCCGTCTTTGAAGACGACTGAGAAACGGGCTGTTTGCTGGCAGTTGAAACGGGATTTGTGACGGTTTGCTGTGTTGCTGCAGGAGTATTCTTTGAGCCGGAAGATGCACTATAGTTGTTGTATCCGCCGTATCCGTGATATGTACCAACAGGTTGTGCTCCTTTTGATGTATTCGAGCTGGTGTACACCTTATCACGGACCGATTCTTTGGCATCCCTCAGAAATTCTCCGATTCCGAGAGTGTTTTCCACCTCAATCGTTACATCTGCGGTTTCAAACAGTACATTTTTCTGCATATCATAGATCTTCACCGTTTTTTCTCCACGCTTATTGAAGATCATGAAAATGTAGAACATATCGTCTTCGAGCTGGTCGAGAATTCTGTCGTAGTAACTTGTATCGACACTGGAGGGAGTTATTCCCATGTTTACATGAGAGTGTCCCTGCATTCTGATGCTATTGAATGTCTCGTCATCATGGGACATAAGCCATTTTTCATAGCGTTCCTGATCGGTGTTTACTGTAGTTCCAGTAACTTCCTGCGGATAAACCAAGATATCAGAAATATAGTATTCATCCTTTTCGGGATTGTCGGAACGTCTGGCAAGCCCATGCCATGCCACTTCTTTATCGAATTCACGAACGAGTGTCTGTGTTTTGAACCATGCAATATCTGAGAATACCACAGTGGCCTTTCTGTCGATTGTCCCGAGAACCTTAGTGAAAGAGACTTTGCCATCGGAGAGCTTCAGATCGGCAAGAGTCTTTTCAAAATCTTTGCGGAGTTCGTTCCGGTGATCCTCCGTCATACGGATAATTTTGCTCATTTTCTTTCCTCTCTTATGCATTCGCTTTCAGCCATTCGATTGCGCTTTTGGGTTCTACAATTCTTCCATCGGGAAGTTCAATGCAGCTCGGAATGGAACCGTTCAAACCGTACAAGGTACTCATAAAATATGCCATAACCACACTGTCACCGAAATTCAGACTCTTGCAGGACGCGATACACTGTTCGAGCGCACCGATATAGTTGCGGTTCATCAGAAGTTCGTTGATTGTTCTTTCGTAGTTGCCCATACAATGGTACTGATTGATATGGGGATTGGGCATATACTCTCTGTATTCGCCGCCGAAATGGTAGCCGGATAAACCTCTTACACTGCCCATGATATCGAATCTGTAGGCAGCACAGAATCGCACATATACTTTCTGGTCGATAAAGATTGCTTCCAGAAGCATCCTCATGTCTTCTTTCGGGATGATATTATTGCAGCTTCTTCCATTCGGCATATAAACATAACTGGTTTCTCTGTCGAGCAAGGTTTTCAGCATATCTTCGTCGAAATAGGAAAGACGATCCATGACAATGAATGTCATCTTGGTATCATCTACGCTCTCCAGATTGAGTTTACGGTTGCAGAGGAAATATTCCATCAGTTCAGAATCAGTAGTGTTTTCTGCCAGCTTTGTTTCAAGACCGAGGAGCTTCGTTTCAAGAACGTGTTTCATACGAAGCTGTTCTGCGATCTGAGCGTTCAGATTTTCGATGTTTCTGATACGGGAAGAAATTTCATTCTTCGTATTTTCGCAGTCCGCACGTTCATATCTGCTCTCGAAGCCACGCAGAAGATTTCTGATCTTTTCTGTTCTGAAATCGTATTTTTCCGCAATACGGCGGATACAGTCTTCATATGGAGCAGAACTCTTTTCACGGAGAGAACGAATAAGTTCCATCTCCAGTTCTGATACACCTTCGTCCGGATTGAAATACCACGGCATAAAAGCGAGGATGGAGCACTGAAGATAGTGCATTTTACGAATATCCAGATTATCGACAAAGATGATTACATTTTTTGTCTCAGGCTGGATATAGCATACGGAATAGAAGGTTTTTCTGAAAAATTCCGTAACTTTGTCGAGACGATGCCAATCGGAAAATACCTTGTTGAAGCTGGATTTAACCAGTTCAAGGCAGGCATAGTTATCAGCCTGGTCAGAAGCGTTGAAGGAGTGAACGTAAATCATTCCATCAGTAAGGTCGTAATCGTCAATATAGCTACAAATATTTTCGATCATGCGTCTGTCGGAGGTCTGCGAGATATGTACAGCTCTGTAGTCAGTAGTACGATAATTCAAGCAGACGACATCATTTTCTTTCAGTCTCGGGTAAACAAGCGCACGAAGAGTTGCTACGAATGTTGTGTCGCCCTGAAATGAATCGCCGAAGATATTTGTGAAAAAGCTATTTGCCGTAGGATTTGTCAGCGGTGTGGTTGATATAGCTGTTCTAAACAAGGTAAAGCCTCCTTTGATTTATTTAATAGCGGATATCGGATTCGAACCGATAAAAGGCAGATCCTAAATCTGCTGCGTATGCCAATTCCGCCAATCCGCCAAATACCCGCAGAGGGATTCGAACCCTCAAAAGATGGTTTTTGAAACCACAACGTATGCCGTTCCGTCATGCGGGCTTTCCGGGAGCCTTTCGACTCCGGGAATTCTGACAGGCTGTTCTTCAAACTCCATTTAACTGCTGCTCCGGCGAGGGTAACACAAGGAATCAAATCCATGTTATAACCAATTCGCCGACGGACGGGGTATCGTCTATATTCGCAGCACCTGTTGAATTTTTACTTCGGTTTAATCAAGCGTTGTCTGCCTTAACTACGCTCAGGAGGTAGCAGGTGTCGGTGATACCGAAACTCTTGAAGGTCTTGTCCAGATCACCGGGGCCGAGGGTTGCGCCGTCGAGGTGCATGGAACCTCTGGTATAATCGATTTCTGCATCTTCCAGAGCGGTGCGGAGGGTGGTGTTTTCGTCAATAATTACAGCGGGATTTCTCTTGAGGGTGGTACCAGTGATAACCTTAATCATACTTAAATCTCCTTGAATATGTAGTATTTTGATTTGGATTTTTAGTGAGACAGAATGGCGCCACACAGGGAGGGGGTTTCCCTCCCCTGCAGCAATAGGCTCTTACTGAGCTACGTTGATGCTTTCCACAACAGCCTTTCTTTCGGCAGCGATTTCAGCGGAAACTGCGGGCAGAGTCTTTTCCAGAGCGTTCAGATTGGTGATGGCACAGCCCAGTTCGTCTGCAACAACTTCTGCGATGGACTTATCGGAGGGAATGTTGTTCATGAACATGGTGATGACAGCCTTCTTGTCTTCGCCGTGGGATTCTGCGCCGAACGCTGCGCCGTACTGATTCAGGGAGCCTGCTGCGGATTCAGTGGTAGCGATACGGAAAATTTCTTCCTTACCTTCTTCGCCGCCCTTGAGCACCAGAGCCTTGGGACGGTACTTTTCGATGTTCTTGAGGTCTGCCAGCTTCAGTTCAGAGGTGATGACGACTGCGTTGCCTGCGATAGTGATCTTTGCCATAGTTTTGTTCTCCTTTTGATACATAAAAGATTATAAATTTTGATTGCTCCTGTTTGTTGGATATCCACTCACACCACGGGGAGGTCTGGAGCCTGTGAGCACCGCCGCACATCGGCGGCGTAATTTCCCTATTTCTTATAAATTGGATTGTCTTTATCTTCAAAATCCATATGTTCATACGGATATTCTTCGTATTCGGTTTTGCCGTTTTCGTATTCCAAATACATGGGGCGGCGGACAGGAAGTTCATGTTTTCTGGCGATATATTCGCAGAAATGATCTTTCAGATCCTCGCAGAGTTCATCATAATCGCATGAATTTTCGTCGAGGAATCCGTCAAGAACAACGATGAGAAAATCATAGATTGCATCATTCAGCTCTTCTTCGCGTTCATGGATGCTCAGTTCTTCATCGTCTTCCAGATACATATCTTCGAGCAAGGCCTGAATAGCTGCTTCTGTGAGGTATGTATCGTATGCCTTGCCGACGGTTTTTTCGCAGTCACGCTCGGATACGATTGCTTCTTCAAAAACCTGTACGCCATCTGCGGTAACAATAACAGCGGGTAATCCGCCATCGTTTGTGATATAGATTTCTGTGCCGTATTCATCGTTCTCGGCGACAAGAAACATCATGTCCCGGAGAGCGTCGCAGTTTTCCTGAAAGTATTCCCACACGCCGGAGGGTTCGAGGATTGTTGTTTTCACTGTTTACACTCCTTGATTGTCATTTTCTTGAGAGCCTTACCCGGTTTGAAAGAAGGATAGAATCGCTCAGGAACCTGAACGGATTCGTTGCTATACGGATTTCGGGCAATTCTCGAAGCGTGGTGAACGGTCTGAAATGTGCCGAAGCCGAACAACTCCACCCTTTTCCCGTTCTTCATACCGGCTGTGATATTGTTCAGAAGCGAATTTACGACCTGTTCCACGGCAGCTCTGCGAAATCCGGTTTCTTCAGTTATCGCAGAGATAAGCTCGTCCTGTGTGATTTTTTCTTTCATAAGCCCTCCTTTAGAGCGTTGGATATGTGCCGAGGCACAAGATGCACTCAAGGATAAGTAATACAAGAAGGAATATTCCACAACCCTGAGCGATTCCGGATTTACCATTGGTTTTTGCGAGATAGTACAGATTTCTTATTTTGCAGCGAACAGACAGGATGCTGTATCCGAGGTATGCAGAGACTGCTCCGAATGCAAGAACGGATACGAACATGATAATGATTACGAGAATCTTCATGACTCCTCCTCACTTGATTGTCACGAGCACGATATGCTTCAGAAGTTTCAATGCCCACGCAGGAGCGTAGAAAACATTTGCGCAGATCATACCGACTGCACACTGTCCATCGATGAGGTCTTCACGCATCTCCTTTGCGCTGCAGATTTTTGAGGTGAAGATATTGATGCCGATGTACAGCACGATAACGAGGGTGGTAAGAATTTTGATAAACATTTCCGCTTCCTTTCAGCCCAACGAAATGGGGCATGAGATCATCTGACACCGCTTTGAATAGCGGAGCTTATTGACAAATCTTCTGCAGAGATAGAGGGAGTCGAAGCCCTTTTCAACGATTTCACCGGTTTGGAGTACGAGAAAAGATACTTTATAATAACCCTGCGGAGATTTTGCGAAATTCTTCGCGCTTTTAGAGGATTCTGTCATACACACCTCCGTCAGATAGAGGCGATTGCCTTATGACCGGAACCCCACTTTACCATAACTTTCAGGTTAATGGCGTTTCCGACAATGGTCGTTCCGTCGGAACAATTAGCATAATGCTTACCTTTTTCGCTGTCGTGATGGAAACGGACATTTACGCCCGCACCGGAACGGCGGATAAGAGCATTTACCTTTTGCTGGAATGCTTCGTAGCTCATATGATACCTCCGATGATAAGATAAAAACACCCGAAAACCGCCGTTATTGGCGGATTCGGGCGACGGGATGATGGGCAGATATTCGGATTACTTGGTCTTAACCTGCTTATAATCGAGTTCGTAAGAACCACCGGTTACGATACGGTGGCAAATTTCAGCCATATACTGACGCATATACTTGTGATTTGCACAGGTTACGGTCAGAGCCTTGCGATTCTTGCGGGAATACACGGAGAACAGGAAGTTCACATCGTGGGACGTTGCCTTGTATTCTTCGCCGATCATAGCGGTTACGATGGACTGGACGGTCTTGAGGATATTGGTCTTGCTTGTCGGGGTTTTGCCCATGTCGATGCTGCGGGCGATTTCAGACATAGCATAGCTGTCATTCACCTTCTTGGGATCGATGCCCAAATCGACGGCTTTCTGAGCCGTCATGAGGAAGTTCAGCTTTTCGATCATGTCAGACCACTTGGGATCTCTGCCGATGCCATTTTCTGCGGTCTGATGGAGCTTGAGCAGATTGATAGCCTTATCGGAATCTTCAACGGAACGAACAGGGGTCTTAGCTTCGCCGACCTTCGTGTCCTTTGTGCGGATCGTGCTGAAGGTAAGCATGGTAACTGCGGCGATCATGGGGTCTTCCTGATTCAGCAGGGTCTTGAAGCATTCTTCGCGGGCGATATTGGTATACTGATTCACTACCTGCTGGATTTCTTCATCGAGCTTTTTTGCCCGGTTGAAATCGCCGGTCTGATAGGCATCGTTATACTCCTTTGTGAGAGATTCAGCCTTTGCACGGAGGGTCTTCAGATTTACCTCTTCTTCGGAGGATACAGAAACCTCAACTTCTGCGGTTTCGGTGGAATTAACGGTTTTGATTTCTTCTGCCATTTTAATAATCTCCTTTTGGATGTAATAATGTGGCATATAAGCCCATAAGAAAACACACCTGCGGATGTCTCATAACCATCGGCAGGTGCGCTGATTTACGGGTTTATCAAAATGCCATGCCGAAGCAATCAAGTTGAACCAGAAAACTTCAGCAATAGGCAAAAATTATCAGTTTTGCGTTCGTGCTACTCTTAGTTCAATTTATGTTCGGTCGATGTGCGGTCGTCTCGATTCCTTGGAATCTTTTCACCCTTGGGTGGAGATTTCCGCCGATAGAACAAAAACCGAAAAATTTTCGCATATAGCCTAAATTCTGCAAGCCGCATTTAGTACGATAGGCGAATACTCCGGGGATTTTCACAATCTCGAACCATGAGCCTAACTCTCATGCACCGGCGACGATCACGATAGCGTGACACTCCACAGATATTCCTCGTGTGGTGGATTGCACAGAGTTAGCAATAACCACTATGTGCGCGGTTAGCACGTTTCCCTGTGCCTTACACCGTACACCCCAAAGGGGGGTCAGGCGGTTCGGCGTTGCCTGTCGGCTGTGCCTTACACCGTACACCCCAAAGGGGGGTCAGGCGGTTCGGCGTTGCCTGTCGGCTGTGCCTTACACCGTACACCCCAA
>JAFZDJ010000038.1 GCA_017561265.1 Bacteroidales bacterium
CACCGGCGGCGCAATGATGAAGGTTCACGGCATTGCAGCTCTGGGCATCGTCCATAAGCTGGGTGCAGCACTGTTTGCTGTGCTGCTGCTGGTGCTGTACATTCCCAAGTGGAAGAAGTAAAACTGTCAAAACCGGGGGCGGCGCCCCTGGTTTTTTCATTATATCATACCCGCGAAAAAAAGACAGGGGCAATCAGCGCCTGATGTAAAAAGAGTGTGCGGAAATTTGTTCTGATTTCCTGCGTTTTCTGGGAGGTTATCCGCAAACAATCCAATTTATGTAAGGAGTTTGTGCTTGAATTGCATGGGGCAATACCTTATAATATTTTCAGGGGTCCATAAGCCGGCCGCCATAGCTTCCGTGCAAAATTACTGCAATGAGCAGAAGGTGATGAAAATGAAAAGATTAATCAGAAAATCCATCGGGATCCTCCTGGCGTGTGCGGTTCTTCTGGGCCTGAGCGCCTGCGGTCTGACGGAGACCTCCGCCGGAAACACAAAGCCGGTGCAGGCATCCGTTATTGAAATCGAAAAATACGGCCATGCGGTGCTGGATCTGACCACCGCTGATTTTACCGGCAGCGGATACGCCCTTGGCGATGTTGTCTGCGTGCGCTTTGGCTCCTATGAATCGGAGATGCCCTTCTATGACGGGTACTATACGAATCCCGGCGGTGCGCTGCTCCGCGGTCTGGCCCCGGACAAAAATATTGCTGTCTGCATCAACTATGGCGATATTTCTGCGCAAACGGGTATTGCCGTGGGAGATACCGTTGAGATCACCCTTGCAGAAAAAGGGGGAATGCTCGCTGTTCAGGAATTGTGCGCGCTGAAGTACAGCAACGACCGCGGGGACTATGCGGATGATGTTACCTTTGCGAATTTCCGCGCCGTGACCCTGGGCCGTATTGGAGAAGGAAAGCTCTACAGAACCGCTTCCCCGATCAACAATGAACATGGCCGCGCCGGCTATGCAAACGATCTCATCGCGGCGGTCCATGTGGCGGCAGTGGTGAATCTGGCGGATGCGCCAGAAGATATTGAGGAATACTGCGGGGCGGCGGATTTCGACTCGGCGTATTACCGCGCCCTCTATGAGGACGGAAAGGTGATCGCGCTGGACATGACGGCCAACTTCTACTCGGAGAAATTCGCGTCATCCCTGGCGGAGGGGCTCGGCTTCCTGGCGCAGAACGAGCCTCCGTATGCCGTCCATTGTGTGGAGGGCAAGGACAGAGCCGGATTTGCGGTCATGGTGCTGGCGGCGCTGATGGGCGCGGATGTGCAGGAAATCGTGGACGATTATATGGTCAGCTTCTGCAATTACTACGGCATCGATAAGGAAAACCAGCCGGAGCGATATGAGGCCGTTCTGAACAACAATCTGATACCCATGCTGTTCCATGTGACTGGAACGGATTCCATGGAAGCGTTGGCACAGATCGATCTGGAAGCTGCCGTGACGGAGTATTTGCTGGACAGCGGCATGTCTGAGCGTGATATTCTTCTGCTAAAGGAAAAGCTTGGCTGAAAATACACATAGAAAAAGCAGGGGAGATACCCCTGCTTTTTTATATATGGCTGATCGTTATCGTCTCAGATAATCTGCAGACACCGGGAATTCAAAGTACGTGTCGGGATAAGGCTCATCCTTCAATGTGAAGTGCCACCACTCGCAATCGAAGGGCATGAATCCGTGGCGAACCATGGCGTTTCGGAGGATCATGCGGTTTTCGAACTGCTCCTCGGTAATTCCCTGATAATCGGGATGGGATACCTCGCCGAAGAAGTCAAAGGGACTGCCCATATCCACTTCTTTTCCGGTTTTCATGTCAAGCAGGGTCAGGTCAACGGTACTGCCGCGGCTGTGGCTGGATTGTTTTGCGATATAGCCTTTGATGAAAAGCTCCGTTTTTTCCAGATCGGGATAAAAGTACTCCTTCATGCGCTTGTCCTGATCCTCGATCCCCCACAGGACGAAAGACCGCACGGCGCAGGCAGGCCGGTACGCATCGAAAACCTTCAGCCGGTATCCCTGGACGAACAGCTCATTGCTGACGGCTTTCAGCGCTCTGGCTGCTTCCTTCGTGATCAGGGCGCAGGGCTCCTCGTAACCGTCGATTCGTTCGCCGATGAAGTTGTAAGTTGAAAAATACCGGATCTCCTGAATGACATGGGGAACAAAGTCCGACAGAAGTACAAATCCAGAGGGATCCATTGCCGGGTTGTTCGGATATGTTTTTCTCATTTCCTCACCTTCTATTTTTATGTTTTTTCTGATCCTGCGAAACTTATCTGAAGAAATACGGCTTTATCCGCCGGATGTGCGTCCCGGTCGATGAGGCTGTTTCAGTTGGGATTGCGGATCATGGAATAATGCTCGACAGAGCTTCCGGGGATGGTATTTGTTTCCTGAAGCTCGAAACCATAGTGGCGATACAGGGGTACATTGCTGTCATTGTTCGTTTCCAGATAAACGATCATCTTTTCGTCATCACAAAAGCGAAGCATGGGTTTCATCAGTTTTGACGCGATGCCCTTTCCCTGGGCGGATTGCCGGACGGACAGATTGTACAAATACCAGTCAACATGTCCCGTGTGCTTCTTTTTCAGTTTCATGGCGAAGGTTTCATAGACCAGCAGCTTTCGGATAATTCCCAGACCGCTGTGCAGCAGCAGCCGTACGCCGCCGTTGAGGAGGAAGGGGAGCGTCTTGCTTCCCGTAAAGCCCAAAGGGACCCAAACAGCAAAACCGTTTAATTCTTCGCTGTCGGCGAAAATCACCGCGTCGTCCTTCATGGCAGCGAGCGTTGTTTTCATGATCAGCTTCGATGCGGTGGGGTTATAGGCTCCGTTTGTGAACCAATTGTGCAGGGGATAGTTCCGATACGCATCAGCGGCGATCTCGGCCAGTTCATCCAGCCGCTGTTCAGGCACAAGATAAAGCCCGGCTTTTTGAATGATGCGGCGGGCCAGCGGGATTTCAATTTTTCTTACAAGACGATCCATAAAACTTCCTCCCAATATAGGTAGTTTTATTATAGCAAATATCTGGAAAAAAAGACAGGGGCAAAATGCCCCTGCTTTTTATATAACAAAAAATCCGTCCCCTGCCGGCATCCGAAGCAGCAAGTTTATACTGCAATTTCCTGGTTGTTCAGGATCAGCGTCATCTTTTGACAGTCAATCTTAATATCGCTGCGCGTCTCAATGACGGAAAGGCAATATGTAAAGGTGTCCCTGACGGTTTTGGCGGCCCTGATAATTCCGTCTGCGACGGATTCCTGATCGGTATCGGCCATAATAACGATGGAATCCCCGGTAAATGCCACACTATGGATGGCGTTGTGCTTGGCAAACTCAAACAGGCTCTCCGCGCCGATTCCTTCTATCGTATTGGTGTCATACAGAAGCTTGGGATTACGGTCGGATGCAATATCAAGCTCGTCGCACAGCCGGATCAGCGCCGCAAGCAAAGCAATGTTTGCGTCCTGCCCGTCGCCGAGGGCAAAGGATACAGGATAAAGCGTTTCATCCATCAAATCGGTTTTTCGGTGTCCGCGTCCAACTTCCGCAATGGCCCGTGCGTACTGTTCATTGGGGATCTCAAAGAAACTCCAATACTTTTTCACAAACTGCGCGGAGAACTCATTATGAAATTTGCGGATAAAATCGGGTTTTGACAGTTCCTGATGGGCGTCTGCATAATCGCGCAGTCCGGATGCATCAATAAACGCGTCGAGATTTTTATCAGAAACGCACATTCCGACGTCGTGCAGGGCACAGGCCATCAGATATACGTAGATCTCGCCTGCATTTAATTTCTGAATATTATCACGCAGCAGCTGGTTTGAGATGTTGGCAACATTCATGGTATGCAGGAGCGAATGATCGGTATACGTTGGAAATATGATGCGAAACCTGTCCAACATCCGCTCAAAAGCCGACATGGAACAAGCATAACGGGATGACAGGTCTTCGTTGAGTTCTCTTAATCTATACTCAAGTAAGAAATCATAATTAGCACTGCAGCCCTGAGCGGTGTGCTTTTGCTTTTCTTCCATAAGATTATGCCTCCTTTTCCCCTTTACTATAACATAAATCGGGAAAAAGAACAGGGGCAAAATGCCCCTGCTCCAAATATTTATCCCGCTGCTTCCAGCATATTTTCAATAAAGATCCCATACCCCCGTGTCGGGTCATTCACCAGTACACGGGTCACCGCACCCACCAGTTTGCCGTTCTGGATAATGGGAGAGCCGGACACGGGTGATTGTCATTAGGGACAACAGTTGTTAAGTGCAAAACAGCCATACCCTATATGGTTAGGATATGGCTGTTTCATTATTTTTCGTTTCTGTACTTTTCTACCAGTGCGTCAAACTGAGCTATGTATTTATCCAAGCGTTTTTGATGCTGCGGTAAATCAAGACCGGGCTTTCTAAAACCGCAGACTCTTACATCATTCAGCAAAGCATCTTCCTTGTTATATGCACACAGGCATTTTCCGGATAGATCAGGATATTTTGCAACAATCCATGCAATCTCTTCCGTAGTTAACATACCGGCATCAAAATCAAATCTTTCTAATGAAGGCAAAGAACTGAGCGCACTCAAGTCTTTATCATTCAATCGGATGTTATTTAACCACAAATGTTTTAAGGAAGGCATACCCGAAAAACACTCCAAAGATTCCATCGGATAGTTATTAAAAATACTTCCGGAAAAACAGACAGTTTCTAATACCTTTGAAGTTTTCAACAGTTCTGGATTTAGAGTCAATTTTTTAGCATCACTGATACTGATGGCCTTTAAAGAAATGTTTTTTTCAAAATTCCATAGTTTGTCTGCCCGAATGTTCCAATACATGCTTACCTCTTCAAGATTTACCAAATCCTCAAGAGGAGAGAAATCCTGGATGAGCTGACATGTAAAGAAGGAAAGATACCGATAGGTTTTTCCATAGTGCTGCACAAAGTACTCCAGGCTCTGCTGGTTCATTCCGCAAATTTCAAGAATCTCTCGATTCTTTCCTGTGGACATTTCATAATCCACATCATCCGGTGTCATGCAACAAGGAGACAGGGCATCACCTTTGATGCTCTCGGGACGAGAAATGAATAGCCGCTTCGGTGTGTCGCTTACGTGAATAAAGAACTCACCACTTCTTGCCATTTCAACAACCCCCTTTTTCTATTATTGTAACACAGAAAATAAAAAACACAAGAAGATGGAGCGGTCGTCGACCGCTCCGATCTCATACTTATCCCGCCGC
>JAFZDJ010000020.1 GCA_017561265.1 Bacteroidales bacterium
AGACCACGCAGGAAACGTTGGGAGGGTCCGGAGTGAGCGAAGCGAACGGAGTCCTCCGCAATCCCTATCATCCTCCCGGTCAAATATATAAATGAAAAAAGAGTGACTAATCAGTCATAAATGACTTTTTAGTCACCCTCTTTTCTTGTGGAGATAGTCGGAGTCGAACCGACGACCCCCTGCTTGCAAAGCAGGTGCTCTAGCCAACTGAGCTATACCCCCTTAAAGCGGATGCAAAGATGGTGATTATTTTTTAATCTGCAAAATTTTTTCTTGGTTTTTGATGAAAATATTCAAAAAATAATCAGATATACTCTTGCGTATTCTTTCCTTAGCTACAGAGGGAATCATGGCGTATCTTAATTCTTCTGCATTTTCAGGTCTTTTACCAATAGGGATTATGGTCTGGAATCCTGATGGAACATCCTGGATATCTATGATTCCTCCTATTGCGATGACCGGAATGCCGTAGCGGGCAGCTCTCTCCGCTACTCCGGCAGGTGCCTTCCCCATAAATGTTTGGTTATCTATCCTGCCCTCACCGGTAATTACAAGATCAGCATCTTCTATAAGACTGTCAAACCCTATGGTATCCAGTATCAGTTCGGATCCTCTTTTCAATTCAGCCCCAAGAAATACGTGCAGGGCGCCTCCAAGGCCTCCTGCTGCCCCCGACCCTTTTACAGATGAGATGTCTGAGCCGAATGTCCTGTCTATCGCTTCAGAGAATCTCATCATTCCCGTTTCGAGCTCTTCTGTCATAAGTCTGTCAGCGCCTTTCTGAGCTGAAAACACATATGAAGCGCCCTCTGGTCCGGTGAAAGTTGCGTCTACATCGCAAGCAACGACAAACTCGCACTCAAGGAGATCCTTTGCGACAAAGCTCATATCGATGCTGCAGATCTGTCCTGCAAGTCTTCCATCAAGTCTCATGAGCTCATTACCGGTATTGTCATAAAATCTGACGCCGATTGCTTCAAGCATGCCGCTGCCTCCGTCGTTGGTCGCGCTTCCGCCCAGGCCTATTATGAATTTGCGGCATCCTCTTCCGAATGCATCCATTATCAACTCACCCGTTCCATATGAGGATGTGATAAGAGGATTACGCTCATTGTCCTTCAAGAGGGTAAGACCACTTGCTTTCGCCATTTCTATTATAGCTGTCCTCGTCCCGTTTTTCTCATGAATAAGATACTCGGCCGTAACGGTTCTTCCGATAGGGTCGTGCACTTCTGCATGCATTCTTTCTGCGGCCATATTGCCTTCAATAGCCGAAAGCATTCCTTCGCCTCCGTCAGCCATGCATACCTTCAGAACTTTGCAATCAGGATATATGTCATGAATGCCGTTGCATGCAGCTTCCGCCACTTCCGCTGATGAAAGTGATCCCTTGAATGAATCTGATGCTATTACGACCTTATGCATATCCGATGAAATATGGTGCAAATATAAACAAAAAAGGTCAGCATTTCTGCTGACCTTTGGTAGTCGGTAGGGGAATCGAACCCCTATTGCAAGATTGAGAATCTTGAGTACTAACCGTTATACGAACCGACCGTGATATTGTTCTTATCGTTTGGGATTGCAAAGGTACGCATTTTTTCTTTACTTCCAAATTTTTCTTTGACTATTTTGAATAAAAATGCGTTTTTCCTTCAAAAATCCTGATTTTACTTCAAAAATACAAAGAATACAGCCAGGATAAGGCAGAAAAAGGCCGCGAAATGATTCCATTGTAAAGTCTGACCTTTGAACATGACTGTGACAAGTACAGTAAATACTGTAAGAGAAATCACCTCCTGAATGATTTTAAGCTGCATTAGATTGAACGGACCGCCGTTTTCAACGAATCCGATCCTGTTTGCAGGAACTTGGGCGCAATATTCGAGAAATGCCACTCCCCATGAGAAGAGTATCACGAGGATCAGCGGCCAGCTTGATGATATCTTCATCTCCTGAAGCTTGAGGTGGCCGTACCATGCGAATGTCATGAATACATTTGATGCTATGAGAAGTAATATTGTCCAGACTGCTTTCATCTCCGATAGTTTTGAGGGTGCAAAAGTAATATTTAATTTGTAATTGCAGCCATAAAACTTTAAATTTGCGTGATTTAAAATGGAATGAATATGACACTGATCAAATCTATTTCCGGTATCCGTGGTACTATCGGAGGAAATCCGGGTGAGGCACTTACACCGCTTGATATCGTAAAGTTTACATTTGCATATTGTGAGAAGATGAAGGAACGCCGTCCTAAGCAGGATGGTGAAAGATATAAGGTTGTTGTCGGAAAAGATGCGCGTCTTTCAGGAGATATGGTCGAGCAGCTGGTCTGCGGTACATTGATCTCATGCGGAGTGGACGTAGTAAAGGCTGGATTTGCTTCTACTCCGACAACTGAAATGGCCGTTGTATTCGAAGAGGCTGACGGCGGTATCATTCTTACTGCATCACATAATCCTAAGCAGTGGAATGCCCTCAAGCTGCTTAATGAGAAGGGTGAGTTTCTCAATGCAGAGGAAGGAGCAGCTATTCTGGAGTGTGCAGAGAAGGAGGATTTCTCTTTTGCTGATGTAGACTCTCTTGGAGATATTGAAGAAAAGGATTTTACCGATCAGCATCTGGATGCAGTGCTTGCTCTGCCAGCAGTGGACGTGGAGGCTGTCAGAAATGCTCATTTCAAGGTTGCCCTTGATGCTGTAAATTCAGTCGGAGGTATAATCATGCCTCGTCTGCTCGAGCGTATGGGCGTCGAGTGTGTCTGCGTCAATTGTGAGCCTACAGGTGAATTCGCTCATAATCCTGAGCCTCTTCCTGCCAATCTGGTCGAGCTCAGCGAGGCTGTAGTGGCAAACAAGGCGGATCTTGGAATTTCAGTAGACCCTGATGTCGACAGACTTGCTCTCATCTGCGAAGACGGACAGCCTTTCGGTGAGGAATATACACTTGTAAGTGTGGCTGACTATCTTCTCGGCAGAGTCTATAATGAGGCTCTCGAGACAGGCAAGTCAATGGAGGAGATAGCTGCTCCATACCAGATGACGACTTCTTCAAACCTTTCGTCTTCACGTGCTCTTCGTGATGTGACCGAACAGTATGGTGGCGAATATGCTGCTGCTGCTGTAGGCGAGGTCAATGTGACAACTAAGATGAAGGAATGCGGATGTCTCATCGGAGGTGAAGGAAACGGAGGCGTTATCTATCCTGCACTTCATTATGGACGTGATGCCATGGTAGGTGTCGCCCTCTTCCTTACAAATCTTGCTTATAAGAAGATGACTGTTTCAGAGCTTCTTGCTACATATCCGAAATATGTCATTGCCAAGAACAAGATAGAACTTTCGGACTCTGCTCTTATCGACAGGATCCTTGATGCTGTCAAGACTGAATACGCATCTGAAGATATCAACACCATTGACGGTGTGAAGATTTCGTTCGAATCACGCAAGGAGTGGGTTCATCTGCGTCGCTCAAATACTGAGCCGATCATCCGCATCTATGCAGAGGCTGCTGATAAGGAAGCTGCCGATGCACTTGCGCAGCAGATTATTGAGATTGCTAAAAAAATCATAGGCTAGTGTTTTCGTTCAGGACAACATCATTGGAGGAACAGCTTGACAAGGCTCTTCATGAGGGCAAGGTCGGCTGTTTCTGCACCCAGAACTGCTGGGACACACAGCGTGGGCGGTATATGTATGATATCTTCCGCGAAAGGGGAAATCTTGCCTTGATATTTAATCCACGAGATACTGAACTTACCCCTCTCACCAATCATATCGAATTTTCCATTGATGATCTGAAGGGTCTCAATGCTGTGGTGGTGGAGATCCAGGATGTGGGAGCACGATACTTCAACTATACGAAGGATGTGTTCCGTCTCATGGATACATTGAAGTCGATGAAGGATGATGCACCTTCGATGTATGTGGTGGATCATAACAATCCTGCCGGAAGGATCGTAGAGGGTACCATGCCGTCTTCCATTATGGAGGCTAATGTCCCAAAAGTGGCTCATCGTCATGGACTTACATTGGGAGAGCTCGCCAATCTGTATTACCATGAGATAGGTGCGAAGTTCGCACTTCATGTCATATCCGCCCTGGCTACGGATTCCAATCATCAGCTTATGCCGTGGACCATAGCTCCTGCGTCGGATATCCCCGGACTGTTCACATGCGATATGTACAGCGGAGGTGGATTGTGGAACAATACAAACATAACTCCAGGTATAGGAACTGCTCGCCCATATGAGTATTTCGGTGCTCCGTTCATAAAGACAGGAGGACGTGATATAGTCCCTCTGGCCGAGGGCATCATGCTCCGCCCATGCTCCTTCACACCTTCGTGCGGAAGATATGAAGGTCAGAAATGCTTCGGATATCAGCTCATGAGGGAGCCGGGAATCGAATATCATTCTCTGATGCATACGCTGCAGATGATGCGTTTCTTCAACGATAATTATGAAGAATTCCGTCTGGAAGACGGTTTCGAGGCAAAACTGTCCGACCAGGTCCTTCTGGATTATGTCAGTGGGGCAGTCTCATGGCAGGATGCAAGGGAGCATATAAAGGTTGAAGAGCAGAAATGGATCAGAAAAGCTAAGAAATTCATGCTTTATGATGATCAGCCTTATAGAATTAAGTAGAAATTATTTGGTTGTTAGAAATAAAAGTTGTACATTTGCGCCCGCAAATTTAGTTAACTAAACAATTTATAACGTTATGAAGAAAGGTATACATCCCGAAACCTACCGTCTTGTAGCTTTCAAGGATATGTCAAACGATCAGGTGTTCATCACTCGCTCATGCGCGAACACCAAGGAGACAATCGAGATCGAGGGCGTTGAGTACCCTGTAGTAAAACTCGAGATCTCTAACACATCTCATCCATTCTACACTGGTAAGATGAAGCTTGTTGATACAGCAGGTCGTGTTGATAAATTCTATCAGAGATACGCAAAGAAGAAGTAATTCTTCCAAGACATACAGGTACAGAACGATCCGCAGGATACTGCGGGTCGTTTTTTTTATATTTCTTTATGTGATGTCAGTGTGATGCTCTCTCCAGAATTCGGGTGTCTGAAGGTGATTGAACAGGCGTGAAGGAGCAGACGTGGAGCCTGTGATCCTCCGTAAAGCATATCTCCGACAATGGGCTTTCCCAGTCCAAGAATGTGGGCTGAATGTACACGCAGCTGGTGTGTACGTCCTGTGAGAGGGTAATAGGAAATCTTTGTCGTGCCATCCTCGTCGACGGATATTACTTCGTATTCTGTAATGGCCTCCTTGCCTTGCGATATGTCGACTTTCTGCCTTGGCCTTTCATCATAATCAGGGCTTAAAGGTAACTCTATCTTTCCTTTGTCTCCTATATTCAGGATCCTTCCTTCTGCTGATGAAGACAGTCTTGCATGATATGTCTTGCGGATGTTATGATTCTCGAACTGTTTCTGAAGATTGACAGCAGCTTCGGATGTCTTTGCGAAAAGAATTACTCCGGATGTGTCCATGTCGAGCCTGTGGACGGTATATAGATCAGCATACTTCTCCTTCAAGCTTTTGAATATGGATGTCCTTCCGTCAAGACCGGGCACCGAAGGTGTGCCGGACGGTTTTTCTGCTGCAACAACAGCCTCGTCTTCGTATAAGATTTCAACCTCTTCGGTGAGGTGATTGCTTTCTTCTGTTTCCAGTCCCTTCATCATGAATCCTAGCAACGGCCCGCATTTGCTTGTGCAGGATGGGTAGAAGTGTCCATGGGTGCGTACAGCTGTGGAAGGGGAGAGACCGTACCAGAATTCTCCCATTGCAACGGGTTTGAGGCCGTTTCTATATGCATGTTCCAGAAGCTTCGGAGCTGCGCATTCACCGGTACCTCCAGGCGGAATGAGACCGCTTTCTGAGAAAATCTCCCATATGCTTTTTTTCTCACCCAGCGCATTATGCACGATGTAGCTTCCGAATATCCATTTCTGCAGCTGATCGGACATGGCAGCGCGTTGCTGCTTCATCTTCATGATATCTTCCTCAATGAGCCTTATCTGATCTTTGAGCAGCCTGATTTCTTCTTCCCATCTGATTTTCAACCTTTTCAGTTCCGCTTTTTCAAACTGGCTTTCGCGTATCAGTTCTGACAGTCTTGACGGATCCGAAACTTCGCTTCTTATCTGATTCCTTTCATGTCTGGAAATGGCCATGCGGGCTTTCAGATTGTCGATTTCCTGATCTCTTTTCATCTCCGAATCCTTCAGTGCAGCCTTGAGATTCTGCAGTTCAGCGCTGCTTTCCGCAGAGGTGATCCTGTGGTTTATTTCAGTTATTTCAGCTTCTTTAATCTTGAAATGTCCGTCAGGATCGAGCAGGTCAAAGATCGGAGGGACAAAGCCATCTATCATGCTGCGTCCTCCGATATTACCGGAAAAAGCTGCCAGATAGCCATACCTGCCTTTTTCATCCGTTACGACCAGTATGCCTAGCATCTTTCCTTCAGCAAATTGATGGGAAAGTTCTGCAGATCCTTCTATTTCTGACATTACTTCTTCTGCCGCATATCTGACCAGAGGGTGCGGGTAATAACGGAACGGATCTGTAAAACGTTCCGGAACAGGATCCGGGATATCTGAAGGGAAAAGATGCATCAGAGTATGACGTTGTCGGATATGTATTTGAGACAGTAGTCCTGTATTCCGCATGTTTCACATTTCGGCTTACGGGCCGTGCATGTATATCGTCCGTGAAGTATGAGCCAGTGATGTGCTTTGCCTCGGAGCTCTTCTGCAAAGCCAGCCGTCAGATCTTTTTCAACAGCCTCTACGGTCGTTCCTTCAGAGAGGCCTATACGGCGGGAAACCCTGAATACATGCGTGTCAACAGCGATGACCGGCTTGTCATATATCACCGATGCTATTACGTTAGCGGTCTTGCGTCCTACTCCGGGAAGTGTTTCCAGCAGTTCGGTTTCAGACGGGACTATGCTGTTGAACTCGGATACCAGTTTCTGAGCCATGCCTATAAGGTGTCTGGCCTTGTTGTTAGGGAATGATATCGACTTGATCAGCTCGTAGACCTCCTCAAATGATGCCGCAGCAAGGTCGGAAGGCTCCGGGAATCTTGTGAATATCTGGGGAGTATGCATGTTGACCCTCTTGTCAGTGCATTGTGCAGACAGGATTACGGCTATCAGCAGATGGAATGGGCTGTCGTAATGCAGCTCCGTTTCTGCTGTTTCCATATTCCTTGAGAACCAGTCTGTTATGGCTGCGTATCTTTCCGATATCTTCATGTCAGATGGTAAGTTCCAGATCGATTACCTCATTCTCATTCTGCTCGCAGCAGGTTTCATCCTTGCATACCATCACGCGGCCGGGATATTTTTCGAATATCTGCCTGTTGTGTGTGACCATTACAATCGATGTTCCCTTTTCACGGTTGATGCCTGTAAGCAGCTTCATGATTCCGTCGGCGGTTTCATTGTCGAGATTTCCTGTAGGCTCATCTGCTATTATGACCTGCGGGTCGTTGAGAAGAGACCTTGCTATCGCAATTCGCTGTTGCTCTCCACCGGAAAGCTGATGTGGCATCTTGTGAGCTTTCCTGTCCATTCCCACTGCAGTCAGAACCTCCATGATCCTTTTTGAAATATCCTCCTCGTTCTTCCATCCGGTAGCTTTAAGGACGAATGAAAGATTGTCCTCTACGGTTCTGTCCATAAGTAGCTGGAAGTCCTGGAAGACCACTCCCATCTTCCTTCTGAGGAATGGAATTTCGTTGTCCTTTATTCCGTTCAGTTTGAATCCGCATGCTTCGCCTGTACCGGTCTCCAGCCTGTTTTCTGCTATGATGGTCCTGATGATCGAAGTCTTGCCGGTGCCCACTTTTCCGACGATATAAACGAAATCTCCCGGATACACGTCCATGTCGAGTCCGTAGATTACGACAGCCTCACCGTTAAGTATGTCGGCCTTTCTGAATGAGATGATTGGAGTCTTGTCTTCCATGTCAAAAAATAGATATAATCATACAAATATAGTGGAAAAATGGTTAAATTTGTAAAATTTTAGAATGATCATGAATAAGAAGACAATATTGACGGCTTTTGCTGCGGCTCTTATCTCCATATCGGCTTCTGCCGTATCCGGATATGATGCTTCTGCCGGGATTCCCGGGGATGATATCAGAGGGCTAAGAGAAGCCTTGAAGCTGCGCGATAAAGGAATGGAATCAATGTCCGGAGCCATGTTCAGGACTATAGCCGGCAGGAACGGAAAGGTTGATCCGGAAGGCTATGCCGTTCTTAACGATGTGGTGATGATGACTCCGGGTTATGAAACGGCTATGGAAAGATTTCTTGAAGAGAATTCACATTCCATAATGGTTCCGCAGATCGTCTATGCTCATGCTTTGAACTGCTTCGATGCGCAGGAGTATGCTGAGGCATCCAAGTATCTTGGAAGGCTCGCTGCTTCCGATCTGTATAAAAAGCAGGTGGATGAATTCCTTTTCAGAAAGGCATACAGCGCCCTGGAAAACAGGAATATGGAAGATGCTCTCAACGGTTTCATAGCTTTGGAGAGGCGTCCTGTTACAGATTTTACCGCTCCGGCGCGTTATGCCATCGGATATGTAAATTATGAGAACAAGAACTTCCGTGATGCTTTGGAATGGTTCGAAAAGGCTTCGACAGACAGCCGTTTCGCTGAAATTGCGAATTATTATATCATGGAGTGTCGGTTCATGCTCAAGGATTACAGATATGTGGCCGCCAACGGTGATGCTATGTATGAAGCTGTTCCGGAGGACAGGAAGTCCCATCTTGCCAGAATCATATCCGAGGCCTGCCTCGTTCTTGGTGATGCCGACAACGCCAGACGTTATTATGAGCTGGGCATGAGTGAGGGCAAGGCTCCTGATTCAAGAACTGACTGGTTCTATAGCGGATCCGTGCTTTATGCTGTGAAGGATTATGAGGGAGCTATCAGAAGCTTCAATAACATGACTGAAAGGATGGATTCTCTCGGTCAGGTAGCTAACTATCACCTCGGCTACAGCTACATCCAGACAAGGAACAAGGTTGCAGCTCTTGAGGCTTTCAAGGATGCGGCGCAGGTGTGGTATGATCCTCAGATTGCCGAAGATGCATATTTCAACTGGGCGAAACTTGCCTTCGATATCAATTCCGATACATCGGTGTTCAATGATTATATCAAGAAATATCCGGCAAAGGAGCAGGAGGACAGGATCAACAGCTATATCGCTGTGGCAGCTCTTCACGACCGTGATTACGAAGGAGCGGTGAATGCATACGACAAGATTGATGAACTGGATGATGATATGGTGCTTAACTATATGAAAGCCAATTATCTGCGAGCGGAGCAGCTCGTCTCCAGCGGTTCATATAGAATGGCCATACCTTGTCTGAAGGCTGCTGCTTACTACTCGGAAAGAAGCAGTCGTTTCAATCAGCTTTCTAGATTCTGGCTTGCAGAGTCCTACTACAGGAACGATCAGTACGACGATGCCATCAGCGTGTTTACCGACCTGTACAACACCTCGGCTCTTTATGGTCAACCTGAGTCATATCTCATGACCTACAATATCGCATACAGCCACTTCAAGAAGGCTGATTATGCCGCAGCCCTCAAATGGTTTGACGAATATCTCAAGGAGCCCGTGACGGATTATAGAAAGGAGGCTCTTACCAGAAGAGCTGACTGCTATTTCATCGATAAGAAATACAAGGAGGCTGCAGCTGCCTACGATTTTGTACTGGATGATTATTTCAATGTCAACGATATCTATCCGTATTATCAGGCGGCTCTTGCATACGGCCTTTCAAAGAAGACGGCTGAAAAGATCGATCTCCTTTCAAATGTGATGGATGCTTCTGCAGATGCTGAATTCTATCCTGAAGCGATGTTTGAGCTCGGACGTTCGTATGCTGTGAAGGAGGATGATGAGAAAGCCTTCGAATGCTTCAGAAAACTCGCTTCCGAGGTCAAGGACAGCACATTTGTAGCCAAGGCTTATATTGAGATGGGATCTCTTGCCAGAAACCAGTCTCAGTACAATGAGGCTCTCGGATATTATAAGACAGTGGTTGAGGAGATGCCTCTTTCCGGCTATTCGGAGGATGCTCTTGCTGCGATAGAGTCCATTTATCAGACCAGAAACGAGCCTGAGGAGTACATTGCATATATTGACGCTATAGGAAAGGGAGCGACCAAGACCGAGGATGAGAAGGAAATCATGCTTTTCAACGCGGCTGAGCAGATATACCTTTCGGAGAACTATCAGAAGGCTCTTGTTTCCTTGCAGTCATATCTGGACAAGTATCCTGACGGAGCCAATGCCTATAAGGCTGATTTCTATATGGCCGAGTCGTATAGAAGTCTGTCGAAGTTCGATCAGGCATGCGACAGCTACAGGAAGGTCATCGAGAAGGGTGAAGGTTCGTTCGTCGAGCTCTCTATGCTTAATTTCTCCGACCTTTCATACCGTCTTGAAAGATGGGAGGATGCCTTCGGTGGATATTCATCTCTTTATTCGGCAGCTCTTCTGGACAATAACAAGCATGCTGCACTCGTGGGAATGATGCGTTCCGCTTTCAAAGCCCATCAGTGGAATGAGGCGGTCCGTAATTCTGACAGGGTTCTTGCTGATTCCAGGTCCGGTGCAGACCTCAAGTCTGAAGCACAGTATGTCAAGGCCAAGTCATATCTTGCGACAAGCCGAAGAGATGAGGCTTATTCGATCTTTGCTGATCTTGCCAAGGACGCATCATCTATGTATGGAGCAGAGGCTGCATATCTCATAATCCTTGACAGTTATGACAAGGGCGAGTTCGAGGCGGTTGAGGAAAAGGTCTATGCCTTCTCGGATGCCGGCACAAGTCAGGTCTACTGGCTGGCCAAGAGCTTCATCGTACTTGGAGATTCATTCGTCGAAAGAGATGAGATGGAGCAGGCAAAGGCGACATTCGAGAGTATCAGGGACGGATATGAGCCGTCTGGAACAGATGATGACGTGATGGATAACGTTGCCATGAGATTACGAAAACTCGAAGAGATCATGGCTCAGTAATTTTTAAACATAAGCAGATGAAATCAAGCATATTATATCGTATATTTCCTCTTGTTCTGGCTGCCTTTGCGGCTTTGCCGGCGTCGGGACAGAATCTTGACCCTACCGTTGAGGTGAGCAGGGCATATGAAGGAAAACTGATGGAGGTCCACAAACCTCAGCTGAAGATGGCAGTCCCTGATTCTGTGCTGAGATTCGATCTGGAATTTGATTATTCCGTGTCGGAAAGTCCGTACAAGGGTGCATATGAGTTCAGTCCATATACACTTGACATGAAACCGTCTCCGACCTTCCGCGACATCAATTCTTTCTATCTCAAGGCTGGTGCAGGCTATCAGCTTCATCCGGTTTTCGATATGGTCTGGAGCCCGGTGTTCAAGAGTCCTTTCAGGATGAATGTGTATGCCTCCCATAGGTCATTCGTAGGAAAATACCATACTATGGCCAATCCGTCTTTATCGGATGCCGAGGCTGTACTGGGCAAGATGGAGAAGACCGATGGAAGCAGCAGAGCGTGGCCAGGATATGATCTGCGTACTAAGGCCGGAGTCGAGGGACGCTACGACTGGCAGAATGCCTTCTTCGGATTCGACGCAGGATATGAAGGTCTGCATCAGCAGGAAAGGAAATTCCATGTGTCAGGCAGAGGGTACAATTCTGCAGTAGTGAATCTTGTCACGGCATCGAAGAATCATCCGGATGTTCCGCTTCAGTATAAGGCGGATGTTTCCTACCGTTTTGCTGAAGACATTCTTACAGATACGGCTTCACCTGAGACTTCGCTGATGGAGAATGATTTTGCAGTCGAGGGAGATCTTGCATATGCTTTCCATAATGGAGACAGGCTGGCTCTTGATCTGGGCTATGATATGGCCATGGTTGACGGCGGTCTTTTTGCTGCAGGTGGAGATTTTGATGTCGTTCCGCATTATGTCATGGACAGGAACAGATGGCATCTGGATGTCGGAGTCAGGATTTCAGCCGCTTTCAGAACTGACGGTATATCAGATATGTACGGATATGAAGATCAGACGGTTTATCCTGATATAAGAGTCGAGTACAAGGCCATTCCTGATGCTATGAAGGTTTACCTTGATCTCGGCGGAGACAGCAGAATCAATTCATATGCCGATCTTCTCGCACATAATCCTCGTGCCCACATGCGCTACGGCAGAGGATTATGGAATATTCTTGACGTAGAGGATGAGAAGTTTGCTCTTGCTGCCGGACTTGAAGGCCGCATCGGAACACGCTTCAGCTATAATCTGAGCGGAGGCTATGCCAGCTATGGAAATGCTCTTCTTGACGGAGCGGTCATGCAGGATGCAAATGCTGTGATCTTGCCTGCATGGATGCCTGCTCTTGGATATGCCTCATATGACAAGGCCTTTGCTTCGCTGGAGTGGCTCCTTGCTTTGGATCATTTCAGATTTGACGGAACTGTCAATTATGCATATTATGCAAGCCGTTCCGATGAAACTGACAAAGGACTGCTTTTCCCGGCTGCACTTACAGGTGACGTAGCATTTGCATATGACTGGAAGGAACGTGTGTTTGTGGGATTAGACTGCAGCTTTTCAAGTGCAAGTAAAGGTATTGCATATTATTCAATGAATCAGTTCCTGAAGAAGCCTGTTGATGCGCGCGTGCCTGGTTATGCTGATCTCGGACTGGAGTTCGAATATGTGGTGAACCGTAAATTATCGGCTTGGGCAAGGGGAGGAAACCTTCTTGGAATGACAATCCAGCGCAGCCTTCTTTATGCTGAGAAAGGCCCATATTTTACCCTTGGTATCTGTTTGAATTTATAAGAAAAATCCCTATATTTGTACGTTTGTTCGACCCTGTTGGCATGGTGTCCCGCGGGTCTTGAAAAAGAATAGGATCAGAAATAAAATAATGAACGAGAACGAAATCAACAACGCTTCTGCGGAGCAGTACTCCGCGAACAGTATTCAGGTGTTGGAAGGCCTTGAGGCCGTACGTAAGAGACCGTCGATGTATATCGGAGATGTCGGAGAACGAGGTCTTCATCATCTTGTATATGAGGTGGTGGACAACAGTATCGATGAGGCTCTTGCAGGATATTGTACCGATATTGAAGTTTATATCAACGAAGATAATTCGATAACTGTCAAGGATAACGGACGAGGTATCCCGACGGGTATGCATGAAAAGGAAAACCGCTCAGCTCTTGAGGTGGTGCTTACAGTCCTTCATGCCGGTGGTAAGTTCAGTAAGGACAGCTACAAGGTGTCCGGAGGTCTTCATGGTGTGGGTGTATCCTGTGTGAACGCCCTTTCGGATTACCTCAAGGCTGAAATCCATCGTGAGGGCAAGGTCTTTGTCCAGGAATACTCGAAGGGTAAACCATATAAGCCTGTAGAGGTTGTCGGAGAGGCTGAGGATACCGGTACATTCGTGACCTTCCATCCGGATCCTGAAATATTCCAGGTTACGACTGTATACAAGTATGACACTCTTGCTGCACGTCTGCGCGAACTTGCATACCTTAACAAAGGTATCCGCCTGACTCTTACAGATAAGAGGAACCTCATCAATGACTTGGATGAGAATGGAAACGAACTTGAGACAGCGCACTATAGAAGTGATGTATTCTACTCGCAGGATGGTCTCAAGGAGTTCGTCGACTATCTCGACGGTGGTGCCGAGAAACTTATCGAGTCTCCTATCTATCTCGAGACTGACAAGATAATTCCTATCGAGATCGCCCTCCAGTACAATACCAGCTATACCGAGAAGATATATTCATACGTAAATAATATCAATACGATAGAAGGTGGTACTCACCTTCAGGGATTCAAGATGGGTCTTACCAGGACCTTGAAGAACTATGCAGACAAGGCCGGCATGCTTGCCAAGCTCAAGTTCGATCTTGCTGCTGATGACTTCCGTGAAGGACTTACAGCTGTCGTTTCGGTAAAGGTGGCCGAGCCTCAGTTTGAAGGACAGACCAAGACAAAGCTTGGTAACGGCGAGGTCGTTTCAGCTGTTTCACAGGCCACAGCGGCTGCATTGGAGCAGTATCTTGAAGAGAATCCGAAGGAGGCCAAGATGATTGTCGAGAAGGTCATTCTCGCAGCTACCGCACGTCATGCTGCTCGCAAGGCTCGTGAAATGGTACAGAGAAAGACAGTGATGTCAGGTGCCGGTCTTCCGGGAAAGCTTGCCGACTGTTCTTCAAGAAATCCTGAGGAATGCGAACTCTTCCTCGTCGAGGGAGACTCTGCGGGCGGTACTGCAAAGCAGGGACGTGACCGTATCACCCAGGCCATCCTTCCGCTCAGAGGTAAAATCCTCAATGTCGAGAAGGCTATGGAGCATAGGGTTTTCGAAAGCGATGAAATCCGCAACATCTACACAGCCCTTGGCGTTACAGTGGGAACTGAAGAGGACAGCAAGGCATTGAATCTCAGTAAGCTCCGCTACCACAAGATCATCATCATGACCGATGCCGACGTGGACGGAAGCCACATTGCAACACTGATTCTTACATTCTTCTTCCGCTATATGATCGACCTGATCAAGAACGGATATGTATATCTTGCTACTCCGCCTCTTTATCTCGTCAAGAAAGGTAAGGAAGAAATTTACTGCTGGACTGAGGCACAGCGTAAGGAGGCTACCCTCCAGCTCGGCAAGGGTTCTGACAAGGGCGTATATGTCCAGAGATACAAAGGTCTTGGAGAGATGAGTGCTGAGCAGCTTCAGACCACTACGATGGATCCGGAGAAGCGTCTCCTCCGTCAGATTACAATCGAGAATGCTGCTGAAGCAGAGCGTACATTCTCGATGCTCATGGGTGACGATGTGCCGCCGCGCCGCGAATTCATTGAGCAGAATGCGCATTACGCGAATATTGATGCATAATATTTGCATTGTCTAATGATAATCAGTGTCGTCGTTTCAAGCGGCGGCACTGAAATTATTTAAGGAAATATTTATGGAAAAGTTCAATCTCCCGAGAAAGTTCAAGGTATATCTTCCTCTCCTGGCTCTCTTTCTGATACTTGTCTTCATGATGCCAAGGAGCCCTAAGTTCAATTATGACTATAGGAAAGGCTCTCCATGGCTTCATGAGACTCTTGTAGCGCAGTTTGACTTTCCTGTATTGAAGACCGAGGCACAGCTTCTGGAAGAACGGGAGAAGGCCGGTTCTGTATTCATACCTTATTACAAGCTGGACGGTAAGGTGGCGTCGAGAAGCATGAATGCTGTTTCATCTCTTGAGCTCGGCAAATGGTCAGATGCGAAGGTGGTGATTTCAGATGTCCTTACTTCTTTGTATTCTAAAGGTATAACAGCTCCTAATGCAGTTGCTGATATCGAGGGCATGAGAACAGATCCTGACGCCCTTGTCTATATCCAGAAGGATAGAAGGGCAGTGAAGGTTCCGCTGTCAGAGGTATACACTCTTGAAGATGCAACAGCTTTTCTGCATGAATCCTTGGCAAAAGCCTTTCCAAGATGTAATGTTGACTCGCTTGTTGCGGCGGCCTCGCTTTCCTCATTGATCGTCCCTGATCTTGTGTATGACCAGCAGACTACCGATCTTATTCATGAAGAGAGCATAAACTATATTTCACCAACCCAGGGCGTGATGCGTGCAGGACAGGTGATAGTGTCTGAAGGAGAGATAGTTACAGCTGAAATTGAACAGCTTCTCGACTCATATAGGGCTGAATACAATACGAGTGTAGGCTATGGAGAATCACGCACTTTCATGTGGACAGGCAACATCCTCATCGCGTTTTTCATAGTCCTTGTGCTTTTCCTTGCAATATGCTACTGTAACTTCAGGATATTCGACGAATTCAACAAGTATCTGTATCTCCTGATGATATTTGCTCTGGCTGCTGTCGGTTCATCGATCGTGGCCAAAACGGATGCTTCGCTCTTCTATCTAATGCCTTTCACGCTGATCTCGATGTATCTGCTGGCATTCTTCACGAAGAGGATGGTGTTCTCCGTATACTTCATTTCGCTCCTGCCGATGATGATCTTTGCTCCTAACGGAGTCGAGCTTTTCATGATGTATCTTGTTGCGGGAAGCATCGCCATGCTTGTCTTCGGCATCTTCAACCGTGGATGGCTTCAGTTCGTGACAGCGTTCATTGTTTTTGCTGTCATGACCGTCGTCTGGGGAGCGTTCAGACTCATTGACGGAGTTGCAGGCCTTAAGGAATACCATACGGTTTTCGATATGGCTCTCGGTTCTTTGCTTTCTGTAGCCGGTTATCCGCTCATCTACCTTTTCGAGAAGATATTCAAGCTTGTTTCCAATACCAAGCTTGCAGAGCTGAGCGACACCAACAACAAGCTTCTGCGTATCCTTGCTGACAAGGCTCCAGGTACATTCCATCACTCTCTTCAGGTGATGAACCTTGCTGATGCAGCCGCAAGGTCAATCAATGCCAACGTCCTTCTTGTGCGTGCCGGTGCGCTATATCATGACATCGGAAAGATAAGCAACCCTCAGTGCTTTACCGAGAATCAGACGTCGGGAGTCAGATATCATGAAGGCCTTTCTCCTAAGGAAAGCGCTCATGAAATCATCCGTCATGTCTCCGACGGACTTGCGCTTGCGGAAAAATACGGTCTGCCAGGTGAAGTGAAGTCTTTCATCGCTTCTCATCATGGAACCACATCTGCAGCATATTTCCTTACACAATACCTCAATGACGGAGGAGATCCTGAGGATGTGTCGGGATTCTACTATGATGGTGTAAGGCCGGTAGCGAAGGAAGAAGTAGTCCTTATGATATGCGATGCTGTCGAAGCAGCTTCCAGAAGCCTCAAGACATATTCTCCTGAAAGCATATCGGCCCTTGTAGATGCTATTGTCGACGGCAAGGCAAAGGAGAACCAGTTTGCGGATTCCGATATTTCTCTGCGTGAGATCAATACCATGAAGGATGAGATAAAGTCCTACCTTCAGCAGATGTATCACTCAAGGGTTTCTTATCCGAAGCGAAAGGAAAAGACCGATAAATGACATTTTGAAATGTCATAAGGAATGTTTAATTTTGCAGGCTTGTTTTTGCCGCCTGGTGCGGAATTATATAGAAAATGATTAAATAACTGATAATATGAAACTTGAACAGAACAGAATTGACGATCTCAACCTCGAGGTTACTCTTTCAGTAACAGCAGAGGATTATGCAGACAGCAGAAAGAAGAAGCTTAACGACTACAGAAAGAAGGCAGAATTCAAGGGATTCCGCAAGGGTATGGTTCCTATGTCTCTCGTAGAGAAGATGTATGGCCAGTCAGCTCTCGTGGATTCAGTGAATGATGTTATTTCAGAGGGTCTCAACAACTTCATTCATGAGAACAACCTCCGCGTTCTCGGTGAGCCGCTTCCAAGCGAGGATCAGCCAGAGACTGAGTGGGTTGCAGGAAACGAATTTACATTCAAGTTCGATATCGCCGAGAATCCTGAGATTTCTTTCGAGCTTTCAAAGGATGACGAGATCACATACTATACAATCACTGTTACTGAGGCTGCCAAGAACGAGATGAAGGACAATCTTCTCCGTCAGTACGGTTCACTCGAAGAGGGTGAGGCTGCAAAGGAGGAGGATTTCATCATTGTTGACTTTGAGCAGGGCGAGACCAAGGTTGAGGGAACTTATGTAGCTCTCCGCAATGTAGCTGAGGCTGCAAGAAAGTCATTTGTAGGTGTAAAGCCTGGTGATGTTCTTGACGTGAACGTAAATGAGGCATTCGAGAACGAGACTGACCGTGCTTCAATGCTTAAGGTAAGCAAGGATGAGCTCGCTACTCTCGATCCAATGTTCAAGATGACTGTCAAGAATGTGAAGACATTCGTGAACGCACCTCTTACAGAGGAGACTTTCGAGAAGATCTTCGGTGTAAAGACTGAGGCTGAGTTCGATGCGAAGGTAGAGGAGAGAATCCGTGCTGAGTATGCTCAGGAGGCTGATTTCCGTTTCTCTAAGGACGCTAAGGACTATCTCCTTGAGAAGGCAGACGTGAACCTTGCCGAGAAGTTCCTCAAGAGATGGGTATATGTTGTGAACGAGGGTAAGTTCTCTATGGAGGACATCGAGAAGGATTGGGCTCTCTTCATCGTTGACTACAAGTGGCAGATGGTACGTGGCTACCTCATGAACAAGTACAACGTGAAGATCGAGGAGACAGACCTTCTTGCAAGCGCAAAGGGATTTGCTGCATATCAGTTCGCAATGTACGGAATGAACAATGTTCCTGAGGAGCAGCTTGAGGCATTTGCAAAGAACATCCTCTCACAGGAGGAGCAGGGCAGAAGAATTCTCGACCAGGTAGAGAACGAGAAGACTTTCGCAGCTGTTCGTGAGGTGGTTACCCTCAAGAAGAAAAAGATTTCTGTAGAGAAGTTCCGCGAGTTGAACTAATATGACTTACAGGCCGGCTCGCAAAGCCGGCCTTTTTTATTCATTGTCATCCTGAGCGTAATCGAAGGATCTATAATTTGTTCATATGAATAAAGAATTCAATAAATATGCAGTCCTGGAGCATGGAATCAGCTCCATGACCATGCACAGATACCAGTCTGTACTTGACAGCTACATCAATCCTACTATCATCGAGGAGAGAAAGCTGAATGTTGCATCCATGGATGTGTTCAGCCGTCTTATGATGGATAGAATCATCTTCCTCGGTGTTCCTATCGATGATGATGTGGCAAATATCATCACAGCACAGCTGCTTTTCCTTGCATCCAGTGACAGCTCGAGCGACATTTCGCTTTATATCAATACTCCTGGCGGCCAGGTGCACTCGGGATTGAGCATCTATGATACCATGCAGATCATCGAGCCTGACGTTGCTACCATCTGTACCGGAATGGCTGCATCCATGGGTTCTGTTCTTCTTTGTGCCGGAACTCAGGGAAAGAGATCGGCGCTGAAGCACTCCCGTGTCATGATTCATCAGCCTCTCGGTGGCGCTCACGGCCAGGCATCGGACATTCTCATCGCTGCCCAGGAGATCGAGAAGACAAGAAATGAACTTTACTCAATCATTTCCGAGCATTCGGGTCAGCCGATCGAAAAGATCTATGCAGACGGAGACCGTGATTTCTGGATGACATCGCAGGAGGCTCTGAAATATGGAATGATTGACGAGATACTTACCAAGAAGAAGTAACATATGGCTAAGTCAAACAAGCATAACAGCCGATATTGTATGTTCTGCGGCAGAAGCGAGAATGAGGTTCCGCTTCTTCTGCAGGGACTTGATGCATGCATATGTTCGGAATGTGTGAAGCTCGCAGGAGACTATATCAAGGACTTTGACCGTTCTGCGAAGCCTGCAAAGCCTCTTGGTAAGGTCGAGGCGTTGCAGAAGCCTAAGGAAATCCATGAGTTTCTTGATCAGTATGTGATCGGCCAGGACAGGGCCAAGAAGCTTCTGGCTGTTGCTGTATACAACCATTATAAGCGACTCAACAACAATCTTGAGTCCGACAATGAATTCGAACTCGAGAAGTCCAATATCCTCATGGTAGGTCCTACCGGTACCGGCAAGACCTTGATGGCCAAGACTATAGCAAGGCTCCTGAATGTTCCGTTCACTATTGTGGACGCAACAGTCCTGACAGAGGCGGGATATGTAGGTGAGGATGTCGAGAGCATACTGTCTCGTCTTCTTCAGGAAGTTGATTATGATGTGGCCAGAGCGGAAAGGGGTATTGTCTTCATTGACGAGATCGATAAGATTGCACGCAAGAGCGACAATCCGTCCATAACCAGAGACGTTTCCGGTGAGGGCGTTCAGCAGGCGATGCTGAAGCTCCTCGAAGGAAGTGTGGTGAATGTTCCGCCTCAAGGAGGCCGCAAGCATCCGGAGCAGGAATTCCTTCATGTCAACACCCAGAACATTCTTTTCATCTGTGGTGGAGCTTTTGAAGGCATCGAACGCAGGATCGCTCAGCGACTCAACACTCAGGTCATAGGTTTCGGAGCTGCCAACAAGCAGCAGATAGACAAGGAGAATCTTCTCAGATATGTAGAGGCTCAGGATCTCCGTTCATATGGACTCATACCTGAGATCATCGGCCGACTTCCGGTGATCACATATCTTGACCATCTTGACAGGGATGCCCTCAAGAGGATCCTGACAGAGCCGAAGAATGCTCTCATGAAGCAGTATGAGAAGATGTTCGAGCTTGACGGCATCAAGCTGTCTGTGGAGCCGGAAGTGCTTGACCTTATTGTAGATACATCTATCGAGAATAAGCTAGGCGCACGAGGACTTCGCTCTATCTGCGAGCAGATCATGACAGATGCTATGTACGAGGCTCCGTCTTCCAACAAGAAGACCTTCAAGCTTACACTCGAATACGCCAAGGAAAAATTAGCAAAATAACACCATACCATGAAACAGTACATTGAAACCAATAAGGAAAGATTCTTCGAGGAGCTTTTCTCTCTCCTCAGGATACCTTCGGTCAGCTCACTCGAGCAGCACAAGCCGGATATGCAGCGTTGCGCAGAAAGACTCGTCGAGCTTCTTATTGAGGCTGGTGCTGATGAGGCTGCGGTATATCCTACCACAGGACATCCGGTAGTGTTCGGTCAGAAACTTATCGATCCTTCACTTCCTACTGTCCTGGTTTACGGCCATTATGATGTCCAGCCTGTAGATCCTGTAGAACTGTGGCATTCCGATCCGTTCGAGCCTGAAATCCGTGACGGAGCCATTTATGCACGCGGAGCAAATGATGACAAGGGACAGCTTTTCATGCATATCAAGGCTTTCGAGTTCATGGTTCGTGAAGGCGGATTGAAGCATAACGTGAAGTTCATCCTCGAGGGTGAGGAAGAGATAGGAAGCCCTTCTCTTGCAGCATGGGCTTCAGAGAACAAGGAGCGTCTTGCAGCTGATATCATTCTTGTGTCTGATACTACAATGATTTCAGAATCAGTACCTTCCATCAACTGTGGCATGCGCGGACTTTCTTATGTCGAGGTGAAGGTGACAGGTCCTAACAAGGATCTTCATTCCGGTCATTATGGCGGAGCTGTCGCTAATCCGATCAATGTTCTCTGTGATATGATCTCGTCTCTTATCGACAAGGACGGACACATAACCGTAAAGGGATTCTATGACGATGTAGTTGTTCTTTCAGATGAGGACAGGGCAAAACTTTCACGTGCTCCATTCGATCTTGATGAGTATAAGGAGTTCCTTGATATCAAGGAAGTGAAGGGAGAAGAAGGTTACAGCACTCTCGAGCGCACAGGTATCCGTCCATGCCTTGATGTGAACGGTATCTGGGGCGGATATATCGGTGAAGGTGCTAAGACTGTTCTTCCTTCCGTAGCTCATGCAAAGATCTCGATGAGACTTGTGCCTAACCAGGACAGTGCTACCATCACCAAGCTCTTTACAGAACATTTCCTTTCAATCGCCCCTGATTATGTAAAGGTCGAGGTTATTCCTCATCATGGAGGTGACGGCTTCCTCATTCCTATCTCATCACCAGCTTACAAGGCAGCAGAGAAGGCTATGACAGAGGTTTACGGCATAGAGCCTGTTCCGTCTCGTGGTGGCGGTTCGATTCCTATCCTTGCCGATCTTCAGAGGATTCTCGGCATAGATCCTCTTCTGATGGGATTCGGCCTTGAAAGGGATACAATCCATTCGCCGAACGAGAGCTATCTCCTGAAGCAGCTCTTCGCAGGAATGGAAGCAATTGCATTATTCTATAGATATTATTAATGTCAGTCAGGGATATAAAGGTTTGAAAAACTGAATCCCTCCCATCTGACGATGGGCCCCTCCCGTTCACGGGGCCACGGGCGGCCACGGTTTTTCAAACCTCTATATCCCTGACAGAGAATAGTTGAATATATGAACAGAAAACAGTTATACGAACAGATCCAGACAAAGAAGAGCATGCTTTGCGTAGGACTGGATGTGGATTTCGACAAGATGCCCGAGCATATCAAGGCTTTGGCAAACAAGGGCGAACTCGCTATCAAAGGCGAACTCTATAAGGGCAAGGCACGCTCGATCATAGAGTTCAACAAGGCAATCGTTGATGCGACAGCTGAGCACTGCGTGGCATACAAGCCGAACCTTGCATTCTATGAGTGCTATGGTATCGACGGACTCCGCGCGCTTGACGCAACAGTCGATTACATCCGTATGAAATATCCGGAGATCTTCCTGATTGCAGATGCCAAGAGGGGAGACATCGGAAACACAGCCAAGATGTATGCAAAGGCATTCTTCGACGAAATGGACTTTGATGCAGTGACAATCGCACCATATATGGGTGCTGACAGCGTGACTCCTTTCCTAGAGTACAAGGATAAATGGGCTATCGTACTTGCCTTGACATCAAATGCTTCCGCATACCAGTTCCAGTCCGCTCAGAAGGATGGAAAGCCTCTCTACCAGGCTGTAATGGAAGAAATGATGGAGATCTCGACACCGGACAACATGATGTTCGTTGTAGGAGCTACAAAGGCCGACAAGCTTGAAGAACTCCGCAGCTTCTGCCCGGACAACTTCTTCCTCGTTCCCGGCGTCGGAGCTCAGGGCGGCTCTGCAGAAGAAGTCATCGCTCACGGAGCAAACGACCACGGCGGTCTCCTCATCAACTCATCACGCGGCATCCTCTTCGCCGACAGCACCGAGGATTTCGCCTACTACGCAGGCAAGGTAGCCGCCAGAACAGCTAATCTGTAAAGGCTTCCATGAAGAACATACGGCGCATTCCGCGGGTTATCTCGTGGGATGCGCATTTTGTTGGGTGTGCCGTGCGGTCTACGTTGGTGAGATCGCAGACATAGAGACGGTCGATCAGGGAAAGGTACATGGTGGAGTACTTGATGTCGAGGTGGCGCTGGAGGTCGCTGGTGTATTCCATGGTGAGGATCACTTCCTCCTCTGTCAGATCGTCCTTGCAGAATATGTAGAGACCGTATTCCTTGAAGTCTCCGTAGAACCCTGATCCGACCTTTCCGACCTTGCTTTCGATGATGCGGCGAAGCGGCTGAGCCAGACGCCAGTATTCATACTCGATATGTCCTATATATCTGCCATCCTGAAGACCGTAGCCGTAACCGCTTTTCAGGATGCGGTCGATGTCTTCCTTGTCCTCTGAAGGAACATCTATGCCGGCCATTTCTTTCAACAGGTCATGGGCGACATCTTTGCGTGGCTCCATTGCGCGGGTCACTTCTATGCCGAGCGAATGATCCGGAAGCTGAAGGTCAGGCCTGTCCTCATTGACGAGTGCCTCATATCTGCTTCCAAGCAAGGTCTCAAGACATACCTGGGCATATCTTTCAAAAAAGCATGTGTCGAATTTTCTTTTTCCCATAGCTAAGTCACTATAATGAATTCTTTCTGTCTGAACTCTTTAGGCGTCATGCCTGTCTTCGACTTGAAGAAACGTCCGAAATGTGAAGGCGTTGCGAAGTTTAGGTCGAAGCTTATGTTCTGTATGCTGTTGTCGCTTTCTCTCAGCTGTTTCTTCGCTTCAAGGAGGACATAGTCGTCCAGCCAGTCGGAAGGATATTTGCCTGTGGTGCCTTTTATTGTGGCAGCGAGATGCTTTGCACTTATGCCTATCTTTTCTGCATATGAATCGACTTTGCGGTCTTCTCTGAAATTCTTGTCAGCCAGTCTGAAGAAGTCGCATGTAATCTTTCTTTCTCTCTTGACTGTCATGTTGGGATTAATAGAATTTTCTTCCCAGATATGACATGCCTCGAGATAAAATATACGAAGATACTCTTTAATGAGCTGATCTCTGTACCAATCTTTAGGGAGAGTAAGCAGGCTTCCCAGATATGAATGGATGATATGGAACATTCTTGCCTTGTTCCATGGAAGCTTGTTCGAAGGATAGTCGTAGATGAACCATTCCGGGTGAAGATCAATCATGTTTCTGCTCAATTCTTCGAATATTTTTCCACCTATTCTGACTACATCTATCTTGAAATCAGCACTTTGTGCTTTTATGTAAAATGGCGTTTCCGGTCGTATGACAAGATATCCGGCCTTTTCTATCTCATGGTCGTTGAGCCTGATTGTAAAAGTAGCTCTTCCGCTCATGCATATTATGGCGAGCATGGAGTCGCAGACTTTGTACTTTCCGTCAATGAAAAAGAAGTCAAAGTCGCGAGCTGATCCGCTGTAATTGTCATATACGGAAATATCCATTTCTTGTAAAATTTTGTGCAATTTAGAAATAATCCGACAAAAGTGATAGAATTGAGGGTTAAAATGATAGTCTGCCATCGACTTTTGGACTACCTTTGCATCGTTCTTGTGAAAGAACTTACACACACAATTCAATTCAAGTTCTTTGATGGGTCTCTTCTGAGACCCATTTCTTATTGCCGCATCAGATCATTTTTGCAAGACCTCCGAGACTGGTTTCCTTATAGACGTTGGAGAGGTCTTTTCCTGTCTCCTTCATCACGTGGACAACCTGGTCGAAGCTGACTCTATGCAGTCCGTCTGTGTATAAGGCATAGATACCGGCATCCATTGCTCGGGCTGCGGCATATGCATTTCTTTCGATGCATGGAATCTGTACAAGGCCGCCAACCGGGTCGCAGGTCAGACCCAGATGGTGCTCCAGACCCATTTCTGCAGCATATTCTATCTGTGCCGGACTTCCTCCCATGAGCTGGGCCACAGCTGCCGCTGCCATCGCGCATGCAACTCCAACCTCTCCCTGGCATCCAACTTCTGCACCTGATACTGATGCATTGTGCTTTACGACAGCACCGATCAGACCTGATGTTGCCAAAGCCCTGATTATTCTCGAGTCGCTGAATCCGTATCTTGTCTTCATGTGGTAGAGTACGCTAGGCATGACTCCGCAAGAACCGCATGTCGGAGCTGTAACGATTGTTCCGCCGCATGCATTCTCCTCGCTGACGCCGAGAGCATATGAAAATACGAGACCTCTGGTCTTGAAAGTGTCTCCCTGACCGAATGCCCTGACATGATAGCTTAAAGCCTTTCTCCTTATATGGAGCGGTCCCGGTAGAGCTCCTTCTTCTTCTATTCCACGCTCAACAGCCTCCTGCATGACTTTCCATACAAGTTCAAGATGCTCCCAGACTCCATTCTTTCCTTCAACCATGTCTACATATTCCCAGAATGCATGTCCGGTGTTGTTGCACCATTCCATTATGTCGGAGAGAGTGGTCATTTCATAGATATCTCCATTCTCTTCGGACTCGAGCGGCTTTTCCATACAGATGATGTCACCTCCACCGATGCTGTAATAAGTCCACTTATCGTAGATGTCACCGTCAGCATTCACAGAAGCGATCTTCATTCCGTTAGGATGTACCTGAAGGTTCTCTTCAGGCTTCCATTCGATTGTCACATCTCCTCCGCGTCTGGTCTTGCACTCAAGTGTCTCTTTGTCTGTCCAGCACCATGTGGCAAAGGCCTCTTCGATCGCTGTGTCTGTAAGGTGTCCCTTGCCTGTTGCAGCGAGAGATCCATACAATGTGACATGGAGATGGTCTGTATCTTCATGATTGTCCAGATAATGCCTTACAGCCTTGAACGGGCCCATGGTATGGCTGCTTGACGGGCCTTTTCCGATTTTATATACGTCTTTGATAGATTTCATTTGATTGTGTCTTTCCGAATGGCGGAAAACACAACAAAGTTAGCACAATTCTGTTAAAAAGGGCATAGTACTTGTCTTTTCGTGCTTACGAACTTGAACAATATGACACGATATGTAGCTATGATATTGATTGCTGCGTCATTATGCTTCGAGACGCATGCTCAGGAGGTGGAACGAAGGGACAGTTTTCCGCATCCGATTCCTTTCATGCTCTCCCCGGACCTTTTCATACCTGCTTCCAGACTGAACTGGTATCTTCCATGGAAGGCGGCACCTATGCTTAAGCCGGTTGTCTACATCCATCCTGTCTATGGTTTTGACGGAAGCATAGGTTTCGGCGAGTTTAACATAGAGCATCCGGAAAAGTTCTTCTCCACTCTTACCGGTTCCAATTATATAGACGTTCCCCAGCTTTATATATCGGAACAGAAAATGATAGGAAATACGCTTAAACTGGGAAGGAGATTTTATTTCATGTCTGGCATTCTTTACGGAGCGCAGCTTGGAGTCATGGGCAACAATTGGGGAATGGGAACGCGCGAAGGCGTGATCTACAGGCCTTCCAGCAATACCTCTGTGGAATTCTGGACTCAATATTTCCAGTCGGTAGCGGTATATTCTCCTCTCCTATACCCTCGTCCGGACGGTAATACGGCAGCATTGAAAATGCCTGCAACGCCGGAAGTCTTTTCCTTTGGCGTGCAGGCATCGTTTGTCGCAGGTGAATTTATTGTAGGTGTCGGCCTGTCAGTGGCTCCTGTGCCGTTCCAGGACAGACACCATTCGGAATTCCGTTACAGATAGTCTTCGAAATACATGGAGATCTTGTCATGGAGGTGGACTCTGTCCTTGCCCATCACATTGTGCTCAGCGCATGGGTAAGGGAAGTAGTCTACCTGTACATTGTTCTTGATGCACTCCCTGATGAAGCTAAGGCTGTGCTCCCATACCACTACAGGGTCGATCGCTCCCTGACAGATAAGAAGCTTGCCCTTGAGATCCTTGGCCTTGTTGATGAGGCTGGTCTTTGCATATCCTTCCGGATTACGGTCCGGGTGATCCATGTACCTTTCTCCGTACATCACTTCATACCATTTCCAGTCGATGACAGGGCCTCCGGCAACGGCTACCTTGAATATGTCAGGATAGTTGGTGATGAGCGATATTGTCATGAATCCTCCGTAGCTCCATCCGTGCACTCCGATGCGGTCCTTGTCTACGTACGGAAGCTCCATGAGCATCTTCACGCCCTCGATCTGGTCAGCCATCTCAGCCTGTCCGCACTGGCCATGGATCGCCTTTTCGAACTCCGCTCCGCGGTTTGACGTACCTCTGTTGTCCTGTACATAGACGAGGTATCCGCGCTGAGCCATATACATCTCCCACCTGCGGAGCTGGGCAAGGAATGTGTTCTGAACCATCTGAGAGTGAGGGCCTCCGTATACGTAAACGATTACAGGATACTTCTTTGCGGGGTCGAAATCCTTCGGCTTGATGAGACGGTAATAGTTGTCATAGAGGCCGTCGGCGCTCTTTACTGTACCGAGAGATATTTCTGTGTAAGCATAGTCGAGAGTCGGGTCTTCAGCCTTGAGGAGGCTTGCGAGAACCTTTCCGTCTGAGCTGCAAAGATCGGTCATACCAGGGTTGCAGAGACTGCTCCAGCTGTCTGTATAATGTCTGCAGTCAGGGCTTATCGCTATCGTATGCCATCCTTCAGCCTTTGTGAGCCTTTCCGGATTTCCGACCTTGACAGCCGGTACGCCCTTTGTCGCAGCCGACTTCGGAAGCTTTATTGATACTCTGAAGAGATGGTTCTCGACAGGGGATACCTCTGCCGATGTGTACCATACATATTTGCCGTCGTTAGCGATGTAATCCACGTCCGCGTCTGTCGCTGTGAGTCTGCGCACATTACCCTCGAGATCACAGAGATACAGGTTGCGGTAGCCGTCCCTGTTGTCCGTACGATAGAGGAAGATGTTGTCTGAGCCTTTTACGAACCATACAGGATTCTGCGGCTCGACGTATCTGTCGTTGTCCTCGGTAAGGATTGTCTTGACGAAGCTGCCGTCTGCTGCATTGTACATGTTAAGCTTCATGTGCTTCTGGCTGCGGTCGAGGACCTGGATGAAGATCTTCGATGCGTCGGGTGACCAGCTGATGTTTGTAAGATACTGGTCATAGCCGAAGTCGTTCGCCTGGGCATAGACGGTTTTGCCGCTTGCGATGTCATAGATGCCCAGCTGCACGTTTTCAGAGTCCATTCCCGCCATAGGGTATTTGATCTCTACGAGAGAACCTGTACGGGTGGTAATGTCCAGAAGAGGGAAGGTCGTAACCTTGCTCTCGTCCTTGCGGTAGAACGCTACCTTGCTGCTGTCCGGTGCCCAGAAGATTCCGCCCTCGATTCCGAACTCGTTTCGGCTTGTGAACTGTCCGTATGTGATCTGATCGTTTTCGCTTACTGCGACAGGGGTCTCCTTGCCATCTTTGCCGACGAGATAGAGGCTCTGGCCCTTTGTAACTGCGCTCAGTGACGGAGCGGGCTGAGCCTTAAGGTCGCTGAGGGCTCCGCTCTGGATGTCATATACCTGCCATTTGTTGCCCTTTCTGATCACGAGCTCCGAACCCTCTGTCCATGTGCTGTACAGACTTTCCGGAGACAGCTCCCTTGAGAGGATTGTCTCCTCCATCGTGAGGACTTTTCCTGACGGATCGTTCGCCTCTCTTGTGCTGACTATGCCTGGCTGTGCAGACAAAGTCAATCCCAGACACAATGTGCCCAGGATTAAACTTATTTTCTTCATATTTTACTGATTATTAGTCTCTTACTGATACAATCCTGTCTACTATGTACTTCTGCTTTCCTCTCCAAGGAAGAGTTCCGAGGTACTCCTTGTAATGCAGCTCGACAGTCTTTCCGCCGCATCTCATGAGCGAGTCTGCTATAGCCTCGTCTGTGATCGAGAAGTCGAACTCATATGACTGGATCACTCCCGGATTAGTGCCCTTGCCCTTGCCGAAGCCGGCCTGGATCGCTCTTCCCTCATATGTCTTGAATACATATCCTTTGTACACTACGAAATTCAGCTCTCCTGCCTTCACTCCTTCTCCGAATACGAAATAGAACTTGAAGAAAATGAACGCTGCCAATGCGAGGACAATGATGCCTGAAATGAATCCTATGATCTTTCCTTTCATGATGAATTAATTTTTTACAAAGTTAGCAAATATTCCATATATAGTACCTGTTTGCTCCTTTCTGAAAAAAATATTATATTTACCAAATGTTTTGCTTATAGTTTGAAATGAAACTGAAGATAGACATACAGTCAGAGATAGGACGCCTTGACGCGGTCCTCCTGCACAGGCCCGGACATGAGGTCGAGAACATGACGCCGAGGAATGTCCAGAGGGCTCTGTACAGCGATATTTTGAATCTTTCGATTGCCCAGTACGAGTATGAGCAACTTTCGGGAGTACTCTCGAAACTTGCTGCCGTATATGAGGTCCGCGATCTTCTCGTGAAGGTTCTGGATCAGTGGAAGCCTCGTGCTGATCTTATCCACAGGATATGTGTGGCGGAGGATGTCGTGCCTTATATCGACATTCTCATGGCAATGGATTCTGTCGATCTTGCCAGAGTTCTGATAGAGGGACTTCCTGTCAGAATGGATACGTTGACAGCCTATCTGCGTAATGAATACTATGCCCTTTATCCTCTCTACAACTTCTATTTTACCCGCGACGCAGCCGTAACTATCGGAAATCAGGCCTTGATATGCCGTATGGCAAACAAGGTACGTATGCGTGAGTCGCTGATAATGGATGCGATATACCGTTGCAGCGGGGCATTCGAATGCGGCGTTGTGGATGCAAATGCAGACCAGCCGGAAACGTCCGAGGTCATTATGGAGGGTGGCGACATATTGATCGCCCGCGAGGACATACTCATTGTCGGTAACGGTGTGAGGACAACGCCTCAGGGTATCGATTTCATAGTGGACAGATTCTGCAAGGCAAACCCGTCAGGAAAGCTTCATGTATTGGTGCAGCAGCTTCCGTCGGAGCCTGAGTCATTCATCCATCTGGATATGGTTTTCACTCTTCTGGATAAGGATAAGTGCATGATCTTCAAGCCTCTTATAGAG
The DNA here is from genome assembly GCA_017561265.1 of Bacteroidales bacterium. Next base: position 29,877 of record JAFZDJ010000020.1, read on the forward strand.
CAGGCAAACCAGTATCAGACAGTCCATATCACGATCGAGCAGGGTAGAGTAGAGTCCATCCGCTCGGTTGCAGGACTTCTTCCTGCACTTAAGGCCCTGGGAATGGATCTGAAGCCTCTTGTTTGCGGCGGAGACGACGAATGGGATCAGGAGAGGGAACAGTGGCACAGCGGAGCAAACTTCTTCGCATTCGCCCCCGGCAAGGTACTTACTTACGCTAGAAACATCCATACATTGGATGAACTGGACAAGGCGGGATTCGAGATCGTGAAGGCGGCGGAATTCATTGCTGGCAATAAGGAGGATGCGGTTTATGGCGATAATCCATGCGCGATCACGATCGATGGATCGGAGCTTCCTCGCGGAGGAGGTGGAGCAAGGTGCATGACAATGCCGCTGTCAAGACAGAAAGTAAATTGGTAAATAAAATACAATCACAATAATCAATTATGGAAAGAACACTTGTAATTCTTAAGCCGGGATGCCTCCAGAGAGGTCTTATCGGCGAAGTCATCTCAAGATTTGAGAAAAGAGGACTCAAGCTCGTGGCTATGAAGATGGTTCAGCTCGATGAGGAGATTCTTAAGGTTCATTATGCTCATCTTCTCGACAGACCTTTCTTCCCTTGGCTCCGCGACGGCATGATGGCTGCTCCTGTAATCCTCTGCTGCTGGGAAGGTTACAGCGCAGTTCAGGTAGTGCGCGACATGGCTGGTGCAACAAAGGCAAGCAAGGCGGTTCCTGGAACAATCCGTGGCGATTACAGCCTCAGTGCTCAGGAGAACATCGTACACACATCAGATTCTCTCGAGAATGCAGAGATCGAGCTCAAGAGATTCTTCGTAGAGTCAGACTACTGCGACTACAAGTCTCCGCTTGATCCTTTCAAGTACGCTCCGGACGAATATTAATCTTGAATATCCGCATAAAAAAACTCCGCATTCCTGCGGAGTTTTTTGTGTTATGTTGCCTGCGTATTATACCATGAATGTTGCAACGAGTGCAAGGATGGCGTAAAGCTCAGGAAGCGCACCGTAGATGAGGGTCTTTGTGAATACATCGTGTCCCTGTGAGATACCGATGATACCGTTTGCGCAGACCTGTCCCTGACGGATAGAAGAGAAGAGGAATGTAAGACCTGATGCAAGACCTACTGCGAAGAGAGCGATGCCGTCTGCTGCGAAGTCCTTGCTGAGCCACAAGAAGAATGCTACGAAGCCGTAGAGACCCTGTGATGCAGGAAGTGCAGAGAGGACCATGTAGTTGGTCGCGCTGTCTGAGTTCTTCTTCAATGCGCCTTCTGCTGCGTTACCAGCGATAGTTGTGCCGTATGCGCTGCCGATGAATGACATACCAAGCATACAAGCGAGGCCGATGTAACCGAGGAATGTAATTGTGTCCATAATTGTTTTTTGTTTTTTATTGTTATTTGTAATTATTCTTTGTTTGTTGTGAGAGGGTTGTATGATGAACCCTTTCCTTCATATCCGGCGTTCTTGAAATACTCCATGAATGTCAATCGCATTGGGTGAACGAATGCTCCAAGTGATGACAGGAGTATATTGATTACGTGACCTACAATGAGGATGAGCACGAATGGCACCCATGTCATCAGAGCATCACCCTTTACGCTCAATGCGAGGTTGTTGAATGCCTGTCCGAGCATTCCTCCTGCAAGTCCGAGAGCGAAGAGACGGAGATAACTGAGTACGTCACCAAGTATACCGGTGGCCATGTTGTATGTGTCCCAAAGTCCTGCGCCGACATTGACCAGAGGGTTTCTGCCAGGAGTGTTGAAAATGTAGATCGCCAGTGCTGAAACAGCTCCTATGATTATGAGAGCCCACTTGATAGCCTCAGGTGAGAGGAGCTTTCCAAGAGCAAGAAGACCAGTCAGGACTCCTCCTACGATGAGTATGAGCCAGCCCCATGTTGCGATGTTCTCTTTCCAACCGAATCTCTTTGTGTAGCATATGGCCTTGACGGTCATTGCGACACAGATGTGGAAGATACCGATTCCCATGGCAAGAAGCATCTGTATGTTCAGGACTCCGACTCCTGGGACGTCGACGTCGCCGACGATCATCAGGCTCTTCATCCATTCCGGTACCCATGATGCGTCATGCATGCCGATGCCGAAGAATGTGCCGAGAACGGTACCGACAACCATGGTTCCCGCTCCCAGAAGAGCGATGATGTTACCAAGGCCGTCGAACATTCCGACCTTAAGCCAGCCTTTGTTCAGCATGAGTCCGAAGAGTAGGAGTACGATACCGTAACCAGCATCTCCAAGACACATGGCGAAGAACAGAAGGTAGAATGGAGCAAGGATCGGAGTAGGGTCGAACTCGCTGTAGACCGGCATTCCGTACATCTCGGTAAAACACTCGAACTGACGGGTGAACCAGTTGTTTCTCAGCTTGATAGGAGGGTTGTCCTCCTGTGCTGCATCCTCCTTGATGTAGAGTACTCCCATCTTGTCGAACGCTTCTACAAGCTCAGCGTCGTTCTCCACAGGTGCAAAACCTGTGAATACCGTGATCATATCCTCAGCCGCACCTTCTCCCGCTTCCTTTGCGAGATAACGGTCAAGCTCCACGAGGTCGCTGTTGCAAGCTTCCTTGATGGCAGGGATGTAATCCTTTGCGTTAAGAAGTCCTGCCTTGCAGTCTGTTATCTCAGTCTTGATGCGTGCAATATCTGACGCTGCTTCAGCTGATGTTATCTCAGGTGCTGCAACCTCCTGTACAGGGAAACTGTAAGCTTCGCCCTTAGGCGCTACAGTCACGAACCATACCTTCTTTCCGTTGTTCTCGACAACCTGAAGAGGGTAGAGCTCGCCCCAGGACTCATCGAACTTCTTGGCATCTACCGCGTAGTAGCGGATTGCATATCCGAGATCCTTGAGGCCGTCCAGGGCTTTCTTGTCATACTCGCCCCATGGAAGAGTTGCCTGAAGCTGCTTTTCTGCATGGGCAAGAGCTGAATGAAGCTCGGTAAGCTTAGCCCTGCATTCTTCAATGAAGTCTACAGGATCGCCTTCTATATTTACAGTGGCCTTTGCAATTGCTTCAGCATCAGTATCTTTAGAGTAGTCGATGCCCTCAAGGAATTCAAGAACCTTCTTGGCTCTTTCAGCCTTGTGGAACATCAATGAAGAGTCAGAGTCAATCGGCTTTACAGAACGGCTGATGTCCACGACTCCGAGCTCCTGAAGCTGCTCCAGGAAGCCCTCCTTCTCTCCTGTAAGGAGTACGAAGGAATATTTTGTCATTTTAGTTATCATTGTTCTGCTCCTCCTCTTCTTCAATAGCATGTCTGCTCTTAACGATCTTGGAAGCCGCCTTGGAGAGGTTCTCCTCGTCCTCCATGTATCGTTTGATCTTTCTGATTGCCTCCTGATATCCAGGGATCTGGACCTTCTCGTAAAGGTTTACCTTCTGAGTGGTCTTCTTTCTCTGGAAGTCAAGAATACGTGCTTTCTCGAGATAGACCTCGGACTCGATTCCAAGCCTTGATAGCTCCTTGAGGATCGCTACTCCGTCAGCATACCACGCAGGGCAGTTGAAGGCGTTGAACTCATGGATCTCATACTTGATCTCTCCGAGGGCCGGCGTCTTTACTCCGGCAACCTTTACAGTATAAAGGTCTACGTCGACGATCGAGATCAGGTTTGCCTGGAACTCGTTCCAGAGAGCTGCGAGATAGTCGTATTTCTTCAGGGCGGCATCAAGATCTTCAATAAGCTTCTCCGAATAGTCCTTGGCCTTCTTCACCTCGACACGCAGCGCCGACTCCTTGTTCTTCAAGGTTGGAAGGGCGTTCTTACGCATCTTGAGCTGCTTGTTCAAGTTGTTCAGAGACGTCTTATTATATTGAAATTTTATTGCCATAATTTTGCTTCTCACTGTCATTCTGAACGAAGTGAAGAATCTTTACATAAAGATCCTTCGCTGGCGCTCAGGATGACATTTCTGATTATTTGTTTGGCCAGTAAGTGTCGATAAGCTCCTGCTTGATACCGGTCTCGGCCTTCGTGAAGTATGTACCGAAGAGCTCCCATGCAGTATCGAGCATGTCATCGATCTTGAGGTTCACGTCGATCGCGAGAAGTCTTGTTGCGTATGCCTTCGCATAGTCAAGACATCTGAGGTCGTAGTCGCTGAGGTCGAAACCGTTCTCGAGCTTTGTCTTTGCGTTCTGTGCATCGGCATAGAGACGTACTGACGCGTTCATTACCTGACCGTGGTCCTTACGTGTCTTCTTACCCTGTACGAGCTGCTTAAGACGTGAGAGCGAACGGAACGGATCGATGATGACCTTACCTGAATCCGGATCGGTACGGAGGAAGAGCTGTCCCTCTGTGATGTAACCGGTGTTGTCCGGAATCGCGTGTGTGATGTCTCCGTCGTTGAGGGTTGTCACGGCGATGATTGTGATCGAACCTCCCTCAGGAAGCTGTACGGCCTTCTCGTAGATCTTTGCGAGGTCTGAGTAAAGCGAACCCGGCATCGAGTCCTTTGAAGGGATCTGGTCCATACGGTTAGACACGATAGAGAGAGCATCGGCGTAGAGGGTCATGTCTGTAAGGAGCACGAGCACCTTCTCGTTCTTCTCCACAGCGAAATACTCTGCAGCTGTAAGAGCCATGTCCGGAATGAGGAGTCGCTCTACAGGCGGCTGCTCTGTCGTATTCACGAATGAAATGATCTTGTCCAATGCGCCCGCTGCCTCGAACTCATGCTTGAAGTAGAGGTAGTCGTCGTTTGAAAGACCCATACCGCCGAGGATGATCTTGTCCACGTCTGCACGGAGAGCCACCTGAGCCATTACGTTGTTGTATGGCTGGTCAGGGTCTGCGAAGAAAGGAATCTTCTGACCTGACACGAGGGTGTTGTTGAGGTCGATGCCGGCGATACCGGTAGGGATGAGCTGTGAAGGCTGCTTTCTCTTATATGGGTTCACTGACGGACCACCGATCTCGACTGTCTTTCCTTCCACTGCCGGACCGCCGTCGATAGGCTC
>JAFZDJ010000150.1 GCA_017561265.1 Bacteroidales bacterium
ATGGTCGGCATGCCTCCGCTTGAGGAGGCTCCGGTGTATATGGCAGATGTTCCTGAAGTGATTTATGAGGATCTTTGGATTTCTCCTGATATGATTGTGTTTACCGGTCTTGAGGTTCCGTCAGATACTTATCGTCTCGTTGTGAAGATGTCTCCAGCTCAGAGTCCTGGAACTTCTTCCGGTTGGAGTAAGACTGTGATCGTGGCTCCGGGTATTGTTGACGATTGGGGCGAGGCAAACATCACGAAGCTTTTCACAGAAACTATCGGTGTGGCTCCGCAGGAAGGACTCAAGTATTACCTGGAATGTTGGTGGCTCGATACTGAGACTGGCTTTACCGGCGAGAGTATGTGGGTATCAGCAATCTGTAAAGAGGGCTCTACGGCTTATAACGAGACTTATACTCCACGTGCTCGCGTTACCTTGAATGAAGTTGTAGAGAGCCAAGGATTCGAGAGCCTGGATATTGAGCTTTCACATGGTTCGACAATTCTGTCAGTGGATGCGACATACTCCAATAACACAGGCGTTGCTTCAGGAGAATTTGTTCTCAAGAAAACCAACAAGAGCCTTCCGGATCTTCGTGCTTGGGCTCTTGCAAGATGTTCTAATCCTGAAAGAAATTGGATGGCAAGACCGAACTTGTTTGCAATATGGATTCACACATGGCAGAAGGAGACAGAAGGTACTTTCGCACATCGTGGCGGACAGTATGAAAGTGAGTTCGTAGAGGTGTTCGGCTCAGGACCTTGTATTAAGTACTAAAGATTGACGATTATGATTACAGCAATAGGAAATAATTTCGGGGCGGGTCAGATCTCGCTGAAAGATTACCAGAATGAGAAGCTTGTCGTGCTTAATGGAAATTTCTCATTCAGCAACAAGAGTAAAGCATTTCTAAATGCTTCTGTTTTGGAACTGTATCTACCAAAGCTCTCGATTCCAAAGAGCGGAATGAGTGGCTGCTATATCATGTTCCAGTCGGAAGGTAAGTTCTACGGAACGACTCTCAAGACTTGGATAAAGAACCGCAATACGCTCTGCATTGAGAAGCTGGACTACTGGTCTGACCAGACTGATGAGTACACAATCTATCTCTTGAGCTTGTATGTACCGAAGGGTCAGAGAGGCGTGTTCGAGTTAGGTAAAGAGACAAGACTGACTCTGAACAATACGACTTCAAACAACAACTATGGATACAACCAGCATTGCTATGTAGATGAGAACTGGTGTACCATTGCCCTGATGACGTCGGCCTATAATTCTGAAATTGATCCTTACGATGACATTGTTGAGCTGAGTGGGTTTCCAACTGATGTGGACATTGAACTTCCGTTCGTTGGTGACAATGTAAATAGTCAGCAGACCTACGGCGTGGATATGCTTCAAGCGACCATCAAGAATGGCATTCTCACAGTGAAGAACATCGTATTCGGTTGGGGCGGAATGCCAAGAGATAACTTCCTGTATGCAGTATGCATCAGAGATAAATCAGTAGAGTAACACGCTATGCCAAAGATGTCCCACATAGAAATCACGCGTCTGCAGGGCGGTCTTGCGATTGCCAGCTTTGCTAGCGGGGTTGTCATTGCGATGGTGTGTCTGTTCTGGATTGAGCCGCTTGGAGAGATCACATATTCAGCAATCTCGATTGTGAGTGAGCTCCTGGTTCTCTGCGGTGCGATTCTCGGTGTGAAGGCATCATATGATATCAAGTTCCACAAGTTTGAAGCAGAGCTGCTCAAGAAAGCAGACC
>JAFZDJ010000021.1 GCA_017561265.1 Bacteroidales bacterium
ACCCAGATGTCGGTAGATTTCTTAATGTAACTACCGAGGTAATAGCGCAGATATACTGCGCACTCTCCCGCCGCATTTGGCTTTGTCAGAAGTGTCAGACTCCCACTTGGAATCTTCGTTTTCACCTTACTCATAATACAACTATTACCGTTACAAATTTAATGGTAACTATTTGGTAAAAATCTTGGTAAGTCTGAATTCGACGAAATGCCACTGAATGCGGTCAAAACGCACCAAGGGCGATCCTTCCGAATCGCCCTTGGTAAGTGTATCTACCTGAAAATCAGGATAGTTGACTATTAATACTCCTCCTCGTTAAAGAAGAAATCATCCTTTGTAGGATAATCTGGCCAGATGTCCTCGATGCTCTCGTAGATCTCGCCGTCATCCTCAAGCTCCTCAAGGTTTTCTACCACTTCCGCCCATGCTCCTGAACGTACTGCGTAGTCGATGAGTTCCTCCTTAGTTGCTGGCCATGGTGCATCCTCAAGCTTAGATGCAAGTTCAAGTGTCCAATACATAGTCTATAAAGTTTAAATTGTTAATTATCAATTCGTTTCCCCACATACTCTGCAAAGGGGGCGCAAATATAGATAAAAAAACTTAATGATGAAGTTCTTTTTGCTATTTTTGCATAGTTTTTAATCCAACCATACAAAAACTTTGCAAAATGGCATATATCAAGGAAGAAAGATACGATAAGGAAACAACTGAAGCCATTGCGGCACATTATAGGGAAATCCTCCGACTTCTTGGAGAAGACCCTGAACGCGAGGGACTTGTAAAAACCCCCGAGCGCGTAGCCAAGGCATTGCAGTTCCTTACCCATGGTTCTCAGCAGGACGGTGCGGAAATCCTCCGCAGCGCGATGTTCAAGGAAGAATACCAGCAGATGGTCCTCGTGAAGGATATAGAGCTGTATTCAACCTGCGAGCATCATGTCATGCCATTCATCGGAAAGGCTCATGTAGCTTATATTCCTAACGGCACTATCACAGGCCTGAGCAAGATCGCACGCGTCGTAGAGACATTCGCCCGTCGTCTTCAGGTCCAGGAAAGACTCACGACTCAGATCCGCGACTGCATCCAGGAGACATTGAACCCTCTGGGAGTCGCAGTGGTTATCGAAGCTTCACATACCTGTATGACTCTTCGAGGAGTGCAGAAGGCCAATGCCGTAACAACAACATCAGCCTTCAGCGGCATCTTCCTCAAAGACGAGCGTACCCGTAACGAATTCCTTAACCTAATCCGCTAGCTTCAATAGATTACAGATACTTAACTGATAAAAATCGGATGGTATAAGATGTAGGTGACATGCCACCCCCGGCTAGGGGGTGCCTCCTGCAAGGAGGCGGGGGTCACCGGAATCTTATGCCATCCGATTTTTACTTCAGATAAGCATCTTCCACGACCTTGGCACTTCTTGCAATGAAGTCGCTGAGGTCTTTTCCTTTCAGCATACCATTAGCCAGCAAAGCAAGGTCGGTAATCTGCTTGAGTATCTCATTATCACCGGCAAACGCCTCAAGATCAGACTTATGCGCAGCTGCAGCAGTCTCCTTCGCCTCAGCCACAGTCCTCTTCACATCCTCTGAAGCATCAGCAGCAGCATCCGGAATCACCTGAGCAGGAGCCACATCCGCAGCCTTGGAAGCCATGATACGTGCCACGAGAGGGTTCTGCATATTGACAGTAATATTGTACATCGCCGGCATCTCTCCATAGAAGTTCATTCCACCTCCCATAGCAGACATCTCACGATAACGACGCATGAACTCGCTCTGAGTGATAAGGATAGGAGCTGCATTCTCGCCAAGGTTATCAGCCTGGACATAATACTGGTTTTCCTTAGGAAGGACTGACTGGAAGATCACCGACAGATCCTCCTGCTCAGCCTCAGAAAGCTGAGGTCTGATCTTGTCTTCCTTAGGAATAAGATTATCGATACTGTCTGAGTCAACGCGTGCAAAGCGTGCATTCTCTACCTTTGTTTCAAGGAGGTTCACGAAATGGCTGTCAAGCTGGCAGTCCATCAGAAGCACATCATAACCCTTGGCCTTGGCACTCTCTATGAAAGAATACTGGCTTTCCGAATCTGTCGCATACAGGAAGACCACCTTCTTATCCTTGTCAGTCTGTTCTCCCTCAACGGCCTTCTTATAGTCCTCGATGCTGAAATACTTGTCATCGGTATTCTTAAGAAGGCAGAATTTCATAGCCCTGTCGCAGAACTTCTCATCAGAAAGCATTCCGTACTCTATGAACAGCTTGAGGTTGTCCCACTTTTCCTCAAGCTGCTGACGCTCGTTCTTGAAGATCTCGTCAAGACGGTCAGCGACTTTCTTCGTGATGTATGTCGATATCTTCTTCACATTGGCATCGCTCTGGAGGTAACTTCTCGACACGTTGAGCGGAATGTCCGGTGAATCGATGACACCATGGAGCAATGTGAGGAAGTCCGGGACGATATTGTCAACAGAATCTGTCACGAACATCTGGTTGCAATAAAGCTGGATCTTGTTGCGTGAGATCTCGACATTGTTCTTGATCTTAGGGAAATAGAGGATACCGGTGAGATTGAACGGATAGTCCACATTAAGATGAATATGGAAAAGAGGTTCATCAGCCATAGGATACAATGCACGGTAGAATTCATTATAATCCTCATCCTTCAGATCTGCAGGCTTGCGTGCCCAAAGAGGCTCTACCTTATTGATCACATTATCCTTCTCAGTATCAACATATTTACCATCCTTCCATTCCTGCTCCTTACCGAACAAGACTGGAACAGGCATGAACTTGCAGTATTTGTTAAGAAGTCCTTCTATACGCTTCTTCTCGGCATATTCCTTCTCGTCATCAGCGATGTACAATGTGATCACAGTACCGCGCTCCGCCTTGTCGCACGACTCCATGTCATACTCAGGAGAACCGTCGCATGTCCACTTTACCGCTTTTGCGCCATCCTTCCATGAAAGCGTCTCGATGGTCACCTTCTCTGCCACCATGAAAGCCGAATAGAATCCGAGACCGAAGTGTCCGATGATGCTGCTGAGCTGGTCCTTATACTTCTCGAGGAACTCCCCTGCCGAGGAGAATGCAATCTGGTTGATGTACTTGTCGACCTCCTCTTCTGTCATACCGATACCGTTATCGATGACCTTGAGGGTCTTTGCCGCTTCATCTAGCTCCACACGTACAGAAAGCTCGCCAAGCTCGGCATTGTATTCGCCGGATGCGGCCAGAGCCTTCATCTTCTGAGTCGCATCTACAGCATTCGCCACGAGCTCTCTAAGGAAGATCTCATGGTCAGAATAAAGAAACTTCTTGATAACCGGGAAGATGTTCTCGGTTGTTACTCCAATTTTACCTGTTGTTGCCATATCTATATGAATTTATTATCAAAAAAAAGGTCATCCCGAAGGATGACCTCATATAGTCAAATTATGTTCCACTCGATATTTTCTGACTATTTGTCAGTAACGACTGACTATTTGTACATAAATCTCTTGATACTCATCTTCGGAGTCTTCTCAAACGGCTGATCCATATATTCAACCAGGTTCACCTTGCTGTACGCAGGCATAGATCTGTTGACCTCTGTCATGATTGTCTTCTTGTATTCCTCAAGATCAACGCCCTCTGACTTAGCCTTTTCAGAATCCATATAGATGAGAGCTACCAATCTTGCTCCCCTATCCACTACTACTGATTCCACGACATATGGCTGGTTGTTAACTACTGCCTCAATTTCCTCAGGGTAGATGTTCTGACCGTTTGCAGAAAGGATCATGTTCTTGCTGCGGCCTTTGATGAAGATATTACCTTTTTCATCAAGAAGTCCGAGGTCTCCTGTACGCATCCATCCGTCTTCTGTGAATGCAGCCTTTGTAGCCTCCTCATTCTTATAATAACCGCTCATGAGGCTGTATCCCTTTGCCTGGATTTCTCCGACCTTGTTATATGGATCCTCTGAATCAATGCGTACCTCGACACTGTCAACACACTTTCCGCATGACTTTGAAGCGAACTCCCACCAATCTTCATATGCAAGGAGAGGAGCAGCCTCTGTCATACCGTATCCGACTGTAAACGGAAGCTTGAATTTCCTGAACCACTTCTCGACATCCGGATTAAGTGCAGCTCCACCCATCACGATCTCACGAACTTTTCCACCGAAAGCATTGAGAAGTGTAGTACGGATCTTCTTGAATATAATCTGGTTAAGACCAGGAATGGAAGTAATGACCTTCATTATAGGCTTGTTCACCACCGGAGCCACCTTGCTCTTGAAGATCTTCTCCATTACGAGAGGAACAGTGATCACAAGATATGGCTTTACCTCTGCCATGGCACCAAGAAGGAGAGCTGGTGTCGGAGTCTTACCAAGATAATAGATGGAAGAACCTCCGCAGAGAGGATAGATAAGCTCGAACATCATTCCATACATATGAGCCATAGGAAGCATTGAAACGATCTTGTCTTCCGGATATGAAGGAAGTCTCTTCTGACCGAATGCCACATTGGCTGACAGACATTCGTAACGGAGCATCACACCCTTTGGAGCGCTTGTTGTTCCTGATGTATAGTTAATGATAGCGAGTTCTTTGTCATTGTCTTTAGGATAAGCTACGTCTGATGCAGTGAATCCCTTTGGATATTTCGCAGCAAAAAGCTGGTCAAGTTCATCACTGGCCTTCTGAATATTTTCATCAGCCGCATAGAGAAGCGAGAAATCGCTGGAAGAAATGACAGCCTTGATTGAAGGCATCTTTGCTATATCAAGCTTGTTCCAGATATCTGTATCTGTAAGAAGTATTGTACTCTCCGAATGATCAACAAGAGAGTTGACGCTGTCCGGATGGAAATCCGCAAGGATAGGAACAAGTACAGCTTCATATGTATTTGCTGCGAAGAAAGTGATTCCCCAGCGCGCAGAGTTCTTGGCGCAAAGAGCTACCTTATCACCTTTCTTGAGTCCTATATTTTCAAAGAAAACATGAAACTTCGCAATCTGTGTTGCAAAATCACCGAATGTAAAAAGTTCGCCGCGATAGTTGCCAAGCGCAGGACGATCCCAGTTGTTCTTGATGGCTTCTTCAAGCCTTGTGAAATAATGTTTCATCAATAGTTTAGATTTTTAGAATTTTTTCCGGCAGCAAATGTATTAAAATACTATTCTTAGCGTATTATATTTATTATATTTGTGGCGAAAGGCCATTTTTTGTGGTGAGAAACTATTAAATTTGATTCATAATATGAGAAATCGTCCTATTGTAGCATTGATTTATGACTTCGACGGCACGTTATCACCTGGAAACATGCAGGAGTTCGGATTCATTCAGGCCATCGGAAAAAAGCCTCAGGAATTCTGGCAGGAAAGCGATGAGATTGCCTTAGGTCAGGATGCCAGCAACATCCTAAGCTATATGAAGCTGATGTTTGACGAGGCACGCAAGGCCGGCATCAAGCTCAGAAGAGAGGACTTCAAGAAGTTCGGCGAGTCAGTCGAGCTTTTCAATGGAGTAAAGGAATGGTTCTCTCTTATCAATGAATACGGCAAGTCCAAGGGAGTCAAGATCGAACATTACATCAACTCATCAGGCCTGGCGGAAATGATCGAAGGTACGGCCATTGCACATGAATTCAAAAGAATCTTCGCATGTTCCTTTATATATAATATGGAGGGCGAAGCAGAATGGCCTGGAGTTGCTGTCGACTATACAGCAAAGACCCAGTTCATCTTCAAGATCAACAAGGGTATTCTGAGCGTGCGTGACAACAAGAAGGTCAACGAAAGTCAGGAAGAAGTAAACAAGAGAATTCCTTTCCCTCACATGATCTATTTCGGAGACGGAGAGACAGATGTACCATGCATGAAGATCGTGAAGATGTTCGGAGGTAATTCCATTGCAGTGTACAATCCTGACATCAAGAAGAAAGTAAATGTAGCGAAGAAGCTTCTTCGTCAGCAGCGAGTGAATTTCATCACACCTGCAGATTACACAAAAGAAAGCAGGACATATGAGGTAGTCTGCGCTATCATAGACAAGATCAAGGCAGACTGGGAGCTTCTGAAACTCTCCAAGTAGAATATATTACAAACAGGACAGGCAGTTGTTCCAGCGACATGCCACCCCCGGCTAGGGGGTGCCGCAGCTCCGAAGGAGTGGCGGCGGGGGTCGCAGGAATGACTGCCTGTCCTGTTGTGATTATATGATTACTTTACAACAACCTCAAGCTTTGCATAAGCGCGCTCTGCCTTGGCAAGAGCCTCCTCTACAGTGTCTGCTGTCGCGAGGATCACACCTACGCGACGATGGCCGATGATCTCAGGCTTACCGAAGATACGGATCTGAACGCCTGGTTCCTCAAGTACCTTCTCAAGATTGCAGAATTCATATTCCTTTGTATTTCCTTCCACAACAATCGCTTTGGATGCAGACGGGCCGTAGAACTGGACTGATGGCACAGGAAGTCCGAGAATCGCACGTGCATGGAGAGCAAACTCCGACATATCCTGGGATATCATGGTCACCATACCTGTGTCATGAGGTCTTGGAGACACCTCGCTGAAGATGACATCCTCACCCTTGATGAAAAGCTCTACTCCGAAGATTCCATATCCTCCAAGAGCATCAGTAATGGACTTTGCAATATGCTCCGCCTTTTCAATTGCAGTTGCAGACATCGCCTGAGGCTGCCACGACTCACGATAGTCACCATCCACCTGATGATGTCCCACCGGCTTGAGGAATGTGGTACCGGCACAATGACGTACTGTAAGAAGTGTGATTTCATAGTCAAACTTGACAAAACCCTCAACGATGACCTTACCGCTTCCTGCGCGACCACCTTCCTGAGAGATTGTCCAAGCCTTGTCTATATCAGCCTCACACTTGATGGTGCTCTGACCATGACCTGACGAGCTCATTACCGGCTTCACAACGCATGGAATACCGATCTCAGCGACAGCTGCATCGAACTCCTCACGTGTTTCGGCAAAACGATATGGCGAGGTAGGAAGGCCGAGAGTCTCTGCTGCAAGACGACGGATGCCTTCACGGTTCATTGTAAGACGTGTAGCCTTAGCTGTAGGAATCACATTGAAACCTTCTTCCTCGAGCTTCACAAGCCTGTCTGTTGCGATAGCTTCGATCTCAGGAATGATAAAATCAGGATTCTCCTCCTTTATGACTGCCTCAAGGGCATCTCCGTCAAGCATTGAAAGCACATGATTCCTATGTGCGACATGCATGGCCGGAGCATTTGCATATTTATCCAATGCGACTACTTCTACTCCATAACGCTGAAGTTCCAATGCTACTTCCTTTCCGAGCTCGCCTGATCCGCAGAGGACAGCTTTCTTGCCCGAGTTTGTGAATGTGGTTCCGATCTTTGTCATATCTATATAATATTTGCTTTACTGCATCTTATCTTGCAAATATATAAAAAATAGAGACGTTCCACAACCGGGAACGTCTCCTATTTCGAATTTACAATGAATTTTAGAAAGAAATCTTCACTGCCCTATCAAGTTCCGGATCGGCAGGAGCCTTCACCACTTCGGAATTCACCACTATGCGGTTCATAGGGATGCCGTACTTTGTGGCAAGAATATCAGCGACATACTTTCCTCTTGCCTCGCTGAGCGATTTATTGCGCTTTGCTGTTCCGGTATTGCTGTCTGCAGATCCCATCACTGTGATGACAACCTTTGACTGCTTGTCGGCCTTTGCAAGAATCTTAGTTGCGATATAATCAAGATGACTGAGCTCATCCACAGAGAGTGTAGATTTTCCGATACCGAAATACACCTCTACAGGAGAAAGATCCTTCATACCTGCAGGCTGGACAGCCGTTCCTTTGTTCTTCTTGAGATCGTTGATTTGTCCGTTGAGCTTATCATTAGTATTCTGCAGATCAATGATATCGGCCTCAAGTGATGCATTCGCAAGTTCAAGAGCTACTGTCGCAGCCTGCAAGGCGGCCATCTGATCGGCTGAAGCCATTTCCACAGCACCGATGACAGTCGAAGTCCTCACAAAGTCCGGCCATCCAAGATCAACGGCAAGTCCCATGGTTACTGATGGCTGTATCGCCACTCCATCCGCTCCGTGTACCCTTCCGTCTACAACAATTCCTTTCATATCTATAATAAGATCCAATCTGTCAGAAAGGCGAAGGTTATGGAGAAGTCCGGCACCGACAGCAAGTTCATTGTTCGCATAATCCACATCATCGACCCCATAAGAACGATAGTATCCTGCATGGAGATAAGGAACGAGATTCCAGAAGCGTGTCTCCTTATAACCGCCCAAGGCATTAGACATATTCCAGAGGAAATCACCATGAAAATACATATAGCCGAATTTCTGAAGATACTTATCCTTATCCTCGTCCAATGTATTTCCAAGAACAGAAGCATCATCAGCCCAAAGTCTTGCGGTGAATCCGGAATAACCTACCCTCATTCCGACTGAAGGGGTGAACCATTTTCCTACGCTGGCGTCAATGCTTGGACCGATATTGACCTTGTAGCCGTCGTTCATAAAAACATTAATACCGCCACCGGCACCGATGAACCAATTGTCACCGAACCGGTTCGTTTCATAAGGACCTCGAACGATCTTGCCATTCTCATCCCTGTTTCCGTTCTCCTGTGCATTCAGCGCAGGAGAGGCTGTCATCGCGACAGCAGCAAGAGCCGCAGCTCCCAAAATAAAATTCAGACGTTTCATAACCACTATAATTAAATGTGTCTGAAACGTCCGAATACAAATTTGGTGTAAAACTATGTTTTTTCAACAAAAATTTTCCAAACATTTGTTTTCCTCTTGCCTAGCCGATGATCTGGGCAGCGTGATTCTTAGTATCTACATTCTCGATGATATCCGTGAGAATACCTTTTTCATCAAAGATGAATGTTCTTCTCAAGGTACCCATCACAGTCTTTCCGTACATCTTCTTTTCACCCCACGCACCGAAAGCCTGAAGCATTTCAGTGGAAGTATCAGAAAGAAGTGTAAAAGGAAGGTCATACTTATCCTTGAACCTGCGATGAGAAGCCGCACTGTCCTTGCTGACACCTATGACATTATACCCCTTGGCAATCAGCGCCTCATGGTTATCCCTGAGATTGCAGGCTTCTGCCGTACATCCGCTTGTATTATCTTTCGGATAGAAATAAACAATCGTTTTCTTTCCGATAAGGTCCTTTGAACATACTTTGTTGCCGTCTTGGTCCACGACCTCGAAATCCGGCATTTTATCTCCGATCTTCAACATGTGATTAAAATTTAAGTCCATAAAATTAACAACTTGCAGGAAGATATGCAAATTGCGTTCTAAGCCTGCCCTGATTTCAATTTCAGTTCATTTTCATTCACACGGTAACCATTGAAAGGCATATTCGGCTCCAAACCTTGCCAGATGCATAAATTATATCTATTTTTATGCCCTTAAATATACCGATAACAACATTAACACTATGCTGAAAAAAATTTTCTGGGGGCTTGCAGCATTAGCTTTCTCGGTAACTGCTTTTGCTCAGAGACCTGCACAGGTATCTTCCCCTATCGTCAATCCTGACAACACCGTAACATTCAATCTAAGCGCTCCTAACGCCAAAAACGTAAAGATCAGCGCACAGTTCGCTCCTAAAGCCGACATGACCAGGAACGAGAACGGAGTATGGACAATCACACTCGGCCCTGTAGAGCCTGACATCTATCCATACTGCTTCGAGGTCGACGGCGTGGCGGTAATGGACCCGCAGAACCCTGACTGGTTCCCTAACGAGGGCTTCAAGAACTCAATGGTGGACGTAAGAGCCGGAAAGGATCATGACGTAAAGTCGGTTCCTCACGGAAAAGTTGACTATGTGAACTACTGGTCAGAGACCATGGGTCTCCACGGAAACGCTATCATCTACACCCCTCCTACATACGACAAGAACCTCGACAAGAAGTATCCTGTATTCTACCTCATCAGCGGTACTACAGATACAGAGGAGGTTTACTTCAAGGTCGGAAAGATGAACCTCATCCTTGACAACCTCATCGCAGAGGGCAAGGCAAAGGAGATGATCATCGTCCTTCCTTACGGTAATCCGTCGAAGTATTTCCCTGCAGGAACGAACACATTCAGAATGGGTGACATGTTCAGCAAGGATCTCCTCAACGACCTCATGCCTTATGTGGAGTCAAACTACAGGACTCTCAACGACAGGGAGAACAGAGCTATCGGAGGATTCTCACGTGGTGGAAACCAGGGACTTGCGTTCGGACTTAACAACATCGACAAGTTCTCTTATCTCTGCTCATACAGCTCGTTCACAAACATGAACATTCCTGGAGTATATGATGATGCGAAGAAGACCAACAGCATGATCAACCTCTTCTGGCTCGGAGTCGGTACAGATGACTTCCTTTACGGAAATGCAAAGGAATATGCTGAGTTCCTCGATGCAAAGGGAATCAGAAACGTTCAGGAATACACCACAGGCATGTTCGGCCACACATGGATGAACGCAAGATATTTCCTCAGCCAGACCTTCCCTCTCCTTTTCAACAAGGAAGCATCGGCAGAGGCAATGAGCAAGACAACTGCTGTCAAGAATCCTAAGAAGGCAAAGAAGAGCAAGAAGGATCAGGAAAAAGCAGCTCCTGGACAGAGACCTGGCGCACCTGGCAGACCAGCGGCTCCTGCAGCCGGAGAAGGTCAGAGACTTACTCCTGAGGTCATGGCTGCTCTCTTCCCTATGGGCGTGGTTTCTCCTGATTATCATGAAGACGGAAGCGTCACATTCCGCGTTCAGGCCGCAAATGCAGAGAAGGTAGAGCTCGAGTGCCAGATGTTCGACGGCACAAGACCTATGGAGAAGGGTGAAAGAGGCGTATGGTCACTCACAGTGAAGCCGGAACAGCCGGACATCTATCCTTACGCATTCGTGATCGACGGTACAAAGATCGCAGACCCTAACAACATGTTCATCTTCCCTAACGAGGGATTCAAGTACAGTCTCGCTGACGTAAGAGGAGCAGCGCCTGACTATCAGGATCTCCAGAACGTCCCTCATGGAAAGGTAAGCTACACATGGTACAAGTCAAATGCTGTTGGATTCGACCGTCCTGTCTGCATCTATACACCTCCTGGATACGATCCTGCAAGCGACAGGAAGTATCCTGTACTCTACCTCATCCACGGTATGACAGACACATATGAGACTTGGTTCAAGGTAGGTAAGGTGAACAACATCCTCGACAACCTCATCGCTGCCGGCAAGGCTGAGCCGATGATCGTCGTGATGCCATACGCAAACCCATATCCTGAGATGATGCTCCGCGGCCTCACTGACAGATATGACTCTATGGACACCAAGCTCACTACAGAGGAGTTCACAAAGTCTGTGGTTCCTTTCATCGAGGCTAACTACAACGTGCTTACAGACGCTGACAACAGAGCGATCGCTGGATTCTCTCTCGGCGGAAGACAGACGCTTGCATGCGGTCTCGGAAACCCTGACATGTTCCACGCTGTATGTGCATTCGCTCCGGCAATCTTCGGACCGGAGATCTCTGCAAACTTCGAGAACGGCACATATGCAAAGGCCGACAAGCTCAACGAGAGCCTCGATCTTCTCTGGCTCAGCTGCGGTACATCAGACTTCCTCTACCAGTCTTCTCTCCAGCTTGAGAAGAACTTCAAGGACAGAGGAATCAACCACAAGACAATGTATCCTGGCGGAGGACATACCTGGATGAACTGCCGTGACTACATCACCGAAGTCTTCCAGCTTCTCTTCAAGTAAGAACATACAGCAATCAAGAAAGTCCATGGCCTCGCAGCCATGGACTTTTTTGATTGTATTGAATGTTACGAAAATAAGAATTATCTTTACATTTTAAACATTACCATATGATAAGAATAATGTTCCTATGTCACGGCAACATATGCAGAAGTCCGATGGCGGAATATGTAATGAAGGATCTTGTCAGTAAAGCTGGCCTTGAAAGTCGCTTCGAAATCACATCAGGAGCCGTTTCGGACGAGGAATGGTTCAATCCGATATACCCTCCTGCTCAACGGAAACTACGAGAAAAGGGAGTAAGCTTCGGCAAGCATAGCGCCCATAAGATTTCATCTGCAGAATTCAACGAACAGGATCTTGTCATTGTAATGGACAGATCCAATCTCAGATGGCTCACACGCATAGTCGGCGATTATTCTTCCGTCGAGGCTGGAAAAGCACTCGAAGGTTCTGATATATCCGGCAAAGTGCATATGATGATGGAATTCGCCGGTCTTTCGCGCGACGTGGCAGATCCATGGTATACAGGTGACTTCGAGCAGACATATCAGGACGTGCTTGCCGGATGCAAAGGACTTCTTGAAAAGATAAAACTATGAAGAAGATATATTTCGCAGGATCGATCCGTGGAGGACGCATTGATGCCGAGCTTTACAGCAGGCTGATAAAACATATGCAGCAGACATCCATAGTGCTGACAGAACACATAGGCAACCCGAATCTCAATCTGATGGAACAGGGAAAGAGAGATGTTGAAATATATGAAGAAGACACCGCATGGATTCGTGAAAGTGATGTGGTAATAGCAGAATGTACCTGTCCGTCATTGGGAGTCGGATACGAACTTGCATATGCAGAGAAGACCGGCATCCCCTGCCACATCTTCTACGACAGGACAAAGACACAGCTTTCAGCAATGCTCAGAGGAAACTCCTACTTCGTGATACATCCGTACGAAAAGGAAAACGAGATATATACCATATTAAATGAAATATTATGAAAAACCGAATCTTGATCATCGCCCTTGCGGCATTGACATTTACAGCCATGACCTCATGTTCAGACAGTACAGAAAACAGCAAGCTTGACGCTGTTCTCGAAAACATTCACAACAGAAAGAGCGTACGCCAGTTCACCTCAGAACCTGTTTCTGACGAACACATAGAGATAATGCTCAAAGCTGCCATGGCAGCCCCTACTGCGGTCAATTATCAGCCATGGAGATTCGTGGTCGTTACTGAGCGCGCAGAGCTTGATGCTATGGCAGATGTGCTTCCATATGCCAAGATGCTCAAGCAGGCTCCCCTTGCCATAGTAGTATGTGGAGAGACGACATGGATGGGCGGCAATGAGAATCCATATTGGGATCAGGACTGTTCAGCAGCGACACAGAACATCCTTCTTGCAGCTGAAGCCCTTGGCCTTGGTGCTGTATGGACAGGAGTATATCCGAACGCCGAGCTTGTAAATCCGCTGAGCGAATTCCTCGGACTTCCGGGAAATGTAAAGCCGTTATGCGCCATTCCTATCGGCCATCACGACGGTACAACCCAGCCGAAAGACAAGTGGAAACCTGAAAACATACATTACGGAAAGTGGTAAAAACAAGCGATCATGACCTACACACCATCAACCAAGCCTAATACAAGGATAGATGTAGCTGACATCCTCAGAGGCATAGCCATAGCCGGCATCATCCTAATACACTTCATCGAGCACATGAACTTCTACGTCTTCCCTGAGCCGAAGAACGAGTTCTGGGCTACGATCAACACTGCAGTATGGGACACCACATTCTTCCTGCTTGCGGGCAAGATGTATGCGATATTCGCTATGCTGTTCGGCCTGAGCTTCTATATACAGCATGACAACCAGGCACAGAAGGGCATAGATTTCCGTCCGAGATTCGTATGGAGAATGATACTTCTGATGCTCTTCGGTCTTTTCGACCTTCTGTTCTACAACGGAGACATCCTCTTCCTGTACGCAGTCTGCGGACTCCTCATCATTCCGCTGATCAGAGCCAGCAACAAAGTGATATGGCTCTTTATCATCCTGATGCTTCTGCAGCCTGTAGAGCTGGTCTATCTGATCATGGGACTCATAGATCCAGCCACTCCGGTAATGGATCTGGGAAGTTCAAGCTACTATGGAGCACTGATATGGTCACAGTCAGAAGGAAATATTCTTGACGTAGCAGTGGCAGGCCTCAAATACGGACTTCCGGCCAACTTCCTATGGGCGGTCGAAAACGGAAGAATGACCCAGACAGTCCTGTTCTTCCTTATCGGAATCATCCTGGGCAGGACAAGGCTGTTCTATGACGAAGGAAACAATGTGCAGACATGGAAGAAGATATTCATCGGCTCAATCGCAGCCTTCGCTATCCTTCTCCCTCTTTACCTGTATCTGCCTAAGGCAACAGACATCAGATGCGTATCCAACAGCCTGAACGTCGCCCTCAACATGTGGAAGAATATATCCATGATGTTCTTCATTGTTTCAGGCACTACCCTCCTCTACTATAGAACATCGGCAAAGACCTGGCTCCTGAAAATCGCTCCATACGGAAAGATGAGCCTGACCAACTACCTCGGCCAGTCGATCATCGGAGCCATTATCTTCTACAACTGGGGATTCGGTCTGTTCAGAGTATGCGGACATACCGCAAGCTTCGCTCTTGGAATATGCTGCATCATCGTACAGTTCATCTTCTGCACATGGTGGATGAAGCACCACAAGAGAGGACCTTTCGAACAGCTCTGGTGCACAGCCACATGGTTTGGAAAGAAATAAAGTCTATCGGCTAATGAAACATATCCTTATATCCATCATGATATTAGCAGGCATTCTATGCGGATGCAAGGACTTGCCTGTCATTACTGACAGCGACCCGGTCAGAAACATCAGCATCTCGATCCTGAACACAGTTGCGGACATGAATTCCGCAACTGTATCGATTCATGTTCTCGGTGCCGACCTGGACGATTATGAAAGCTGGGGCATAACATACAGTGAGACAGAAGACCTCGCAGATGGAACAGACGTCCGCGCCAATGGGAAACCTTCGGACGGTAAGACCGACATAAGGATAGAAGGATTGGAAGCAGAAACGACTTACTACATCCGGGCTTGGGCTGAAACAAAGGATGATGAAAGAATATGGGCATTATCCCATACTTCAGTCACGACAAAAATAAAGGAGAATTATGTAAAGTTATCCGGAAACATCATCGGAAGCACATATTCAGTGGACTACAGCACAGGACAGCAGTCTCTAGAAGTAAACGCAAAGAGCAATGTGTTTGATGGAAACTTTGAAACATTCTTCGCATCCTACGACCGTTCCGGCACATGGGTGGGACTTGATCTGGGATCAAAGCATGTCATCAGACAGATAGGCTATTCCCCACGCGTGGGTCAGGAGCACAGAGTGCAGCTGGCAGTCATCGAAGGAGCAAACGAACCGGATTTCAGCGATGCCCTGCCGATATTCATGATCAAGAATGGGGCTGCTTCAAGACAGATGCATTATGGATATGTGAACTGTTCGAAGGGATTCAGATACGTGCGTTACGTCAGCCCGAATGATGTCAGGTGCAATCTTGCCGAGCTTGAATTCTATGGGTTTGAAGGTGAAGGCGATGATTCGCAGATGTACCAGGTGACAAACCTTCCTACTGTGGTAATCAACACGGAAAATGCAGAGGAGATTGTATCCAAAGAGGAGGAACTGTCCAGCAATGTATATATCATCTCGAAAAATGGAACTGAAATCCTTGCAACATCAGAAACAGGAGTGCGAGGTCGTGGAAATGCAAGCTGGCTTTATTTTCCAAAGAAGCCTTACAGGCTGAAATTCAAGTCAAAGCAGAGTCCGCTCGGAGCTCCGGCATCAGCCAAGAAATGGACACTTTTAAGCAACTACAGCGACAAGACACTGATGAGGAACATTCTGGCATTCGAGGTGAGCAGATGTGTCGGACAGAACTTTACGCCATTCTGCCACCCGGTTGATCTGATTGTGAACGGAGAATACAAGGGATGCTACCAGCTGTGCGATCAGGTGGAGGCGGCGTCAGGAAGAGTTCCGGCCAAAGACGGATATCTGATAGAAATCGACTCTTACGCATATCAGGAAGACCTGATGTTCACGTCATGGAGCGGTACTCCTGTAACCATCAAGCATCCGGATGAAGACGATATAACATGGGAGCAGAGGTCTTTCATCGAAAGCTTCTTCAACAAGATGGAAAGCGCAGCCTTGGCGAACAACTTTACAGACGAGAATGTCGGCTACAGGAAATATCTGGATCTGGAGAGTTTCCTCCGCAACTTCATCATTGGCGAATTCTGCGGCAACCCTGATATGTTATGGAGCGTATATATGTATAAGGATGCTTCAGACGGCAAGCTGTACACAGGTCCTACTTGGGATCATGACCTTTCATTCGACAATGACTACACAAGCCATCCTATAAACAGTCTGAACAATTATGTATTCTGTACGAAAGGACGTGCCGCCAGCGATGCGATAAGACGAGTGACGGAAAGAATAGTAAAGCAGGATCCTGAGGCCAGGAAATTGCTTGTCGAAATATGGGAGAAGACATATCATGAAAGAGGGCTAAAGAACCTGATTCAATATGCAGATGAGACAGCACAACTTATCCAGGAGTCGCAGGAGCTCAACTTCAAGCGTTGGCCTGTTCTTGATGAAAAGGTTCATATGAACTTTCAGGCTCTCGGCTCATATCAGGCAGAGGTTCAATATATGAGAAATGTCATAGCTGAACGCCTCGTCGAGTTCGACAGGATAGTAAGACAATAAATGAAGCGAACTGATTTTACAACGTGTATTAACCTAAATAATAAAAAAAACATGCGTACAGCAATATATGGTGCCGGATCATTGGGCACAATTCTGGGTGCCTTCATCAGCAAGGCGGACGAACCTATCGAGCTGATCAACAGAAACAAGGCACACGTGGAGGCCTTGAATGCCGATGGTGCAAAAATCGTCGGAACTGTAGAATTCGAGCAGAAGGTGACGGCATATACGCCTGATCAGATGTCAGGTGAATATGACATCATATTCCTGATGACCAAGCAGCAGAACAACAAGGAGGTCGTGCAGATGCTCAAAGGTTTTCTGGCTCCGGACGGAGTGCTAGTGACATTCCAGAACGGTCTTCCGGAGATGCAGATAGCCGACATTCTCGGCGAGGAAAGAGTACTGGGATGCACCGTCGCCTGGGGCGCTACAATGCAGGGTCCGGGTATATGCGAGCTTACCAGCGAACCTGACGCACTTTCATTTTCATTGGGATCGATTTCTGCAAACCGCAGCAGACATTTCGACAAGGTAAAGGAACTCCTCGAGAAGATGGGCACTGTCGATATTGAAGAGAATTTCATCGGCACACGGTGGAGCAAGCTTCTGATAAACGCCTCATTCTCCGGTATGAGCGCTGTACTCGGATGCACATTCGGAGAAGCAGCCGCACCTAAGGAGTCACGCCGCATCGTACAGGCTCTGATCAAGGAATGCATCGACGTATGCGCAGCCGGAGGCATCAGAATCGAACCCGTACAGGGCAAAGACATAGTCAAACTTCTTGATTACAAGGGCTCATTGAAAAAAGCTATCTCATTCTTCATCATCCCGATCGCAATCAGCAAGCACGCCAAGCTCAAGGCAAGCATGCTTCAGGATCTGGAAAAAGGAAAGCTTACCGAGGTCGACGCCATCAACGGATCCGTTTCCGACTACGGCAGAAAGGTCGGCTGCCCTACCCCGATGAACGACAAGGTCGTTGAGATCATCCACAAGATCGAGCAGGGTCAGCTGAAGCCGAGCTTTGATAATCTTAAATATTTTGAATAATGACAAAGACCGATATACCAGGATCTTATGACCTGCGGTATATCGGTCTTTTCTATTCGATTTCTTTCATTAATCAGCAACTAAATAGCTTCTTTGCAGCCTCCAGCGTTTCAATGACCTTGTCGCACCATACGTCGAATTCAGGATCTTCACGCTGCAGTTCCGGATGCGCCATGATATTCGCGACAGCCTTGCGTACGCCCTGGTCAAGATGTGTCGTCGCGCAGAAACCCGGCACGGCACGCTTCAGCTTGCTGCAGTCGAAACGCACTGTCACAGCCTTGTCTCCCAGCAATGCTCCTCTGAGGTCGTATGCAGCCGGAGCAATTTCCGCAAGGTACTCCGAAGCCACATAATAAGGCTTATATTCCACCCCGAGCACATCGGCAACGCACTGGTAGATCTGATTCCATGTCAGTGACTCATCAGACATTATCTGATATACTTCACCTATCGCCTGCGGATTGCACAGAAGCCCGATGAATCCCTTTGCAAAATCCTCGTTCCAAGTCATAGTCCAGAGGGAGCTTCCGTCACCATGCACGATGACAGGCTTGCCTTCGATCATACGCTTCAGCACCTGCCAGCTGCCGTTGCTTCCATGCACGCCTACCGGCACTTCCCTCTCGCAATAAGTATGGCTAGGACGGATGATTGTCACTGGGAAACCGGTCTCTCTATATGCCTGCATAAGAACAGCCTCACATGCAATCTTGTTGCGCGAATATTCCCAATATGGATTTGCGAGGGTCGTGCCTTCTGTTATTACATGCTGGCGTGCCGGCTTGTTGTATGCAGATGCAGAACTGATGAATACATACTGCTTCGTACGTCCTGCGAAAAGTCTTATGTCACGCTCCACCTGTTCCGGAAGGAATCCGATAAATTCGCACACTGCATCAAAAGTCTCGTCCCCTAGCTTGGCCATTACCTCCTCCGTATGGTCATTAATGTCTCCAGCAATGAGCTTGACATTCTGCGGCAGCTCAGCTTTGCGGTTGCCACGATTCAGCAGCCACAGATCATGTCCCTCGGCTGCAAGCTGCCTTGTGATGGCACTGCTGATGGTGCCTGTTCCTCCGATTATAAGAATCTTCATAGCAAGTTCTCCTATAGATAATTATTATTCAGACATTATTATTCAAAGTTAATTATTTTACAGGAAAAGAAGAGGATTTCTTTTTCAGACGACCACTTTTTCTTAATGCCTCCGTAATTATCCACTGAAGCTGACCGTTGGTTGAACGGAATTCATCTTCCGCCCACTTCTCGATAGCTTCCATAGTCTGGGCATCGACTCGCAAGACAAAACTCTTAGTCTGCTCTTTAGGCATATCTCTCTATTAATGATGAAGGGTTCCGGCATTTACGACAGGCTGCGCCGACTCGTCTGAACAAAGCACTACGAGAAGGTTGCTGACCATAGCAGCCTTGCGTTCCTCATCGAGTTCTACAACATTATCATCGGCAAGCTGGTCTATCGCCATCTTGACCATGGACACAGCACCTTCTACAATCTTCTCTCGAGCAGAAATGATTGCATCTGCCTGCTGACGGCGGAGCATTACCGCTGCGATTTCAGGAGCATATGCAAGGTAGTTGATACGAGCCTCCACGACTTCTATTCCGGCCATATCAAGACGCTCGGCAAGCTTCTGCTCAAGCTGGTCATTGATTTCATCAGCATTTGAACGAAGACTCTGTTCCCCTTCAACAGCAGAATTATTGTCATATGCATAACATCCTGCCACCTGACGAAGAGCAGCATCACTCTGTACTGCCACGAAGTTTGCAAGAGCATCCATACGCATCTCGCTGGCGCTCTTCATAGATACGGAAGTCTGTCCGTTTTGCGTCTGTGTCGTCGTAGCAGGCTTAGGAGCATCAATATTGAATACTGCCTTATATATTTCTCCGGCTTTTACCTTCCATACAAGTACAAGACCGATCATGATAGGATTACCCATCTTGTCATTTACCTTGATCGGTTCAGCATTCAGGTTTCGCGCACGAAGAGAAATCTTCTTTACGCTCATGAAAGGATTGACCCACCAGAATCCTTCATCAAGAAAATTACCACGATATTTTCCAAAGAAGACAAGAACTCTTGCCTGATTCGGCTCAATCACCATCAAGCCCAAAAACATCACAAAAGCAACAAGAATGACGACTACGCCAAGTATAGCGGTAAGGCCATAGCCTACATTGATAGCATTAACAATTCCCCATACACCAGCTGCAATCAGCGCCAATGAGAGAAAGAACATTACAAAGCCGTTTGCCTTGAAACCATTGTACTCAAAATTAAGATTCTGTTCCATATCGATTGATTTATTAGAATGATATCATTTTGATATCACAAATATGAGAATATAATCAGTAATATCCAAGAAATTCCGAAACAAAACATGCCTTTTTGGGGTGTCTTGCCGGATCGACAAAGTCATCATCATATCGAATAATATTCTATATTTGTAGTCAAAAGTTATAACAATATGCAGAACACACTGGAAAGGATTGCGACACAGCTCACTTCAGACATCTCGAAGTCGCTTTCAAAATGCGGACTCATGTTCAGGATTTTCTCAAGAGTCAAGACTGAAAGTTCAATCAAGCATAAGCTGGAAGTGAAATACGCTTCTAAGAAGATCAAGATCCAAGACATGATAGGAATGAGGATTGTTGTGTATTTCCAGGATGATGTTGATGTCCTGGCTCTATATTACAGCATTGGTGATGTCGTGAAAAAGTCCATCGATGAGTTTGATTCATCTACATTCCGCCCGCAGCGCCTCAATATCACAAACCGTATCCCTGCAGAAATGACAGAAGAGTTCTATGCAGCCCTGCCAGAACAGATCAGAGACTGTGTCGAACCTACATATGAGATACAGATCAGAACAGTATTTTCAGAAGGATGGCATGAGGTGGAGCATGACCTCAGATATAAATGCAAGGAAGATTGGGTGGGATGTGAGTCATATTCACGCGCCCTGAATGGTGTCATTGCTACCCTCGAGACTGCTGAATGGAATATGAAGTCATTGTTCGCAGATATGGCCAGGCTTAATTTCAGGCATTCCAATTATACTGCAATGCTCAGGAACAAGTTCCATCTTAAATTCAAATCAGAGGCATTGTCCGAAAGTCTGAACATTTATCTGAATGAGCACAGGCAGCTGGCTGAAGACATATTGAATGCTGACAGACTCATTGTAATGTACACTCTGCTGACGCATAACGCCGATTTTGCGCTTACATATGACAATCTGCTTTTCCTGATCAACAGAATAGAGATGATGGATCCAGGCCTTATGGCAATGGAACCAGAGGATGCTAAATTGATGATAGACGCATTCCTCAATTCGTAATATGATCCGGCAGTTAAAGATCAACGACAAACTCGATGGGAGTCATCTGCCAAAGTCAAAGAATTTCCTATTTATAAAGATTTAGTGTGACCATTTGTGACTCATAGGTAACAAGTCGCTCATTGGGTCGTGCAAACATAAGTGATGTACCAAGAAAATACGAATTCTTGGTACATCACTTCATTTGAGATGCCCGATCTGTTCGGGCACTATGTCCATAAGGTCAGCCTATTTCTTCCAGAGATTCGGAAGGAAGCCGTAATAAAGGAGGCCTCTCCATGTCGACCAATCGTGACCGGTTTCACCTACGCAGAAGTATTCATATTCGATTCCGTGCTGCTCAAGAGCTTCTCTGAAAGGCTTTACGCGGAAATTGAACATACCCTTCTCTTCAGCACCTCCCTGTCCGATGAACAGATAATCAACCTTGTCGTTTGCTTTAGGATCATGAAGGAATTCGCCGAGGGTCTCTTCCGGTCTGTTGTCACCAGCACTGAGTACACCGAAGTTTGCAAAGAGGTCAAGAGACTTCAGACCTACGAACATAGTGTGGCGGCCACCCATCGAAAGACCTGAAATGGCACGGCCGTGAGGATTTGCGATGGTCTTGTAGTGACTGTCGATGAATGGGATGACAGCCTCGCGATACTCACGCTCCATGATATCGAAAGTAAGGTCGGCGTGCTTAGGATGGTTGCGGTGAACGACCTGGTTGTTCACAAGTACGATCAACATCGGTTCTGCCTTTCCTTCTGCCAGGAGGTTGTCCATGATGAAGTTCACGCGTCCGTCATACATCCAGTTTGAAGGGAGCTCACCGCTTCCGCCCATCAGATAGAGAACCGGGTATTTCTTCTTCGGATTGTACTGAGGAGGAGTATAAACATAGAGTTCACGCTGTCCTTCGGTGACAGGGCTGTAGTAGATATGACGTGTGATGGCTCCATGAGGCACATCCTTGGCGTCCCACCATGATGGTCCGTCGCCATGGATGATAAGCTCGCTGTAAGGAGGCATCGCCGTAAATGATGCATATGTGTTGTTCGGATCGGCCATGCTGACACCGTCAACAACCAGATTGTACTGATACATGTCCACAGGGAGAGGACCGATGGTGAGGGTCCAGATGCCGTCTTCACCTTTGGTGAAAGGTATGTTTCCACGGACTCCCATCACTGTGGTCATTGCACCCGAGAGGGCTACTGACTCCGCCTGTGGTGCTCTGAGTCGGAAAGTGACGGTCTGGTCGTCATTTACCTGAGGAGAGTTCAGATTCGCGCTGAAAGGGATCAGGCCTTCAGTATCTTTCTGAGGGTTATAACTGAGGTTTACATTTGACTGCTGGGCAGATGCCGTCAAGACAGCAAGTAGCGAAATTGCCACGGTAATAAGTTTTCGGTTCATAATAGTGTTATTTTTCCGCAAGATACGAAAAAACTGATTATTATGAAAGTCCAGCGGTAAAAGTACGTCAGAAAACCATTACACAAGAGACAATGTTCATAGTATTCAGTGATATCATCTGCATTCCAGAACGATGCGACGGTAGGATGTCAGTGATGTTTTTCCATTATCAGTGACTTTCAGCACAATATGGATTGTCTTTCCTTTTGCATCATCGGGAATCATTATGGTCTGAAAAGGTTTTGACGGAAGTATGTCAAGCGATCCATTGTAACTGCCGGGTTCCTTATAAAACATCCATTCATAAATCAGGTCATTTCCATCCGGGTCATATGAACGGCTTGCATCAAGCTTAAATGAACGTCCTGCTCTAACCTTTTTATGGAGTACATCTTTCCCTGCATCTTTTCCAAAGACCGCAACAGGGTGATGGTTAGCATCTGCATAACCATCAGTTACTGTCCAAAGCATCCTTGCAGCGAAATCATTGTATATATCCTGCTTCCAGATGTTTATTGCATCTCCTCCTTCCGAAGATGCCGGCAGCATATGGTATGGATCATACTGTGTCTCATCAAGATTGTTCCTGACGACCCAGTCCATTGAGCGGATTCCTTCTTTTCTTGTAAGGTCGAATCTGCCTCCCCATCCTCCAAAATCAGGATGTTCCGGAGCATTCAAACCATTGTCAAAACAGTAGAAGAATGATGGACTGTCTCCTTCAGTAGCCCATATTCTGTCTGGATATACCTGTCCTAAAGGACCGACATTCTGCACGTTCTGCCTTGTCCATTCATCATCAGGAGCCCATCCGTATATCTCCTTGTTGCGGATATAAATCAAATCCGGAAAATTCTTGACTATCCAGGCTCCCGCATCATCCTGTCCCAGCACATCATAGACTCGTATCTTGTTGACAAAATGTTCAAGTTCTTCAGGAGTCCTGGTGTCCCTTACCTTTATCAACGCTTGAGCCAAGGTATTCATACCAGACCAGGCAGATATCCACACAGGACGAGGGTCATCTTCATCCACAATCTTGATTATCCATTCCGATCCCTCGCTATCTTTCCCTTCTCCCGTACCCTTCATTGCCGCTTCCTTCTGTCCCTCCTTAACAATGGACCTGAGATAATCGGCAGTCGGAAAGTCCTTGCTGTGAACCATGAGATTTGAATGTACACTCTCATACCTGTCAATGATACCGTTAATAAGACCTATCGCTCCTTGTCCATATGGCACCCAAGCGTGCTGCGAGATGAATCCTTCCAGTTCGATCTGGTCAAGTGTCACCAGCAGATGCACCAAGGATTGGGTGTCATCCGGATCTGAGCCTCCTATATCAGACATAACTATGACTCTGGTCTGAGCGAAACCTGATATGAAGGCTGTCATGAGTATCAGAATGATAAAAATCTTTTTCATAAAACTATATCCCAAATGTCGTTAAGTGCAAATTTATTTAGAAATTTCAGTACATGACATTCAAAATACCAGAATTAACTATCAAAAACCGAGATTATAATAGCCAGAAGATTCAAAGAGCCTTTGAAAATCGCAGAAATAGGAGAAGAACCAGGATTACATTTGGATTATGCGAATACACTTTGTAAAAAAGCCTACGGGTGTACTCTTCACCAATATCTGCTGCAAGAACGTATAAATTATGTCGAGAGAATGTTGATCACAACCGATGAACCTATTACCCAGATAGCCAAGAACAACGGATTTTCAACAGTTGCCCGTTTCAATTCCACATTCATGAAATTTGTCGGATGCACTCCTAGCGAATACCGGAAGACCATGTGTCTGTGACTCAAGCTTCGCTTCCAAACTCTCAAGAAACACATCCGGATCTCGATTTAACCGCCAAAATCAAGTGAATTCGTGCGCCAGTCTGCGTTCCATCAGAAATTGGTCGCTCATTGGTCGCTGACAGAAGGTATCGAGTGCAGTTTTGCCGCGAAATTGCACTTGACACCCTAAAAATTTGGAGTATTGCGAGCGTTTCCATTGGGAAAGTGCACGCGGTCCCCCTAAGATAGTTGCAAAGAATTCGCCCGGCTTACCGCCGGGCTTTTTCTTTGCTTGCTACAAGCGAAACAAATTTATTTGTTGAGCGCAGTAGCAACGTCAACCGCACAAGCAACTGTACAACCTACCATTGGGTTGTTACCGATTCCGAGGAATCCCATCATCTCAACGTGTGCTGGAACTGATGAAGAACCTGCGAACTGTGCGTCAGAGTGCATACGACCCATAGTGTCGGTCATACCGTATGAAGCTGGACCTGCAGCCATGTTGTCTGGGTGAAGTGTACGGCCTGTACCACCACCTGAAGCTACTGAGAAGTATGGCTTGCCTGCGAGCACGCGCTCCTTCTTGTATGTACCGGCTGTAGGGTGCTGGAAACGTGTAGGGTTAGTTGAGTTACCAGTGATTGATACGTCAACACCCTCGTGCCACATGATAGCTACACCCTCGCGAACGTCGTCAGCGCCGTAGCAGTTTACCTTAGCGCGTGGACCGTCGCTGTAAGCGATGCGGCGTACCTCCTTAAGCTCGCCAGTGAAGTAGTCGAACTCAGTCTGTACATATGTGAAACCGTTGATACGTGCGATGATCTGAGCAGCATCCTTACCGAGACCGTTAAGGATTACGCGGAGAGGCTCCTTACGAACCTTGTCAGCCTTAGCTGCGATCTTGATCGCACCCTCTGCTGCAGCGAATGACTCGTGACCTGCGAGGAATGCGAAGCACTTTGTCTCCTCTCGGAGGAGCATAGCTGCGAGGTTACCGTGGCCGATACCAACCTTACGGTCGTCAGCTACTGAACCAGGGATACAGAATGCCTGAAGACCGAGACCGATAGCCTCAGCTGCCTCAGCAGCGTTCTTGCAGCCCTTCTTGATTGCGATAGCACAACCAACTACATAAGCCCACTTTGCGTTCTCGAAGCAGATAGGCTGAGTCTCCTCACATGTCATATAAGGATCAAGACCATACTGATCGCAGATTGCGTTTGCCTCCTCTACAGAAGCGATACCGTTCTCGTTGAGTACAGCGAGGATCTGCGCCATACGGCGGTCCTGGCTTTCGAATTTTACTTCTCTAATCATATTGTCTTTCCTCCTTATTATTCGTGACGTGGGTCAATGTATTTAACTGCACCGGCCTCCTCAGAGAAACGGCCATATGTACCTGTTACCTGCTTGAGAGCCTCATTAGCGTCTACTCCCTTCTTGATGAGGTCCATGAAGCGTCCGAGGTGTACGAACTGGTAACCGCAGATCTCGTCGTTCTTGTCGAGTGCGAGAGTCTTGATATAACCCTCTGCCATCTCGAGGTAACGAGGACCCTTTGCGAGAGTACCATAGAGTGTACCTACCTGTGAACGAAGTCCCTTTCCGAGGTCCTCAAGACCTGCACCGATCATAAGACCACCCTCAGAGAAAGCTGACTGAGTACGTCCGTAAACGATCTGAAGGAAGAGCTCACGCATAGCTGTGTTGATAGCGTCGCAAACGAGGTCAGTGTTGAGTGCCTCGAGGAGAGTCTTGCCTGGAAGGATCTCAGATGCCATAGCAGCTGAGTGAGTCATACCTGAGCAACCGATTGTCTCAACGAGAGCCTCCTGGATGATACCCTCCTTTACATTGAGAGTAAGCTTGCATGCACCCTGCTGAGGAGCACACCAGCCGATACCGTGAGTAAGGCCTGAGATATCAGTAATCTGCTTTGATTTTACCCACTTTCCCTCTTCAGGAATTGGAGCTGGACCGTGATTCGGGCCCTTCTTTACGCAGCACATCTGCTGCACTTCGTGTGAATAAACCATAATAGTACTATTGTTATATAAAAACGTTGTTTTCAAAATCATGCAAATATAATAATTTTTCTGAAAGAGAAATGAATGATATTAGCTATATTTGCATAAAGATCCTCGGTCAGGCCAAGGATGACGTGAAATAATATGGCAAAGTTCAAGATAGACTCGGAATACAGGCCTTCAGGCGACCAGCCGTCGGCAATCAAAGGTATCTGCGAAGCGCTGAACGACGGCGTAGATGCAGTGACCCTTCTCGGTGTGACCGGCTCAGGCAAGACTTTTACAATGGCCAACGTCATAGAGAAGCTTCAGCGTCCGGCTCTGATATTGAGTCATAACAAGACCCTGGCAGCCCAGCTGTACGGTGAATTCAAGTCATTCTTTCCTAACAATGCCGTCGAGTATTTCGTATCATATTACGACTACTATCAGCCTGAGGCATATCTCCCTGTAACCGACACATATATAGAAAAGGACCTCAGCATCAACGACGAAATCGAGAAGCTACGTCTGAGCGCGGCTTCAGCCCTGCTTTCCGGACGACGTGATGTAATAGTGATTTCCAGCGTATCATGCCTTTACGGCATAGGAAACCCGGCCGATTTCCATGCTCAGACCGTTACGGTCAAGCGTGGCGAGCAGCGAAGCATGACAAGGCTTCTCTACCAGCTGGTGGATGCCCTGTACAGCCGTACTGAAGTGGAATTCAAGAGAGGAACATTCAGGGTACGCGGAGATACGGTAGACGTATGCATCGGATACGGAGAGAACGCTGTCCGAATTGAGTTCTTCGGAGACGAGGTGGATCAGATATCCGTAATCGACCCGCTGACAGGAGCTTTCATAGATGAACTTGATGAAATTTCGATCTACCCTGCCGGCAACTTCGTGACCACAAAGGAGCGAAGCATAAAGGCCATAAGCCAGATCCAGGACGACATGATGGCCCAATGCGAATATTTCAATGAAATAGGAAAGCACCTCGAGGCCAAGCGATTGAAACAAAGGGTAGAATATGACCTGGAGTTCATCAAGGAGATGGGATATTGCCCGGGAATCGAGAATTATTCGAGATATTTCGACGGACGCAGCGAAGGAATGAGACCTTTCTGCCTTATCGACTATTTCCCGAAGGACTTCATCACCTTCATTGACGAAAGTCATGTGACCCTTCCCCAGATCAGGGCCATGTACGGAGGAGACCATTCGCGAAAGTCCATCCTTGTAGAATATGGATTCAGACTGCCGGCTGCGGCGGATAACCGACCGTTGAAATTCGATGAATTCGAGGCCATCACAGGACAGAAGGTGTTCGTGAGCGCTACACCGGCTGATTATGAGCTGGAAAAATCGGAAGGCCTCGTAGTCGAACAGGTTGTACGTCCTACCGGTCTTCTTGACCCTCCTATAGAGGTCCGTCCTACAGAGAATCAGGTGGACGACCTTCTGGAGGAAATCAGAAAAAGGGCCGAGCTGGACGAAAGAGTTCTTGTAACGACCCTGACAAAGAGGATGGCAGAGGAACTGGAGAAGTATTTCACCAGAGTCGGAGTCCGATGCCGCTACATACATTCGGATGTAGACACATTGGAGCGAGTGGAGATCATCGAGGATTTCAAGAACGGACTGTTCGATGTGCTTGTGGGTGTCAACCTTCTCAGAGAGGGTCTGGACATACCTACGGTCTCTCTTGTAGCTATTCTGGATGCAGATAAGGAAGGCTTCCTCAGAAGCGGCCGCGCCTTGACACAGACTGCAGGTAGAGCCGCCAGAAACGTGAACGGACTTGTGATCATGTATGCAGACACTATCACTGACTCGATGCAGCAGACCATATATGAGACTGACCGCAGACGTAGCAAACAGATGGAATACAACAAGCTGCACGGCATCACACCTACTCAGGTCGCAGTCAAAAAGAATGCACTTCTGGAGGAGGCAGGAGAAGAAAAGCAGAGGAATCCACGTCTTGCAAACACTGTCACAGGCAAGGTAAGTGCGGCAAATTCATACGACCATCCTACATATATTCCTGACCCGACTGACCTCGGGCGCGGAAGTGTCAGCGTTGGTCTCGGCCATGATTCGAAGAGAGAGAGCAATTCAGCTTATGTCGACGGCTACCTGCAGGCAGATCTGGCTGCTGTACTTCAGGATCCTGTAATCAGGTCGATGAGCCGTCCTCAGGTGGAGAAGGCAGTAGAACAGGCAAAGAAGAACATGCAGAAGGCTGCGGCCGATCTAGACTTCATGGCCGCTGCGAAATACCGCGACGAGATGTGGGCTCTTCAGCAGTATCTCAAAGTTTGGAAAGATTAAGAAACGGACATTATGGACAGAATATACGAATTATATCCCCGCTACGACGAGAATGGTCATCAGATGATACGTTCCGCCTATGGTATAGCGTCTATAGCATTGAAGGACCATAAAAGAAGCAACGGAAATCCGTTCATCGAGCATCCGGATGCCGTGGCAAAGATAGCATATGAAGAAATAGGTCTGTCTGCAGAATGTATAGCTGCAATTTACCTTCATGAGGCTACAAGGTTCTTCCCCGAAACCGACATTACATCTGCTAAATTCGGCAAGGACGTATATACAATTGTTGACGGTCTCAACAAGATATCGACAATCAACCCCAAGGATACACGTCTTGAAGCTGAGAACTACAAGAAGCTGATTGTCTCATATTCACGCGACCCACGCGTCACAGTGCTGAAGATTGCCGACCGTCTGGAAGTCATGCGTTCTTTGGATATGTTCCCGAAGCTTTCACGTGAAAGAAAGGTTCTGGAGACAATGATGCTGTACATTCCGCTTGCACACCAGCTCGGCCTCTACAACATAAAGAGCGAGATGGAAGACATCTATTTCCGTCACGCAGATCCGGAGCAGTACCGCACCATCACAAACAAGCTCAAGAGCACGGAGAGGGACAGGCAGAAGCTCATGACCCAGTTCATCGAGCCTCTGAAACAGAAACTTTCCGACGAAGGAATACAATATAAGCTGAAAGTACGCACGAAGACGGCATTGTCTATATATAAGAAGATGCAGAAGCAGAAGGTTCCTTTCGAGGGAGTCTTCGATGTATTCGCCATCCGCTTCATCATTGACTGCGAGGCTGACAGGGCTGTGGAACACGCCTTATGCTGGAAGGTATTCTCTTATGTGACAGAGGAGTACGAATCAGACACAAAACGTCTGCGAGACTGGATATCCAATCCTAAACCTAACGGTTACGAATCCCTCCATATCACGGTCAAGAACAAGGAAGGCAGCTTCCTGGAGGTGCAGATAAGGACTAAGAGGATGGACGATATGGCTGAAAGCGGACTTGCATCCCATTGGTCATACAAGGGCATACGCCATGAGGCCACATTGGACAAATGGCTGACTGCCGTACGCAGAGCTCTGGAGAACCCACTTGGATCGGAGGGAGATCCGATGGCGGCCTATTACGAGGACGAGCTCATGGAGATGCCGACTAAGGAGGTCTTCGTATTCACTCCGTCCGGAGAACTTAGAAAACTGCCGGCAGGAGCGACTGTCCTGGATTTCGCATTTGATATCCACACGAATCTGGGAGTCAAGTGTACAGGAGGAAAGATCAACGGAAAGGCTGTAAGAATCAATGGGAAGCTGAAGACCGGAGATGTGGTGGAGATTATGTCCGGTAAGAATCAGAAGCCTTCCCAGGACTGGTTGAACATCGTTGTAAGCAATAAGGCACGAAACAAGATACGCCAGAAACTCAGCGAGGCCGAATTCAAGAAGGCTGCTGACGGAAAGGAACTCCTCGGACGTCGTCTGAAGAACTGGAAGATGGAGGTCGAGGACGAAGAGATGGCTGCAATCCTTAAAAAGCTCCCTTACAAGACTCTTAACGCATTCTATGCTGCTATCGGAGAGGGAGAGCTTGATGTCACCGAGTTCAAGAACATGGTGAATGAGATCAGGAATGCAGACATGCCTGCCGGTAGCGATCAAGAGAAAAAGACAGGCGGTGTACTGAAGGAAAAGAGCAACAACAATGATGACATACTGGTTATCGATGCTAAGAATGTCAAGGGAATCGACTACCGCATGGCAAAATGCTGCAATCCTGTATTTGGAGATGATGTATTCGGTTTCGTGACTAGAACAGAGGGAATCAAGATCCACAGAATGTCATGTCCGAATGCGGGCAGGCTCATGGATATGTATCCATATAGAATACAAAAGGTTAAATGGAGCGAAAATCCTAACACAGGTAATTTCCAGACAGGCCTTCGCGTGACTGCGGCACTTGAACCTTATGTCATCAATGAGATCATGGATATTGTAAACTCGTTCAGGGCTTCGATAAGGATGTTCAATGTGACTGAAAATGACAGACAGAGCACATATGAGATCACGATGAAGATAGCTGTGCCGAGCAACCTGGAGCTGGATAAGGTTACGTCACAGATACGCAATCTCAGAAATGTCATCAAGATATCAAGAATGTAATTATTATGGAAATCAATATTGAAGAAAGAGTTACAAAGGCCAGAAGACTGTTCAAGGAAGAGGGCTATAACTGCTGTCAGGCGGTCGTAATGGCCTATAATGATATTTTCGGGATAGATGACGCTGTTGCGGCTGCGCTGTCTTCAGGATTCGGTGGAGGCATGGGACGTATGAGGGAAGTATGCGGCAGCGTGAGCGGAATGGTCATGCTGGCAGGGCTAATGGCTCCTGCAGCTGATCCATCAATAAAAGTAGACCGGACGAAAAACTATGCTCTCGTGCAGGATATGGCAGGAAGATTCAGGGAGATCAACGGTTCCATTATCTGCAAAGAGCTTCTGGGGCTTGTACCGATGGGAAGCAGTCATCCTGTTCCGAAGGAGTCTCCTGAACCATCGGACAGGACAGCTGAATACTATAAGAAACGTCCGTGCGAAGAACTCGTCGGGATTTCTGCAAGAATTGTGGGAGAAAAAATCGCAGAAATGAACAAATAGAGAAAATCTTTGTTAAATTTGCACGATTAAAACTATTCAGATGGATTACAGAAATGCACATAAAGCTCACCCTTGGCATGGAATCAGCCTTGGTAACAGCGTGCCCGAAGAAGTAAGGGCTTTCATCGAGATTGTGCCTACCGACACAGTGAAGTATGAAGTAGACAAGGAATCAGGATACCTTTCTCTTGACCGTCCGCAGAAATTCTCAAATATCGTTCCATCATTATACGGCTTCCTTCCGAGGACATATTGTGGTCCGAAGATGGCAGAACTCACCAACAAGGCTCTTGTCCGTCTGGACGTAGAAGGTGACGGCGACCCTCTTGATATCTGTATCCTCACAGAAAAGGACGTAACCCACGGAGATATCATCGTCAATGCCCGTCCGATCGGAGGTCTCAGACTCCTCGACCACAATCAGGCAGACGACAAGATCATCGCAGTCCTCAAGAGCGACGCTGTATACGGTTCAATGACCGATATAGATCAGGTACCGGTAGACATCATCCGCCGACTGATACATTACTTCAGCACCTACAAGGACATCCCTGGAGAGCACACCAGCCGAATGCAGTTCATCAGCATCTACGGTCCTGAGGTAGCCAAAGACGTCATCGTCCGCGCAATGGAAGACTACAACGACTACATCGCAAATAAATAATCTGAAAACGTCCTGATCGCATCGGGACGTTTTTATTTTGCACAGCAATGAAAAAAGGGTTCCGATCCGCTCTGGATCAGAACCCTCTATCTTTGTAATCGGGTAGAATTACTCTGCCTTGCCGTTTGAACCAAGAACGTTAACGATCTTGTGCATGAAGAGCTTCTTCATGTTCTCACGTGCAGGAGCAAGATACTTACGTGGATCGAACTCTGCAGGGTTCTCAGCGAGTACCTTACGTACTGATGCTGTCATAGCGAGACGTGAGTCAGAGTCGATGTTGATCTTACATACTGCAGACTCAGCAGCCTTGCGGAGCCATGGCTCTGGAATACCGATAGCAGCCTTGAGAGCACCGCCGTACTTGTTGATAGTTGCAACCTCGTCCTGTGGAACTGAAGATGAACCGTGGAGAACGATCGGGAATCCAGGGAGCTCCTTCTCTACGCCCTCGAGTACGTCGAAAGCAAGCATTGGAGGTACGAGGAGACCAGTCTCTGGATCAACTGTGCACTGCTCTGGAGTGAACTTGTAAGCACCGTGTGATGTTCCGATAGAGATAGCGAGTGAGTCGCAACCTGTCTTTGTAACGAAGTCAACAACCTCCTCTGGCTTAGTGTAAGTGTGGTGGTCTGAGCTAACCTCATCCTCTACACCTGCGAGTACTCCGAGCTCACCCTCAACTGTTACGTCGAACTGGTGTGCGTACTCAACAACCTTCTTTGTAAGAGCTACGTTATCATCATAGTCGAGGTGTGAACCGTCGATCATAACTGATGAGAAACCAGCGTCGATACAGCTCTTGCAAGTTTCGAAAGAATCACCGTGGTCGAGGTGAAGAACGATCTGTGGGTTCTCCCAACCAAGTTCCTTTGCATACTCTACAGCACCCTGAGCCATGTAGCGGAGGAGTGTACCGTTTGCATAGTTACGTGCACCCTTGGAAACCTGAAGGATAACTGGAGACTTAGTCTCAGCTGCTGCTGATACGATAGCCTGAAGCTGCTCCATGTTGTTGAAGTTGAATGCAGGGATGGCATAGCCACCGTTGATAGCCTTAGCGAACATCTCTTTTGTGTTCACAAGACCGAGTTCCTTGTAAGATACCATAGTCTATAATTTGTTTAAAAATCGTTTGCTTATCTCAAAATCTTGGCAAAAATAACTATTTTTGCGGAAAATTAAAATAATACGGAAGCTAATTCTTCATATATCATCATGGACAATAAAGTAATCATATTCTCCGCACCTTCTGGAGCTGGCAAAAGCACAGTTGTAAACCATCTTCTTGGACTCCATCCGGAGCTTGAGTTCTCAATATCAGCCACTTCAAGAGCTCCGCGCGGCCAGGAGCAGCACGGCGTCGAGTACTATTTCTTCACATCAGACGAGTTCAGACAGATGATTGCAGAAGACAAGTTCGTGGAATATGAAGAAGTATATGCGGGATCGTTCTATGGAACCCTCAGATCCGAGGTAGAAAGGATCTGGGCCAAAGGACATACCATCAT
Source organism: Bacteroidales bacterium (assembly GCA_017561265.1). The sequence goes on from JAFZDJ010000021.1 coordinate 33,473, forward strand.
CTTCGACATCGACGTCCAGGGTGGCGTAAATCTCAAGAGAATCTTCGGGGATCAGGCATTCTCTGTATTCATTCAGGCTCCATCAGTAGAAATTCTCCGCAAAAGGCTCATAGGTCGTGGAACCGATACCATGGAGGCTATAGAGAAGAGAGTTGCAAAAGCTGCATCCGAGATGGAATTCGCGGCAGGCAAGTTCGACTATACCCTCATCAATGACGACCTTCAGACAGCTCTTGCAGAAGCTGAGGAAGTTGTCGGAGGATTCCTTAAGAAATAAAAATGGAAATAGCGGTTTACAGCGGATCATTCAACCCTTTGCACATCGGCCATCTCGCTATCATGAAGCACATGACCGAGGAGGCAGGTTTCTGGTATGTCTACCTCATAGTGTCTCCAAAGAATCCACTCAAGGAAGGCATAAGCAGTTCGACAGGCCGCGAGCGATATGAAGCGGCCATAGAAGCTGTCAGAAGACATGAAGGCCTGCGCGTCTGGGTAGACGATATCGAGCTTAACATGCCTGAGCCTCATTACACGATCCGCACACTTGACGCACTGCGCGAAAGAGAGCCTGAAAACACATTCACGCTTGTCATAGGAGCAGACAACCTTGCCGACATACGCCGCTGGCGCGACTACAAGCGCATCCTCAGCGAATATGGGGTCGCTGTATTCCCTCGCACAGGCTTCGATCTCCCGGCAATCAAGGAAGACCTTCTTGCAGAAGATCAGTCATACCGCATCATCCTCCTGAATGCAGAAATGGTCGACATTTCGTCGACCACTATCCGCGAAGCTCTTGCTTCTGGCCAGGACATGTCAGCCTGGCTTATGTAATCCGTACTTATTTCAAGAGAGTTCCCAGTACTGTTCTGGTAAGTTTCCTTGTTGCAGCACCAACAGCCTTGCCAGCTATGTCCTTGGCAGTAGTATTTGACTTCTTGCCTGTGACCTTCTTCGAAACCTCAGTTCCGATCGAACTAGTAACGCTGGAAACAGCTGCTCCGATAACTGCTCCGAAGATGCCGCCAAGCACGCTCTTGCCTGCATTTTTAGACTTAGCGCTCTCCTTTGCAGCCCTCTCCTCAGCCTCCGCAGCAGCCGCAGCTTCAGCAGCCTCCTGCTCCGCCTTCAGCGCGGCCTCGGCCTCAGCCATGAGTACCTCAAACGCACTTTCACGATCGACGACCTTGTCATACTTGCCATAAAGACGGGACTGATTGATGATCTGTCCTCTCTGACCTTCAGTTACAGCACCAATCTGGCTGAGCGGGAAGAGAATCTTTGCACGCTCCACCATAGAAGGAGCTCCCTTTTCGTCAAGGAAAGAGACCAGGGCCTCACCGGTTCCAAGTTCCATGATCGCATCAGCTGTCTTGAACTC
>JAFZDJ010000151.1 GCA_017561265.1 Bacteroidales bacterium
TGACATAATCGAGTTGTCCGAACTTCCCATGCGCCTGCGTATGATGGAGCATTTTTGCCTAACGGCCTCCGATATGCTGGAACAACTGCAATCCAACCAGGATGCTACCATCCGCATCCTAGCACGTATCCAGGAATCACAGACCACGATCTTGGAAGTAATGACTGGTGTAGGCCACTCCAAGGAGGGCTACGCATGATAATCTCTCAAACAATGATACTCTCTCAACTCAAATCCAATCCTAACGGATGTACTATTGACGAACTGATTGGTACGCTTGACCTCCCCTATTGGGAACGCGTCTCCCTCCGCCAAAATTACCGTAACAAACTGGGAAAACTCTACACTAGGGGCTACATCGACCGCACCGGGGAGGGAAAGAGGGGTTCCCCATTCGTATGGAGGGTGAAGGAATGATCGAACATCCCCCTATATCGAACGAATTCCTACTGGATTTCATTCGTAGGAATCCAGATCTTACCGCTCGTGAGATCGCATCCAGGATCCCTGTTAAGAGGTACAGATCAGAGAGGATCTGCGCACGGGACATCGCAACCCGTCTAGGTGTTCTGGCACGTCAGCAGAAGGCCGTTAGAACGTGTGAACACCCGGTTAAATGGAGGGTCCATCCATGACTACTGTCAGAGCCAAGATCCTGGACGCGGTGCGTAATAATCCTGGATGCACTACGTCGGAGTTAGTCTCCTTATGCCCCCGTCCCTACTCACATGACAACCTCAATGCGGAGTTCCTAAGGCATCATCTTAGGTTCCTCATGGCACAGGGCAAGGTAATGCGCCTATCGACAAATCCAAGCAGATGGAGGGTTAAGAATGAGGAATGACCGCTACTTGACCCCCGAGGATCAGATTGTCCTTAGATCCATCAAGGAAGGCTACGCCGATGCCGAGGGGATTAAAATCTACTGCACATGGCACGGAGTGGAGATCCCCGACGTAAGCATTCATACGCGCCGTCTAAAGAGGTTGGGATTCATCATACGCAAGACCTCCAATCGCAAGTACTCGAACGTGTGGGAGGTCTTGTAATGTCGCGCCCTTACGAAGGGATGACTGCCATAGGCTACTGTCGTGTGTCCACGGACGATAAGGGCCAGACGAATGAGACCCAAGCCCATGCCATCCGCCAATGGGCTGATAGGACAGGAGCCGTTCTCGTGGAGATCTACTCCGACGAAATGACAGGTACCACACTCAATCGCCCTGGGTTGATGCAGGCCGTCGGCCGCATAAGGTGTGACGGGATCTCTATCCTGGTCGCGTTTGATTCCTCAAGACTTACTAGGAATGAGGAGTTGCCCCGCATCCGTGAAATGATCGGGGACAGATGCACAATCCGTTACACTTCATCAGACATAGATCCTAGTTCCCTCGGGGGGCGCATCACGGATGCCGTTAAGCAGATCTTCGACAAGGAGGAGAACGTCATCAGATCCGCCAAGACCTCCTTGGGGATGGCTACCCGTCGCGATCAGATGGGGATTCATGTGGGCAGACCTGCTAAACTCGTGTTCACGGAGGAGTTAGAATCCTGTAAGAAGGGTTTGAAGTCCACTCCGGATGAATCCCATAAGACACAATCCCTGGTCTATCCCATTGAGACTATCCTAGGATTCGCGGATCGCGGAATCTCCATGAACCACTTGGCCGTGAAGATCCTGGACCTTAACCCTATGGCCCTTAGACGCGCATTGATGCGCGTAGGAAGGCTGGAGGAGTACAAGTCAAGGTACGAGCAGTCTAGGGGGTTCTAACGTGGCGAATGATTTCATAGACCGCCTGGATGCGGTCTTTAACTCTTTCCTTGGATGCGCTGATTCAGAGGGCAGGATTATTGACATAGAGGGGTTCAACGAGGCCCTAGAGGAGTTTGCGTACATCCTCAACAAGATGGAGGAGGAAATAGAATGAACAATAGGTCTGTCTGGATCCTCCGCGCACTCCAACAGAAGTACGCATTGGAGATCCTAATTGATCTCTTGGACCATCCGTACTCTACCGTTACGGATCTGTGCGACCGTCTCACCGTGACTAACTACAAGGCCGTCCTAGAGCGCATCAAGGATCTTACCGGCTATGGCCTTATTACAACGTCCATAGCGAAAAGATACAACGCACATCAACTCCACAATACCGAGTTAGGCACATCTATAGCTATGGCGATCAAGGGGGCGTTAGAATGATCTACAAAGAATCAGAAAGGGAACGTCTTGGAATAAAGAGGGTAAAAAATGAAACGCAATAAGGCAGAACAGAAACGGATGAAGAAGAAACTGAAAAGGTCGAACAGACGTAGGGCGAACAAGCTTGCTGACAGGAAAGCACGCATCCGCGATCGTTTGATCTGGGGGCGTTAGAATGATCTATGACAACTTCAAGGATTACAGATATTCAGAGGACAATGAGTTGATTTGTTTTGAATGTGCATATCACTCAAATGAAACCTATGATTTCTGGACAGAAAAGAAATCCATGAAAGCGATATGTAGAGCCTGTGTAGGCAAACACATGAAAAATAGGGACACAGGTCTTTACCCGATAGAATCGGGACAGGGGATACTTAATGAGGAATTGTTCCTGTTTAAGAATTGGTCGGAATTTCTGGAGATCTACGGTTACAAAAAATGGGAGATCTACTTCAACGGAAACACTTCTATCTTATTAAAAGAACATTGGAGAGATTATCTCTTAACACGTGGGCTATTGATCGTCACAGATGAAATGATAGAGGAGTTCAATCAGTTGAAAGAATCTATCCACGCAAGATGCGACGGCGCTGAAGATTAAGGGGATTTTCCCCACCTTTTCTTTTTTTATTAAAAAAGTATCCATAATTTAATAACAAAATAACGCAAATAATGTTATGAGGGTTATTATGAAAAATAGCAACACGCGTGCAATAATCCAGAAAAATCAGAACCACATGATCCGCCAGGCGGGGGGTATTCGCAACCTCATGGCTGATGCAGAGGCAGTCCTTCCTAGAGGCACTCCTTATCAAAGGTTCTACAAACTCGCAGAGGGCGGAGAGTTTCTTATCTACTCCCAGGACATTCGCGCTTACCTCAAGAGGCTAGGCTACACCGAGGACCAGTTGAAAAGAATGGACGTAGATAAGAAGTATTTCTCCTTGATGGCACGCGACGGGGCCCGCCTTTATGAGGCCCGCATGAAGTCAAGAAAGTAATTTCTCAAACACTTTCCTTTTTTTTACCAATCCCTACCAAATGACAGGATTTAACGAAAGGGTCTAATAACGAAAGGGTCTAAAATCCCACAAAAAAATATAACGAAAGGGTTTTGAAAGAAGTTTAACGAAAGGGAACCCTTACGTTATGATTGTGTTTCGTTAAGTTCTCCTAAAGTACATTACTGATACAACGCCCACCAGAAGTCCAATTATTGTAAAAATCGGTAGGATGTTAAGGAGTGTTCTAACTACTCCATCGGATTCCGAGATATATTCAAACTCAATCGGTGCAAACATCACATTTGAAGCAGTAGCTTCAACGATTCCAGTTGCGCCCCAATATCCGGATTCATAATGCCAATAACCGTCCTCCTCAACATTGTTGGGAAGTGTAAAATTGACATCTACATCAGTAACGCCACTACTCTGGATAACCTTAGCATAGTCGGTAGTTAAAACACCATCTACGACCGTAGCCCTAGCAAACAGAGTAGCATTTCCAGAACCGCCATCGTAATTAACTACTTTCGTACCAGACAGGATATAGGCCTCTTTGCCCTCGGTTACGTTAAAATCGAGAGCGAAACAACCATACGTGCCGCTAGTTGATGGATAGAATATCCAATCTACAGGCGTTACACCCTCAATACTTCTACTGTTGACCGTAGCAGACCAAGTACCATCTGGATTGATCGTTAAGGACGTAGCCGCGCCAGTCGTTCCGAATTCGGGGAAGTCGGGCGAGGAAAACGTCATAGCCTCGTGAAGCGGGCCGAAAGAGATAGCCACGGCATTAGTGAACACGAACACCTGACGATAATAGATTCCAGAATCACCAGACAACCAATCGAACGAAACACCATTAATGAAGAACTCGTCTGTGCTGGGGTTGCACGTGAAAGTCAATGATTCATTAACTTTAGTATCGCTGACATAATAGGCAGTAGTGTTGTTACCCACAGATACTACTTTTTCACTACTTGAGTCTACAATTGGAATCATTACGGCAGATACAACAATGATTCCTATGATTACAGATGTAATCATCATTACGATTTCTCTTATGTTCATTTTTTAACCTCCCATAAATCTTTAAAACAAACCATGGCTCCACGCACTTAGCACACTCCAGATCCCCGCGAAGATCAGAACCGGGTAGAACGACAATCCGATGCATAGTAGCCCAACGAAGAAAGGCACGACGATCACCATCGAGGCTAGCGTACCGGCTACTCCGGATATGCCGTAGTCCCCCATGTTGAATGTCAGCAGGTCTATCATTGTCTCAAAAACGTTGTAGATGTTGAACTCGTAGGATGCGGAGTTGTACGCGGACGTGTCCACACTCTGCGAAGTTACCATTATCGACCAGTACCCAAGATTGAAACACTCCTCAACGGATAGAGTGCTGGAGTACGTTGGATCTATGCGGATATAGACGTTCATATCTACACCGTTGAACGTCATCTGGAATTTGGCCGTGTTATTGTCCGAGTTGAACGCGGAAACGATCTGCGGAGCGGTCAGATAGGCAACTCCCCTATCCGTTCCGAGGATCAACTGTCCGCTGATTCCCTGTGATCCGTAGTAGTTGTACCATATCAGATTTAGGGAACTCTGGTTAGGTACGACGTTGATCTTGTTACCGTCCGCATCCACCGTGACGGATTCAACGATGGGCTGGAACGAATAACGGTATCCGGAGAACTCGTAGTAGAACAGATCTCCCTCCGACACCTTACCCGCTGAAGTGAAGAAGATGTTGGACTGTTTGTTTACATCCATTACCACGGAGGTATAGAGGTCCCCGGCGGAGTGCTTGTTCACTTGGGTACTGTCATCTGTGTAATAGTACGTGGTCTGTGCGCTATTGTAGGACACTCTGAACGCATCCGCGTTTCCAGAATACTGTGACGGACTGTAGTTTACGACCCTCTCTCCGTACATCCACCCATCTGGAGTGTAGCCCCAGACGTTACCTATCGTCCCGTCCGCATTGACATTGACGGGGGTATAGATCCCTGTCAATGCCCATACGCTTTCACTCGACGGGCTGGAGCCCGTGAAATCCGTGAACTGTGCGTTCAGATCCTGCAACCTCTCGTCCTCCTCCATCCCTGCGGAGATCTTAGGACAATACAGATTGATTAGGATCGGGAATACCAGCATAACGACAGTCGCGAAGATTAGCATCTTGTACGCGAACTCGGAGTTTCCGTCCCCACTCATAAGTCCCATCTTATCTGCTCCAGATGTTACGTCCGGAATAGGCCAGACCGACCACTATCACGATAATTAGAAGGATCAGCATATCCTCCCCGATGAATCCCATTGAGGAGAACACGAACGCGATAGGCATCGCCAGGATCAGCGTTGCGAACGGGCTTTTAGTCAATGCGAACATCATTGCCAATGCAAAGCTGAAGATCACTAGCCCTGCCAACTCCAGATTCCCTCCGAAGAAGGAATCCGCTACTATCCCTGTCATTTCTGAAAAATCAATCATTAGAAGAAAACCCCCGACATAGCTAGCGCGATCGCACCGGCTCCGATGATTAATGCCCAATCTAGGATTCCGATCTCCTGTCTAAGTGCGACCTTACCGACCAATACACCGGATGCGAGAAGGCCGAGGAACACTACCAGAACCTGTGATGCGGTCGCATTGAAGGTTCCGTCTATGTTCCACTCGTACTCGTGTCCTGTGGTCTGTACGACGTTGTAAAGGCCCGTGGTGAAGTACCACAGTCCCTCGAAGGACACAACGTCAGTTACGGTCGCGCCCAGATCTATGGTAAGGTCATCATTGGCGAACGTAAGGAGCGTGTGTTCTTCATCCCCGCTTATCTCCTTCGTGATGTAGATGTTGGATAGGGTCTGTGTGTATTCATCGCCCTTCGCATCCGTGACCGTGATCTTTTGTGAATCCGAGATTGGATAGGTTACACCATTGATCCTTATCGCATCCCCGACCAGGGCGAAGGAATAGAAGTTCAGTCTCCATTGATCCAGATCCGGCCAGTAGTCGGTAATGTCGATGCTAGGATTGTTCATCACTACGCCATAGGAATTTAGGAATACGCTGGTCGAATAGATCCCGAACTGCGGACTCTGAACACCACTTCCGGTGCGGAACTTGATCTCGGATGATGAAGGTACGGATTCTCCCGGGTTCCACCCGGTAGTGATCTGGACGGTATCTCCTCTGACGGAGGGTCCCTCCGTGAAGTCCCGTATCGTTCCGGTAGGTGTGGCCGTGATGATTCCGGAGATCCTGTTGTAGGTTATCTCCATGCCCTGCCAGGTCCCGAAGATGATGGTACCCTCTCCGTACTGGTGATCGTAAACCGTAACGGATGTTCCTCCCCCGAAGAAACTTACGCGCACATTCTGTGAATAGGATCCGTAAGGGTAGAACTGGATGTTAATAGCGGACTGCTGAGGCCAGTTACGTTGGTTGAGGAGTACTGTTACCTCCTCGATCTCGTATCCGTTGTCCCATGTTGCGGAGGAGTATCCGCTACTAAGGGATACACCGCCCTTCGGGTCTGCGTATCCGTAAACGGGCGGTAGGCTTGCGCTGACGCTGAATGTAGCATTAACGGGTACTCTGCCGTACTCGTCATCGCCTGCGGTGTAGGATGGCGCGTAGTAGCCGTACAGACACAGGACAGTACTCCCGTCCGTGGTCCAGATCTTAGTGTCCCCTCTGTACGCGGTAGTGGTTAGTGTTACGGTATCGACGATGACCTTGGTAGGCACATTATCGTCAGTCAATGTTCCTGTGTAGTACTGCAAAGGGTTGGATCCTCCAAGATCCGTTTCCCAATATTGCAAGGTTTGAGGATTGGGGATGAACCAGATAGGCCAGGATCCTTGATTGATATCTATCACGAGCGAGGAATAGTCGTGATAGTTGTGGATGGACGTTGCCAGGATCGTAGAGAATGAGGCGATAGTTCCTGCCGGCACTCCAAGAGGCAACATTCCTACATTGTAGGCCACTCCCGTTCCGGTCTGGATGGGTGTACCCATGTTATAGGTCGATCCTGTGTAGTTGAGATAGATCCCCCTGTAGCCGGAGTAGGCATCGGGCTTGGCATAATTGCTGGATCTGGTGATAGTGAATGCGGATGTGGTAGTCTCTCCTTCGGAGATCACGTAACGGTAATTGTTAGGTTGGGATGATGCCTGGTAAACTACGTCTCCATCATATCCGACGTAGTTAGAATTTGGATTGTAATCGATGTATTCTGGAACCTGTTCGGTATCAAACAGGCCTGTAATATCTGTGATGTAATCATAATCGGTACGCTCGACTTCGACCTTGGTTACGTCAGCACAGTAGCCGATCACTACAGTAAGTACGAGCGACACGACGATTACGACTGCACCGAACTTACCTTTATCGAAGTGCATGGTATCGTATGGGGATTACCTATCCCCCCGTCCCGATGTAACGGAGGGATAGGATTTGCGTTCACCCTCTGGCGATCAGTTCAGTTCAGTTCGTTCAAGATCTGCGTGCGATGAACATGGCAACAACGGACACGATCAGCGCAATTCCGATGAAGATCGGGATGGTACTGATGATGGTGTTCAGAGTGGTTGCCATGTCGAATCCCTCGGGGACAGGGTTTGCCTGGATGATGGGGATCGCAACTGCAGTCAGAAGAATGACACCGATGATAAGTCCGACGATACCCTCGGTGAATCCGCCTACATTGAATTTAGCCATTTTTATGCCTCCGTCTTATTCGATATGAATCCAGCCTTACTCCTTACTTGAGGAGAAGTAGCGGACAACTCCGATGATGACTGCTACGACTGACATCGTAATCGCCACCCCGATTAGTGGCGCATATGCGGACGCATCCCCGGTGAGGGTTGCGATCTGATCTACGCCGATCGGAATCACTACGCTACAAAGCATGATGATTCCGATCAAAGTTGCTACGGCTGAATTGATTATCGAATCAATCTTGCCCGCCATGTTAATAAGATTTGATAAAAAGTTTATTAATTTATGGAATCTTTTTTAGATTTCCTCTTAGGCTGCCGAAGGTTCTTCCCTAAGGACTTCCTCAATCTTGATGCGAACTGATTCCTTTCAAGATCCCTGTAGGATCCTCCTTCATCGTCCACATAGTTCAGATAGACGTCCTGTGCATCCGGATCCCCTAGACGTTCTAGGAACTCATTCACTCCCTTAGGTGTCTTGATCGCGTGGAGCCATGCCGGGTCGCACAGTAGCCACTCGATCTTGACGAATGGGTTGTTGTAGTCGATATCCTTCGGATCCTCCACCCCACACAGTTCACACCAACGCGGATAGTGTTTCGCGCGGATCTGCGCCAGCACACCTCCCTTCTTGTTCTCCAGTCCGAACTTCACATCCTCTACGATCTTCATCCGACCACTCCCGTAACGTACATCATGTAGATCCCCACGACCACGACACCGCCCACGATAAGGATCCTTTTCCAATCCAGCGGATTCCCATCCGTGGAGAAGTGTTCAAAGGACTTCTCGAAACTGTAATCCTCCGACCAGATGAACAGGGATATCGCATTCTGTCCGTACGGTGCGGGCGGAGGGGCCTCCATATAAACGACCGCATAGGCGTTCCTCTCTCCGGTAACGGGGACTGCGCATGGCGGTAGGTCGGATCTGTGGAACTTCCTGTCACGATGACGGACGATGCATCCCTTGGTATAGTCCTCATATATGCGATAGAGAACGCATCTATCCTTCCTTTCTGCCCTCCATCCTTTGAACTTCTCCCATCTGGTGCGGAGTATTGCAGACACCTTATCCTTAGTGATCTTCAATTCAATACCCCCGTGAATGCTCCAACCAGGACTATGCCCGCGACTAGGATAGGGAGGAGGGGAGCCAATGTACGCCAGACGGATTGACTTGTCCTTAGGTACATTCTCCACCTTGAGAACGGGGATCTAGTAACCATCCTCTTATGTTCGTCAATGTTTCCTAGAATCGTATCGAAGTCGAACGGATCATCCGACGGGTCCTCCGGCTCTGCCCATCCATACGGCCTAATCCCGTTCTCCGGGTAGATCATTACGGATTCCGTTCTGATTAATCCTAGATCGTCCTCCAATCTCATTTTCTTCATGCAGTTGGGATAGAACTTATACAACTGGTCGCGCGTGACGAAGAAGTGTTTCTTCAGATCGCGTTTCTTAACCTGGATGAACTCTACGCGATTCTCTCCAACGATAATACCCATCATTGGTTCCCCTCCAATTTCTCCAATCTTATTTCTATGGACCACATTCTATCTATAACAAACGCGATTATACCCGATAGGCACAATAGCGTTCCCCCGAGCCCCGCTAGATCTGACGCTGGTAGGAACGTTATGACCGTCCCCGCAGAGACACCGATAAGGCCTATGGCAGTAAATGGAGTGAACTTCATGCGTTCCCCTCCAGTTTCTTGATCTTCTCCTTCAGTTTCTTGATCTCCTCTTTAAGGTCGCAAACGACGTCACACACCGTAATAAAGAACCCTCCCATGCAGATGAACCCGCCAAGAAGGACCTCAAAGTTGTCTTGATAGTGGATTAGGATCCAGACGATCCCAATGACAATAGTAATTAATGGAATGATTCTTCTATTCATTTATCCCCCTCCTTAAAAAACTCGTCCATGAACTGCCTTGATGATTCCCTTTTTAACGCATCATACTTCAACGCCATGGACTTAGACATTTTTGGAAAGCCGGTCGTATAGATGTACGGCCAGCACATCTTTTCAGTCCAATCCGCGTGCCATTGGCTATGGACATGGACGAATCCTCTTGGATCGTAACCGGGCAAAGGTGCTTTGCTCGGACACATCAATCTAAAGTCAGTATGATCGAATAGGATCGACTTGTTAAGCCTCATGGCATTGGGGCAACAGATCAAGGACGTTACGTGAAGATAGCGCATTGAATCGAACAGTTTCGAGATCTTCTTAGAATCTTTGCTCATGGAATCCTTGGAATTCAGCAGGATGGATCCTTCGTCGAACAGGAACACAGGATACGGAGAGTTAATGTTCCTCAACGCTTTGCCTAGGTCCTCCAACTCATAGATGTAGAACTGCTCCAAATCCCAATCCGGGTCCAGACATTGAGCCACATGGATAGCCAGATTGGATTTTCCGGAACCTGTGCCCCCGTCGATGACCCCTACTATCTGGTGATCGTCGCGCACTCTGGCCTTGATGGACTTCGCAAGAAGTTTAATGCCATCCTTAACGATCGGCTTTCCTTCCTTGCCGAATCTTGCTTTCAACTCGGCCTTACCAAACGGTGTTCTGATGTAGGTTGTCATTCATCTTCCGTCCATGTCTCGTATTTTTCACCGCCGGGAGCATCATAGTAACTGTCCGGCAGACTTCCGCCGGCCTTCAATGTGTCAATAAGTTCATGCCTTCCAAGTCCATCCTTAGAGATCGCCATACGAAGAAGAAGATCCTTCTTCCCGGCAACATACTTGGAATGATACATCTCTACCATGGTATAGGAGATCTGCAATGCGTCTGACATATTGCGGTTGGTGATCCTGGACCCGATCTCCAAAGGGTGTCCCCTGGTAGGTGTCTGTGCCTTGACAACCGTATTAACGGGTGCATCTGGGACGGACTGTGCCTGTGGTTCCTGGTAATCCGCCTCCATCAGATCATTAACGTTCTTCTTCTTAGCCACGTTCAAACCTCCTTGAGCATCCCGACCAATGCGTACAACGTGAAGATGAATCCCGCAATTACCATGATCGTCACTCCTTCCGGAAAGGTAGCCAATTCATTATCGGAAAGCGTCAATGCTACGACGGACATTCCGGTAAACAGTCCCATGATCCTAATAGGGAAAATTTTCGTAAATCTGAACTGTATTAAGAACAGAATGAACGCCCCGATTAGGAACACCAATGTTATTTGTTCCATACACATTCTATCGGTTTTTTCATTATTTATTGGACAATTCGTACCCTTACGGGGAGATAGCTATCTTATTAGGAATATAATTTCGAGAAACCGCCGTCGTTCGTGGTGTTGCCAGCGTGCAAAGACAGAACCACCACTCGTTATCGGTCGAAATAATCCATATCCGTGCCAGTGTGCAAAGATGTGTTTCTCAAATGTAGGTAAAAAATGTGGGTAAAGGGTTTGGTTGAGGTTCAATTTCTGCGCGATGCCCTGCGGATCGTCACTTCGATGTAGTCCCCGACACCGACACCAAGCGCGTTACACTCGGAGGTAATGGAGATCTTCAACGCTCCACCGGATGCGGAAACCCTCTTGGTAGTCCTAATCTCGTTAAGATCCTGTACCTTACGGGCTACGATCTCCTCCTTGAGCGAATCGTAGATCTCGTAATGTCCCTCGATATAGACCCCATTGCACATGTCCTCCTCCTCGCATTCTTCAAGATACTTTTGTGCATCTTCGATGGTAGAGAACGTATCATAGATGTCCCCCTCCGCGCGGGACCACACATAGTATCTGGATTCCTCGACGGTCGCGGTGAAGTAGTTCTGCGCGGATGCAATGGATTCAAGCGCAATCTCCATCTTAGTCCTAAAGGAGATCTCGTCGTATGTGATCTTGAACTCGTCCGCGTACACATCATCGACGCGGAATCCTACAAAAAGTTCCGAGTAATCGCGGACTTTACCTGCACGGAATGTTCCAACATCGGAAAGGGCACCCTTGAGATCCTTAAAGATGGGGTCCTCCGCAACCCACATGTCTATCTTTCTGAAATGCTCGTAGGCCGCGGAAAGGTTATCGAATGCATCCTGTACTTTCTCGCGGTAGGTTTCAACCTCTGCTTGTGTGATGCTCATTTACTCCCCCTCCTGGTCCATGCTACACACCATCGAGAACGCCCAATCATATTCGCTAAGATCTACGTCATTGTCATCAACGGTCATCGTAAGACCGTATGCCCCGCGATAGCAGTAGTTCGAAGTCTTGTCCATGAACTCAAGAACTACGGATGTTGCGACGGATTCTCTAAATGCTACTTCCCAAAGTGTCATAATAATCCGAAAGGAGTTATCATATATAAATATTTCTAATTTCCCATACAGGATGATAACATTTTTTCCAAATTATGGTACGATCTAGAATTTTTTTTGCGTTAAGGGTTAGAGTTGCCCCCCCCCCCGACGGAATCCCTACGGATCGCGCCAGATTCCAACCTAAGATCTAGGTGACGGTGAATCGCATCTAAGATCCACTCTGTGCGGGTGATGTATTCCTCATTCCGTTCTATGTCCTGTTCAATTAAGTGAAGAATGCCCGGAGGTATCCTCAAGGTTACAATCTTAGGCTCTGGCATAAGGTTTAATCGAGATATTATAAGATAAGGGATTGTGTTAGTTTTGGAATACAATGAGAATACTTATATAACGAAATTCTGATAAGCATACATGGAGGACACAACCCCATACCAGGTCTGTACCGTTAGGTTCCCTAGCGGTGTGATAGAAAGGATCGACGAACACGTAAGGCACGGATGCGCAATCAATCGTGCCGACTTTATAAGGAGGGCAATTTACCAGGAACTCCGTAGGGGGGATCTCTGCTGACGCTGGCTATGTTAATGTCTGCGGGCAATCCCCCGGAGGCCATCATCATCAGCGAAGATAAGTTCCTTATCGACTGCTACGAGGCGATAGGATGTACCTCTATAGAGACCATAACGCTGGATACGACCGTAGGACGCGCCCTAATCGTCTGTGATGATGAGGCACTCCTTAAAGATCATGTCCCTTTGCCAAGCATCGCCGTGGCCGATAGAGGGCAGTTCATCTACGGTAAGTGTCTGGTTTTTGGATACGATGAATCATGCCCTAGCGACCCATTCACGGACGTTCCCAGGAGGGTGCAACGTTACCTATCGCACTCCCCAATCCTGGTGGTGTGACAGGTGCCGAAGGCCGTTCCTAGATCGTGGGAGTTTGCGACGGAATCCCTGTGTCGTAGGATGCGCCGTGATGGGTGCTACGCTCCGAGGACTATCAGATTCTACCGTGAGCAATGCAATCTTGTTGGGTCGAAATTGTCCGAGGTAACGGATGCCCCTATCCTGCCGTCACAGGTGAACAGGGATCACGTAACCAGGCTGCTGGACCACATGAGATCTAATAAGCTGGCGATAGCCACTCAAAGGAACTACATCACGGCTCTAAAGAAACTCTGCGAACACTATGATAACTATGTTTTTAAAAAAGTTAAGATCTGGTGGCCGGAGGACACCCGTCCTAATGTGGACTGGCTTACGCCGGAGCAGGCAAGAATTGTCCTGGAATCGGATCTAACACCCTTACAGGAAGTGATCATTACCTTGGAGTTGTGCGCCGGTCTGCGTAGGATCGAGATCCTACGTTTGACGGTGGATGACATTCACCCGGATTACATCGAGGTCCACGGCAAAGGGCACATTGGCGGGAAGTTGAGATCCGTACCGATCCAGGGCAGGGTTAGGAAGGCTATTGACAGATGGCTGGATGAACGTAAGTTCATTATCGAATCAAAATCCGAAACGGAATATCTGTCCGATAATCTACTGATCTATCGCCATGGTAGGTACGTCTATCCCTACTCCGATGTGAAATCGACCGGCATTGATCGTCACTTAAAGATGGTCTGTGAATCGACCGGCATCGAATTCTCGAACCATACCCTCCGTCGTACCTTTGCGCGTCAGCTATGGTTGTCCGGTGCGCCTTTGGTGACTATCTCCAAGATCTTAGGCCACAAGTCCACCGAGCAGACGTTAGGGTACATCGGTGCCAACCATGACGATATGGTAAGCGCGATCGCTTTATTGAAATTTTAAAAAAAGAGGTAGAAATATGACTACAACAAGCACAGAAATGTCAAAATCTCGTCGGGCCCACTCAACGTGTCTGGACGTTTCCGAAAGGGAACCACTTTTCGACACGGCGGAGTTTATCGACAGATTCACCGGATTAAACGAAGATCTCACCGTTTGGGATTCCATCAGCGGGGGGATAGCGTGACTTCGGTTGAAGAAATGCGCAGATCTCTTAAAGAGATCTCCGCCCGCATCAACCTTCTATTCTATGATGCACGCAAGCTGGACATTGATTCCGCATCCCATGAGGATCTTAGGAATCTGATCCGCGAATGCGACCGTATCACGCTCTATACACAGGCCATGCGTAAAAGATGGGCATCCAAGATCCTGGAGGAAGATCCATGACCTACACTCCTAGGGAGCCCTGTACCTGTACCCTCCCGTGCAGGATTTCGACCTGCATATTCTTCGACGAATGCGACTGGACAATCTGCTATCTATCCGAGGAGGAGGGGTCCGCATGACGGTCTATGAATCGGAGCAGATCATCTGTCCCTACTGCTACTGCACCGAATTTGACAATGTATGGTTAGTGTCCCGCAACCAGATTACGGCCGTCTGTACCTGTTGCGGGACTACGCTTTCGATCGCCATTGACGAGGAAGGATCCTACGTCTGTAATGCGGATTTGATCTTATGATGTTCCACAGGAAAAAAAGGTTATCGGTTCGTGTCGAAATGGCAGACTTTTTGCAGACTATTGCAAACTGCTGGATGCCCCTTTTCCACTCGAAATGGCAGACGAAAAAGGGGGGGATACGGGCAAAGTTGCAGTTTGCCAGTTCTGGAGGGTCGCACCATGTCGCATAATGACCTCACGGATTCAGAGAAGAAGATCAAGGAACTGGTGCTGAAAGGCTATCCGAAAAAGGAGATAGCCAGCATCATGGGAAAGGGAGAGAGGACGATCTACAACACCATCGAAAAACTGGAGCGTATTGGACACCTTATCCACATCCCCGGCACAAGATCCCCGAAAGCCTACGAGGATGGAATTTCCACCCTTTCGTTAAAAGTATGCGGTTCGTCTGGGTCTGATGAAGATGGCAGACTTTGTATCCCACCTAGGGAGGAGGGCCTATCCCCCCACCCTTTCGTTAAGGCTCCGAAAAGGACTGTCCGCGTACACTTTGCGGGCGCATTTTCCGTCGGCGTGACAGTCGAAGGGAACTTCGGTAGGATCTCCGATGATAGGGGATTCACGATAGGAGGTTGGGTCGATTCATACGCCCTAGGAGACGGGGCTACCACAGTCTATCGCGGTTACATCCGCATAGACGGGGGAGAAGTCAAGTTCCACTATTACAAGGGCACAAAGGCGCGCACAATGAACATCTACCCCGCTGAAAGGAACGTCTATTACAAGCACGTAACCAAGGACGGGGAATCCGCGATCGCGGAACAGGTATCTAAGGTAATGGCCGTCCTGCGTAAGCATGAATGGGGATTCGATGGAAACGCATCCCCTAACGGAGATCTCCACTACGGGAACCTGGCTCCGGAAATCCTTCCCTATGTGAACTTCGATGCCCCCAAGGATGTGGAAAAGGTGTTCTGTGATAGGTCCCACGGCAATCCGGAGATCGAAGTCACCGCCAGGAACCCCAATGCACAGAATGACATAATCGAGTTGTCCGAACTTCCCATGCGCCTGCGTATGATGGAGCATTTTTGCCTAACGGCCTCCGATATGCTGGAACAACTGCAATCCAACCAGGATGCTACCATCCGCATCCTAGCACGTATCCAGGAATCACA
>JAFZDJ010000039.1 GCA_017561265.1 Bacteroidales bacterium
GATGACTATCTTTCGTGGATGCAGACGGTCAAGGATTCCTATGATGCTCTGTTTTAATGTTGTACCTCTGACAATACTGTCATCAATAATGACAAGATTGTCGATATAAGGCATCAGGCTTCCGTATGTTATATCATAGACGTGAGCCGCAAGGTCATTGCGTGTGTTGCCTTCGGCAATGAAGGTTCTCAACTTTATATCCTTGATGGCAACCTTCTCGCAGCGTATGCGTACCGATAGGATTCTCTCCAACTCATTATGGTCAGGATTATGCCCAAGAGCCTCGATCTTCTGTATCTTTAACTGATTTAAGTAATCCTCCAATCCCTCCTGCATTCCGTAAAATGCGACTTCGGCTGTGTTGGGTATATAGGAAAAGACCGTATGCTCAATGTCATAGTCAATAGCCTGCAAAATGGAAGGAATCAAATTCTGACCTAAACGCTTACGCTCGTTGTAAATATCTCTGTCGCCGCCGCGGGAGAAGTATATACGTTCAAAAGAGCAAGGCCTTAAATCTTTACGTGGATTGATCTGTGCCAGACGCATTTTTCCGGACCTGTCAAGTATTATAGCCTCGCCTGGCTGCAATTCGTGTATGGTTTCAATTGGAACATTCAGTGCAGTCTGGATTACAGGGCGTTCTGAGGCGAGTACCATTACTTCATCATCCATATAATAAAAAGCCGTGCGTATACCCCAAGGATCACGCACGGCAAAAGAGTCTCCGCTACCGGTTATGCCACAAATGACGTAACCTCCATCCCATTGAGGGCTTGATGTCTGCAATACATTTTCGATATTGATCCTCTCTTCTATCTGTGAAGTGAGTTCCAATCCTTGCCACCCTTCGTTATGGCACTCCTTGTAAAGCCTTTCAACCTCTCTGTCGAGCCTATGGCCCATCTGTTCCAAGATGATATATGTATCAGCATATTTACGTGGATGCTGTCCTTCTGAGGTTATTTTGGCAAAGACTTCATCGATATTGGTCAGGTTGAAATTTCCACAAACAGCGAGATTCTTTGCCCTATAATTGTTTCGACGCAAAAATGGGTGGATATAGTCCAGTCCGCTCCTTCCAGTGGTAGAGTATCGCAAGTGTCCCATATATAATTCCCCGGCAAATGGGAGAGTTTGTTCTGCCAAGAGGGCATCTTGCAGTTGCTCCTGCTTGAGGGAACGATAATTATCGTGTATCGTGTTGAATATCTCCGATATGGCATTTGTCCCGATGGCTCGCTCGCGGAACATGTATTCCTCTCCTGAAGAAGCATTAAGCTTTACGCAAGCTATTCCAGCTCCTTCCTGACCACGATTATGTTGCTTCTCCATTAACAGGTAGAGCTTATTGAGTCCCCACATCCAAGTTCCGTACCTGTGTTGGTAGTGCGAAAGTGGCTTAAGTAAACGCACCATAGCCACGCCACATTCATGCTTTAATTGTTCCATATATATTAAATTGTGATGCAAAATTACATTGTAAGACATAATCATATTCTCCAAAAGGAATGTTTTGAAAAAGCAAAATTGCTTAACTTTAATAATTCAAGTTTTCTTCTGCGTTTTCTTTGATGATAAAAGCAAATCATATGTATTTGTTGGATATTTTAAAATATTGAATTTTAGTCCTGAAATATCACGGTGCAGATATTACAACTTTTAATCGATCTCACTAATTTTGCAGCGTATTAATGATAATTCAGAATTCCTGATACACTTGCGTATGGCACTTTTGAATGAATACTTTTTAGAGTTACCGAACGATGATTTATTCTCGGATGTGGCGAAAAGAATCAATACATTCAAAGTCTTGCGTCCGCATGCAGAACTTATTGATCTGGGGA
>JAFZDJ010000152.1 GCA_017561265.1 Bacteroidales bacterium
CTTACGTGGTCGCGGGTGACCACGCCATCCAAACTTACCCTACTACCGCTTCTGAGCGAAGACTATGGAGCTTTGATATCATTTTTCGGATATTATGAGCAACAGCTATTGTGGCGAACTCCGCATTTACGAGTCGCTTTCCTCTATAGCTGAACCTCTTGAAGTGGTTGTCATATTTGATCTGTCCGAACACGGCTTCAGGCTCAATCGGCCTCCTGCTTCGATGCATCAGCCCCTCGTCGCTTGTCAGCAGTTCTCTGGCCATCGCTCGCAGTTCATTGTTCCTGTGATTCACTTCTATGACTCTGCGATTGGCTTTTCCCTTGTAGCACATCCCTCTGAGAGGGCAATGCGAGCAGTCTTTGGCGCGATATACACTCTTAGTTGACTCGTATCCTAGATCCGACTTCTCTTTGATTTGTTTTACAAACTCAAGATGTTGTCCCATAGGGCACACATAGAAGTCCAACCCCTTGTTATAGAACATATTATCTATAAGAAAAGGGTTATTCCTTCTCTTTCGCTTCATCTCTGCGTGGAACATGTTATATTTGACAAAGGGAGTTATCTGCTCGGATATCATGTACTCGTAGTTCATCTCGCTGCCATATCCGGAGTCTGCACATACAGTCGTGCTCTGCGTTCCATAACGCTCGCTGAAGGACTTCAAGAACGGTATCATCGTTCCTTGGTCATTGGCTTGATGATACAGGCCATAGTTTGTGATGAACTGGTTCTCTGTGGCAATCTGAACATTGTATCCCGGCTTGGTCTGTCCATTATTCATAGCATCTTCCTTCATCCTCATGAACGTTGCATCATTGTCAGTCTTGCTGTAACTGCCACGTTCTCCGACGATTTCCAGTTTTTCTTCATATTCCTTCATCTTCGGAACAGACTCCTCCTTCACCTTGGTCACCTCCTTGCGTAACTTCTTGTCACTGATGCCCTTCTCGTCCATCTGAGCCAGGATCTCATCCGTGCGCTTCTGCATCTCATCAGCTGTCATGACATTGTCAGTCTCATCCTTGAGTTCCATGTTAAGAACTCTTTCTGCTTCTCGCAGGATTGACTTCACCTTGAGATCCAGCTTGTCCTGATTAGTCTTGGTGGCCTTCTTCCAGACAAACGTATACTTGTTTGCATTGGCCTCGATCTTTGTGCCGTCGATGTACTGAACTTCTAGACTGACAAACTTGGCATCAACAAGCATTTGAACTACCTGAGTGAATATATCGTCCATGACATCAGCTAGACGGCTCTTTCTGAACAGGTTGATTGTATTGAAGTCAGGACGCTGCATGCCGCTCAGCCACATAAAGTTGACATCGCGCTTAAGTAGAGCTTCCATCTTGCGACCTGAGTATACATTTTGGAGATATGCATAAAGGATGACCTTCAGCAGCATTCGTGGAGCAAAGCTGCTTGCACCGCCACCTTTATAAGTGGCCTCGATTGCGCTGATATCCAGATGCTCAACTATGGCATCAAGTACGCGTACTGGATCATTTTCAGGAATAAAGTCACCGATGCAGTGAGGAAAAAGAAGAGAATCGTTCTGATTGTAAGATTTATACACTACCTTTGCCATGTCAAGAAAGTTGAGTTAATGTTTGATTTCGCACTTCTAATATAGCAAAACTTCCTGACATAAACAATAGCTATTCCTTTGA
>JAFZDJ010000153.1 GCA_017561265.1 Bacteroidales bacterium
ACATTCGTCGCAAAAAATATGCTATTGTTCAGATATGCTGTATAAGCTGCCATTACAATGACCCTTCTGTGTATTCAATCGTTACGGTTGCATTTCCTCTGATTATCCATTCTGTATTCCTGCACGACGGCAGAATCAGCGCTGTATTCTCCCATGTTCCTGCAGACATGGTTATCGTATTTGTTCCCGCTGTTATAGTAATGCTCCCTGTTGTCGTTATTTTCGGGATCACTTCCTGCCGCGAGTTATCCAATACTATATTTGTGCCTGCTGCCGTAGTTACAACCCGGATCTTCCTTTCCCTGTGTTTATATGCATCGGCATATGGGATCACAAATCCAAATTCGCCTATCGGCCTTTTGCGGCTAAAATCTTCGATCTTAGCTTTTCCTACGTAATACCATTCCGGATCCGTCAGGAAATATAGCTTTACTTCTTTTCCTTCGAACTTATTTCTTATATTGGATATGAAACTATCCCATTCTGCTGGATTCCGCATTCCTCCAAATTCGATATCGATCTTGCGATATTTGAACACGGTCCCCCCGAATACGCTATCCGATGTGTCCAGAGGCCGAGGATTCCCCGGTACAAAGATGAGATTGCTATCATCCTGTACCGGGGATCCGATATAATCAGTATTTCCAATCGCAAGTCCAAAATCCGACAATGAATTGTATCTTGTTCCGTCTACTTCAATATCGACGGTATTCGTTTTCATGAATAATCCATTCCGTCTCATCCTCTTGCGCTCCTTGCTCTCAATGCCTCTAATTCCTGGTTGATCGACGGCGCCAGGACTCCCGCCCATGTTCCATCATCAAACCTTATATCTTTATCTGCTGCCAGATATGGCAAATACCGGACCAGAATATCCTTCACTGTAGCAATTGTGTTATCCGAGTTGCTCTCCCTTGCTGCTGTCGCCCGTGCAGATGTATGAATCCCGTTGTTCAGCGCCTCGATTCCCGTATTTATGCCCGTTGCATCGAATGTATCTGTCAGCGTGTCTATAATATCCGAGGCTGTTTTCAGAATTCCTTTTCCGCTCTTTTCCAGTCCTATTTCGAGTCCTTCTCCAGTGTATTCGCCTACTTCCTGCATGATCTTAGACGGGGATCTGATTTGTAAGGCCGCCCTCGCTGCTGCATTTATGCTGTTCGCAATGCTCCATGCCAGGTTTGACAGAGTTCCTTGCCATGATGCAAGTCCGTTATATAATCCTTGCCCCGCCTGGCTTCCTGCTGTCTGCATCTGATACGGCAGTTCACTTACTGCCGCTTTGATTCCCTGCGCGATACTTCTTATCGTTGCTGTTATCGCAGACTGTGTTCCTGATAATCCTGTATCGTACCTGCTTCCCGAATTGTAGCCCCATTTGTACATTAGCGGAGGCATGTCTACTCCGAGAGTCGCATAAAAGATCTCGTACATATCATCCACTGTTGCTGCCACAATATCACTATACGAATCGAATCCGCTGTTAAGTTGTGATCCCGATTCCGAACCGGCTTCGTTCATTTCCGCTGGTGTTCCGGCAAATTCATTCGCAATATCGTCCGCGATCTGCCCGGCTGTTGATGCTACCTGCGCAGCTTCACTTTCCATTCCTGCCGACAGGTTTTCCGGAACGGATGCGCCTACCGTCTGAATTTCATTCGCTACAATTGTCGGTTTTGCAGTTTCGCCCAGCTGATCTGCTGCGCTGATCACGCTGCTTAGTCCTGCATCATTTAAGAGTCCATTGACAAACTCTCCTGTAAGTTCCACTCCGCCTTGCTGTGCCGTCTCGATCGCCTGCGTAAACTGCACCAGTCCATTCAAATAATTATTTGCATCTGTCCAGCTGTATTCTCCTGACAACCAGCTGTCAACAAATGACTGTGATACATCCAGACCGCCCAGTCCTGCCGCCTCGATTGCCGTCTGGAAATCAACCAGGGCATTCATCCTGTCGATTGCCGACTGCTCCGCGATCTGCCCGTCATTCAGTCCTTTAACCAGCGTATCCGGAATCTGGATTCCCGCATTCTGGGCTGCTATAATCGATGTATTCAGTGCCTCCGGTATCGCCGTGCCAAATGTCTCCTGGTATATCCCCTGTATCGTCGGTACCGTTTGAGCTGTCTGCTGCGCGACAACCGTCATAGCTTCGCCCAGTTTTTCTTCTGCAAACGTGACGTTGTTTGTAGCCTCTTCCGCATTAGTCAGCGCATCCGAGCATCCTACATAAGCGTCCGAAACCTCTTTAATAGCGTCTCCGACATTGTAAAAAGCTACTCCGCTGTCAACTATCTTGTTTTCGAGGTTAAGCACCGCTTCAGCGCTTCCGTCTTGCAGCGCGGTTACGTCACGTATTGTGAGTCCATAACGGTCAAGGACATCTTTCAGCAGCTGTGTTGCTTCTTGCGCATTGTGCTGTGCCTGATACTGTTCTTTCAGACTCTCTGTGTACATTTCCTGCAGGGCCGCAACCTGCGCCTGTGCCTTCATTGCCTCTATGTTTTCATAGATTTCCTCGTTTGTCATGCTCAGGCTGTTGGTCACAGAATCCCATGACAGTCCGAGTCCCGGCACCAGACTGTTCAGCTGTTCAATGACTCCTTCTATCATGGCCGCTGATCCGGCCGTCCCGTCATATCCGGATATCAGTTCCTGCAGTTTTCCCGACAGATATTCCGCGGCAGCCGCATTTGCTTCCGATGCTTCTACCGTGTTTTCATAGCTTGACTTTGTATTGTCTATCGAGCTTGCAAGTGATTCATTCTTTTCGGCGATATCTTCCAGGGCTTCCGTAAACGGCGAAGCTTCTTTGAAAGCCTCCGACCATGAATTAGTCAGCGCTAAAATCCCAGCTGTCAATGCTGCCACAGCAGCAATCGCAAGGCCTATTGGCCCTGCTGCCGTCGTCCCGATCGACGACAGCGCTCCGGTTATGGACGAAATGCCTTTCAAAACCTTTCCGCCAACAACCAGAAGCGGACCGATCGCCGCTACGATCAGCCCGATTGTCACTATCGTTTCTTTCGTTCCCTCGTCCAAATTGGAAAACCATTTTGTTACATTCTGTATCGCCGTTGTGATCCGTTCCATAATCGGAGCCAGTGTATTTCCGATCGCCTCTCCCAACTCTGCCAGCATGAGCTGCATATTTTTCCACGCCAGCGTCATTTTATCCGTTCCGTCCAGAGTCTGGTCATACGTTCCGTTTATGCTGTTCATGGCAGCTTCTGTGATTCCCATAGAGCTTGCCAATTCAGTGAAGCTTAATGTTCCGTTTTTTAGTGCTTGATAAACAGCCGGTGCTGCCTTTGATCCGAAAAGATCATATACATAGTTCAGTGCTTCCGTGCTTGTTCCGCTTGCCAGAACCTGTTGTTCAAGCTCTGCCAGTGCTTCGTCCAGTGTCTTTCCTTCCTGTGTCGCATTGTACAGTGCTTTTTTCAGTCCCGTCAGGACCGCTGATGAGTCCGCTCCTGACGTTTCCAGCTGAGCCATAAAAACTGCTGCCTGGTATGCGTCCAGCCCCATCTCCTGAAGTGCCGTCGCATTTATAACGAGGTTGGACGCCAGCGAATCCATCGATACACCCGTATCCTGTCCTGCCTTGTTCATGACATTCAGCAGCGTTTCTGCATCGGTCGCTGACAGTCCGAAGGCGCTCATTGCTTTTTGCACATTGTCAATGGCCGTCACTACATCCGTATCGTTTATATACGCAAATTTTTGAAATATTTCTGCTGTTGATTCCAGTTCTTCTCCCTGGAGCTGAAATCGTGTGGCCACTTCTCCGACTGCATTTCCTATTTCAGTGAAGTCTCCCATTACAGATCCGGCCAGATTCTTATAGATCTGCTCCATTTCCTCTGCTGCTTCACCTGTCGCACCAGTTTTTTCGATAACAATGTCCGCGCCTTCATCGACATCTTTGAAGGACTTTACCGCTGCGACTCCGAATGCCGTTACTGCTGCGGAAACCACGGATACTTTCTTGCCCACGGCTTCCATCTTTTCTCCGACTTCTCCTGTCACAGCAGAGATCTTGGCCAGCGCTGCGGATCCTGAACCTGCAGTTTTTTCCAGCTTTTCAAGTTCCTGTTCCGTTGCTATGAT
>JAFZDJ010000154.1 GCA_017561265.1 Bacteroidales bacterium
AGTGACGGCTATCGCATCAAGAAATACTGGAAACAGATCCTCAAATTCAAAAAACGTGACTACAAGGTCGAAAATATCGGCTTATGGTTTGACTATCTCGATCTTCTCTCATACTTCAGCAAAGACATCAACAACCCTCATTACCTGTTCCCAGCAGACTTTACAGCAGCTCACGATCATTATATGAAACGAAAACGCAAGAGAATGGAGAAAGAAAATGAGGAACGCCGAAGACAATATGAGAAAGAAGCCAAAGAAAGAGAACTCCAAAGAATCATTGAACAGGAAAAGAAGGCAGAAGAGTTTATCAAGAACAAGAGCAAATACTTCGACATCACATTCCGTAACTCAAACATCATAGTAGTAGTCCTCAGCAGCATAGATGCCTACAAGAAAGAAGGCGACACCCTCCATCACTGCGTCTTCACCAACACCTACTACGACCGCAAGAACTCCCTCATCCTCTCTGCCCGACTCATCGACACCCCGGACACTCCACTTGAAACCATCGAACTATCCCTCACCGACGGCCACATCCTCCAATGCTACGGCTCCCACAACCAGGAAACCCAATACCACAACGAAATCATCTCCCTCGTCAACCAGCACTCCCACCTCATCCTCGCTGCTTAAATGCTCTGTAAGAGCCTGTAAGTCTCATACCAATAGTAAAATGCTTCAAAGTTGGTCTTCTTCAGTTTGTTTAATTTAGTGTTGAACGGCTGTTCAATCATTGCACTCTGATAGGCAGGCGCAACGTCTTGATGGTAATGCTTCAACTCTTTGTTTGCCTTAATTATACTGGCAGTAATATAAGCTACTTTAGATGAATCCCTGATTGCACTTTCGAGTGAATAAGTCTCACTATGGATAAATCCTCTGATACGTGTAATGCCATTCAGATACAATTGGAACTCTTCTATATTTAGCAAGCCCTTGGTTGAGATATTCATTGCAGCGTTAAGTGTATCCTGCAGCACATCCTCTTTCCCTATATCGAGAAGATTGCGATAACCCAATTCTTGCACAACGAGACTGTCGTATGTTTCATCGGTAGGATTCAGGTTTTCCGTAAGGTCGTACAGACAAGCGATGTCGTACATTTGTTTTATGATTTCCATACTGCAATCTCTTTCCCTCTTATAAAAAGGGATACCTGTTGTATGAGGTGCAAATGCTGTAAGTTTATCTCCAAGTAGGTCTGCAATACTTGGCACCTTGACCAAAATGTCCTCACCTTCAGTTTTCAGGAAAGGACTTCTGATGGGCAGTAAAACCACATCATTATAATGATTTTCCTCAAACAACACATCCAGCAAAATCTTGTCAGGCCTTGATTGCGAGCCATATGCAACTTCATAATAGTATTTGGCGTGACTTTTAGGAACATTATCACGCGATAATCTATCCACAAGTTTCACTTCTCCAAATCCATATTCTTCGGCCAGATATCCTATATATGCTTCAATGTCCGTTCCGGGAGGGCAGACAATATCAATATCGATGGAAAGTCTGCGAGAAGTGTTGAAGTGGAGCATAAGGCAGGAACCACCCTTGAAAATGAAAGGGCATCCAGATCGTGCAAGTGATTCCAACAGAGAGAACGCACGGATAGTTTTTTCTACCAGACCTATGTCTTTGGCATTATTTTCTTTTGCCACCTGTGTTATCCACTCGATACTTCTGCTCTCTTTTGCTATCATAATTCAATGTTCTTTAATATTGTTTGAAGTTCTTCGTCCCTATTACGTCTTTTTGCATATCTTAACAGCATTTTCGTGTTTATTTGAAATGCAGCCAATGCATTTTCATATACATTATATGTTTCTGCTCCTTGCAGATAAAAGAACATATTGTCACATAATATATCTACAAGAACCTTTTCAAGTTTTGGGAAAGGTGTTTCCCTTATCCATTCAATTGGTGAACGGCTTACTAATGGAACGATAACTATAACAGGTGCTCCAACTGAATAAGTCTCAATGATACTCTTCTCTGAATCCAATAGAACCAGACCGGCTGAGTTTTCTGACAAGAAACTTTTGACTGCTTCCATTGCAATCTTCTCACAGCCAACGATAGTAATATTCACGTTAGGGACGTGATGCATAAATGTTGTCAGGTATCGGGAATGCCAGATGCAGAAGTCTGTAAAAGGAAATTTAAGATGTAAATTCTTATATAGACTTATGAGATCATCTTCAGCTGGGCAATAGAAATGTGGTTTCATATCAGATGGGACCGTGTATATTCCACGTCGCTCTCTGATAATCATTTCTTTTTTCATCATATTCTGTAGTGTCACAGATATGTAGTTGGCAGAATAGGATTCCCCGGAATTTGCCAGAGAATCCATTATGTCCTGTTTGGAAACTTCACCTTTCTGCTGAATGATGTTGTATATGTAATCATCTAATTTCATAGCCCTGCAAATATATATAAAATGCCAAATAATTCAAAAGTTTGGCAAAAAATATATATTTCTATATAGGGCTTATATCACAATATCCATCACTACAACACCATCCCAACCGCTCACAGTAATCATCACCTGCTGCATCTCCAGATCAAGAGCGACATTTACATCATCAAGATCCTCCGCAGTCCAGTCATACCCACTCCGAGCAATATACTCCCCAAGCGGCAACCGATCCACAACGACCCTCTCACCGTCATCCCCGGCTCTCTCTCCGTCATACCCGACTTGACCGGGTATCTCTTCACCGTCATACCCGACCTGATCGGGTATCTCCAGCATCACCAGCTCCAACGAATTATCCACCTGTCTCGGCACTCTTACCCGATACACTCCATTCTTCTGCATAGGAGCATATCTGAATTCACCCAGAACCGGCATCAAATCCCAAGCAGACACCCCGGCAACATTTCCCCATACCTCAATGCGGTACGGAGAAGAATAACCGTCCTCGCCAAGAGTGAACGACACAGTACAGAACTCCTTATGCAGCTCCACATCACACAAAACACTCTCGCACCTCGTATGATACATCTTGAAGAACCCATAAAGACTATCCATCTGCTCACTAACAGGAACCCTTATCTCATCTCCGTCATACCCGACAATCCCGTCATGCCCGACCCGATCGGGCATCCCACCGTCATACCTGGCACTCTTACCGTCATACCCGGCTCGACCGGGTATCTCATTGCCCAAAGCCACAGCAGACACCCCGACCGACCCTCTCGGCACCTCATACTCCAAAGCCCCGACATCAGGCTTTACAGCTTCCGTCACCTGATAAGAATAACCCACCTCATCCTCATCAGAATTACCACGCAACCGCAAAAGAACATTTTCAGCGACATTTGAGCGACTTTCTGGCGACTTCCAGCGACTTTCAGCGACATCCGACAAATCCACCGTCATCCAGCAAGGACACACGTCCCTGTCCTCCTTGATCGAGCAGGAAGACAGGAACAGCATCCCAGACATCCACATAACAAACAACAATCTATTCATACCCATATATATCAAAGCCATCAACTGTATAACCAACATTCATATCAGGAAGCACAGTTTCATCCCAGCTGTTAACTCCAGATACACCAACGGATGCAGCAACAGGAGGATCAGCCAACTTCTCATATTTATTAGAATATTCAGATCCTATGCTTTTAAGGTTAATGTTGCCAATCTTATAAATCATCCCTGCCACG
>JAFZDJ010000022.1 GCA_017561265.1 Bacteroidales bacterium
AGGAGTTACGTTCTCGAGGGCCTTCCTCCAAATATCTAGAGGAGCCTTGTCAGAATCTTTCATCTTCTCGCCTACCATGTCAATGGCATCGTAAAAAATAGAATACGCGATACTCTTCTTTCCCTGCAACATAAGGTTGTTCACGAAACGGGTTACGTTTACATCGTGAAACTTAGGATCAGGAAGTAGAATCCTCTTCTTAGGCTTCGTTTTTCTCATTTTTTGTAGAAAATTAAAGGTGATGAATTAATTAAAATTACTTCTTAGACTTCTTTGGTCTCTTGGTACCGTAGAGAGAACGTGACTGTGTTCTTCCATCGACACCTGCAGTATCCAAAGCTCCTCTAAGGATGTGGTAACGCACACCCGGAAGGTCCTTTACACGACCACCGCGAACGAGCACGATTGAGTGCTCCTGGAGGTTGTGGCCCTCGCCAGGTATGTATGCATTGACCTCCTTTGAGTTTGTAAGACGTACACGGGCAACCTTACGCATTGCTGAGTTAGGCTTCTTAGGTGTAGTAGTGTACACACGTACGCATACGCCTCTTCTCTGAGGACAAGCATCCAGCGCGCGAGACTTGCTCTTCTCGACGATAACCTCGCGGCCCTTGCGAACTAATTGTTGAATTGTAGGCATAAATGTTTGTAAATAAATAATTTATGTTCATTACCCCATATTTTGGGGGCTGCAAATATACGAATAAAATTTTATTTATCAACAATATTATTGAATTTCAGTATCTTGAATTGTTGATAACTCTTCCTGACATCACACTTGCCGGGCATTTCCTGAACACCTGCTGAACAATTTCACCATCTGAGCAATAAAATCCGCAATTCCTTGCTCAGCTCCGCTCACAAACCGATAAAACAGCCGAAAGCAATGCGAGCTGAACAAAGGATTCTAGTATTTTTTGCTCAGCTCTTACCAGATCCATAGTTCTTCAAAAGTTTTTATGTAAGTTTGTGACCGGATTCATACATTTCGGGAGAGATGTGGGGAATGATTGAAGAGATTGAATGTGTAAAGGAGATAATGTTATGAAAAAGACTTACCATCTATGCCTGTCGGCAGGCGACGAGGTTATGTTCCGTGACCTTGAGGATTATCACAGAGGATTCAACTGCTTTGCATGCGCACTATACAAGACCGATTCGACAGGACTTGTAGAATCCTTTATGTCCACGCACACCCATCAATTGGTGCAGGCACACTGTCCTGGGGAACTGATGTACACATTCCGCCAGTCATACACCATGTATTTCAACCACAAATATCATAGGAAGGGACATCTTGGAGAGAAACACCACTTTGCCACGGAAATTTCAGGATACCATCACACAATCGCTGCAGCAAGTTACACACTACGAAACGCACTACATCACGGTGTTGCCCCTATACCATATGCATACCCTCACTGCTCCGCAAATGCCATATTCAGCAAAGAGATGGGAAAGATGCACGGAGAACCCTTGCTTCCTAAAAGTTCATACTATAAACATATTGGGAGAAGAAGTGAATATCCAGACAGCTACAAAATGACGGAAAGCGGCGTCTTCACAAGGGAAAGCGTTTTAGACATACCACAAATAGAAGCGCTTTATGGAACACCTCGAGCATTCAACTTCTATATGAGCCGCAAAACTTCAGAGGAATGGGAGGCGGAACAGCAGAAAGATGCCAACAACTCCGCCTCAATAAACCTTGAAATCATAGAGAAAGGTGTCGGGGTGAACGGAACCACCCAAATGCTTGCTTTTGAAAACGGCAAATCAGACTATAGGAAAATCTCTGACATAGAGTTATGCACAGAGCTTGATGCATTGGCCAGTACCCGATTTGGAAGACACTCTGTTTACGAGCTTTCATTGAAAGAGAAAAACGAGATTGCAGAGTATCTCTATCGCACACGCCACCTAAGCGAATCTCAGATACGCAGATGCCTGATTCTTCCGAAAGGCAAATAATGGCATTCGTCATAACGGAGGATCCCCTGTCTTACAGAGCTGAGCAACAGATTCCGTAATTCTTTGCTCAGCTCATATTATCATAGGAGCGGATCGGAAGTGGATCATCGTCCGTATTGACGGAAAGACAGTAAACATAAAAGGCCGAAGCCACCACTATATTCAAGTGCAACTATATAGAAGACGTAAACCTTGAGTATAGGAAGCAGCGCAAGCACACTCACAAGCAGACCAGAAAGATGATAATGAGACTGCTTGCATTGCTGGGGAAGATGCTCGGTGAGATCCGCAGACAGATGCGTGTCCATTACACCTAACCGTATCGTAAGTCTCAGCAAACCTCATATCAGACCGATAGTCATAGGCAAGGAGACCAGACCGCAGAGCTTGGGGCGAAGTACAACAACATACTGACGGACGAAATCTCGTTCATTGAGAAGTTGTCTTTCAACGGCTTCAATGAAGGTACAGACTAAAGCATTGCATATCATTGAAATTCAGCGTCTTGAATTATTGATAACTCCTCCCGGTCCTCCATAACATCGCTTGTTTACTCCCGACACTCACATATCCGGGTATTCGTCACCGCCGAACACATCCATTTCTGCGTAATACCAATCTTCGAAACTGTCATAGCCCTGCTTTTCCCTGTGAGGCTTCATAGCATCGGCATTTCCGCTTCGGGCACTACCCAATGGTACTTCTGGCGGAGTCGTCCTCCTTGTGTCCTTCGCCCGCATTTCCGGAACCGGACCACAGCTGAAGTCAAAGCCACCATGGGCTTTCTGTTTTCTGTCATAGGAACATTGGAAACAGAAAGCCAGAATCGTCCCAACTACAAAAAACAGTGAGGTACACCCCCATAGGCCGTGCTTTAAATCATCATCCTTGGCATCCGTCATTCATTACATCAGATTGTGACTCATTTCGTCAGATTCGCAAAAGGCCGGCTTCCATAATGTTCTCTGAACCTGCATATCATTTCTGTCTCAAGGGCATCTGGATCACCATCCACCGGCATCCAGCAAAAAATGAGTTCCTGGGCATCAGCAAGCTGCCATATATACCTTCCGCCCCAATGACCGACGGGCCTCCCATCGCCGAAGCGCAGATACTGGCTGATCCTCTTGCGAAGAGATTTCGCCTTGCCTATATACAGGACTTTGGCGCCTTCAACCCAGTTAGCACATAACTCGGATAATGGAACATTGGGATCCTTCCCTTTGAAGTATCCGCCAGAACCTCTTGCCAGAAAATCCGGTCTTTCCCCTGAATCACGAAGCACCATATACACCCCCGGAACATCAGGGACAGATTCTGTTTTAGAGTCCCGAAGTTCGACTACCGGCATAAAACCGGCAAAACCTGCAGATTCGATCATATCAAACATTATAACCTCCTTTTATTATATTAAGGTATTGTCAATCAGCCTTGATTTTCATTTGTTCCGTTCTGATGCAGCATCAAAGACCTTCTTCACTCTCTCCCTCAGATGCATTGGAGCAAGGACTTCCAACGAACGGCAGCGGGAAAGGAGTTCCATTACAAAATCATTGGTAATCTTCAGATCAAGTCGGACAGTCAGACCCGTCCGAGGATCATCAGAGAGGATCTGCTGAGTCTCATGGAGGGGGAATGTCTTGACAAAAGCCCCGTCAAGGGAATCATAATGCAGTATCACATCCTCAACCGGATCATCCGGATCATTCCATATTCCAAAACTTTCACGAAACATCGCCTTCGCATCAACGGATTCATCCCTGTCAAACTTCTGAGCGAGCGCCTCAGACAGAGACATCCGGTCCACTGCAAAACATTTCATCACTCCATCCATGACATCAACTCCGACAAGATACCACCGGTGCTGTGACTCCTTCAGAAAATACGGCTGCACTTCCTTTTGTGACACATGATCACCATATCTGACATTATGATAATCAAATTTGAGATGTCTGCCGTCTTTAAGTGAGACAAATATATCTGTCAGATCCACATTGACCTTGACTCTGCGATGCTCCGGCACTACATATTTCTGCATGACGCTATCAGAATACATGGAATTGAGAATCTCAAAACTCTGCAACAATGCCATATACCCTTCTTTATCGGGAAGATTCTCCGCAATATGATATCCATACCCTTCTTTATAGCGGACATCTATACCGAATGATTCACGCAAAGTCTTGAAATCACGCTGGAGGGTACGGAGAGAATATCCAGTAGATTCCGGAAATGAGGCATATACCTGATTCTGCATATAATCAAGAAGTTCCTCTTTGGATACGTATCTGCCATCCAGTATATTCATAAGGAGCGAGATCCTTTTCAAATGAAATGCATTGGCCATAGTGAATCTTTAAACTTGTACAAATATAGTCAGTGCCGACGTCAAAAAGCGTCGTCAGCTGACTTTCTTAACAAAAACACAACATTTTCTACGTGACCAGTCACAAATACACAAGAATATAAGATAATACAAGCCGAATATAGTACAATAACGACACCATTCTTACATGTTTTGGAGGCATCTGTGGATTATATCCGTAAGTTTTTGTATATTTGAGGGTTGCGGGGCGCGAAGCGAGGGAGGTAAGGACCCTGAAGTTGCATAGGATCAAGAGTTATGATTATGGAAACAGACCGGAAGTGGATCATTGTCCGTATTGATGGCAAGATTGCATCAATTTCTACTGATTACAGACAGCTGGCGGCCATCACTGCAAAGCTTGCCCTGTCGACATCTGCCGACATGAAGGCTTATAAGGGCATAGCCGCTGCGACTCAAAAGATCTGCGCAGACACCGTAAGTTTTGAAGAAGTCTGGAATCTCAGGCAGACGGCGCGATGGGACGACATGATGCTTTTCGGGACGGACTTCCAGAAAAAGGTATGGAGAAAGCTTTATGATCTGACTCACGAAGAAGACGGATCGCCGAAGGCGCCGGACCTGATATGCTACAGCGACTTCGCCGAACTATGCCGGAACCGCGCCGGAGTACGTGCCGTAGCCCATGCCATAGGTCTCAATCCCGTTTCAGTCATAATACCATGTCATCTGGTCATCCCTAAGGAAGCGATAGACAAGATGAGGGAAATCAACAGAAAGGCCGAAACCACCATATTCAAAGGTGACGACCTATGCATAGAAAGCATATTGAAAGATGAGTCCATCGACTTCGGGGAATATGCCCTCGGCCGTGGACTCAAACGAGAACTCATACGCATGGAGCTGTCCTGATCAGCGGAGCTTGCGCAATGTCACGAGTATGACTCCGCATCCTCCCTGCGCTCCATACATCGAAGCCGATGCGGCATCCTTGAGGACTTCCACGGACTCAACATCAGCAGGATTGATGGAATCGAAATTGTCAACCTGCACACCATCCACAAGAAGAAGCGGATCAGTTGGTCCATAATTGGAACTCATGCCTCGTATCAGATACTGATATCCGTCTCCGTTCTTGATGACCTGAAGTCCGGGAACCCTTCCCATGAGATATTCAGCCATATTCGAATAAGAAGCCATTTCATTCCTGTTCGAACCAAGACGGGATACGGATGTATTCATGTCTTTTCTTTTCTGATAGCCATAACCGACATTTACAGAATCCTTCTCGGCCTTGTGCAGACGCAGAGAGTCCATTATCGCACGTTCTATGCGGCGCTGCTCCTTACGAGCCGCCCTTTCCGCCTTCCGATCCTGAGAATATCCGCTGAAGGCTATAAGCATGCACACCATGCACGAAAGAACAAGTCTTAAATTCCTCATAATTTATTTCAGTTAGAAAGATAATACGTTACAGATGTCACCACGCGCACCTTCTTTATATAAGGAGTATTGCTGTCTCTGTTTTCAATAGTGAATGTACCCTGGTTCGCAGTCCTGATCTTGCCAAGCCTGCTCTCCGAATCCTTGGCAAACTTTTCCGCCGCCTCTCGCGCATTCCTCGTCGCCTCCTCGATCATTTCCGGCTTGATATCATTCAGACCCTCATATTTGAACTCTACAGGGTTCTCCCAATCATTTCCTCCGGTCACGACACCCTTCTTCAGAAGATCTGCCTGCTTTGACATAAGTTCAAGCACAACATCCACCTTATCCGTACAGACTGTGATGACATTGGTAGCGATATATCGGTATGCCCTGTCATTGCTTCCGTATTCAGTCGCATATTTGTCCGAAATCTGAGGAACGGAAACAGTGATTTCCGAAGCATCCACTCCTCCCGACTCCAGAAAATCCATGATCATCTCATTATTCCTGTCCGTCTGATCATACACAGACTGTATGTCGTCTGCCATCACTTTATATACAACCGGCCATATGACCTTGTCCGCCATGACTTCCCTTTCACAAAGTCCCTTCACATTGACCGTCCTGTCGTATGAACGGAACTTTTCGACCGCCCTTGGAATCATGAGACCTAGAACAATCAGGCCCACCATGACAAAGGCGCCGCTATAAAATCTTCCTTTATCCATATTCTGAATTTTAAATTCGACCATAAATATAGCAAAAATCATGGTACGATGATAAAAACCGCCATGACAAAAGTTAAAAAACAGGGCATTTCAGGGGCAAAAAGACAGAAAAATCACATTTTTCATCAAAAAAGTGCATTTTTTCTCAAAAAAGTTTGGAAGTTTAAAAAAAGTGCGTACCTTTGCAATCCCAAACGAAAAGAACGGGGTTACAAAATGCGGAAATAGCTCAGTTGGTAGAGCATAACCTTGCCAAGGTTAGGGTCGCGAGTTCGAGTCTCGTTTTCCGCTCCAAGAAAAGAAGTCAGCAGAAATGCTGACTTTCGTTTTGAAAATCATCACCCGACGGGGTTCAATCATATGTCAGTCGTCCTTGTGCACAAGGGACGGCTTTTTGTTTCTACACCAGCCGTTCTTCCGCTCAATCAGCCAAACAGCAAAGCTGGTTTGAATGGCGTGCCGCCCGCGGCATCGTGAGCGGGAGGGACCCGACGCGAAGCGTTGGGAGGGACGAAGTCGGAACTTGTTCCGACGAAGCCAATTCAAACCAGCTTTACTGTTTTTTATGTCTTAAAGCGATGTCTCGAACTCCTTCAGGAAACGAAGGTCATTCTCGAAATAATTGCGGAGGTCGCGCACCTGCCACTTAAGCATGGCAATACGCTCAACACCCATACCGAATGCGAAACCGCTGTACTTCTTACTGTCAATGCCCGATGCCTCAAGAACATTAGGATCGACCATACCGCAGCCCATGATCTCGAGCCAGCCTGTACCCTTGCAGACATTACATCCCTTTCCACCGCAGATATTGCAGCTCACGTCGATCTCAGCCGAAGGCTCTGTGAACGGGAAGTAAGACGGACGCATACGGATCTGAGTCTGAGCACCGAACATTTCGCGTGCAAAAAGAAGAATAGCCTGCTTCATGTCCGCGAAGGTCACATTCTCATCGATATAAAGACCCTCCACCTGGTGGAAGATACAATGAGCACGCGCAGAAATGGCCTCATTACGGAACACACGGCCAGGACATACTATGCGGATAGGGAGAGGCATCTTCTCCATTGCGCGCACCTGAACCGAAGAAGTATGCGTACGCAGAAGGACAGGATTGTCGCTGTCGCTGATGAAGAATGTATCCTGCATCTCACGGGCAGGGTGCTCCGGCGGGAAGTTCAGAGCCTCGAACACATGCCAGTCATCCTCAACCTCAGGACCTTCAGCCACATCATAGCCGAACTTGCGGAAGATGTTCACGATTTCCTCACGTGCGATTGACACAGGATGACGTGATCCCAGCTGTACAGGATCTCCAGGCATTGTATAATCGAATGAAGCAGCTCCGGCAGCAGGTGACTCTGCAGCAGCTTCCTTAAGCTCCTCAATCTTGGCAGCAGCAGTATTCTTAAGAACATTGAGCTTCTGTCCGAACTCTCTCTTGAGTTCCGGAGCAACCGTCCTGAACTCATCGAAGAGGGCTGTGATCTCACCCTTCTTTCCGAGAAGGCGTACACGAGCCTGCTCTATCTCCTGATCTGTCTTGCAGGACAAAGCTGCAATTTCGGCCATCAAGGCCTCGATTTTTTCTCTCATATGTTTGATGTTTGTTTTTATCTATTCCTCCACCGGATAACCGATGGCAATCACGCAATATGGACGAAGTCCTTCCTTGACGCCGAGAAGCCCGCGCACATAATCCTCCGCCTTCGCTCCCTCAGGCTCCGCTTTCAGACGAGGACGTCCGTTGCAGTGCACCCAGCAGCTTACGAGATCCATGGCTGTCACTGCAAGCTGCACGAATGTAGCGGAAATGGCGCAGTTGTCAACCCAGAGATCGGTCTTGGTCTCATCACCGAGCACGACGATTGCAGCCTGTGCACCGGACAGAAGTCCCGAACCATAATCACGCATGAGCGACAGAGCATCAAGAGTATCCCTGTCCTCGACTATCATGAATGCAGAGCTGTGACTGTTCCTCGAAGACGGCGCAGTCTCAGCCACGCGTACAATAGCATCAAGTATTTCTCTTTCCACAGGCTTGTCGGAATATTTCCTGACACTATGCCTCTTTTCGATTACTTCCAAAAAATCCATATTATTTGCCCTCCGCTTTCAAACGACGCTTTTCACGTGCCTTCTGAGCCTTGGCCGCACCGTTCTTAAGATATGCAGCCCACTGCTCTTCGTTAAATATTCTCTTGTAAGTGATGTCAATCTGCTCCAGCCATTTATCCTGGACATTGGCATACATGGTCCTGTTGGAAACCTTGGCCTTGCTCAAAGCCTCGACCTCGGCCATCATTGCAGGAAGGTCATGCTTCAATGTCGAATCGACATAGAAAGCCTGCCAGTCTTCAAGATCGAGAAGATTCTGAAGTCTGTCCGCTTCCCTTTCAGCCTGCTCATATATGTCCGGCTGCTCCTGCTGCTGGGCATAAGCCCCGAAACAGAAGAAAATTGACAAAAAAGCTGCCGCTGCAAATATCTTCAATTTCATAACTACCGAAAAATTTTATAGTTTTGCAAAAACGACACAAAAGTAATTAATAATAATAAAAGTACAAAATGAGAAGACTTTCAACAGCATTACTCCTTATTGCAGCCGCAATATGCTTCGGAACAGCCGAAAGCCGCGCCTGCACAAACGTCCTCGTGACCAAAGGAGCCAGCACCGACGGCTCGAACATGATTTCATATGCAGCCGACTCGCACCAGCTCTTCGGAGAACTCTATTTTGCCCCTGCAGGCATATGGAACGCAGGTGACTTACGCAAGGTAAACGAGTGGGACACAGGCAAATATCTTGGAACAATCCCTCAGATTTCAAGAACATATCAGAGAGTCGGCAACATGAACGAGCACCAGCTCATCATCGCCGAGACTACATACGGAGGCCGTCCTGAGCTCGAAGACCCTAAGGGAATCATGGACTATGGTTCACTCATCTACATCGCCCTTGAAAGAGCGAAGACAGCACGCGAAGCCATCGAGGTGATCGTAGACCTTGCAAACACTTACGGATACTATTCAAGCGGAGAGTCCTTCTCTATCGCAGATACAGAGGAAGTATGGGTGATGGACCTCATCGGAAAAGGTCCGGACAACAAGGGAATCGTATGGGTGGCAAGACGCGTTCCAGACGGATACATCTGCGCTCATGCCAACCAGGCGCGTATCAGCACTTTCCCTCTCAATGATCCTGAAAACTGTCTTTATGCACCAGATGTGATCACATTCGCACGCGAGAAGGGCTATTTCAACGGCGAGGATAAGGATTTCAGCTTCTGTGACGCATATGCACCGCTCGATTTCAGCGGAATGAGAGGCTGCGAGGCACGTGCATGGGCAGCATTCAACATCCTCTGCGACGGAAAGTTCACATTCGAGGACGAGAACGGCAACGTGATCACAAAGGACGCATACGACTACATCGACTACGCAATGGGATGGGACAAGACAAAGAGATTCCCTCTCTTCGTGAAGCCTTCTCGCAAGATCAGCGTAAAGGACGTGGCAGACGTCATGCGTGACCATTACGAAGGCACACCTATGGACATGACAACTGACATCGGAGCAGGCGGAAACGCTCTTCCATACCGTTGGAGACCTATGGGATTCGAGTATGACGGCAAGTCATATACCAACGAAAGAGCGATTGCAACACAGCAGACAGGATTCTGGTTCGTAGGACAGTCACGCGGATGGCTTCCTGACGAGATCGGAGGAGTGAACTGGTTCGGATGCGACGATGCCGCCACATCATACCTCACCCCTATCTACACAAGCACAACAGAGGTTCCCGAGAGCTTCCGCGTAGGCAACGGAAACATGGTGACATATTCTCCGACATCCGCATTCTGGATGACAAACCGCGTTGCAAATGCATGCTACAAGGCATATAACATCATGTTCCCGACAGTCGACGCAGCTATCGACGCATGGGAAGCAGAGATGGCAGAAGCCGTAGCAAAGGCTGATGCTGAAGCACTTGCGATGTACAAGGCAGCTCAGGAGAAGCCTCGCAAGAAGATCCGTCGCAACGACAACGCACGCAAGAGCGCAGATCCGTATGCAGAGGTACGCAGCTATCTTACAAGATTCTCAGTAGACAATGCACAGAAGATCTTCGACAAATGGGTGGCTCTCGAGCAGCTCCTTCTCGTGAAGTTCATCGACGGTAACGTAAAGGCTCAGAACGCAGACGGAAGCTTCGTGACAAACGAGCACACCGACTGCATCCCTGACAAGATCACACAGCCGGGATACACCGACAAATGGAAGGAGATCGTAGCAAAGGATCATGGAAAGACAATTGAAGAAAGATAGAATCATGATCAGAAAAGCCTCAATTGCAGCATTGCTGCTCAGCTTCAGCCTCGCTTCATGCGCACAGAACCTGCCTCAGTACAAGGCGGAAGGAAACCCGATATTCTCGCATAAGTTCACATGCGACCCTGCCGCGATGGTGGAAGGAAAAACCCTCTGGCTGTTCACAGGACAGGATGTCGCCGGCAACCAGACAGGGTATCATCTTACAGACTGGTGCGCATTCTCGACCACAGACATGGAGACATGGACAGAGCATCCGACTCCGCTCAAGAGCACGGACTTTGCATGGAATGTGACAAATGACGCATGGGCAGCTCATGTAACCGAACGTGACGGTAAATATTACTACTATATCAGCACCAGCGGTGCAGGCATAGGCGTTGCGGTCAGTGACCGTCCGGAAGGCCCGTATAAGGACGCCCTAGGAAAGCCTCTCCTTACAAAGGACGACTGCGAGGGAGCTGACCACGGATGGGTATGTATCGACCCTGCCGTATTCATCGACGACGACGGACAGGCATACATATTCTGGGGAAACAGATACTGCTACTACGCGAAGCTGAAGAGGAACATGATCGAGATCGAAGGAGAGATAACAAAGCTCGAATTTGACGAAAGATGGCCGTTTACAGAGGCTGCTTGGGTTCACAAGGCTAATGGCAAGTACTACCTTACATACGCCTGCGGATGGCCTGAAAAGCTCGCCTACGCGATGTCGGACAGCATCCATGGCCCGTGGGAGTTCAAAGGACTGCTTTCGGAATGTGCAGGAAACTGCAATACGACACATCCTTCGATCGTCGAACTGAACGGCAAGACATACATGTTCACCCACAACGGAACACTCCCTGAGGGCACAAGCTACAGCCGCTCAGTGACCGTGGAAGAAATCAGATACAACCCGGACGGCACGATGCAGAAATGCGACGTGACCACAAAGGGAATAAACGGAAAAGGCTGGTAAAATCATTAAATGAAGAAACTGCTTGGATACATACTGACCGTCATGGTCGCACTGACATCTTTTCTGCCGGAGGTTCATGCTGAATTTCCGGCAGAAGCCGTGTCGGAGAGCGGGAGAAGGGTTTCAGGAAGCATATCTGAAGCAGGCACAGGAGCTCCTGTCATCGGGGCTGTCGTGAAATTAGGCAATGATTATCTTTGGACCACATCGGACATTTACGGAAACTTCACATTCAGCAAAGTACAAGAAGGTGATTACATCCTTGAAGCATCATGTCTGGGATATGTAACCGTCAGCAGGAATATCAATGTGGACAAGGACATTGAGGGGATAGCCATCACCCTCCATGAAAGTTCCCTCGCTCTGGATGAAGTCGTGGTGACAGCTCAGAAGGCAAAGGACGGGCTTGGCACGACACATAGTCTGGGACGCGATGCCCTCAACCATCTCCAGCTTTCGAACATGACAGACGTTGCAGCCCTCCTTCCCGGAGGAAAGACGATCAACCCGGACCTTACATCGGACAACAGGTTTTCTCTGCGCGACGGAGGTTCGGCAACAGGCAACCCTGCATTCGGAACAGCAGTGGAAGTCGATGGAGTCAGGATTGGCAACAATGCATCATTCGGCGCGATGGAAGGAACAGCCACCAGAAGCATCGCGGTCGAAAACATCGAATCCATCGAAGTGATCACCGGCGTTCCTTCTGCGGAGTATGGTGACCTGAACAGCGGAATGGTGAAGATAAACACCAGAAAAGGACGTACTCCGACCAATATCACATTTTCTGTAAATCCGCGGACATATCAGGCGTCCGTATCAAAAGGTGTTGATTTACAGAAAGATAACGGAGTACTCAACGTCAGTGCCGAATGGGCACGTGCAGTGAAGAAGCTTATTTCCCCTTACAATTCATATACAAGGTCAGGACTGACCCTCGGCTACAGCAACACATTCGCAAAGGTTCTACGCTTCGAGGCCGGATTTACCGGAAACATCGGAGGAATGAACTCGAAGGACGACCCGGACGCATTCACCGGCCAATATGAAAAGGAAAGGGACAATGTATTCAGAGGCAATACCTCGCTCACATGGCTGCTCAACAAGTCGTGGATAACAAACCTGAGATTGGATGCATCCGTCAACTTCAACGACAACCTCTATCATTTCCATAAATACGAATCCTATGCTTCGAACCAGCCGTCGGTACATTCGGAG
Source organism: Bacteroidales bacterium (assembly GCA_017561265.1). Next base: position 12,968 of record JAFZDJ010000022.1, read on the forward strand.
CTTGAAGGATATTTCCTTGCGGACAGACTCCCGTTGACATATTTCTCTGACCAGATCATAGATTCCAAGGAGCTGGACTTCGCCGCATCCGTCAAATATAACTGGCACAAGAGATGGGACGAGGTAAAGAGTTCGCTGAAGGCCGGAGTGCAGTGGAAGGCGAACGGAAATGTCGGAGAAGGAGAATATTATCAGGATCCTTCCCTCGCTGCCAACGGTTACAGGCCACGACCTTATTCGCAGTATCCGTTCACGCACAATCTTTCGGTCTACGCAGAGGAACATCTGACCATGCCGGTCGCATCGACAAAGCTTGAAGTGACTGCCGGTCTGCGACTTGAAAATGTATTCATAAAGAACTCCCTTTACAACAATAAGGCAACGCTTTCGCCACGCTTCAATGCGAAATGGCAGCTCTCGGACGGACTCTCGATAAGAGGAGGCTGGGGCATCACCGAGAAACTGCCTTCATATCATGTCCTTTACCCTAAACAGGAGTACCGTGATATCCAGACCTACGGATTCTCCCATGGCGACAAGACAAGCTATGTCTATTATACTCAGCCATATACAGTGGTTTACAACCCTGAGCTCAGATGGCAGAGGAACAGCAATTCCGAGATCGGCATCGACGCCGGATTCCGCGGAATGAAGCTATCGATTGTCGGATTCTACAACCTCACGAAAGGCCCGTACAACTTCCTTTCGGTATATCAGCCATACGCATATGACATTCTCAGCAAGCCGCAGGACTTCGTCATGCCTGCGGATCCTCAGATAAAGGTGGACAGCCAGACAGGAATGGTGTATATCCGCGATAATGCCGACGAATATTGGACTCCGATGGATGTGAAGGTAACAGACCGTACATTCGCAAAGTCTACAAAGCAGAACAATGGAGCGGACATCAAGAGGGCTGGAGTCGAGCTGACCGTGGACTTCCCTGAGATCAAGCCTCTGCGCACCACATTCCGTCTTGACGCATCGTACACACATACACGATATCTGAACGAGCAGCTGACGGCATACTACCAGAACGGATGGTCGCACACATTCCTTCCTGACCGCTCATATCAATATTTGGGAATCTACGCAAACGGTGGCGGTGTCACCAACCATGTGGCCAACGGAAAGCTCACCAACAATCTTGACGCAAACCTCACGACGATAACTCACATCCCGCAGGCCCGCATCATCATCACATGCCGTCTCGAGGTGTCTCTTCTTCGCCGCAGCCGCAATCTTTCCGTATATGATGGAAAAGCTTATGCCTTCACCGTCAGCGAGACAGGAAAGACTCCGACAGGAGGAGACATCTATGCAGGTAATTCATATACAGCCGTTTACCCCGTATCATACATGGACCTGGACGGAAACATACACCCGTTCACCGAGACCGAAGCGGCTGATCCGGCATTTGCCAACCTCATACTCAAGTCGGCAAATGCATATACATTCGCTCAGGACGGATACGGCCCGTACATGTCGGCAAACCTGAGCATAACCAAGGAGATAGGAGACCATGTTTCGCTCTCCTTCTTCGCCAATAACTTCACGAATTCAAGGTCTTATGTCAAGTCCATGGCGACAGGAGTCGGAGCCATCTTCACCCCTGCCTTCTATTACGGCTTGACCTGCAGACTTAAATTCTGACACTGTCATCCCTGATCTGATCGGGGATCTGTTTATAACTTACACTGTCATCCCGAGCTTGTCGAGGGATCTGTTTATTGAGAATGAAAAGAATACTATACATACTGACAATAGTTCTGGCCGCATCCTGCACGGACATAAGGAACTCCAACCCATACGAGGAGTCCCTCCATATCCTTACGGTGACCGTGCAGTATCCCGAAGGTCACGAAGGCTTTGACCTTGCCGGGGCGGCCGTTCTGGTCGAGGATATGAATCTGGGCAGCAGATACTCGTCTGCTACAGGTCCGGACGGTAGTTTCTCCATGACTCTTCCGGACGGCATCTACAGAATCAACATCAGCGGACGCTTCGGCAAGGATGTCTTCAACGGAGCTGCTGACAAAGTGGTCATTTCCGGCTCGGACATGAATCTCAAGCTACCTCTTTCATATTCGAGAGCAGGCTCCATCGTCATCAAGGAACTTTATTGCGGAGGATGCAAGATGCTGCCGCAGGAAGGAGACTATCAGGGAGACCAATATTTCATCCTGCACAACAACGACTATGAAGTGCAGTACCTCGACAGTCTATGCTTCGGCACACTTTCGCCTAACAATGCAACAGGAACAAACCCTTGGACATCAAAGGATTCCGCAACAGGAGAGACCATATTCCCTGATTTCCTTCCGATCATCCAGGCGGTATGGCAGATGCCGGGAGACGGCGACGACTTCCCTCTCCAGCCGGGAGAAGATGCTGTCATATGTCTCAGAGGAGCCATTGACCACTCGGCTCAGTACCCGCTTTCCGTGAACCTCAACAAGCCGGAATATTTCGCATGCTACAACACGACATACTTCTGGAACACCATGTACCATCCGGCTCCGGGAGACCTCATCTCCCAGGACAGGATAATCGACGTGGTCATCAAGACAGGCCAGGCCAATGCATATACCTTGTCCATAAGCTCCCCTACCCTCGTGATATGGAAGCCTGAAGGCATGAGCATGCATGAGTTCGCAAATGCTCCAGGCAATGTAATCCATGTGCCGGGAAGCCATGTGGACGACGTGGTGACGATCCCTATGGACTGGGTCTATGATGCCGTGGAGGTGTTCGACGGAAGGTCGGCAAACAATTCCAAGAGACTTCCCCCTTCCATCGATGCAGGATATGTGATGCAGACGGATATATTCCTAGGGCGCAGTCTCATGAGGAATGTGGACGAGGCCGCCTCGGATGCTGCCGGATATGAAATACTTGCGGATACCAACAATTCGCTTGTCGATTTTTATGAAACCGAAAAACAGTCGCTCCATGAATAGGATCGGTTACATATTTGCCTTGTGTCTTTTCGTCTGCGGGCTGACTGCAGGCGGGCAGACCTATGAGCGCGTATACCGCAGCAACTTTTGGAACGAGTCGAAAAACATCACAGGAGTGCGTCAGGACACGGTTTCGCGTTCATATGCCGAAGCATACGCTTCATATGAAGATGGAGGATTCCGCGACACATGGCAGGCTGCGGAAGGATGGAGTGCAGGAGCCGTCACCGCCAGCATAAGGCATATGGAAAGAATGTCCCTTGCCGGTTCATTCTCATTCGACCAGACCGAAGGATATGACATGTGCGGCTCTATGTTCATAAAACCGGGACTCTACCCAATAGATGTATTTGAGTTCACTCCGGGACGCAAGACCCTCCAGACATATGCTTTCGACGGAGGTATTTCATATGAGCTTTCTCCGGCATGGAGCATAGGTGCGAAGATGGACTTCGAGTCGGCGAACATGGCAAAGCGCAAAGACCTCAGACACAGCAACTGGAGGCTTGATATGACAGTGGCTCCGGGATTCATGTACCATGCCGGAGACCTTGCCCTCGGAGCGAACTATCTGTTCCGCAAGACCAGCGAGACTGTCGAGGCCGAGCAAGTAGGAACGGCTGCATCTTCATATTATGCCTTCCTGGACAAGGGCATGATGTACGGTGTGTATTCGGTGTGGAGCAGCAGCGGACTGCATCTTCACGAGGCAGGAGTCATGGCGCTGCCAGTTAAGGATTTCAGCAACGGAGCTGCTCTTCAGATGCAGTACAAGGGGCTTTTTGCCGAAATCGAATATCTGAGGACTTCAGGTGTGATCGGTGAAAAGGAATACATCTGGTTCCGCTTCCCGGGCAATGAGGTCGGAGCAAGATTGGGATATAAACACATCGGGGCGAAATCAGAACATTACGCACGTCTCGGGCTCGGATGGAAGGGACTCGGACTGGACGAAAGCATACTCGAGAAGGTATCCGAGAACGGAGTGACGACGGTCTACAACCATGGAAGCAAGAGGATTCTGAACCGCGGCACATGGACCTTGTCTCCTGAATATGAATATGTTTCGAAGATGTTGGAGATCATTGCAGGAGTTGACATCGAATGGACGGAAAGCCTCTCTTCCCAGATATATCCTTATCTTTACCGTCAGTCGCTGATGACATGGAGGGCGGGAACGGACATAATCCTGCATCTGGGTCAGTTCGACCTCGGGGCATCAGCGGCAGCAGGAGGAGGATCGGTCCATGAGGAGGAATCAATGGTCAGCGGAACTTCCGGAGTGCAGACCGCGCCGTTCAGACTGCAGGAATGGTACGACAGACAGATGGAATACAAGACAGCGCTGCGGACGGATGCAGGACTGTCGGCAAGATACAATTTCAGGAAAGGAATATACCTGAAGGCGGAATGTTCATGGAAGCATGGTTTCGGCCTGAGGTATATCGGCGGTTCCGACCGCTTCGGAGCAGGACTGGCAGCAGGGCTGTCGTTCTGACCTTCATCCCAAACTTGTTAACCTATCATTCCAAACTTGTTAACCTGTCATCCCGAGCTTGTCGAGGGATCTACTTTTATAAAAACAAAAAAACAATGAAACGAAATTTAACCATCATCCTTGCAGCGCTTGCTATTGCAGCCTGCCAGAAGCCGGTCCAGCCGGAAACGGCTCCCGGACAGGTTCAGATCGAGCCTGTGATCACCCGTGCAACCGAAGTGAACTTCGAGGACGGAGACATGATCGGACTTACCATGGTCAAGGTGAATGATACCGAAGCATATGCTTCCAATGAATGCATGAGATTCGGCGACGGAGTATTCTCCAGCGACCTGATGTGGTATGCCGATGCATATTCGGAAGCTGATGTATATGCATATTATCCGTATTCGGAGTCGGGTACTCCTACAGCATATTTCGCTGTTGAAGACCAGACTGACGGCATAGCAAAGGCAGATCTTATGGCTGCATCGAAGAAGGGCGTCCTCCCTACTCCTAACGCCATCACAATGGTATTCAAGCACTTGATGACCAAGATTGTAGTCAATATTGACAATCAGTCAGGCGCATCAGTAGAAGGAGTCGAGATCGCAGGAAGCCCGGTCGCAGCAGACATCGACATCGCTGAAATGGCCATATCCCTTTACAGCGGCCCGCTTCCTGATGAGGAGCCAGATCCTATCAAAGCATATGAAGCTACTGCCGGCAAGGTATGGCAGGCCATAATCATCCCGGCTACTACGAAGCTCCAGCTCATCGTAAACCTCTCAAACGGCAAGAAGATCACCCAGCCTCTCGCAGAGATGACCCTCAAGTCAGGCGGCCAGTACACCATCAATGCGCGCCTTCTTAAGGACGACATGATCGTAAGCGCATCGGGAGAGATCGAGAACTGGACTGACGAGGGCGAGATAGAATTTGACGGTGATGGCACTACCGAAGATGCCCCGGTGGCATTTGAGGAACATGAGGGATATTTCGTATATGACGGCGTGGAATACAAGACCGTAGAGCTTGCTGACGGCAACACATGGATGGCGGAGAACCTCCGTTTCATCCCACGCGGAAAGACTGTTTCAAGCGATCCTGTCGAGGATGCAGGCATATGGTATCCGGCTGCAAATGCCGAGAAGGTAGCAGACCCTTCGTTGGCCGGTTCTTTAGGACTTCTTTATGACGCAGCCACTGCATTCGGCGTTGCTGAGGTGACAGCTGAGAATGCCGGCACATTCGAAGGCACACAGGGCATCTGTCCTCCGGGCTGGCACATCCCTACAGCAGCCGAGATGACAGGCCTCGTAGGTCAGTGCTCCAACAGCGAGCTCACCAATACCGACGCCCCATATTTCGATGCTTCAATCAAGGGAGCAAGCCTCTCCGCACTCGCAGAAGCAGGATGGCCATGGCAGTTCGCGAGCGTCAGAAACAAGAACAACACGGCAGCTAAAGGCTCATACATGGTGACCTCATACGACGGCATCTACGGCGTGATGTCCTACCTCATCGGCTCGACCATGTACCAGACCCAGACCAACGACGACGGTTCCCTCAAGAACGTCCAGTACTATTATTTCATGCCGCTCTACAATGCCACCAACGAAAAGGTGTCCGTAGCCTACGGCAACTTCCTCTCCGGCGCCTCAGTCCGCTGCGTGAAGGACAGATAAGACGACTTCGGCTTCTGTGTCGCACCGCTCAAGTTGTTGGATGGATAGTCTCACATCCTGAGCTGCATATAGTGATGTACCAAGAAATAGATATATTATGGCGCATCACCACCTTAAAAACATCATTTAGATGCAAAAAGCAGAGTGATGCTCCCCAAAAATGAGGAATTTTGGAGCATCACTTTTTCTAATGGTGGTTTTTGAACTATATGTAATCCGCTGAGCGGCCAGACTGTCGACTATGCCTGTTCTGCCGCTCAACGGATAGGTTTTGTTGCCGTTGAGCTGCGGAGAAGCTTTCAGGGACTGATTTTCCGCTCAACGGTTCACATTGGATTCCCCACCGCATCGCGACATTTTAGCTTTTGTGCGGATCCCTCGACAGGCTCGGGATGACATAAAAAACTCAGGATGACAGGAAGGAGACTCCCGATCAGGGCAGGGAGGACTGGAGAGCGTGCTGGTGGATTTTATGAGAAGAATCAGCAAAGAGGCACCTTAACTGCGTCGGCAATTTCGAGGTTGACTGAAATGTTGAGAGCCTTGAACGCTCTGATGATGGTGTTGATAGTAAGGTTCTGACCATGCTCTATCTTGGACACACGGGCTGCCTGTATCCCCATCATTTTACCGAATTCCTCCTGAGTCAGATTCCGGGCTACCCGGGCTGTCCTGATAGCCTCACCTACAAGATAGGCCTGCATTTTTGCATCATATCCGACTCGTTCAGGTGAATCTTTCTTACCGACCACCTCATCCAGAACTTCGTTATGGGTATAATATTTCATATCATTTTCCTTTTAAATACTCCTTCCTGATATTTATAGCCTTCTCAATTTCTTTGCCTGATGTCTTCTGGCTTTTCTTAATGAAGCCGTGAGTTGTCAAGACCAACGAATTATTGTAAATATCCCAGAATGCAAAAATCCTGTAAGATATTCCTCGATAATAAGTCCGGAATTCCCATATTTCCGTATCCTTCAGTTTCTTGAATAAGCTGCTGTCTAAAACGTATCGGCATTTGTCTATATTGAAGAGTATTTTGCCGCTCACCTTTGAATCCAAAGACCGCAGAAAGTTCAGTACTTCTTCAGAATACAGGACATCAAACTTGGGTTTCTGATTCATATGATCATTGTTGCAAAGTTAATCAGATTTTCCATATATGGAAACATTGCCCAAACCACAATCTGGGAAATCACAACAAATTTCAATAACAGAATTCCATCACACAACACCCGAAAGCAGGTTTTGCTATTTCTTTAACGAAGTTTTTCTCTTTTTTAAGTTTTATCGTTTTTTATACGGATCCCTCGACAGGCTCGGGATGACAGGAGAGAGCTCGGGAGGACAGGATGGGCTCGGGAGGACAGGAGAGGGCTGGTGGATGACAAAAAGAGTTACAGCCCCAGCATTGCGGAGGCGGTGATGCCGAGGGTGAGGCAGATACGTTTGGCTATCTTTAATGAAGGTTCGGCCCTTCCTGTCATGAAATCATTGATACGGGAGGGGCTGACTCCTATTTCCCTGGCTAGCTCTCTCTGGGTCATTTTGCGTTCCTCGAGAGCCAGTTCCATCAGCTCGGCAATTGTCGGCTTTTCTATAGGGAAATGAATGGATTCATATTCGATGACAATATCCGAAAGAAGGACAAGTTCGACGGCGTTCCTGTCAGTCACCGCTGTCTGATCGTCAACTATCGGCAAGAGTTCTTCAATGCGTGCAAGGGCAAATTCATATTGCTGTCGTGTAATTTCCATATCTTATCCTCCGTTAAATATTGCTGCAGTCCATCTTATCGTATTCGTTGTGCGTTCCGACAAATCTTATGAATACATAACCCATGATGAATTTGACGACAACTACCAGGCGATATTTGTTTCCCTTTATATTGAAAACATAACGCTGATTGCCCACATAATCTACTGATGGGAAATCCGCCTTGATCTCTCCGAGACTCTTCCACTGCGCCTTCAATGATATATGATACCATCTTTCCAACGCCACTCTGGCATCCTCTCTTCCCGGAGTTTCGTAAAACTCTCTCAATTTTCTATGTGATACAATCCTCATACCGCAATGCTTCAGCAAAGTTATCAATAATTTTGTAATTCAATACATATAAAACCATTTATATTATATTTCAATATCCAAACAGGTAATTCAAACTATAAACCGTATATTTCCCGTTCAAAATTCCTGATGAATCGTCGTATTCACAACACCCGAAAGCAGGTTTTGCTATTTCTTTAACGAAGTTTTTCTCTTTTTTAAAAGTTTTGTCGTTTTTTATACGGATCCCTCGACAGGCTCGGGATGACAGGAGAGGTCTCGGGAGGACAGGAAGGAAATTACCGATCAAGTCGGGAATGACGAAGGAGGTGATGGAGAAGGAAGTTGGAGGAAACCATGAAAATGATTATCTTCGTGTCAAATGTGCTTGTTTGAAATTATTATAAAACACATATTATGGCAAAACGTTCTACTATATTGAAAAACTGGCCTAAGTATCTGCTTCAGTGGGGAGTGCTTGGAGCCATCATTATTTTCCTTACAGGGGTAATTCCTTCGGAGACTGCTGCGGATCCCGAGGCATATTGTCCGATGGGAGGACTTCAGGCTCTCGCGACTTATCTTGCAAACAACAGCCTTCCATGCAGCATGTCATCACTTCAGGTGATGATGGGTATCGCTCTGGTGGCGGCTGTGGTGCTTTTCAGCAAGCTGTTCTGCGGATATATATGCCCGCTCGGCACTGTGCAGGACCTTATAGTAAAGGCACGCAATGCGATGCATGTCAAGAGCATCAAGATCCGCAACGGCTCAGCTGCAGACAAGGCTCTCCGCATCGTGAAATATGCCCTCGTGTTCTGGATATTCTATATGACAGTGAATGCGAGCGAGCTTTTCTGCAAGAATCTTGACCCTTATTATGCGGTGGCCACAGGATTCAAGGGAGAGATAACACTCTGGATGTCAATCGTATCCATAAGTCTCGTCGTGATCGGAAGCTTTTTCATCGATATGTTCTGGTGCAGGTATCTCTGTCCGCTCGGAGCCATTTCCAATACGCTTAAGTTCTGGATCTGGATCGGAGTGCTTTTCGGAATATATTACGTGTCCGGAGTACTTGGAGCAGACATTCCATGGGCCGTGCTTCTGGGAGGATTCTGCATCGTGGGATACCTTCTTGAGATCTTCCATTCGAAGCCTAAGTTCCAGATTCTCCATGTGACCAAGGATGACAATCTCTGCAACAACTGCGGTCTCTGCGTGAAGAAATGTCCGTACCATATCGACGTGAAGTCCGTTCATGACGGAAAGCTTTCGCATGTGGACTGTACCCTCTGCGGAGAATGTGTGGCTTCATGTTCGAGCAGAGCCCTTAACATAGGCATATGCAAGCCTCGTCGCGGAAAGCTCTGGAAGATAGTCCCTGCTGTTCTGACTGTGGTTCTGATCGCTTTCGGAATGTGGGCGGGAGGCAAGTTCGAGCTTCCTACAATCGACATGAAATGGGGTATTGAGGACGAGAGCACTCTTCAGACAATGTCCATGGAAGGTCTGCGTTCAGTGAAATGCTACGGAAGTTCGATGACTTTCAAGGCTAAGCTTGAGAAGATTCCGGGAGTACACGGAGTGAAGACATATGTGAAGAGACATTCGGCAGACATCCTTTACGATCCTGCAAAGACCGACGCTGAGAAGATACAGGAGGCAGTGTTCGTTCCTTCGAAGTTCAGGGTTGCAACTCCTGACCACAAGGAAGTCCCAGAGCTTAAGATCGTGACTATCAGGACTGAAGGAATGTACGACAAGATGGACATTAACTATCTTGGAATGCAGATGCGCCTTACAGGAAAGAGGATCTATGGTCTCGAGACCGAGTTTGCTTGTCCTCTCATCGTACGCGTCTACATGGATCCTGCGGAGGATCTTGACGAGGATTGGTTCGAGGAGATCGTGGAAAAGGAAACTCTTGAGATGCCGGTTCATGGCGGTGGTGTGAATGAGATCGAACTCGGATACAAGTTCGAGGATTATGAAGGTGAGACAGGACGCATCAGCACAGAGCAGTTCATCAGGAGTATGTTCTCGCCGTTCAGCGTTCAGTGGAAGAGCCGTATAGAGGCTGCGGAAGGAAAGCAGCAGTATGTATATGAGATCGTGGACAAGAATTATGAGAAGCCTATCATCCTGCGCAACATGCCGTTCCTGAGCAACCATCTTTCAAGACATGAGGGCGTGATAGGCGTGTATCTCGATCTGAACAGGGATCTTCAGCCGTCGATCCAGATCAGATATGCCGACCCTATGACCGAGGCGAAGCTCTGGGAGCTGATGACCATGGAGACCTGGACTATCACATACAAGGCTGATGATGTACGTGAGGAGCCGGCGAAATTCAGTTTCAAGACGGCAGGAAATTCATATGAATATAACGAATAGTTGACTATAGGGTCTGAAAACATTGATAATGAAAAAGATAATAATAGCAGCGGCATTTCTGGCGTTGGCGGGAATAAACGCGTGGGCTGACGAGGGCATGTGGATGATACATGCCATCGATGCGGCGCTGGAAAAGAAGATGCAGGAAAGAGGTCTGGAGTTGTCGGCCGGCGAAATATATAATGCTGATGCTGAAGGCGCGACAGTGGCTGATGCGGTAGTTTCGATGGCCTTCGGATGTACAGGAAGCATCATTTCGGACAAGGGACTTCTCATAACCAACCATCATTGCGCATACAGCGACATCCATGGGCTCAGCACTCCTGACCACAATTACCTTGAGGAGGGATTCTGGGCGATGCATTCGGATGAAGAGGTCAACATCAAGGGCAAGAGCGTATATTTCCTCAAGAGAGTGCTGGACGTCACCGACGAGGTAGAGGAGATGAAGAGGGAGAGCGATATCCAGAGCAGGCCATTGGGCATGAGAAAACTGAGCCACCTGCTTGAGACAAAGTATAAGAATGAGACCGGACTTGATGCATGGCTTGCTTCCATGTGGGACGGTTCGAAGTACTATATGGCTCTGTATGAGGTATATAGCGACGTACGTCTCGTGGCTGCACCTCCTGTATCGTCTGCCGCATTCGGCGGTGACATCGACAATTGGGAATGGCCTCAGCACAAGTGCGACTTCGCCATGTACCGCGTATATACGGCTCCTGACGGAAGTCCGGCCGAGTATTCGAAGGACAACGTCCCGATGAAGCCTAAGGCTAAGCTGAAGATTTCTCTTGACGGATATAAGGCAGGCGACTACACCATGATTCTCGGTTATCCGGGAAGCACCAACCGCTACAGCAACTCCTACGAGACCAATTTCTATGAGACTCTCAGACACCCGATCTGCAACGACCTCCGCAGAAAGCAGATGGAGATAATCAAGGGATGGATGGACAAGGATCCGGAAATCCGCCTGAAATATTCGGATTACTATTTCTCTCTGAGCAATGTGCAGGAGCTGTACAGCGGTGAGGTGGAATGTCTGGGAAGATTTGATGTGGTGGAGAAGAAGGAGGCCATAGAAGAGGAACTTCAGGCATGGATCGAGGCAGACCCGGAGCGCAAGGCGAAATGGGGAAATCTTCTTGACGACCTGAAGACCAAGTATCTGGCCGTAGTGGAACCAGAGACCAACATCAACTATTACCGTGAGACTCTTGTGCGCGGAACACGTATTTCCAGGGCATGCATCAAGCTTAATTCATTCCGCGGAAAGGATGACAGCAAGCAGCTCGAGGCCATCCTCAAGGAATATGAAGGCATAGACCTGAAGGTGGAGAAGGATCTGTTCCGCTTTGCTCTTGAACAGTTCTACGTCAACATTGACCACCATCTTCTCGGAGAATTCCAGAGAAAGATGCATGACGAATATTCAGGAGACTACGACAGGATTGCTGAATATATCTGGGAAAACAGCTTCTTCACAGATGAAGCCCGCAGAGACAGGTTCCTTTCGGAAGAACATGCTCTGGAAGAATATCTCAGCGACCCGTTGTTCCTCTTCCTCCAGGAGCTGAAGATCACCAGATTCAACGAAGCTACAGCGGCCGCAGAGGGACAGCCGAAACGTTCTGACCTGAATAAGGAATATACCCATGCCCTCTACCAGATGAGGCTTGAAAAGGGCATCGTACAGTATCCTGATGCCAATTCGACCATGCGCATCACATATGGTACTGTAGGAGGTTACGAGCCATACGACGGCGTCATTTGCGACTGGAAGACCACTCCGACGGGAATCCTTGAGAAGCATGATCCGGCTGATTATGATTTCAGACTCAACGACCGTCAGTATCTGCTTTACCGCAGGGGCGACTGGGGCAGATGGGGTTTCGGCGAGAATGGTTCGAAGATGTATGTGAACTTCCTGACCGACAACGACATCACAGGAGGTAACTCCGGAAGTCCTGTCCTCAACTTGCGTGGCGAGCTCATAGGCCTGGCATTCGACGGAAACAAGGAATCCCTGTCAAGCGACCTCTGGTGCCAGGAAGGCTATAACAAATGCGTATGCGTGGACATCCGTTTCATCCTGTGGACTCTCGACCGCTACGCAGGCATGACCCATATCATCGAGGAAATAGGATTATAGGACAATAAGTTCAATATCGCATCCCCAGAATACGGAAGGGAGGCATTCTTCCTGCGTGTCGTCTTGTCTTACCAAGGCGACACGTTTCAGTCTGATCTGATACCCGCCTCCCTTCGTTACCTGAAGGGTCACTCTGCTCACTTTGGAGCCAAGAACGGACGGATCGAAAACCACATATGCCGAAGCACCGGAAAATTCCGCAAACTGTTCCCGTCCATCTTCTTCACCATAGACTTTGACATGAAGGAACCCCTCTGCAGGAGTCTGTTCCAGTTCAAACGCAATTCCCTTATATTCAGAAAGATACAGCGTTTGAGAGCATAGATTAGCTTCCGCCCAAAGGTCTCTGTAAGTGATCTTATAATCGAAATCAAAGTTTTCCAGCACAGGCAGTACAGGGACAAATCCGTCTCCATGATAACCTTTCAGGACAGCTTCCGCAATCTCCGGATCACTGAAACATGGAATAGATCTGAAGAAACCGTCAGAAATGCCCATCCAATGGAAGGTGCCGATACCTCTTTTCTTTGCCTCGCTGACAAAATAACGGGCATAAGTACAGTAGTCTTCCAGAGGGGGATTTTCGCTGAAAGAGCCCCATTCACCGACTATGACCGGTCCGCCAAGGGGTTCGAGATATGTCTGCAGGTCATCCAGCATCATATCGACATCCTTATTCATTGCCGCCATATCATCGATCATCGGATAGGAATGTACCTGAAATATCACATGATCCTCAACCTTATCTTCCGGCATCTTCATATACCTGATCGGATCTTTCAGATGCGGGTTCCAATCTCCTGCACCGTTGCATGCTCCATATGTGTTCACCACCAGATTTCTCACGGCATTGTTTCCTCCTGTTGCACGCACTACATCGACAAAGCTCTGAGCATAATCATTGATAGCCTTGTACGCAGCTGCGGAAGCCTCTTCATCATATCCTCCGTTAAACGTGGCAAAGCACCATGAACGCCTTTCATCGAGCATCTCATTGAATGACTCGAACAAAAGACGATGGTCATAATCCCTGAATCTCTCGGCTATCTGCTTCCAAAGGCCTTCATACCTGTCCTTTTCTCTTGCATATCCGGACGGTGAAGCCACCAGCCATGCTAATTCTTCATCAGCACCCGTATCATGATGCACATTGATTATGCAGTACATTCCGGCATCCAGCACATAACCTACCACTTCCTCAACGCGGTCCATCCACTCGTCATAGACCTTGCCGTCCGCATCCATATGCACACCCCATGAGACAGGCACACGGACTGCCCCGAAGCCGGCATCCCTTATCATCATCAGAAGTTTCGGTGTGGTCACAGACTGTCCCCAGCCTGTTTCCCATCTCCGCCAGTCTCTGCCGTCCGTATCTCCGGTCCATACGGATTCCAGCGTATTGCCCAGATTCCAGCCGACACCCATATTCGCAACTGCCTCGTATGACGTTTCGAATTCAGGAACAGGCTGAGTCTGAGGAATCTCATTCTCTGGATTGTCATCATCCTGAGGCCCTCCCTGCGGAGTGCACGCCGAGATTCCAAGCAATATTGATATGAGTGCTATTATCTTACGCATGGCCTGTCTTTAACCCATTGTGACCGTAACCTTATGCTCACCAGGAGTGCATGGAACGAGGTTTCCTGCCACCAGGTTGCCGTCAAGGAGAATCTCGCGGACTCCCTTGCATACACCGTCAGGATTCTTGACAGTGATTTCGTAAACAGAGCCACGGAAACGACGTCTTACAGTATATTCCTTCCATTGCGAGCATATGCATGGATCTATTTCCAGACCATTGTACGAAGGCTTGATGCCTAGGATATATTGGGTGATCGCATACCAGTTCCATGCAGCCGTACCTGTGAGCCAGCTGTTCTTGCCTTCTCCCGGACGCGCAGCATCCTTTCCGGCTATCATCTGCGAATATACATATGGCTCGACCTTGTGCAGAGCGCTGTTCTCCTCGGTATATGAAGGGCAGATCTTACGGAAATAATCCCATGCATAGTCGCCGCGGCCGAGGACGGTCTCGCCGATGATCACCCATGGATTATTGTGGCAGAAGATGCCCGCATTTTCCTTATAACCTGCCGGGTATGAGGATATTTCACCATACTCGACATAGTACTTGGTGAATGCAGGATTGTTCAGGACGATGCCATGCTCGCAGTCCAGACGTTCCTTGACAGAGTCCAGAGCCTTCTTTACCATGCCTTCTTCAAGTCCGATTCCGGCCATCGTGCACCATCCCTGCGACTCGATGAATATCTGTCCTTCTTCGTTTTCATGCGAACCGACCTTTCGTCCGAAATAGTCGTATGCACGGAGATACCACTCCCCGTCCCAGCCATGTTTCTTCACGGCTTCGACCATATCATCGGTGAACTTCCGAGCTCTTTCTGCTTCGGTGAAAAGTCCTCTCTCAAGGCATAGATCCACATAATCCCGACCGCATACGACGAAAAGTCCTGCAATCATAAGTGACTCGGCCTTGGAACCTTCGGTCTTGTTTTCAGTGGTCTGGAATGACTCGTTCGGATCCCATGAAAAACAATTGAGGTTCAGGCAGTCGTTCCAGTCGGCACGACCGATGAGCGGCAGCATGTGAGGTCCGAGGTTATTGACCACATGATCGAACGAAATTCGGAGATGTTCCATTAATGAAACCTCCGATCCCGGCTCATTGTCAAACGGAACAGGCTCGTCAAGGATGCTGAAATCTCCGGTCTCCTTGATGTATGCAACCGTACCGAAGATGAGCCACATAGGATCATCGTTGAATCCGCCGCCGATATCGTTGTTTCCACGTTTTGTGAGAGGCTGGTACTGATGGTAACATCCGCCGTCAGGGAACTGGGTCGAAGCGATGTCGATGATACGTTCGCGCGCACGCTCCGGGATCTGATGAACAAAGCCCACAAGATCCTGATTGGAGTCGCGGAAGCCCATTCCTCGACCGATTCCGCTCTCGAAGAATGAAGCCGAACGGGACATGTTGAAGGTTATCATACACTGGTACTGGTTCCATATGTTGACCATCCTGTCGAGTTTTTCCTCAGGAGTCTTTACCGAATATATGTCGAGCAGGCCGTCCCAATAGGCACGAAGTTCGGAGAATGAAGCATCCACCTTTGCTGTGGTGTCGAATGCACCGATCATGGCCTGAGCCTTCTTCTTGTTGATTATCGGAGAGCTTCCGCTATGGAGAAGACCTGGTTCTGCAGCAGGTACAAACTTCTCATCCTGAGCATTTTCCACATATCCCAGAAGGAAGATGTAGTCTCTGCTCTCCCCTGCCGCAAGCTCCACTTCAATATAATGAGACGCAATCGGGCTCCATCCATGGGCCACGCTGTCCGAAGCGATACCGGCCATTACGTTCTGCGGGTCACGGAACTCGTTATACAGACCAATGAAAGACTCCCTGTCAGTATCGAATCCGTCCACGGGAGCATTCACGCTGTAGAATGCATAATGATTGCGACGCTCCTTGTATTCTGTCTTATGATATATTACGGAACCATCGATCTCGACCTCTCCGGTGGAGAAATTGCGCTGGAAATTCTCCATATCCGTAGCGGCATTCCAGAGGCACCACTCCGCAAATGAATACAGCTTGAAGCGGCGGGTCTGCGACGAAGTGTTGCGAAGGGTGAGTTTCTGTACCTCCGCCCATGTATGAAGCGGAACAAAGAAAAGCACGCTTGCCTCGATGCCGTCCTTTGCACCGGTGATGCGGGTGTAGCTCATTCCATGTCGGCACTCATAGAAGTCAAGAGGGGTCTTGCATGGCTTCCAGCCCGGAGACCATACGGTTCCGCCATCATTGATATAGAAATATCTTCCGCCGTTGTCCATCGGCACACCGTTGTAGCGGTAGCGGGTAATCCTGCGGAACTTCGCATCCTTGTAGAACGAATATCCGCCTGCGGTATTCGATATCAATGAGAAGAAATCCTCATTGCCCAGATAGTTGATCCATGGCCACGGAGTCTTCGGATCGGTAATCACGTATTCGCGGTTCGCGTCGTCAAAATATCCAAATATCTGTTTCATAATAACTTACGCCTTCAGCCTGCCTTCCACTCCATGCAGGCTAAACATTTAAAATATTACTATACAATCAATTAAGCGCCACGCTTTGCTGCGAGTTCAGCTTGTACTCCCTCCATCTTCTTCTTTGTCAGAGGGTAGAACCATACCACGAGGATCGAAAGGGCTGCAACCAGAGCAGGAACCCAGCTCATGAGGATGCGGAGGCCGAGGATAGCTGTCTCGGTCTGGACTGCACCGGCAACTGTGCTGTAGCCGAAAGCTGCAAGCATCCACATCACGGCCGAGCCACCGAAGGCACCACCGAACTTCTGAGCCATCGAGGCTGAAGAGAAGATGAGACCGGTAGATGCAGTGCCGTCCTTGAGCTCCGAGTAGTCAGCCACATCGGCATACATGCTCCATACGAGAGGAGAAATCACACCGGTGAAGACCGAGATGATAATCTGGAATAAGAGCATTGCCCAGTATCCTCCTGTAGTGGCAGGAAGGAAGAAGAAGACGATGCTTAGACCGATAAGTGCGGCCATTGAGATGATGTATGTCGACTTCTTTCCGAAGTGCTTTGACATAGGTACAGCGAGGACTACACCGACCATGTTGGCGATCTCACCCATAGAGAGGAAGATGCTGGCCGACACGAGGAAAGCCCACTGAGGTGCCATCTCGACCGTCTTCTGGATATAGTCTGCGAAGAAATATGCGGTTGTGGTGCCTCGTACTGTGTTGAAGAGGTTGGAAGCGAGGGCGGCGCCGATGAGCAGCCACCATGGCTTGTTGCGTACAAGAAGGGCGAGATCCTTTCCTACAGACACGGTAGACTCGCTCTTCACATGTTCCTTGGTCATGAGAAAACTGAGAATGAAGAGGACGAAGCAGAAAGCAGCGATGAGGATCATGGCCTTCTGCCATGCATCCGGACTTGTAGATACTGATGCAAGAGCGCCCGCTTCCCCTACTGCTGCACGTCCCTTGTCGAACATGTTGCAGAGAGGTTCCCATGCGAAGAGGGCTATGAAGCTACCGCCGTATGCAAAGAACATTCTGTATGAAGAAAGCACGGACTTCTCGTCCGAATCAGCTGTCATCACGTTCATAAGCGAGCCATAAGGTACATTGATTCCTGTGTATACGGTCATCATGAGGATGTATGTAACATATGCCCACAAGGTCTTTCCGTTTTCAGGAGTCGTGAAGAGAAGGATACCGCATATCGCGAACGGAAGGGCGAAGAAAAGCAGATACGGACGGTACTTGCCCCAGCGGGTCTTCGTACGGTCAGCGATGATGCCCATCATAGGATCGGAAACGGCGTCCCAGATGCGGGTCACAAGCATGAGCACGCCGGCGTCGGCAAGGCTCAGTCCGAATACATTGGAGTAAAAGAACGGAAGGAAGTACGAGAAGAGCTTCCAGAACATCGACGAAGACATGTCGCCGAAGCCGTATCCTATTTTTTCAGTTAATTTCATAGGAACTATAGAATTTTATATCATTTCATAACTATCTGTATTTCAGCACTTTCACTAAAATCGCATGAGGCAGGTGGAGCAGGCGATTCAATCAAAGTGCTTGTCAATCAGACGATTGAGACGGTTCACCGATTCGCCGGTAGTGAAGGCGTCAGGTTCTGTGTGCAGGCAATAGTCGACAAGACGGTCGACAGTAGATGTAGCCACATGCATGCGGGTGTCGCTCGATGCATAGTAGATGAAGACCTTTCCGTCTTCGTCCGCTATCCATCCGTTGGTAAAGAGTACATTCATCACATCACCGATATATTCGCCACCCTCGGGTGCCATGAAGAATCCAGCCGGCTCGGCAATCACTTCCGACGGATCCTCGAGCGATGTCATGTACATATAAAGCACATAACGCAGGCCTGACGCACATCCGCGGACTCCGTGAGCAAGATGGAGCCATCCACGGTCGGTCTTTATAGGATGCGGTCCTTCGCCGTTCTTGCTTTCCTTGATCGTGTGATAGTAGCGATGATTGATGATCTTTTCCTCGGTTATGACCACATGCTCCATGCTCTCGACAAGTGCCCATCCGATGCCTCCGCCGCTGCCGGCATCTATGAAACCGTCCTGCGGACGTGTGTAGAGGGCATATTTTCCGTCCACAAACTCAGGATGAAGCACCACATTGCGCTGCTGAGATGATGATTCCATATCCGGAAGGCGCTCCCAGTTCACAAGGTCCTTGGTACGTGCCACGCCTGCCGCCGCGACAGCTGACGAGAGGTCTCCAGGGGCAGCATCAGGATCCTTGCGCTCGACACAGAATATGCCATAGATCCATCCGTCTTCATGGGCGGTGAGACGCATGTCATATACATTCGTTGCAGGCTCACCATACTCGGGCATCGTGACCGGACGGTCCCAGAACCTGAAATTGTCAACACCGTTCGGGCTCTCGGCTACTGCGAAGAACGACTTGCGGTCAGCTCCCTCGACACGCACGACAAGCACATATTTTCCGTTCCACTTGATAGCTCCGGAATTGAAGGCCGCATGGATGCCGAAGCGTTCCATCAGGTACGGATTGGTCTCCTTGTTCAGATCGTAGCGCCAGAAAAGAGGGGCATGATCCGCTGTAAGCACAGGATTCATGTAGCGTTCATATACGCCGTTTCCTTCTACAGGTTCGTTTTTCTGTGTGATGAGGGCCTCGTGACGGGTCTTCAGCCACTCCAGTCTTTCTTCGAAAGTCATATATTGCAGTGTTTTATTTACAGAATATCATTTGGTCCAGAGCGGCGAATTCCCTGAAATCATCAGCCGACTCCTGACCCGGGAAAGGAGCATAATAATGATGGGGCTGGTCGCAGGCGTTTCTCCATGTAAGCACATATGATACAGGATAATCCTTCACTGCTTCATAAAGCACTTCCGTCCACCATTCCGGGTCTTTCAATGTTTCATGACCGGTCTCGGTCACAGCCAGGATCTTTCCATGCTCCGATGCAAATGCAGATGATATGTCAAGTGCATTCTTCATGGATGCCATGTAAGCCTCTCTGGAGCCTGAATAATAGCAGTCGAAGCCTACAAGATCGACATACTCATCACCCGGATATCTCTGGCCATATACTTCTGCAGAAGAAAGTTCGCCCGCACCAGGAGAATAAGCCCATACGAGGTTTGCAAGGCCACGATCAGTTGTCATATAGTCATATGTCATCTTCCAGAGTGCCTTGTACTGCTCCGTGGTGCAGAGGTTCTGTCCCCACCAGAACCAGCTTCCGGTATGTTCATGCCATGGTCTCCAGACAAGAGGAACCGCCTGGCCGTCAGCAGTCTTTATCGACTCCATGAAATCGGCAGCGTTCGAAAGCCATGTCATGAAATATTCATGTTTCTCTCCGCCTGGCAGGATGGAAGCTACCACCTGGTCTGATGTCACGTCCCATGAATCACCTCCGGTGAGAGGATTGCGCGGATGCCATGAGAATGTCACGACTCCCCCTCTTTCGTGATGAGCCACCGCCGCGGCGCGCATATTATCAAAATCGTTCTTGTCCAGATTGTGGCTCCAGCCCATTTCTATGCCGCCCAGGTCCATTCCGTACACAGCCGGATATTTTCCGCAGACAGCATATACATCCGACTGCACGAATTCAGAAGCATCATCCTCGAGCTTCCATGAATGGCCGTACATCAGATCGTCCTGATGGCCGTACATGATCTTCCCATCGTCCACAAGGCCTTGAAGATGCCCTACAAGAGCCTCGGCAGGCGTTTCAGGACTATTGTCCCTCGGACCTGCACATGCCGCCATAAAGGCCGCAAGAGCCAGAAAAAGGATAGGTTTCAGCAGATATTTCATCATTTATGTGGTTTCGGCTTCCCGGGAGACGGTCAGGCCTCCCGGGAAAATATTATTACTTCCTTACGTAAGTAATCTTTGTGAATGTGACATTGTCACCCTGAAGGATGATGGCGTAGCCCCATCCCTGAGAAGTGGTCATTGCAGCATACATTTCTTCATTTACATCAAACTCGATATATCCTAATGATGCATCTGAATTCCATACGCTGAAGTTATGTCCGAACTTTCCGCTCTGATTTCCGTCAGCATCTGTACCAAACCATAACGGCTGTGTCCAGTGTCCTTCAAAGATCTGGAATGCCCAGTTGTCAGGATTGCTTACGTTGAAATATATTCTGACTGCGCTCTCGGCAGGAAGACCTGCTGCAACCCAGTCCATTTCATTTCCGATTTCGCAGTTCGAATATCCTGTAGATGTAACCTCGCCTTCCCATACTGTAACTTCGTCAGACTCTTCCGGAATATCTGTAACAAGAACGATCTTTGTAACGGTAATCTTATCACCGAACACGACAAGACCCTGTCCGTTGACGAGAGCATCGATATCCTCTTCTGTGATAGTCATCGAGTATGAAGTTGTTGAAGAGTTCACGCTGACAAGATCCCACTCTTCATTATAACCAGGACGAGCTATGAAGCCAGGGATCGAAGACCATCCGTCACCCTTCGCAATGCGGAGGCTTGCGCCATCCTCTGCTGTCAGATAAACCTTCAGGATAGTACCTGGAGCTACTGTCGACCAGTCATATCCGCCATAAGCAAGTGCCTGTACAGCATTACTATTACTCCATGTGATATAATTCTCGCCTTCCCAGAGGACGATCTCGCCGCCTTCCTCATCTCCTGAGTCATCAGGACCTGCGATAGCCTCGATTCTTGTCATTGTGTAGTTGTCACCCTGGATGATGAGACCGTCGTTTGCAACGAGTTCGTCGATAATGTCCTGAGTAAGAGTCATCGAGTATTCGCTTAACTTGCCGATGTACTGAGGCACACCTGAGAGGAAGACAGCCCAGTCTGCACCCAGACGGAGGCTGAACACCCAGTTGTCTGCAGTCGGATCGGTAGGGCCGCCGTAGAACTTGATGATATCGCCTGGCTTGTGCTGCGACCAGTCATAACCTCCGTAAGCAAGATCCTGGATTCCGCCAGACCATGCACCTGTATCGAATTTTCCTTCCCAGATCACTGTAACGCCTTCTTCAGGCTCAACAGGCACATCCGGTTCCTCAACTACAGCAGGAATGATCTCGATGTTCGTGAAGCAGTAGTCGACACCTGTGATTCCGAGACCTTCGTTAAGGCAGATCTCATCAAGGACTTCCTGTGTAAGCTCTATTGACACTGTCTCAGCCTTCTCATATTTCTCCGGAAGCGCTTCAAGAGCTTTGCCTGAAGAAATTCCTACAAGGCTCATAGACCAGGTCTCCGGACGGTATTCGCTTGTATATCCATAGATTCTGAGAGTATCTCCCGGAGTTACAGAATACCAGTCGAACTTATCGCCTGCAAGATCCTTGCACACCATCTGTCCTTCATCTCCTGTCACGAACTTACCTTTCCAGATAGAGTTCTCCGAACCTTCTGAAGGATCGTACCATGTAAGATTGTCCAGGGTTCCGATAGGATTGATGTGACCGGCCTTGAGGGTGATCGGATAGTCAACATAAACTGTTGAAACATATCCGTCGGAAGCGACGAAGTCGAATGTAAGTCCCTGAGTATACTCGCCCGGAAGCATTGCGATGTAATATTCGCCCTCCGCAAGCTCACTGTCGAAGTTTACGGCAACATATGATTTTGCATCAAGAGCCTCGGCAACAGGAACATCAGCATCCACATCAATCATGATGTTTCCAGAGATCTTCTCGCCTGCGTTTGTAGAAACAATCACAGAGCTGATTGATCCTTCCGGAAGGTTGCTTGTGAACTTGACATGTCCGAGGACATTCTTGAAACCGAAGGTCATGTCCTGGCTTGTAGTCTTTGCCGCTGTGATGTTATATCCGTTTCCGAAGGTTCCTTCCGCTGCCTGCTGGATGACAGGAATCTTTGTCCTTGCAGAATTATCTTCCCATGACTCCACATATGGATATACGGCATAGTATACATCCGCCTGCTCCACATCTCCGGTAAATGCTGTTCTTGCAGCTGTCTCCTCTCCTTCGAGAGCGTTAGTGAAGGCCTCATAGGCACCCTTTACATAGATCTTGTCACCTGCACACCAGTATACCTTTGTACCATCCACGAGGGTTGTCTTGGTCTGGCTTGAAGCATCTGCTTCGAAAGTGACGGTCTTGAGATTCTGGAAGCCTGAATTTTCAGGCGCGATTTCCTTTGCACATGCTGACAGAACTACTGCCGCAACGGCACATAAGATAAGATTTCTTTTCATAGTTCCTGCGTTTTACATAAGGTCACCCCATTCATCATCGATTACAAAGTCTTCCGAAGAAGAACACAATACTCCCTCATGATCAAGGTCTATGCACATGATCCGAGGTGTTTCATAGCCTTTTGCAGGCCAATCTGATTTGGTCGTTTTCATGTTTATGAGTTTATGTGGTTGTTATTACTTTGGTGCTCCGTTATAAATCTGTTCGAGGGTAAGATCGTTGCCGTACGAATCCATCATGGCCTTGACAGCCGCTTCAGCTTCTTCAGAACAATATTCTCCTGTTCCGTGATCGATGAATGCATGCCTTTCCTCTCCATGACCCTTGGCTCCGTTGTCCCATAGGATACATGGAACGCCATAGGTCCTGGCAAGCTTCACATAATATTTCAGGTAATATTGCTGGAATGCCTGTTCGCGCTCGGTAGCACGGTTTACGCATCCGAATTCGCCCAGATATACAGGTATTCCCTTTGACATGAAATGGTCATGAATCTTCAAGAACAAAGCCTTGAGCTCATTTTCATTGTTGCCCGGTGCCTTCTTGGATGCGTCCGCGGTATGTCCCCATTCAGAATACTTTGCAGTAAGGGTGTATTCCGACGGATCATAGCTGTGGACTGAAATCATCAGACGGTCTTCCGCAGAATCTTGCGGCATGACGAATGATTCGATCGCGATGTCCGTATTGGTACAATAGGCCGGAATGCCGAGAATACGGTCGGCGTTGTTGCCTCCTGTAGCCCTGACGGCATCGACAAATGCCTGATTCCATTCGTTCATGCATCTGTACTGCTTTCCTCCGTCTTTCCTGTTGCTTCCCCAGCCCCAGCCGCCGTCGTGAATCTCGTTGAAGGCCTCGAAGACAAGAAAATGCCCCTTGTCCTTGAATTTCAAGGCAATCTGCGTCCACATGGCAGTCACCTGTTCGAGAACTCTCTGATGGACAGCCTCGTCCTTTGACGCACCAAGGATGTCGAGCCAGTGCTTGCTGTCCGCTCCGTCATGATGCATGTTGATTATCACCATGAGTCCGGCGTTCTCAGCATATGTGACGACTTCGGCAATACGGTTCAGCCAGGCTTCGCTTATCTTGTAATTCGGTGCTCCGCCAAACTTTCCGAGCCAGGTCACAGGGATGCGCACTGTCTTGAATCCGGCTTCCTTTATCTTGAAGAACGTGTCCTGGGTGGCCTCCGGATTACCCCAGGCAGTCTCGCCTGCAACACCGTTGTTGTAAGCATCGAAATGGTTTCCAAGATTCCATCCGAGACCGAATACAGCAGCCAGATTTCCGGCAAGTTTTCCTTCTGGAAGTATGATCTCTTCGTTATTGAACTCGATTCCTGCCTGATAGACATCAACATCCTGTCTTTCCGCTCCAGCCATCAGGGTAATCGTAGTCTGACGGGCTGATGCTGAAGTGTTCTTCCCTACGGTTACGGTAACGAGCGTCTGGTCATCTTCTCTGCCTGCGCCTTTCGTCACCTTGATCCAGTTCGATCCGGGAACCACCTGCAGACCATCAGATGAAGTGACAGTAAAGCTGCGCACACCGCCTTCGACCGTGAATTCCAAAGAAGTCTTGTCCACGGAAAGGTTGACATAGGAGGTGTCCGGACCGCACCCGGCTGTAAGGAATATGAATGCAAAGATGCTGAATATCAGTCTCATGAGTTTTCGTTTAGAACAGATTTTATAAAGAGTTTAAGCAAGGCCGGTCGACCGGCCTTGCTTAAACTGTCATCAGTAAGATATCTTCATGATAGCGAAACCATCGCCGCTGAACAACAGATGTTGTGCATCAAGGACAGCCAGAAGGTCTGCATTACCTGAAATATCGATTGTAACCGTGAATGTTCCGTCACCATTATCCGTCACATTCTCAGACTGCGGTGTGATGTCGCTTGCACCTGACGAATCGTTGCCTACCGACCACCATCCGTCCATGACGCGGATCTGCCACCAGTCTCCGCCCGGCTGGATAAGGAGCTTGAAAGGACCTGACTTGAGTCTGTCCCATACATCCTGAGGGAATGTAGCTGCGCACTCGCCAAGACCGTCGTTGCCATCGAGGGCGAAGCGATAGAAACCTGCCCAGCTGCATACGCCGAACGATCCGTCGTTCTCCCATACTACAGTCTCTGAAGGCTGGTCACCTCCGCCGCCGACCCAGATTTCCTCTTCCCAGAACATCTCGAGGACGATGAAGCCGTCACCCGCAAAGAGGAGATGCTGAGCATCGATCACGCCTGCGAGCGGAGTATCAGGATCAGGATATGTCTGAAGATCGATTGTAAATGTGAATGTACCGTCACCATTGTCGATCAGCTTGTCCGGAGTATTAGGCGAGATATCATTAGCCTCGTTATTTCCGACCGCCCACCATCCGTCAAGCGTACGTACCTGCCACCAGTCTGCTGCAGGCTGGATCTGTACATTGAATGGAGTGGTCTTCATCTTCTCCCATGTCTCGGCAGGAATTGCATAGATCTCCTCACCTGTAGAATTGAAGTCAGGAGCGAAGCGGTAAGGGCTGCCGGACCAGCTTGCAGCACCGACAGAACCGTCATTCTTCCAGATCGAAGTTCTGACAACTTCCATAGATCCGCCGCCTTCTACCCATACTTCTTCAGTATAGTAAAGCTTGAGAGGAGTATATCCGCTACCTGTGAAGAGGAGATGCTGTGTATCGATGAGATCATAGATACCGCTCTTGAGAGGCTCCTCAGAAATAGTATATGAGAGAGAGAA
Organism: Bacteroidales bacterium; assembly: GCA_017561265.1. The sequence goes on from JAFZDJ010000022.1 coordinate 38,739, forward strand.
TGTACCGTCACCATTGTCAACGATGCGCTCGTCACCGCCGTGGATGTCATAAGCACCGTCGCTGTCGAATGACCACCATCCAGTAGTTGCACGAATCTGATATGCATCAGCAGCAGGAGCAAACTTGAGTATGAATGTACCGTTCTTGATGATATCCCAAGTCTCAGCAGGGAATGTAGTGATACATTCGTTATTGCCATCAGTACCTTCGAGACCGAAACGATACTGACCGCTCCAGCTTACAGAACCCACACCTGCTGGATCAGGATTCTCCCAGATGACATTCTCCACTGTCTCCCAGTATCCTGCATCCGCTACAGGCTTGTAGGTAAGCTCAGGCATATTGAAGGTATTGCCGTCAATAGTATAGATCTTTCCAGCAAATGTGCCTTCGAACACCTTCTTAGGGACTGTGAAGATGATTGTGGCTGTAGCCTTCTTATTGAAAAGCTCGTCTTCAATGAATGCCGGATTGCCGTCTGCATCAAGCAATTCGATCTTGTTGATGAACTCAAGGTCGGTACCATAGATGGTAATCTGGCTTCCTCCGTCAATTTCGTCACCTTCATTGACTGAAAAACCTGAAATGGCTGTCTTTCCGACAGTCAGAGGCTGAGGAGATTCCGCTTCCTCACCTTCTGATGTACGTACGAGGATCTTTCCACCTTCAGCTGCAATGCCTGCCGGTGCATTGACCCTGATCATGTCATTGCTGACAATCTCGAAATTCTTGACCGATATACCTTCAGGGAAAACGATTTCCGCAACATCAGAGAAACCGCTGCCGTTGATGGTCATAGGCTGTCCTGCAACCACCTTGGTCGGGAAGAACACCTTTACATGCAATCCGACATCAGCAGATTCAAATTGCTCGTCAAGGGAACAACCGGTCAATGCGGCAGCGAAGACTACAGTCAGAATTGTTCCGAAAAATTTAAATATATTCTTCATAATTGAACTCCTTATTAATTACTACCATCCTGGATTCTGTCCAAGGGCAGGGTTCTTCTTTATTTCAGTCTGAGGGATAGGATAGAAATAGTATTTATCATCCCACTGACGGTTTACTGTAGTTCTGGTGAGCTGGAGATTGCTGCTGATATTCGCAACTTCGACTGCATTGAAATACTGGTCTGCCTTCTTCCAGCGGCGCACATCCCAGAAGCGGTGGTTCTCGAAAGCAAGCTCCACAAGACGCTCGCGCTCATAACGCTCTACCCAAGCCTCTCCATCCTCTGTGAATGCCGGCATCATGATATCAGCACGGTTACGGAGGACATTGATGGCCTCGTTTGCAGAAAGACCGTAAGTCTTGTCGTTCGCGCTGCCTGTAGCATTGTAGACAGCCTCTGCATAATCAAGATAGAGCTCACCCAGACGGAAGACAATCCATGTATGACGACGTGTGACCTGATTGTCTGCAGTTGTAACTGCAGCACCGTCCACATACTTTCTGAGATAGTATCCTGTAGGGGTTGCACCATACTTAGGAGATGCGTTGAATCCGCCTGCGAATGTTTCGATGACCTTCTTCTGCGATCCGTTTGAAGGCCACTCGTCACCGTTCTTCACAACTGTAAGAGCAAAGCGTGGATCCAGACCCTCATAAGGATTGACAGAGTTAAGATCGATTGCACCTGGATAACGGTCTCCGAAAGTCTGGCCGTTGTCCTGATACTCATACTGGTCTACGAGGCTCTGTGTAGGACAGTTTCCTGAAGATCCGTTCTCGACTCCGATAGGATAGTGAGCCATCTCGAATGCATTGCTTGCACCACGTCCTATACCCCAGATAAGCTCCTGATTGAAGAAAGCATTGTCGCCCCAAAGATCAGCATACTTGCTGAGCTTGATTCCCCAGGAAGCTGCATTATCGATGATATAGCCGCAAGCCTTTGCTGCCTCATCCCACTTTGCCTTGTCACCTGTAGGATTGTGAAGAGGAGAAGCGGCATAAAGAAGGGTACGTGCCTTGAGTGCATATGCAGCGACACGATTTGCGCGTCCGAACTCAGCACCTACTTCCGTTGCATATGAAATAGGAAGATGTGGAGCGATCTCATCGATTTCATCCACGATGAACTTCACGATATCAGCTGCAGGCGTACGTGTAACGTTGTTAGCCTGAACGTTTGTAAGAGTTGTTGTAACAAGAGGTACGTCTCCGTAAGTCTTGAACAGCTCGAAATAGAAGTAAGCCCTGAGGAAACGAAGCTCATATGGGAAGAGCTCCATCTGCTGGATCCAGTTCTGATACTCTGAATTGTGCTCCCACTCGGAAAGATCAGCCTGGTGGATCTTCTCAAGGTACATGTGGATCTCCGAAATTGCCGTATAAGCCTTGTCCCATGTTGCAGAGAACGGATTGGCCGGACTCCATCCACCGTTGACATAGCTGTTTACCGCACCTGTCTCCAACGCATACATAGCCTCATCGGTAGCACCGGCAAGGAATGATGTGCTGTTGGCTTCAAACTCATTATTATACACCTGGGCGTAAACGTCGAATACCATGTTCTTGATACCCTCTCCATAGTATTCATATGTCCATTCCTCATCACGTGTGTTTTCCTCGGTGTAGTTGAGATCCGCACACGCTGCCGTCATGACACAGGCGAGAACAAATAAACAAATTTTATCTAGTTTCATAAGTCGATCTTTATTAGAATACTACAGAAAGTCCAAATGTAACCGCCTTCATCACAGGATAGCCTGTGCTGAGGTTCTCGGCATCCATTGCCGGAATATTGTCAAACGACAGAAGGTTCTGACCCTTTACGAATACCTTGGCATCCGAAACCTTGGAATTCTGAAGGACTGATGCAGGCAACCTGTAGTAAAGTTCGCAATCACGCATCTTGAACCATGATACATTGCGATACCAGATAGTCGATTCCTGAGCATTGTTGGCTACGTTCTCTGTCGAGAGACGTGGATACAATGCATTCGCACCTGCAGTGTCATAGCAGTTGTCAAAATACTCCTGTGACATGTTTCTGTTGTCTGAAAGTGCTCCCCAGACGCCGTCCACATAGCGGAGGTTCTTGATCTGATTGCCTGCTCCCTGGAATGTCGCATTGATTCCGATACCCTTGTAGTCGATTCCGAGACTGAACGAGTAGTTAAGCGATGGGAAAGCAGAGCCGTAGTCAAGAGCTACATAGTCATTCTCGTTGATCACATTGTCACCGTTGACATCCTTATACTTGATGTCGCCGACCTTGACCTGACCGAACTGCTGGAGAGGACTGTTGTCAATCTCATCCTGGCTCTCGAAGAAACCGAGTGCTATGAGTCCGCGTGCAGCATCAGCTGGAGTACCGATCACTGAGAGGTTAGGGTAAACCGGGTTCTCGATCCACTCGAGAATCTGGTTCCTTGAATAAGTTGCAAAGCCGCTTGCATTCAGATTGAGACCGTTGTCGAATGTCTTTGCGAAACGGAGTCCGAGTTCTGCACCGTAGCTTTCCACAACTCCCTTGTCGTCATATGAAGACTGGAGACCCACTACAGAAGAATTCAGTGACTCTGCACTTACAAGGATGTTGCGTCTCTGCTGGTAGTATACTTCGGCAACGATGTCAAGACAGCCTGCAATCCTCAAATCAGTACCGAGGTTGGCCTTGTAGGCAGCCTCCTGACGGAAATCGGTCGTAGGGAAACGGGTGATGAATGCTCCCCATGACTGTGCGAAGTTGCTTCCGTAGTAAAAGTCGCCATGACCTCCGTCCCAACGGTCAAGCCAGAGACCTGCTTCAGGCACATAGTCGGTGTGCTGGATACCTGCAGAAGCACGGAGCTTTCCGAACAGACCTTTGGCAGGATTGTCTGCATAGATCCATCCGAGGGCTGCTGTAGGAGAGAATGCCCACTTTGCAGGATATGAACGGTTCGATCCGTTACCTGCAAGGACAACGTCAGCCATGATCTTGTCCGCATGGTCGTAATGAGCCGAAAGGGCTACATTCTGACGATACCATGTGTTGCTTCTTCCGTCACGGATCTCGCTCTTTGTGTTGTAATTGAGGTTCGCTGCGAAGTTGTCACCGTTATTGAACTGAGTCGCATATCTGAAACCTGTGTTGAGGGTTCCGATGCGCCACTGTGAGTCAACATAATAATTGAAGACGAGCTTGTCCTCGACCGTACCCATGGTTGTCTGCTGCCTGTCACCGGCTGCGTCATACCAGTTCCATCCGTACTGATAACCCTTCGTGCGGTTCTCGATTGTGTTTGAAGCATTGTCATACGATCCACCTGCATAGAACTGAAGGCCTTCGAGAAGCATGTCGAGATCCTGCTCCAAGGTGATGTCCGCCCAGATCTGACGCTGATGGGTCTTTGTGTAGCCGGCACCGGTAGACTTGGCCAGAAGGTTGTAGTCGCCGTATGTCTGGTTGCCTCCCCATGTTCCTTCTGCAGTCTTGATAGGGAATGCCAGTGCAGGGACGCGGTACAGATGCCACCATGCTCCGTCAGAATCCACGTACGGAACACCGTTTGTCTCCATGAAGATCGCAAGAATATTGGTCTTCACCCTGGTGGTGCTTGTCACCTGGAAATCCACATTCGTACGGATGTTGGCCTTCGAATACTTGAGCTGCGAGTTCCATGCACCCTGGTCAGGATGTGCGTAAAGTCCGCGAGCATCGGTATAATCGATCAAAGAGTAGTACTGTACCTTGTCTGTACCGCCATACATTGAGACGAACGCATTTGTCTCGTTAGCTGTATTCTTGAAGACTTCCTCCTTCCAGTTTACATTAGGATAAACGAAAGGATCGCTGCCGTCCAGGAATTTCTGAAGTTCAGCCTCTGAGTAGGCTGCTGCCATACCGTCGTTGGCTCTCGCTATGTTAAGTGCGTTTGCATAGTCATAAGCACTTACCATATCTGCAAAATGAGGGTCGAACTGAAGCTTGTGTGATGCACCGGCCTTTACATGGTAGCCACTGTCCGCCTGACCACGCTTGGTCTTCACGAGAAGTACTCCATTGACAGCCTCATGACCGTAAAGGGCTACGGCTGCAGCATCCTTGAGTACTGTAACGCTTTCAATTTCCTCGACTGTCAGTCTGTCGATAGGTCGCTCGACGCCATCCACAAGGATAAGGATATCTTTCTCACCTGTAGTCTGGACTCCACGGATGTTGAAGGAAGCACCTCTGCCTTCTTCGCCCTTGAAACCCGTATTCTGAACTGCGGTAAGACCGAGCAGTTTGCCATAAAGCGCATCAGCAAGACTGATTGCGGAAGTACGGCCAAGTTCCTCAGCGGTGATGGTATATGTCGCCGCTGTAGTCAGGAATTCCGAACTCTCTACGCCATATCCCAAATCCACCTTCTGCGACTTCTTGTCGCCCAGTTCGATCTGAGCATTAGCTGTCATAGGAGCGATACAGAATCCTAACAGGCTAAATATAAATATATTACGTAATTTCATAATGATAAGTTCTAATTGTTACCAACCAGGATTCTGAGTAAGACCATAACCCTTCTGGATCTCAATACGTGAAACAGGGTCGAGATACCACTTGTTAGTCCAGTAGCCTTCTCTCCACCATGCACGTGCACCGACCTCGATAGGCTTCTTCTCATATTCGAACTCAGGCCAAGGAGTTGACGGATCCCAACGAAGGTCACCACCTTCCATGCGGTTGCCGTTCGCATCAAGACGATATACTCTGATCTCATGGAGAGTCTTGGTAAAGAGATCCTGACGCTTGCGACGTACCATATCATAAAGACGGTCACCGCACTCTGCTCCGATCTCGCAGTTTCTCTCACGAAGGATCTCATTGATGAGTGCATCCTTGTCTGATGTAAGGTTGAGTTCAGGATTCATCACTTCAAGACGACCCAGACCCACGCGGCTGCGTACTACATGAAGCTGATCGAGCGCTCCTGAAAGATCACCTGTCTCGGCAAGAGCCTCGGCATAGATGAGATACATCTCGGCAAGACGGATATAAGAGATACCGATGAATCTGTCATCCATCTTGGTTCCTGAATAATCAAGGAACCACTTGAACTTTCTATAATATGTATGAGTGTCGTCAGCAAGGTTACCGAAGTTACCGCTGTCGTAATCCATAGCACCGCCTACCCAGGTATCAATGTACTTGAAACCATTGTAGTCACCCACCTTGTCAAATGGGAAAGACTCTCTCGGAACGAGCATGGTTTCATACAGACGAGGGTCGCGGTCTGCGAACATATCGATGCCTTCAGGATTATTACCTTTGCCATAGATGTTTTCATATGGGAAATTACGTCCGTCCTGCATACCGAAGCACTCCATCAGCTCATTTGTAGGTACGGCACCACCCTGACGCATACAGTCAAGAGCAAATCCGGCCCAGCCCCAGCCCCAGCCATTGTTTTCAATGACTCCGTTGGTTCCTGAGCTTGACATCCACTGTGTAGGATGTGCATCAAAGAGCTTCTCGTGGTTGATCTCATCATTACGATACCTGTAGGCATTACGGAAAGCCATACGGTAACCTGCCTCATCCTGAGTTACAGGCTGGATAAGCTGGTAGTAGTTGCCGTTGGCTGCATTGTCCTGGAAGAATTCCTCGCAAGCCTTGAGACATTTGTTCCAGAGTGTAGGATCCTCCTTACCGAACCATACATGCTCGATGTTGGTGAATTCAGTCACCTTATGAGGTGCATATTCCATGTAAGGCTGTGAATTGTTGAACAACGGCGATGCCGCATGCATCCACAGCTTTGCACGAAGAGCACGTGCTGAAGCTCGTGTAAGACGGCCCGACCACTGAGCCTGATCGGCATCAGCAAGATTCCAGATGAAGCCCGGCTCATCAATCGCACATACGATGAGAGAGTCGATGAACTCGACAGTCTCCATCGCGGTAGCACGTCCGTCTTCAAAATTCTCACCTACTGCATAGGCCTTCTTTGCAAGACAAAGTCCTCCGAAGTTACGGAAAGCATCGAAATAACGGCTGGCCATGATGGTATAAGCCTCTCCACGGATGCGGCTCTTCTCATCATCGGACATGTCAGGAACCCTGTCGATGTTCTCGATGATCTGCCAGCATTTGCGGACTGTCTCATAGATTGAAACGCGGCCGTTCGCATTCTGGGAAGCATCGTCGCTAGGATTCTTTGTAGAATAAGAGAATTTTCCCTGGAAATTTCCGTCAGGTGTATCCTGGGCATCCTCGGTAAGTCCGCCAGGGTAGTAGCTCTGGATAGGGCCTCCCCATGAACAGAAGCAATGATAAGAGTCTGAAAGGGCGTCGATCGGCGCACCGTTCATCATGTTTCCGGAAGTATATGTACAATAGAGCTGTCCGTAGGCGCTCCAAAGGAAGTTACGGGTGTATTCTGCACTTGAGAACACCGTATCTATATTTACGTCTACACCGGGAGCCTTCTCAAGAAAGGCATCTCCGACAGCCAGCTTCTCAACACATGCAGTGCCGAAAAACACTGTACAGAATCCCAGAACGAGTATTTTATTCAAAATATTTTTCATTGTGTGAAGTGTTAGAAGTTAATCTGTGCACCGATGTTGAACAGACGTGTCATCGGATAGCGCATTCCATAGTCAAGTCCTGAGCCAGGAGCCTCAGGGTCGTTACCCTTGAAGTCTGCGAAAGTGAGAAGGTTGTTTCCTGAAGCATAGACTCTTACATAATTGAAGAACGAGCCCTTCTTAGGAGTGAATGTATAGCCGATCTCGACATTCTTGAGACGTACATACTTCGAATCTACCACCCATGCCTGTGAATCACGGTTGTTGTGAACACGGTTATCGAATGAAATACGAGGCAGGATAGCATCAGTATTGTCCTCTGTCCATGAGTTGTCTGCAACCCACTGAGTGAGAGCTGATGTATTGGTAGAACCGAACTGGTCACGGAAGTATCCGTTCAGCTGACGGCTTACATGGTCTGCTCCGATCCACAGCATTGTGAAGTCGAGACCCTTCCACTGGAAGTTGAAATTCACAGAATATGTGAACTCAGGGTTGTCTGTATAACCGAGAGGCTTCTGGTCATTGGCATCGATGATGCCGTCACCGTTCAAGTCAACGTAAACGCAGTCACCATTCTTGAGCTGAACATTCTGATTCGGCATTTCCGCACCATACTTCGCCATATAGCGTTCCTCAGTTGCACCTGCCTCATAGAATTCGAAGAGATCATAACCGAAACGCTGTCCTACAGGGAGTCCTGTGCGGCTCAGATAGTCGTACAGAGGCTTGACCTCAAGCATCTCGATGACCTGATTCTTTGCATAAGCCACGTTTGGAGAGATTGAATAACGGAAATCTCCGATCTTCTGCTCCCAGTTCAATGTTACCTCGAAACCATGGTTCTTCACGCGACCTTCATTGACATAGTTCGCAGGAAGAGATGTCACAGCCGGCAATGTCGATGCATTCGATACGAGGATGTCCTTGCGGTCCTCCCAGAAGAAGTCCACATAAGCATGGAGCTTGTCCTTGAAGAATCCTGCATCCAGACCGACATTGATCTTTGTAGCTGTCTCCCATGTTACGTTAGGGTTGCCTGCGGTAAGCTCTCTTACACCCTGAAGCCAGTTTCCATTTGTACCGAAGTTGGCACCCTGAGTCTGAGGGTTCCATCCCATATGACCCTGGAAGAACTGCCATGTACCAGGAAGATAGAGGAAACGTGCGCCGTTTGTATTATCGTTACCTACAAGACCGTATGAAGCACGAAGCTTGAGGTAGCTTACTGTATTCTTGACAGGCTCCCACCACTTCTCCTGTGAAGGTATCCAACCTACTGAAACAGAAGGGAAGGTACCGTAGCGGTGACCTGGAGCGAAGTTCTCCGATCCGTTATAACCGATATTGAAGTCGAGGAGATACTTGGTGTCATAGTCGTAAGTTACACGACCGACAAGACCTACATAACCCTTAGGGATCGACTGATAAAGGCTGTTGCTTGAATCCCATGGATAATAAGTCTTGCTCTGGTTGTAGAGAAGCAGACCTCCGATGTTATGCTTGCCGAATCTGCGTGCATAGTTGAAGCTTGCCTCAGCATACCAGTTGCGGTTGCCCCATTTTCCTTCGCTGTAAGGAATAGGCCATGTCACGTTTTCCTTGCGGAGCACCTCTTCACCGTTCACGATGGTGGCAACATATGTCAGACCTGTACCATAGCCGTTCTGACGATACTTCTGAGCTGTATATTCAGAGTTGTAAGACGCCTTTACCTTGAAATCAAGACCCTTTGTAAGGAAACTCATATCGAGCTTGTACTGAATATCGAAGTTCAGGGCATTCGTGCTCTGGTTTTCATAACCGAGGTTATAATAGTTGGAAAGGGCATCACGGTCATAAGCACCTACAATGTTAGGATCCGATATGATATGACGTCCCTGCTCGTCCACTCCGATTCCGGCAAACGGCGTAGCACCCTGCAGATAACGGAAGAGGAATCCTTCACCTCCACCCATTGTGTTGCGGTCCTGCATACGGCCTCCGAGCGTGAGGGAGAGCTGGCTGTATTTAGTGATATCGATATCAAGGTTTGCACGATAGTTCAGACGCTGATAATCGAATGTCTCGTTCTTGTTGCTGGAGAATGTCTTGAACAAAGAGTTCTGGTTAAGGAAACCTGCAGAAACGAAGTAGCGCACCTTTTCAGTACCGCCCGATACGTTTACGTTTGCCTGCTCCTGCCATGCCTGATCGTTCATGATATAATCGATCCAGTCTGTGTCAGGGAATGTAGTCGGCATGTCACCGGTGCGGAAATGCTCCATCACATCCTGGTTGAAACGGACGATTCCTGCATAAGGACTGTAATCAGGGATGTTCACTGTACCAGGCCACTCGCTCATAGGCTTTGAGTCCGTGATCTGTGTATAGTTGTACATCTGACCGTAAGTATACGAATCTGCAAAGTCAACGAACTGTGCGATGGTCTGCATCGCTGCGCTTACAGAAGCCGTTACCGAAGCCTTTCCGACCTCACCGCGCTTAGTGGTCACGAGGATTACACCATTGGCACCACGTACGCCGAATACTGCAGTTGCGGATGCATCCTTAAGGACTGATATGCTCTCGATTTCATTAGGGTCGAGCTGAGAGAACGGACGCTCTACACCGTCGACCAATACAAGAGGTTCAGCACTGTTCAATGATCCGACTCCACGGATTCTGATGACCGGTTCATCGGCACCAGGCATACCGGAAGGCTGCACTGCAGAAACGCCAGGAAGATTACCCTGGAGCGCATTTGCAACGTTCGCCACCGGCGATTTCATTAGGGCTTCTCCGCCTACGGCTGTGACTGCACCCGTAATAGTCACTTTCTTCTGCTGACCGTAAGCGACTACCACAGACTCGTCAATAAGTCTTGTGTCAGGCTGCATTGTGACATCAAGGCGTGCTCCTGTTACCGGAACCTGCTGCGTCATGTAGCCCACGCAAGAAAATTCGAGCGTAGCACCCTGGGGAACGGAAATTTCATAGTTTCCATCCACGTCTGTGACTGTACCCTGGAGTGTTCCTTGAACGATCACGCCAGCTCCAATCAAGCCTTCCCCAAGTTCATCCAGAACCCTACCTTGAACGCGCAGGTTCTGAGCGAAAGATTGTCCGGCTGTCAGGAGCAGAAGCGCCATGATTCCGAACAGATGAGTTAGCTTTTTCCTTTTCATAGTGATAGGATGATTAGTTTTCCCGTTAGGGATGGTTATTAATTAAATTGTGTGTTAATATATTATTTTTCAATTGATTGAGTTGCTTCCTCGATAATTGAGACTGTTGAAATGTCACTTGCGTATACCGAATTGAGACCTTGCTGCTCCTGAGCCGGATCGCCGCAGTAATCGTCTCCCGGCTGCCAGTACAGGTTTGTCTCCGACTGACTTGCAAGACCGCCCCAACCCCAGAAATTGAGACCGGCAAAAAGACCTCCTTCCTTTGACGATTCAACGATGCGGCCGAACACATGCCTGTAATATTCGTCTCTTGCCATAGTTGGAGTGCCTTTGGCAAACCGGAAATCATCACGAGGATATCCGAACTCTTCCATGACCACAGGCTTTCCATATTTTTCAGCAATCACAAGATGCTCATCTATGTACTGATCGGTATTGGCTATGGCCTGAGGAAGATTTATCTTGAGGGTGTTTTCGCGCACCCAGCTCCAGTTGTAAGGCCAGATATGGATGTTAAGATAATCGATGTCAGGACACGAATGTATCCTTTCGAAAAGATCCATGTCGTTTTCGCAGCCCCATGAGCCTTCGCTGCCCGAAGAGACCATATGGTTCGGGTCGAGGGACTTTATCAAGGCCGCAGATGTCCACATGAAATCCACGAAGGCCTCCTGACCTGCCGAGTCGCTTCTGAAACATCTCGGCTCGTTTCCGATCTGCCATGAGAAGATCGTCGGATCGTCCTTGTACGGCTTTCCGGTAACGGTGTTGGTACGGCTGACCACATGTCTCACATGATCGTAATAAAGCTCTTTAGCCTTTTCGTTTGTCACAAAACGGGAAACCGACTCCATGAACGGAACATATCCGACTTCTGCAGGAATCAGAGCCTTTCCGGCTCCTGCCCACTCGAGATACATGCCGTAACCGCCAGACCATTCCCATGAGTTGTTGATGTACAGGACGGCCTTCATGCCTCTTTCCGCCATTTCCGCAAGGAGATAGTCCAGACCACGGAAAACAGTATCGTTATACACACCCGGTTCCTTCTGGAGGGTCGGACTCACGCGCGTAGGAATGCCGTCAGGTCCGTCACCGCCCACAAGAACACGCAGATTGGTCATTCCCAATGCCTTGAGGGTATCAAGCTCAGCCTCCAGACGGGCACGGTCTCCGCCTGTACCCTCGCTTCCGAGGATGGCTCCATACCAGAAATTGGTTCCGATGAAATAGGAAGGATAGTCTTCACACACGAATTTCCCGTCTTCCACACGAACGAAAGACGGTTTCTGAGCCTGACAAGAACACAACATGGCCACTGCTGCAAGTGTCAGGATCGAAATGATCCGGGTTATTTTCATTAATTCCTAGCGCTATTGATTATGGTAACGCAAATTTACAAATATGCCCGAAGTCAAACAAATACATATTTATCTATTTCTGATACAATTTAAACAATTACCTTGTTTTTCTTGAACATCGCACGGAATTCACGCGGAGTATAGTTCCTTTTGGCCTTGAACGTACGGTTGAAATTGGACAGGTTGTTGAAGCCGCATTCATAACAGATTTCGGATATGTTCCTGCTGGAATCGACAAGCATCCTGGCCGCATATCCGAGGCGGATATCAGTGATGTAATCAGACAATGTACGGCCTGTCCTGTGACGGAAGAAACGGCTGAAGGCAACCGGACTCATGCCCACAAGATCAGCTATGTCGGACAGCTTGAGAGCCTCGGAATAATGCTCGTTGACATATTCTTTCACCTTCTGCACACGACGGCTCTCGGTTTCACGTTCGGCATGGGAAAAAGAACTGGAAGCCAGCACCCTGGCATCATCAGCTACAGACAGTTCATAAAGTATATACATAAACTTCAAGAACTGCACGAAACGTTCTGATGCATCGGCAATTGTATCAAGTGCGGAATAAACCTTCATGATGGTTCCGATCGAGAATGACAGGCCATGGTCAGCTCTTTGCAGCATCCGGTTTATGGAGGCGAACTGATTCTTGGACAGCAGGCCTTCTCCGAAGATGTCACCTGAGAAATGAACGGTTATCTCCCTTATGTCCTTGGAGGTGCAGCTGCCCTGCTCCCAGACATGTTCCAGATCCTCGCCGCCAAGAAGGACAAGTTCGTAATCGCCTATTTCCTCGACGCTGTCACCCACTATTCTGCGCACCCCTTTACCCTTCTCTATGAAGTTCAGTTCGAACTCCTTATGCTGATGAAGAGGATAGGTGAATTCCGTTTTGTGACGCTCCACGATATAGAAGCAATCCTTCTCCGAAAGACGCGTGATTTCAATAAAAGACCTGCTCATATTTCTGATTTTCATAGTTCGACTACAAATATACAATTTTTACAGAAACTGATAGTATTTTAACATCTTTTCAACATTTTGAACGACGAAAATCATATGTTGTCCTCATATCGCCGTTTTTTCGTATATTTGTGAAAACTGATGACCGACAAATGGAAAAGCCACACAAGACAGCAGCGGAACTTTTTGCTGCACAAGCACTTGCAACACAAGCCAAAAAGGAACTGACAGATAATATCCTTCCTTATTGGATGACTCGCATGTGCAGACCTGAGGGTGGTTTTTACGGGCGTATCGACGGAAAGGATGAAACTGATGAATATTCCCCTGTCGGAAATGTTATGACCGCCCGCATATTATGGACATTCGCATCGGCATACAGGCTCTTCGGGAAGCAGGAATATCTGGACATGGCAGTCAGAGCCAGAAACCTGATAATCAACAGGTTCTACGACACCGGATTCGGAGGCACATATTGGTCTGTCAACCCGGACGGAAGTCCGCTCGACACCAGGAAGCAGATATATGCAGTGGCATTCACCATCTATGGACTGGCTGAATTCAACCGGGCGACAGGCGACGGAAAGGCTCTTGAATATGCTATCAAACTTTTCAATTCGATAGAAGAACACAGCTTCGACGCTGTCCGCGGAGGCTATTTCGAGGCATTCACCCGTGAATGGGCGGAGATCAAAGACATGCGCCTTAGCGACAAGGATGCTAACGAAAGCAAGACCATGAACACGCATCTTCATGTCCTCGAGGCATATACATGTCTTTACCGCGTATGGAAGAATTCCCGCCTGGAGGAGCGTCTTCGCGGTCTGATCTCAGTTTTCGAGCAGCACATCATCGGAAGCGACGGCCACCTGAAGCTATTCTTCGACAACGAATGGAACTGCGGATATGATACCGTTTCATATGGACATGACATCGAAGCATCATGGCTTCTGCACGAAGCGGCGCTGGTGCTGGGAGATACCGAAGTTCTTGAACGAGTGGAAGCATTGGCTCCTCGCATAGCGGAAGCGGCAGGAGAAGGATTCAGCCACGAGGGAGGAATGATCTACGAAAAACATGGCTCTGACGGCCCTGCAGACGGCGACCGCCACTGGTGGGTACAGGCCGAGACCGTGGTCGGATACTTCAACCTATGGGACAGTTTCGGAGTACAGGAAGGTCTTGAGAATGCTCTGACATGTTGGGATTTCATCAAGAAGGATATGATCGACCGCGAAAACGGAGAATGGTTCTGGAGCATACGCGCCGACGGCAGCATCAACCGCGAGGATGACAAGGCCGGCTTCTGGAAATGTCCGTACCACAACGGACGCATGTGTATGGAAATCATAGAGAGGCTGATTCAATGTAACACACTAATAATCAATATATAATGAAACGTTCATTTATCACTCTGCTGTTGCTGTCGCTGTCCGCGATTTCAGGTTTTGCCCAGGGCTATGTCAACCCTGTGATTCCGGGCTTCAATCCTGATCCGAGCGTATGCCGTGTAGGAGAAGATTACTATCTGGTAACCAGCAGCTTCCACTACTTTCCCGGCGTCCCGATCTATCACAGCAAGGATCTCGTGAACTGGGAGCAGATCGGACACGTGCTTGACAGGGAATCACAGCTGCCTCTTCCTGATGCGCATGCAGGACAGGGTATATTCGCACCGACCATCCGTTACCATGAAGGTACATTCTACATGATCACGACCAACTGCTCGGGACTGGGCAACTTCATCGTAAGCACCAAGGATCCGTACGGAGCATGGTCGGATCCTGTGACAGTGGACATGCCGGGCATCGACCCTGACCTCTTCTGGGATGAAGACGGAAAATGCTACTACAGCGGCTCTGCGAACGACAACATAATGTTCTGCCAGATCAATCCTGATACAGGAGAAAAGCTCACAGCGCCGAAGATCATATGGAACGGTACAGGTGGCCGCTACCCGGAAGCACCGCATATCTACAAGAAGGACGGATGGTACTATCTCATGATTGCAGAAGGCGGTACCGAATATGCCCATGGAGTGACCATCGCACGCAGCCGCAATGTTGACGGACCTTATGCTCCGGCACCTCACAATCCTATAATCACACATTGCAAGCAGGCTGCTCAGACCAATCCGATCCAAGGAACAGGACATGCAGACATCATCCAGGCTCATGACGGTTCGTGGTGGATGGTATGCCTTGGATTCCGCACACAGAGCGGAATGCATCATCTTCTGGGACGCGAGACCTTCCTTGCACCGGTCACATGGGACCGCGGAGGATGGCCAGTTGTTAACGGAAACGGCGACATAAGCATAAATATGGATGTTCCCACATTGCCTCAGAAGCCTTTTCCTGCCCTTCCGGAGCGAAATGAGTTCGACGCACCTGCTCAGATAAAGAACTCTGCCACAATGGCTTCCACAGGACTTGGAAACGAATGGTCATGGCTCCGTAATCCGGATCCTTCACTTTATGAAGTTGCAGACGGAAAACTCCGTATCCATGGAACAGCAGCAGACCTGAATGCACATTCCGAATCACCTTCATTCGCAGGTATCCGTCAGCAGCACCACGATTTCACGGCTGAAACATGCGTGAAGCTCGGAAACGCACGCAACGGCGACAAGGCCGGCATAAGCATATTCATGGATGAGGGAGCACATTACGATGTTTATATAGAAAAGAAGGGAGGAAAGAATGTGATCGGTGTCCGTTATGCTATGGGAGTCTTCAACAACATCGAGGAAATACCGGTCAATGCAGGCAAGGTATGGCTCCGCGTCACCGGAGATCAGGATCATTACAGACTATGGTACTCGACCGACGGCAAGGAGTTCAAGCTGGCCGGCATCGGCGACACCCGTTTCCTCAGTTCCGAGACTGTAGGCGGATTCACAGGCATAATGATCGGCCTCTGGGCTCAGTCGCCTTCGGAGAAGGGATATGCTGACTTCGAATATTTTGAATATAACGCAGAATAAATCTTAATAACCACAACTATGAAACGTTTATTTTTATCATTGATCGGTATCGCCTTTGCCGTCGCCATGAGCGCGCAGGGATACAACAATCCTGTAGTAAAAGGATTCAGCCCTGACCCAAGCGTATGTCGCGTGGGAGAGGATTACTATCTGGTAACCAGCAGCTTCCAGTATTTCCCTGGAGTTCCTATCTATCACAGTAAAGACCTCGTGAACTGGAAGCAGATCGGACATGTCCTCACACGCGAGTCACAGCTCCAGCTCGAAGGAGCGAACTCAAGCCAGGGTATCTACGCCCCTACAATCCGTCACCACAACGGCAAGTTCTACATGATCACGACAAACACTTCTTCACTCGGCAACTTCATCGTGACAGCAGAGGATCCTGCAGGAGAATGGTCTGATCCTATTCCTGTAGCGATGGGCGGAATCGACCCTTCTCTCTTCTGGGATGAGGACGGAAAGTGCTGGTATACAGGTTCTACAGGAACAAGCGTGATGATCAGCCAGATCAACCCTGACACAGGTGAGATCCTCACCGAGCCTAAGGTCGTATGGAACGGAATGGGCGGCCGTTATCCTGAGGCACCACACATCTATAAGAAGGACGGCTGGTACTACCTCATGATCGCAGAGGGCGGTACAGAGTTCGCACACAGCGAGACCATCGCACGCAGCCGCAATGTAGAGGGACCATATGATCCGGCTCCGCACAACCCTATCCTCACACACTTCACATCTGCAGCGCAGGGAAGCCCTATCCAGGGTGTAGGTCATGCAGACCTCGTGGAGGCTCATGACGGTTCATGGTGGCTTGTATGTCTTGCTTTCCGCGTGAACAGCGGACTCATCCACCTTCTCGGCCGCGAGACATTCGTCGCTCCTGTACGCTGGGACAAGAACGCATGGCCTGTAGTGAACGGAAACGGCGAGATCGCTCTCAAGATGGACGTTCCTACACTCCCTCTCAAGCCTTTCGAGGCAGAACCTGCACGCAACGAGTTCGACGAGCCTCTCGGACCTAAGTGGTCATGGCTCCGCAAACCGGTTGAAGAAAGATATCAGATCGCAAACGGCAAGCTCCGTATGTACGGTTCTGCAGAAGGCCTGAACGAACTCAAGAATTCTCCTTCGTTCGTCGGATTCCGTCAGGAGGACTTTGATTTCCAGGCAGAGACATGCGTCAAGCTCGGAAACGCAAGCAACGGCGACAAGGCAGGTATGACAGTATACATGGACTATAACGGACACTATGACGTATATGTTGCCAAGAAGGGCGGCAAATGGGTTGTAGGTACTAATTATACCTTCGGTCCTGTGAACCATGTAGAGGAAGTGACCGTGAACAGCAGCAAGGTATGGCTCCGCCTCACCGGAAACCGCAACCAGTACATGCTCTGGTACTCGACAAACGGAACTGACTTCAAGCAGGTAGGTACAGGTGACGCACGATTCCTCAGCACCGAGACCCTCGGCAACTTCACAGGTATCATGCTCGGCCTCTGGGCGCAGTCGCCTTCAGTAAAGGGCTACGCAGACTTCGAATACTTCGAGTACAAGCAGGTTGAGCCTCAGTGGCCTAGACGCAGACGTCCGCAGTAATCAAAATCTGATATAGAAATCCGGTTGACGGAAAAGTAACATGCCCCCGAAAGTGTTGTTTAGCTTTCGGGGGCATATCATTTGTAAACTTGATGCCGGAACATTCTACTGTTTAACATAAGGAGTTCCACTGCCATCTGGATATAGATTATCTCCTTCAATAGTCAATATGATTCCTTTCATAGGAATATATATCTTGTTGTCCTCAATGTAATAAGTAGCACGTTCATCACATCCTGACTGAAAATACCAGTTTCCATAACCTAAAGATTCTGACCACTTGCCATGTTCGTCGTCCCAGTGTTTGTAATCATGAAGACGATCATAATACTTGACTGTATTCCCGTTTACAAAATCCAGTCCCCATGCTCTCTGTCCTCCATCTCGTCCTCCATATTTATCAATTCGTAGATATAAGCCTCGAATTTTACCAGCACTCTCTTTGGTACATCCTGTAAATGAAAATCCCATCACAATCATCATGAAAGCAACGAGCATGAAATTAAATAAGTTCTTCATACTTAAAAAGGTTTTGTTTTTGAATTTTTGCAACCTATGCAAAAGTGAAGTCAAATTTAAACAATATTTATAATATTCCAATAATTATTTTGATGTACGTCACGGTTATTGGACGGTATAACTTACTCCCTCCCATATAGAGAACATGCATCTCTAGTATGGGAGGGAGTTTTTTGCAACAAATAATGAAACTGTTCGTCATTATTACAAAATCAACATCATTGCCGGACGATAAAAGTTCCGGACGGATCATTATAATTATTATAGATAAAATCACGTATGAAACGAACTTTCAAGAAAATGATTCTCTGTGCCGTCTCTCCACTCTTTTTGACGGCACTTCAGATTAACGCATCAGCACAATTAATCAAAGGAAGGGTCATCGATGAAAACGATGAGCCGTTGGCCTATGCCAATGTAATGCTTCAGAAGGCAGATTCGACCTACATCAGCGGAGCCATGACCGACACACTTGGAGTCTTTGTACTCGAATCGGCCCCGCAGGCCGCCATGGTCCATATTTCCTTCATCGGATATGATCCCTACATAACAGCAGTACACGGCACGGACATGGGTACCATCCGTATGATCCCCGACTTGGAAATGCTCAGCAAGGCGGTGGTCAAAGGCTATCTCCCCAAGACTGTAATCAAGGGTGATGCCTTCGTGACTCCCATAGAGAACAGCGTACTCGCCGAAGCCGGATCTGCAAACGATGTTCTCGAGAAGCTTCCGGGCGTCATTTCAAAGGATGGAGGATATGAGGTCATCGGCAAAGGAGCTCCTATAATATACATCAATGGTCGCCTTATACGTGATAACTCCGAACTGGAACAGCTCAGTTCGAAGGAAATAAAGTCCGTGGATGTAGTCCAGAACCCTGGGGCAAGATACGATGCGACCGTAAAGGCTGTGATCAGAATACAGACTATCAAGAGAGCGGGTGACGGATTCGGATTCGATGTACGCTCATCATGGTCCCAGTCTGAATACACAAACCTGAATGAAACCATAAACATGAACTACAGGCACAACAGCCTTGACATATTCGGAGCACTTGTGTATTCAGATTCCGAATCTTTCCAGGATACAGAGACTCATCAGACCTTGGCTTCAAGGCAGATGCTTGAGACCGTTCAGACAGGACATCGCGACCGTAGGACTCAGGCGATTACCCCGACCTTGGGTCTCAACTTGCAGATCAGCGACAGCCACTCTGCCGGTATACGATACAGGCCAAGTATCAGCCTGAGAACATCGTCCACACAGGATTTCCGTACAAGCGCAACCTTGGACGGAATATTGGACGATGAGACCAGCACTCTTGCCGAGGGACATTCCGACCCGAGCCCTACCCATGAACTGAACATGTATTACAACGGTACTGCAGGCAAGCTGGCCATCGACTTCAACACCGATTTCCATGACAGCAGATCCAATGGCAAGACGACTTACAACGAGTTGAGCCAGCATCAGGACGACCGCATCCTCAACACTGTCAGCAATACCCACAACAGACTCTACGCATCAAAGCTGACCCTAACCTACCCTATCCTCGGCGGCGTACTCACTGCCGGAAGCGAATATTCCAATACCGTCAGATATGACGAATATCTGAACGGCGAAGGTTATGTACCAAGCGCATTCACTACCATCAGGGAGTCTGAGACCAGCGCTTATGCCGAATACATCCACCCGTTCAGATTCGGCAGTCTGACCGCAGGGGTAAGATATGAACATATCGGATTCAGATACTACGAGAATGAGGTCTTCAAGAAGGACCAGAGCAGGACATACGACAACTTCTATCCTAATGCATCCTTCTCAGCTGTTGCCGGTCCATTCCAGTTCCTCCTCAACTACTCGGCAAAGACCACCAGACCTCACTACAGCTATCTCAGCAACTCGCTCGTTTACATCGACCGTTACTGCATGCAGCAGGGAAATCCCCTGCTCAGACCGGAGATGAACCATGATGTATCCCTTGCAGCCGTATGGAAGTTTGTCCAGGCAGGAATCAGCTATCAGACAGTAAAGAATGCAATCCTTGAAACCGCCACAGCACAGGAAGGAACCGACAATGCCATACTCATCTATCACGACAATTTCTACAAGAACATACCGACAATGCAGGTAATGGTCGCCGCCACACCTACCATAGGAATATGGAATCCGCGCCTTTCCCTGGCTCTCGTCAAGCAATGGCTTACAGTGGAATCACTTGGTGAGGAAGTCCAGATGGATCAGGCTCTTCCTGTAATTCAGTTCGACAACACCCTGACCTTGCCGAAGGGATTCACATTGAACTGCGATTATACCTTCCAAGGAAAAGGAGACAGCAGAGTCTATCATATGTTGAAGCCTACCAACACCTTGAACGCATCGGTCAGAAAATCATTCCTTAAGAATGCACTTGCAGTCGAAGTTTTCGCAAACGACATTCTTGACGATGAATCAACAGAAATGAGGATGTACAGCAATGCTTACTCACTCAGAATGTGGAGCAAGAGGTCCATGCGCACGTATGGAATCACTCTCCGCTATAACTTCAACACCACCCAGAGCAAATACAAGGGAACAGGTGCCGGAGCACAGCAGAAAAGAAGGATGTAAAAGAATATATCTTTTTATTTGCCGATGACCAGCAGGAAGCCGCCGCGAGGCTGACACTCGACCTGAGTCGGAAGCTTCCTGACATCGGTAATCTGCCATGGCTGGTCGGCTGTATCTGCAAACATACGAGCCTTCACCTTCTTCTTGCCAAGGAAGCTGAGGTCTGTATCAAGGGTCATCGGCTCGTCAGTTCCATTGATTCCAGCGACATACCACACCTTGCCGCTGCGACGGGCAAGCACAGCGCTGACGCCAGGATATCCGCTTACATAACGGGTCTCATCCCAGACTGCAGGTAGCTGACCAAGGAAATCCTGCACCTCCTGCGGCTGGGCAAGGAAGCTCTCAGGGCTGTCTGCAAGGTGCTGGAGACCGCTCTCGAACAGCACTGTAAGCGCGAGTTCATGAGCATTTGTAGTGATGTGAGGATGCTGGGAGTCACTGAAAGCGCATGGGGTATAGTCCATAGGGCCGATTACATTACGGGTAAACGGAAGAACCGCATTGTGACTTGCAGCTATCTTCGTGAATGTAGGTACATTGTTGTACCACTCGGCACCATATACTCCTTCTGTAGTGAGGAGGTTCGGATAGGTACGCTGCCATCCGCGAGGGATCGGAGCACCATGGAAATTGATCAGCATATTGTGACGTGCGGCACACTCCATGAGCTCAATGCAGTAGTCCATGTTCACCTGATTATCACCGCTGAAGAAGTCGACCTTCACGCCTGCAACACCGAGGCTTTCGCACCATGCGAATTCCTTCTCTCTGTCCTCAGGGTCATTCAGGCGGAACTTCGGACCTGGGGCACCGTTGATCCATCCGATGGAAGAATTGTACCAGATCATCGGCTTGATTCCCTTCGAATGGGCATAGGCGATTGCGTCCTCAACGGTCTTGCCGTCCTTCATCTCATCCCACTCGGCATCGATGAGCACATAAGGAAGACCGAGGGTCGCTGCCATGTCGACATATCTCTTGATGATGTTGTAGTCGTTCGAACCGTGGTTGTTTGCCCAATAGATCCATGAAACCACGCCCGGCTCTATCCAGTCAACATTTTCATACTTGGTCGGTTCGCACACGTCAGTCACCAATGTAGATTCGACCACATCTGCAAGGGTTCCGATGATGGCCACACGCCACGGAGTATGCCATTCTCCTGTCAAAGGCACCTCGTTAGGTTCCACGACAACCTTGTAACGTTCGCCATCATTGTACAAGCTCGAACCACTCTGATTTCTTTCGATATTCGCCTCGGTAATGAGCGCGAACACACCGTCGGCTGCCTCCATCAATGCAGGATAACCCCAACGGTTAGTCCAGCCTTCCTCCGACACGGAAGCACCGCTGAACCAGCGGATAGGCTTTACCTTATAGGTCGTGTTCATCGGGAAATAGCCCTCATACGACTCTGTCCACTGCATGAACCAGCGCTTTGTTCCCTCAGGAATCACATACACGGTATTCTCCTGAGGCTGCTTCTCGTTCTGAAGACCTGTGTATTCATATCTGAACGCGACTCCGTCGTTGTAGAGCCTTATCACCATATCGGCATCAGGACCTATCGAAGCCTTGTACTCATTCGCTTCGTTGGTACAATGCAGGCGCTTTCCTTCAAGCATCTGATAGTCGTCCTTCACATTTCTGACAAATGTAAGTTCGTCGAACTGTACATCTGCAAGATGGAGGACATTCTGCTTTTCGTAGCTTATGACCAACTGACGGTCTGAAACATCGGCAGACAATTTTCCATTTGGAGATACGGGATTCTGAGCATGCATCATGACGGCTGCGCCCAAGAGAAGAATAGAGGTGAGAAATCTTTTCATAAAAATGCGAGCATATTTCCGTAAATATACTCGCATTTTATCTGTTTAACAAATCTTTCCGTCAGATTCCCAATAGGTCGGGAATGATTACATACGATTCTTTGCATCTGATCCGGCTCCCGAACCCTTATATTTGTTGCTTGACGAATTGAAGCTATAGCGGAGAGTGACGTTCAGACGATGATAGTTCGGCTTGCTTGTCTGATGCAGCTGAAAATATCCGTTGTCCAGAAAGACCTCTGTCGCTCTCTTCTGAAGCACATCACTGATGCTTGCACGAAGACAGAGGGCATCATTCTTCAACCAGCATTTCTGAACGGTAAAATTCAGATTATATGTATCTCTCAAGAAAGTGAACTGCTGCATGTCACCCTTGGTCATCACATTGAGATTTGCCTCGATCTGCCAGCTGTTCTTAAAGCGGAACGCATTGTTGAAGTCCATGAAGAACACCGGCTTCCTGGCACTCAACGTGCGCTGACCGTCAGGATGGGAAGGATCGAAAAGTACCTGCGTATAGAAGTATCGCTGAGCTCCAAGACTCCAGTTAGGGCTATAGCAGCCGAAGGTCGGAGCAGCCGAAAGGAAGGCAGCTATATTACGCAAAGGATTATCCAGATTCATCTGTCTTATAACGACCACGCCTTGGTCATTGTACTGGAAGGCGCCTTGTGTAAATGTATTGTCTCTCCTCTCGTATGCAACAAAGAAATTAAGCCATTGATATCCTACTGTAGCACTCACCTCATATATGGTCTCATTCTTCAGCTTGGAGTTACCCTGCTCCAGAGAGAATGAATTCATATAGTTTATGTTCTCATTCAACCTGTCATAGCTCGGACGTGCAACCTTGGAGCTATATGCCAGGGATGTCCTGAACTTGCCGAACTGGTTTGACCATGATATGGACGGAAACAGATCGTCAGTATATCTCGTAAGCGACTGGTCAGGATTCAGGATATCCACATAATCAAATCCGACATGCTCATAACGAAGTCCCGCACTGAGATTTCCGAACCTGTCAAGCTTGAAAGCATAGTTCACGAAACCTGCAACATTCTTTTCATTCACATCAGAGTCTGTCGACGGCAGCGGATAACCGGTCATCGTAAAGCAGCTCGCACGGTCTACGAAACTCATCTCTGTACCAGCCTGCAGCTGTCCTTTCCATACTGGGTACGAAAGCACTAATTTTGTCGCCCACAATTCAGATGTGCTTTCATGTTCATTCCGCATTTGCGACTTGCCTCTTGTACCGGCTTCCGTAATGTCCGCAACCTGACCATTCTTGCGAGTCACGAAATCCACATTGAAATCGACATTCAGCTTTCCGACCTGACCGTTGTAATAGGCATTTCCGGTCCAGTAATATGGCATGCTCATGGTCTCGCTGCCCTCTGTGACGCTTTCATCGACATAATCGGCGGAAGGGGACGCCAGATTCCTGAAATCAACAGTATTATTTATTCTGTAATCACCCGTCGGGTTGAAGTTATTGCGAGTCTCCACACGCACTCCGACAGAGTGGTTCTGAGAAATCTGCCAGTTCAATCCCAGATTTGCATTGAGATCGTGATTTACATTATGACTGAACCACCATGAATCCTGATTGATGTTGATAAGCTGGCCATTGTTTGTGAACCAGCTTGTCTGAACAGGCTGACTTATACTTACATTGTTCTTATCGGCATAATTGACCATTCCAAAGACATCGACGGAATTACGACGATACTTGAAATTCAACGTCGCGGCAGGATCGCTGTATCCATATCGCAGGTCCTGATTATTTCCTCCGGTCAGATTGAAACCGAAGCCCTCTCCTTGTCTTCTTATAGTCCTGATCCTTACCACAGATGACACAGTGGCTTCATATATGGCTCCGGGATTGGTTATCACCTCTACATTATGGATTTCATCCGAATGAAGACTTTTCAGTTCATCGACATCCTGTACCTTGCGTCCGTTGATGTAGAAGACAGGAGCTCCCTTTCCGATCACTTCCAGCTTATCATCCCTCTGCGTCATGCCGGGAACCTTTGAAAGCATTTCATGTGTCGTACCCGCATTGCCAAGGACAGTACCCTGGATTGTGGTGATCATCGAATTTCCGGTCAGCTTCGTCTTGGGCATAAAACCTTTCACGACAGCCTCACCAAGCATATTCATGTCCTCTTCCATCACGATGATCTGTCCCCTCACCTCCTCGACCGGAAGAGATACGGTCTCATATCCAAGCATAGACAGCTGAAGCGTGCCGATGCTGATGTCTGCAGATATACTGAACATTCCCTGCTCATCCGTCACCGTTCCGTGCATAATGGTAGAATCCGGAAGTGACAGAAGCACCACGTTTACAAAAGGCATATCCTCGCCATCTTTATCCACGACCTTTCCCGTCAGCTCTCTCGTCTGGGGAAAAGCCACCTGTGACAGCACTGACATCACCGCCACCGCTATCCATTTCAAGCAATATTTCTTCATAGGAATCTTTCTGGCTTACATACCCGCGATCAGCTTCTCAACATCCGATCGGTTCATTGAACCTTCCAGACTGAAGAACATCATTCCGTCTTCTTCATTGACGATGCACACAAAACTGTTCACCACCTTTTCGTCGCCCATGGTGTACATCCTGATGGTGCTGCCGCTGTCCTTGACTTCCATCAGAAGTTCGAAGCTTCCCTTGTTCACCATGGCGGTGACTTCCTTATATAGCTCTGCAGAAGCAGTTGACTTCTTTTCGAAACGCAGCATGTAAAATCCTGAAAATGAACGGACAAGCGGAGCCATATCCATTTTCTTTCCATCCGCAGTCTCTACATTGATATCCGGCAACTGACCCATGAGCTTGAACATTGTCGGCGATATATATACTGCCGTTGCTCCTTCCTGGTCCGAATATTTGTTATACAATCTCTTTCCTTCCTGGGCAAATGCTCCGACTGTCAAAAGGAGCATTAATGATATTGCTATTATCTTTTTCATTTCTATTGTTTATGACATTGATTATTCAAATACTGATGTGACTTTATCAAGTGTGGCCTCAGACTCTTCCGCCATGGCAAGAGCCTTCTGCACCCCACCTGACATTGTGGCAAATGCCTTTTCCAGCTCGGCGTAGGCCATGTATGGATCGTCGAACGTATCTTTTGGCTCATTCTGCCATTTCGCGATGCCCAGACCGATGCCGGCGAGAACTGCCACTGAAGCCGCCGCCCCGACAATCCTTGTCCATCGCCCCGGATGTGAATCTTCAGCAATGTCATCAATTATGACTTGCGCATCCAGAGCATACAGAATCCTCTCGGCGAAGCCTTCGGGAACAGCCGTCCTCTCATCAAGAGAAGCCCTTTCCAGCTCCTCCAGACTCATGTTTTCTATTTCCTTTATAGACTTCATATATTCAGTTTCCGTTTAAGAGTTTTCCTTGCAGTGCTTATCAGCACTCTTATATGTACCTGCGAAAGTCCTGAGCGTCTTGATATCTCCTTGTAATCCAGGCCTTCCAGCACCATCATCTTCATGACTTCCGCCTGCTTCTGCGGCAGCTTGTCCATCTCCCTCATAACCAGCCTCAGCGTATCCTTTGCATCCGTCTGCCTGTCATGAGGAGGACTCTCCGGAGATGCCGCCAGATCCAATGGTTCCGCTTTCCTCACATCCCGCCGTCGGATCCTGTCAAGGCATATGTTCCTCAGAAGCGACAGTCCGTAAGCGACCGGATTGCGAAGCCCGCGCAGGCTGCCCCGGGATCGCCATAGCTTCAGATACAGTTCCTGAACGGCATCCTCTGCATCCTGATGCGACTCCAGCATATAATACGCCGCCCGATAGAACCTTTCAGAGAGAGGCATCCATATGTTCCTGAAATCATTCATCCGCTGCCTTCATGACTTCCCCAAGGTTCTTGATATCCACTGTTCCGAATATGCATAAGATACTCGATTCCTCCGGTACATGTATTATGATATCTCTGATCTTTTCACCATCCTTGGACAAGGTTCCATATATATCTACAGAATCTCCGTCATCCTTTACCTCCACTATCTTTTCCGCACCTGCGAGCAAATCTGAAATCTCCTTGTTGAAGGATGCCTTGACTGATGCCTCCGCATCATAATATTCCACTGCTACAAATTTATTGATCCCGTCCATGATGTCAAGGGCGGCCTTGTCTTCCGGAGTCTCGGCTGCCGCGTTTGCTATCAGCCTTACAAGCCCTACCGCCAGATTTCCGAAAGTAACCGTTTCAAAGCCTTCCTTTCCTTGATATTTTCCCACCACTTTCAGGATTGCAGATGAATCCACACTCCCTTTCCGAGCCGAAGCGTGGATGATTCCTGTTCCTGCCGTCATGACCACGAGCATGACCATCGCTATGATCTTCTTCATTGTATTGTCCGTTTTAAGTTAAACATTCTTTCGAGCGCTCACAGATATAGACGCACGGCCATGGGAACTGTTAATAAAAAAGTCAGCACAAATTTAACATTTTGCACTGACTTTCATTCCTTACATTCTGCTCTGTGCATCTTTTCCTGCTCCCGTACCCTTGTATCGGCTCTTTGAAGCGTTGAAGGTATAGCGGAGAGATATATCCAGGCGGTGGTTGTTTCGGACCGGCGTCTCCGTATGTATCAGAAATCCTGCATTGGAATACGTATCCTGAAGACTTCGCTTCAAGACATCCTGCAGGCTGACGCGCAGGCAGAGGGCATCATTCCTGAGCCAGCATTTCTGCACTGCAAAACCCAGATTGTACGCATTTGACGTCATTCTGAAGTTCAGGTTATCTCCTTTGGTACGGATGTTCATGTTCGCCTCCAGCTGCCAGCTGCGCCTGAAACGGAAAGCGTTATTCATGGTAAAGAAGAACATCGGCCTTGAATATGAGACCATGACCTTGCCGGATTCAGTACGAGGATCGTCAAACTCGATATCAGCCCATGGCTTCTGCATTCCCGCACTCCAACCGGGGCTGTACACTCCCCATGTAGGGTTTGCCGACAGGAAGACAAGGAGATTACGAACCGGCTGCGGAATATTGCTTCTTTTCACAAGCAGCATACTGTCTTCGCCGTATATATTGAACATCTGTGTCAATGCATTATCCAGACGTTCGTATGAAACCGAGAGATTCAGCCACCTGTAACGCGCATTCATTCCGACCTCCTGCTTTCTTTCATTCTTCAGCTTCGGGTCTCCCTGCAGAAGGGTGAACGAATTGATGTACTTTATCCGGTCGCTCAGGTCATCGTAACCCGGACGGCTGGTCCTGAGGCTGTATGAGAGCGAAGCATGCACAGGGCCGAACTGTCCAGCCCATGAAAGGCTAGGGAAGAATTCATCCTGATAACGTTTCATGCTGTTGTCATCATCAAGAAGATCGGTATAATCGAATCCGACATGTTCATACCTCAACCCTGCGCTGACCGATCCGAACTTCGTGAGACTGAAACCATAGGAGACAAAGGCAGAGACATTGTTCTCGTCCACCTTCGAGTCAGATGCCGGGAGCGGATAATTGGTAATCGAATAACTGCTGCCACGCTCGACAGAAGTCGCCTCCGCACCCGCTTCCAGCTGTCCTTTCCATACAGGATACGTCAGCACAAGCTTGGCCGCCGCAAGCCTCGAAGTCGTCACCCCTTCCTGAAACCTGTCCACCTGCTCCCCGGCATCAATGACATCAGATATGTTGCAGACCATATCCTTTCTGTTGGAAAGATAATCCGCATTGAGATTCATGCCCAGTCTGCCGAACTGGCCGCTGTAATAGACATTTCCCTCCCAATCGTATGGCGAATGTCTCTTCTCGTCTTGAAAAGATTCGTTGACACTTGACACTGATCCCGAAGATTCATCATGGCGAAGGATATCCGTGTCGGATGAATAGTACGTACCGGCATCGATAGTGGTACGTCTGACGACTCGTGCTCCGACAGAATGATTCTCCGAAAGCTGCCAGTTGAATCCCATATTATAGTCCAGTCCGCTGGAATAGAAGTGGTCATTTGCCACACAATCTTCGACAATATAACTATCCTTGCCCGTATACATCTTCACATGATCATAATAGACACTTATCTGATCCCATTTCCAATAATTGACAGAACCGAACATGTCAAGATCCTTGAAACGGTATCGGAGATTCAGCGTCGCGCTCGGATCACTGACCCCGTTCTGAAGGTCCTGATTATTGGCAGCATTCAGATCGAATCCAAATCCTTCACCCTCATGTCTGAGGGTCTTGATACGCACCACTGCCGTTACAGTAGCATCATACTGAGCCCCGGGATTATTGATGACCTCCACGCTCTGCACCTCCTCCGAACGCATCTGCTTGAGCTCATTCATATCATGGAGTTTCCTTCCGTTTATATATATGACAGGACTACCCTTTCCAAGTACCTCCAGCTCATCGCCATTGGCCATAATTCCCGGCACCTTTCCCAACATCTCCAGGACTGTACCGGAGGTTCCAAGCACGGTTCCTTGAATTTCAGTCACCATGGAAACAGCTGTCACTCTGGTCTTCACCATCATTCCTGTAGATACGGCTCCTTCCAGCATGGCAGAATCTTCCTTCAGCACGACGGTCATATCGTCAGACGGTGTCAGATACACGGTTTCATATCCGAGCATAGACACCATAAGGATTCCGTCCTCATCGGTCTGGAGACTGTAAGTGCCTGATTCATCGGTAACTGTACCGCTGACGACGGTGGAATCCGCCTTTGAAAGCAAAGCCACATTTGCATAAGCTACCGGATCTCCTTTCATGTCAGTCACACGCCCTTTCAGAACCTCCTGGGCATAGGAGGTGAGGCCTGCTGAAATCAGCAGACATATCGAAATCAATATTTTCATAAAATCAGATTGTTTTACAAGATCTTATATCCGGATGATATCCGCCTGACTGACGGTCGCTCCGATTGCAGCAAGACATATGAATCCGAGCAGGGCATGACGCCACTGAAGTATAAGCGCCACAATAATGGTATCTCCTGTCAGAAATTGAGGAGTAATGAAGAAATAACCTGCACAGAAGATCGGTATGCATATGATGACATCTACAAGAGCCACAAGTATCATCTGCCTCCTGTTATGCTTCCTGACAACATCCATTACAGCTGAAAGCATCCTGAGATTTTCCTGGATTCTTGTGTCACGATTCGAGAGGGATGCAGGAACCGGCAGCAGATTGATCCGGCGCATCAGTTCTTCCATGAAGGCACCGTCCTTCGGCACAGGAATCCTGTTTTCCTGCATGAATCTTCTTATGTCCTGTTCTGTCTTCATAATGTATCCAGATATTCCTTAAGATGCCTGCGGCCACGGGAAAGATGCGACCTGACTGTCCCCGAAGGCATTCCTGTTATCATTTCTATTTCCTTTACAGACTTTTCTTCCATATAGAAGAGCAGGATGACCGTCTGTTCCTGCAGAGGGAGATTGCCGATGGCCTGATGCAGATGCTGATATTCATGACTTATGTCAATCTCAGATCCGACCGCATCTGCCGGAGGTACACCTGGTGACCGGTCTTCAAAAGAGAGCCATTCCGACTCCTTTCCGGCTCTCTTCTGATAGTCGTACCAGCAATTGAAGGCTATCCGGAACAACCATGTGGTAAATTTTGACCGACCTTCAAACCGTTCAAAAGAGAGATAGGCCTTCAGGAGAGCTTCCTGCGCAAGATCATCGGCACGGAACCCGTCTCCCGAGCACAACCCGCACAGGAACCTTCTCAAAGACTCCTGTTCCTGGGCTATCAGCTCTATGAACTGCTCCTTGGTCATTATCTCTTATCCTCTTCCTCTATCTGGGATTTGAGATACTTCTTTCCATAGAAGAATGAAACAAGAAGACCGATTCCTACGGCAAGAAGAGGGAAACCGGGATAATATCCCCATGAAGGGAAAGAGGACAGGCCGAAGGCTGCCGAAAGAATGAACATAAGACCCAGGACTGTGAACATGATTCCTGAACCAAGCCTGCTTACAAGTTCCTTCCTTGTCGACTTCACCTTTGACTTGAGTCCCATAAGGGCATTCTGATCGAGTTCTGCACCGTTCTCGATGGCCTTGATCATTACCTCCATCCTATGCTCGGACTTCTTTACATAAATTCTCGCTATAAGAGCCATAATTGTGATTGGCATCACGCCGCTGACCACGATCGGAATAAGTGCTTCTGTAAAAGTCATGATATTTTAAGTTTTATTTACCTGTTAGACTGCACCATTGTAATAAATGTTGCAGCCTCCCATATAAAAATCCGACTGGCAGAATATTCCGGCGACCCCCGCCTCCCCTTTGGGAGGCACCCCCTAGCCGGGGGTGGCATGTCGCCTACTATATTCTGCCAGTCGGATTTTCAGTATTGTTGAAACTATTCTGCTGTTATGAAATCTATCACCTTCACAAGGTCTTCAGGATCAGACCATTCTATCTTTTCTGACTTCAAAAATGCATTGAATGCCTTCTTATCCAGACCTTCCAAAGCTGACACGCTTTTCCTGTTTGCAGGAATCTGTTCCAGTCCTATTACCAGATAAAGATTTCTGTTGACAGGCAGCTTTTCAGCATCGTTTTTCATAGCAAGCAAGTCGGCATAAACAACCGTAAGAAGATATCCGTTGTATTGGTTGATAGCATTTTCATTATACAGGAAAGTCTTCGTTGTGGTGCTGTTCAAGGCCGTACTGCCATATGCACCATCATTTCTGACAATACCCGAAAAGTTAGCCTTGGCCTCCTGGACGACCAGACCGCCTTCAGCCTCAGCCATCACCTTCATCATCCTGCCACCTACATTACGGAACACATCCTCTCCTATGACAAGAGCCTCCATGCCCAGAGTATTCGCCTCCTTGATCACACCTTCATCGACATAGTGCAACGCGCTCATGTCCAGATGGATGTTGAGCAGAGCCTTGAGGGACTTGCCGCGCGTACGGATGATTTCCCCT
Source organism: Bacteroidales bacterium (assembly GCA_017561265.1). The sequence continues at coordinate 70,271 of JAFZDJ010000022.1, forward strand.
TCCTTGAATTCAGGAAACAGATACGGCCAGTTCGCCGTAGGAGAGTCTTCCTGTGCAAATGCAGCCACAGCCATGAGTGCACCTATGCACAGGAACAGTAACTTCTTCATCGTTGCATTATTCTTTATGCTCTGCCTTTGACTCGAGGAAGAGCTCGTCCATCTGCTCCTGATCGATGTATGATGGAGAATCGATCATGACATCGCGACCCTGGTTGTTCTTAGGGAATGCGATGTAGTCGCGGATTGTCTCCTGGCCGCCGAAGAGCGAGCATACGCGGTCGAAGCCGAAAGCGAGACCACCGTGAGGAGGTGCACCGAACTTGAATGCGTTGATGATGAATCCGAACTTGTATTCTGCGTCCTCCTTGCTGATGCCGAGAACCTCGAACATACGCTCCTGCATTGCTGCCTCATGGATACGGATGGATCCGCCACCGAGTTCTGTTCCGTTGAGAACGAAGTCATATGCGTTGGCACATACCTTCTCGAGGTCTTCCTTCTTGTCGCTGTAGAAAAGTTCGAGATGCTCAGGCTTAGGAGCTGTGAACGGATGGTGCATCGCATAGAAACGCTGTGTCTCGTCGTCCCACTCCACGAGAGGGAAATCAACCACCCAGAGAGGTGCAAAGTTGAACGGATCGCGCAGACCGAGTCTGTTACCCATCTCGATACGGAGTACTCCGAGCATGTTCTGGGTCTTTCTCTTCGCGCCGCAGAGCACGAGCATCATGTCGCCCTTCTTTGCACCGAGGCGGTCTGCAACAGCCTGGAGCTGCTCAGGAGTGTAGAACTTGTCGATTGAAGACTTGATAGAGCCGTCCTCGTTGAGCTTGATGTAAACGAGTCCCTTTGCGCCTACCTGAGGTCTCTTCACCCACTCTGTGAGCTCGTCGATCTGCTTGCGGGTATAGTTTGCAGTGCCCTCTACGTTGATAGCACCGATGTAGTCCACGCTGTCGAACACAGAGAAGCCACATCCCTTCACGAGGTCAGTGATCTCATGAATCTTCATGTCGAAACGGATGTCCGGCTTGTCTGATCCGTAGAAATCCATAGCGTCGTACCAGCTCATGCGTGGAATACGCTCTGCAATCTCGACATTGAGGACATTCTTGAAGAGGGTTCTCATCATGCCCTCGAATGTATTGAGCACATCCTCCTGCTCAACGAATGACATCTCGCAGTCGATCTGAGTGAACTCAGGCTGACGGTCTGCACGGAGGTCCTCGTCACGGAAGCAGCGTACGATCTGGAAGTAACGGTCGTAACCGGCAACCATGAGGAGCTGCTTGAATGTCTGAGGAGACTGAGGAAGAGCATAGAACTGACCTGGGTTCATGCGTGAAGGAACCACGAAGTCGCGCGCTCCCTCCGGAGTCGACTTGATGAGGTATGGAGTCTCGATCTCGAGGAAGTTCTGAGCGTCGAGATAGTTGCGTACCTCGTGAGCGATCTGGTGACGGATCTTGAGGGCTCTCTGGAGAGGACCTCTACGGAGGTCAAGATAACGATACTTGGCTCTGAGCTCCTCGCCGCCGTCGCTTTCCTCCTCGATTGTGAACGGAGGAGTGTTTGCCTTGTTGAGCACCTTGATCTCGCTGAGGCTGATCTCGATGTCACCGGTAGGCATCTTAGGGTTCTTGCTCTGACGCTCGATCACCTCGCCTGTAACCTGGATGACCCACTCACGACCGAGACTTGAAGCTGTCTCTACAAGTTCTTCAGCCGCATGAGCATCAACTACGAGCTGAGTGATGCCGTAACGGTCTCTAAGGTCAACGAATGTCATTCCGCCAAGCTTTCTTGACTTCTGCACCCATCCTGCCAGTGTAACTGTCTGGCCTGCGTTTTCAATGCGGAGCTCTCCGCAGGTATGTGTTCTGTACATATATGTATTTGTTTTATATTTTCGTAATAACTTACAAAAGTACGAAATAAATAATAATTGTAATACATTTGCAGTCCTAAAATGATTATCTGACTATGTGGTTGATACTTGCCTTTGTTTCCGCAACTATGCTCGGCTTCTATGACGCGTCCAAAAAAGCGTCACTGAAGGACAATGCCGTCCTTCCCGTGCTTCTGTTGAACACCATATTCTCGACATTGATATTCTCCCCTTTCCTTGCGGACTACATCAGCGGCTCCGGATGGTTTGCCGGCGGGTTTCTCGACACTGCATCGGGATACAAAAACGAGCTTACAGCCCATCTGATGGTGGTTCTCAAGGCATTCATCGTGCTCAGCTCATGGATATGCGGATATTTCGGACTGAAGCATCTGCCGCTGACCATAGTAGGCCCGATCAATGCCACAAGGCCGGTGCTGGTGCTGGTGGGAGCCATGCTCTTCTTCGGAGAAAGACTGAACATATATCAATGGATCGGCGTGCTTCTGGCCTTGCTTTCGATCTATCTCATGAGCCGCGCAGGCAAGAAGGAAGACATTGATTTCAAGAGCAACAGATGGATATGGTGCGTGGCGACCGCAACTCTGATGGGAGCGATCAGCGGACTTTATGACAAATTCATCATGAAATCACTGAATCCGATGTTTGTCCAGAGCTGGTTCAATCTCTATCAGATGGTCATCATGACCGTCATCTGCGGACTGATCTGGTATCCGACACGCCACAAGACCACCCCGTTCCGTTGGAGCTGGGCTATTCCATTGATATCCATATTCATATGCCTTGGCGACTTCGCATATTTCACATCGTTGAGCGACCCTGAATCCATGATTTCCGTGGTTTCCCTTGTACGTCGCAGCTCTGTGATCATCTCCTTCATCTGCGGAGTCATCGTATTCAAGGAAAGGAACATCAAGGCTAAGCTCATCGATCTTGCCATCATCCTGCTGGGAATGGCATTCATATGGATCGGCACACGATAGTGCGACGCAGGGAAAGCAAGCCAGAAGTGTGTGTCGCGAGATGTTGGGAATGCAGCGAAAAGAAGTTATATTTGTACAAATTTTGACGTTCATATGGAAGTTAGAGCTAAGAAGGCCCTCGGCCAGCATTTTTTGACAGATCTGTCCATCGCACAGAGGATTGCAGAGGCGCTTATCGTACCGTGTCCCGGTCTGGAGACCGTTCATGATGCGCAGAACCCCATGCCGGCCCTTGAGGTCGGTCCGGGAATGGGAGTGCTTACACAGTATGTGCTGCAGAGGCCGGAAGTCGATCTGAGGATGGTCGAAATCGACACAGAGTCAGTGGATTACCTTCTGGTTCACTTTCCTCAGGTGAACGGAAAGCTCATTGAAGCAGACTTCCTTAAACTGAAACTGGAGACATTCTTCCCTGGCCAGTTCTGCGTCATCGGAAACTTCCCTTACAACATCTCGTCACAGATCTTCTTCAAGGTTCTCGACTATAAGGAGCAGGTGCCGCAGGTGGTCTGCATGATCCAGAAAGAGGTTGCCGAACGTATCGCAGAGAAGCCGGGTACAAAGACATACGGCATCCTTTCAGTGCTTCTTCAGGCATGGTATGACATCGAATATCTTTTCACTGTCGGAGAAGGCGCATTCAACCCGCCGCCAAAGGTAAAGTCGGCCGTGATCAGGCTTGTACGCAATCAGCGCACAGAACTCGGATGTGACGAAGCATTGTTCAAGACAGTCGTAAAGACCGGATTCAATCAGCGTCGCAAGACCCTGCGCAACTCATTGAAGCCACTCATCCGCGCCAAGGCTGACCGTCTCGGCTGGTCAGAGGAACAGCTTGCCGAATTCGTGGCAGATCCTGTATTCGAGCTTCGTCCTGAGCGCCTCAGCGTGGAGGACTTCATCGCTCTGACATTGAAGCTGGCATAAAAGATGATTTCAGATGGGCTCATTATGAAGAATCTGTTGAAAATACTCATGGTGCTTATGTGCTTCACCATGTGCCATGACATCTATGCTTCAGAGGATGACGACAGCCCTGCATTCAAGACACTTCAGTCCGGAAGAAAGACCAGAAAGCTGGAAGGAGCTACCCTCAAGCTTGCACGTCCCATCCTGAAGAAGACACCTATGTCAGTCGTTATGGATGATATCGACATGATGATGCTCTGCCCGATGGACAAGGACAATTCAAAGGACAGCGAGTTCGCGGGAAGGGTAAGCAAGACATTGCAAGGGTATATGCTGGCGCATGAAATAGATGATGAGCTTTCTCATATGCTCATATATGTCGACGAGGTCAAGGGAAACAGATTCACCGAACTGATCATATACGTCACCAGCCCCGATCAGACCATCATGTATTTCAGAGGTGACTTTACCGTAGAATCGCTCATGAGGGTAGGAGAGCTGTCGGATCAGCAAAGGAAGAAACGCATCAAAAACAGGCAGGAAGGCGGTCAGGATGACTCCTACATGCAGTACGTCAGATAAATAATTCATTTATATAGAAAACATGAAGGTATTGTTGATAAACGGCAGTCCCCACAAGGAGGGATGCACATATACGGCTCTCACAGAGGTCGAAAAGGAACTTAATGCAGCAGGGGTGGAGACTGAGATCATATGGCTCGGAGTGAAGCCGATCTGCGGCTGCCTGGGATGTGCGCAGTGCATCAAGAGAGGCCCGAACGGCGAACCGGCATCGTTGAGATGCTTCATGAACGACCCTGTCAACGAGTTCCTCGACAAGGCGGAGAAGGCGGACGGATTCGTATTCGGAAGTCCCGTACACTACGCCGCACTTTCGGGAGCACTTACATCATTCATGGACCGTGCATTCTACGGCAAGGGCAAGATCTTCCGCTACAAGCCTGCAGCAGGTATAGTAAGCTGCCGTCGCGGCGGATCAACAGCGGCATTCGACCAGATCAACAAATATTTCACAATCTCGTCAATGCCGGTAGTATCATCTAAATATTGGAACATGGTACACGGCAACACCCCTGACCAGGTACGCCAGGATGAGGAAGGAATGCAGGTGATGAGAGAGCTCGGCCGCAACATGGCATGGTTACTCAAATGTATCGAAGCAGGCCGTGCCGCCGGCATCCCTGACCCTGTCAAGGAAAAACCGGTGATGACTAACTTCATCAGATAATACGACTGCTCGATTCCCGTCCGGAATATACAACAAAGAGGCGGCCCAAACGGGTCGCCTCTTCTGCATCTATATTTCCATATTAATATTTGTTTTTAGAGAGGGAGTGCAAGGCACTCGAAACCGATCAAACCGGAGCAACCTATCGGTTGTGAGGATTTGAGAGGTGAGAGTAACGCAGCAATCACCTCTAAAAACAGATATTTAGTCTTCTTTCTCCTCCTCGAGGTATGCCTTCAGGAGCTTCTCCTGTACATCACCTGGAACCGGCTGATAGTCAGCGAAGTCCATTGTGAATGTAGCACTACCTGATGAGAGTGAGCTGAGGGTTGTAGAGTAACGGTAGAGCTCTGCGAGAGGAACTCGTGCCTTGATAACCTCAAATCCCTTGTCTGAACCCATACCCTCGATAAGAGCGCGGCGGTTCTGGAGGTCTGACATACATGCACCCATGTACTCTGACGGTGTGAGCACCTCAACATTGTAGATAGGCTCCATGATCTTAGGACCAGCGATACGGAACGCCTCCTTGAATGCGTTACGGGATGCGAGAACGAATGAGATTTCATTTGAATCTACCGGATGCATCTTACCGTCGTAAACGTAAACGCGGATGTCACGTGCAAGCGAACCTGTAAGAGGGCCTTCGCTCATCTTCTCGTTGATACCCTTGAGGATAGCAGGCATGAAGCGTGCATCGATAGCACCACCGACAACGCAGTTGTAGTACTCGAGCTTACCGCCCCATGGAAGGTCGAATTCTTCCTTACCCTTGATGTTGAGAACGATCTCCTTGCCGTCTACCTTGAAGCGGTTACCTGGGTCAACACCCTCCTGATAAGGAGCGATGAGGAGGTGAACCTCACCGAACTGACCTGCACCACCTGACTGCTTCTTGTGACGATAGTCAGCAGTAGCAACCTTTGTAATAGTCTCACGATAAGAGATCTTAGGAGCCGAGAACTCGATCTCGAGCTTGTTCTCGTTCTGGAGTCTCCACTTGAGAGTGTTCACATGCTGCTCACCCATACCCTTGAGGATAGTCTGCTTCTGCTCCTTGTGGTACTCGATGATGTATGTTGGATCCTCAGCAGCGATCTTTGCCATTGCCTCGCTTACCTTCTCCTCGTCCTTAGCGTCCTTAGCCTTTACAGCGCAACGATACTTGTAGTGAGGGAATACGATATCCTTGTATGCGATCTCAGAACCAGGAGCGCTGAGAGTCACGTTTGTCTTTGCAGCACGGAGCTTCACTGTACATCCGATATCACCGGCAACGAGCTCAGTAACCTTCTCCTTCTTCTTACCTGCAACTGCATAAAGAGCTGTGATTCTTTCCTTGTCACCAGTCTCGCAGTTCTCGAGGTCTGAACCCTCAGTAAGCTTACCTGACATAACCTTGAAGTATGCAACCTCACCGAGGTGCTGCTCCACAGCTGTCTTATATATGAAGAGTGACACAGGACCGTCCTGCTTGCACTCATATGTCTTTCCATCCTTAGTGACGCAAGGACGCTCTGCTGGAGAAGCCGCTACGCGGATTGTGAACTCCATGAGACGCTTTACGCCGATGTCCTTCTTTGCAGAAAGACAGAAGACAGGCATCACTGCACCCTCGCGGATACCGATACCGAGACCCTTTCTGATCTCGTCCTCAGAGAGAGAACCCTGCTCGAAGAATGTCTCCATAAGGGTGTCATCATACTCTGCAGCGCGCTCGATGAGGGCATTTCTGAGCTCCTCAGCCTCTTCCATCTTGTCAGCTGGAATCTCGAGGTCCTGACGCTTGCCTGTATCTCCTTCAAAACGATAATATTTCATCTTGAGAACATCGATGAAACCGTCGAATCCAGGACCTACGTTTACAGGATACTGAACTACAACCGGCTTGTTACCGAATGCCTCTTTCATAGACTCAAGAGTAGTCTCCCAACCTGCCTTCTCGCCGTCGAGCTGGTTAACAGCAACGATAAGCGGAATGCCATATTCTCTTGCATAGCGTGAGTAGATCTGAGTACCTACCTCGACGCCCTGCTGTGCGTTCACAACGAGAACACCTGTATCGCACACCTTGAATGCAGAAACAGCTCCACCTACGAAGTCGTCAGCACCCGGAGTGTCGATGATATTGAATTTTGTATCCATGAACTCTGCATAGAGCGGAGTAGCGAAAATGGATCTCTGGTTGATCTGCTCGATCTCGGCATTGTCAGAAACAGTGTTCTTTGCCTCAACTGTACCTCTTCTGTCAATCACCTTGCCTTCATAGAGCATGGCTTCAGACAATGTGGTCTTACCTGACTTGGTGCTACCAAGCAGAACCACATTACGGATGTTTTGTGTAGAATAAGTTTTCATCAGTTTTTGTGTTATTGTTTTGTGTTATTATGTTTCATTCCGTGTCGTTTCAGACACATCTTCGCAAAACTAATAAAACAAACTCAGAATACCAATAGTAAGACACATGTTTCTTTTCATAAATTTTATCCGATATCAGTCATATCCACCACTTCTCCTGTAGAAATGATGTCCCTGATTTCGTCTGAAGACATGCCCAGCCTTTCATAAAGCATGTTTTCAAGATTACGTGAGCCTGTCTTTCCCACATGGCCGGAAAGAGCGTCAAGACAGAAATCTTCATAAGAGGTTTCAATGCATTTTTCCATAACTTCTTTTTCCGCAAATCTGAACAGGACCGTCATAAAAAACAAACTTTTGGGACGAAATCACCGGAAAACACGACAGATTTTTCTCTTTTTTTAAAGTTTTCAACTTTTCTTTAACAAGTTTTACTTGCGATTCATCGGATTTTCTTGTTTAATCAGCATTGATGTAACCGATAATTTTGCCCTATTCAAGATATTTCGGAATCATGGACAACTCTTCTATCAAGGAAAATATCCGTAAAACCAGAAAGTCCCGCAAGATCACACAGGAAGATATGGCGGAAAAGCTCGACATATCCCTGACCGCATACAGAGATCTGGAAAAAGGCAGCACCAGCATCCTGAACGCCAACATAATCAGGATAGGAGAGCTTCTGGAGACATCGACAGAGGAGCTTCTGCTTGGCTATCGCCCGGTTCAGGCTTCCGGAAAGCAGGTGGAGGAAGTGCGTGCAGAATACAGCGGCAGGATAAATGTGATGGAAAGAAGGATTGCCGATCTGGAAAAACTGGTGGCTTCGCTCGAAGAAACCATAACAAGCAAGAACGAAATAATATCAATGCTCAAGAAAAAACTTGGTGAGGACAAATAGATTGTGTATTTTTGCATAATGCGCAATGAACCTCATCTCTTGAGTTATCTCAATGCCGGACTCATCGAAGCCGGATGCGACGAAGCGGGTAGAGGCCCTCTGGCCGGCCCTGTGTTCGCCGCGGCCGTCATATTGCCGAAGGATTTTCACCATCCTCTTCTGAACGACTCGAAGAAAATGACGGAGAAGGCACGCGAGACACTCAGACCCATCATAGAGAAGGAGGCGACAGCATGGGCGGTGGAAATGGTAAGTGCGGAAGAGATCGACACCATCAACATCCTCAACGCATCGATAACAGGAATGCAGAGAGCAGTCCGCAGACTGGAAGTGAAGCCTGAATATCTTCTTATTGACGGCAACAGATTCAAACCTTTCGACGGATATGAATATCAATGTGTCGTAAAGGGAGATGCCAAGTTTGCATCCATTGCCGCTGCATCCGTGCTTGCAAAGACGTACAGGGATGAATATATGAGGAAGCTGGCGCAGGAATATCCTCAATACGGATGGGACAGGAACATGGGATATCCCACAAAGGAGCACATTGCGGCCATTATCGAACACGGCTACACTCCGCATCACCGCAAGAGCTTCCACCTCAAACAATTGGAACCAACTTTATTTTAATATGAAAAAGATTGTAAGCATCATCACTGCTCTGACTGTATTTGCAGGCAGTGCATTCGCTGACGAAGGAATGTGGCTTCTGCCTCTTCTTGAAAAAATGAACGGCAAGGCCATGAAGGAACTGGGCTGCGAGCTCACTCCCAAGCAGATCTACGACATCAACAACACATCGCTCAAGGATGCAATAGTGCAGTTCGGAGGCGGATGTACTGGAGAGATAATTTCAGATGAGGGACTTCTCGTGACCAACCACCACTGCGGTTACGGCAACATCCAGAAGCTCAGCAGCGTGGAGCACGACTACCTCAAGGACGGATATTGGGCTATGAACCGTGGCGAGGAGCTTCCTTGCGAGGGTCTGAGCGTGACATTCCTGGAGTACATGCAGGACGTGACCGGAATCATTGAAAAAGCAGAGAAGAAGGCACGAAAGAAGTACGAGGATAATGAGGAAATGGTGATGGAAGCTATCAACAAGGCAGCCGAAGAGCTAATCACCAAGGCTGAGAAGGAAAATCCTCACTGCGACGCGGACATTCAGTCCTTCTATGACAGCAATGTATACTATCTCATCGTATACAAGACATACAGGGACGTACGCTTCGTCGGAGCACCGCCTTCATCGATCGGAAAGTTCGGCGCCGATACAGACAACTGGATGTGGCCTCGCCACACCGGCGACTTCTCGATGTTCCGCGTATATGCCGGCAAGGACAACAATCCGGCATCATACTCGCCTGAGAATGTGCCTTTGAAGGCAAAGAACCACCTCAAGATCTCGCTTGCAGGTGTGCAGGAGGGCGATTATACCATGATCATGGGATATCCGGGACGTACTACACGTTTCCAGACTTCACCTGAGCTGAAGTCGCAGATCACACTCAACGACATCCGCATCGCCGCACGCACCGTGCGTCAGGACGTGATGCTCGAGGACATGCTTGCCGACCCTAAGGTGAAGATCCAGTATGCAAGCAAGTATTCAAGTTCGTCAAACGGATGGAAGAAATGGCAGGGAATGAAGCTCGCATTCGACAAGCTCGACATCATCGGCCGTGCAGAGCAGGAGGAGGCAGAATTCCAGAAATGGGCAGACGCCAACAAGAAGCGTCAGGAGAAATACGGCACTGTCATCAAGGATCTCGCAACAAGCATCGAGGCGGGAATGGAGGACAACATAGCCTTTACAAAGGCCTATGAGTCAGTATACAAGATCGAGCTTACATCATTCGCATTGAACCTCAGCAGCAGATACAGCCGCGCTGTCCTTTCGGGAAAAGACTCTGTGGCTGCTCTCAACGATGCATTCAAATCCATTTCTGCAGCATATGGCGACTACTCTGCCGGAACTGACAGGAAGGTCGCGAAGGCATTGATGAAATTCTATAGAGAGAATGCGAAGCCTGAGCACTATCTGGGAGATCTTCCGGAGGATTTCGCGACAATGGATATCGATGCATATGTGGACAATCTCTTCGAGACCAGTGCATTCACATCAGCGGAAAAGCTTGAAAAGGCAATAGCGGAGAATGGAACAAAGATATTCGATGATCCTGCATGCCAGCTCGGAAAATCGATCTATGCTCAGACACTCGCTGCAAATGTAAGAGCCGTACATACAGAGGGCGACCTTGAAAGGGCAAGAAAGGTCTATACTGCGGGTCTTCTCGAATGGAAGGAAGGCGAGCCTTCTTATCCGGACGCAAACTTCACAATGAGATATACTTACGGTACCATCGGCGGATATTCCCCTAAGGACGCAGTGGTGTATAAGCACTACACAACTCTTGACGGAGTCATGGAAAAGGAAGATCCTGATAATTGGGAATTCGTTGTGCCTGAGAAGCTTAAGGAGCTCTGGAAGAACAAGGATTACGGTCAGTATGCAAATGAAAAGGGTGAGATGGTGACATGCTTCCTCAGCAACAACGACATCACCGGAGGCAACTCGGGAAGTCCTATCATGAATGCACGCGGAGAACTGATCGGTCTGGCCTTCGACGGCAACTGGGAGTCGATGAGCAGCGATGTGATGTTCGAGCCTGATCTCCAGAGATGTATCAATGTAGACATCCGTTATGTCCTTTTCATCGTAGACAAGTTCGGAGGTGCCGGTCATCTTATTGAAGAAATGGATATTGTTAAATAGTTCAATTTGAATATGAAAGTAAACGAAGTCAATAAATGGCTCTTTGAGGTGGAACATCCTGCAAAGGGCGACAAGAATATCGTGGAGCTGGGAATGGTGGAGAATGTGGAGATCGGCGAGGGAAGCGTGACTGTGACCCTGGCCTTTTCCAAGCACCGCGACCCGCTTGCGGAATATCTGATCGGCAGTGCAAAGGCAGCCATCATCAGAAATGCACCTGCAGGCACGCAGGTCGAGATAAAGACCATCATCAAGGATGAGGCCGCTCCGAAGAAGAAGCCGGGACTTGACCTCGGTCTTGAGGAACTTGCGAATGTAAAGCACATCATCGGCATCGCTTCCGGCAAGGGAGGAGTAGGCAAATCGACGGTAGCCGTGAACCTTGCAACGGCTCTTGCACGCCTCGGATACAAGGTAGGACTTGCTGATGCAGACGTCTACGGTCCGTCCGTTCCTAAGATGACCGCAACCGAGGCTGACATGCCTGACGCAGTACTTGAAGGAGAAAAGGAGACCATCCTTCCACTTGAGAAATATGGAGTGAAATGGATGTCCATCGGATATTTCGCAAAGCCTGAGCAGGCTCTTATCTGGCGCGGCCCTATGGCATGCAATGCATTGAAGCAGATGATATTGCAGGTTCGCTGGGGAGAACTGGACTTCCTCCTCATCGATATGCCTCCGGGAACAGGAGACATCCACATCAGTCTCGTACATGACATCCCGATGGAGGGAGCCGTTATCGTCAGCACACCTCAGGATGTGGCTCTTGCAGACGTTGAAAAGGGAGTGAACATGTTCCGCAACGAGAGCGTGAACAAGCCGATCTTCGGACTTGTGGAGAACATGGCATGGTTCACACCTGAGGAACATCCGGATGAAAGGTACTATATCTTCGGACAGGGAGGCGGACTCCGCATGGCGGAGAAATACGGAATTCCTCTTCTTGGACAGATTCCTATCGTCCAGAGCATCCGTGAGGGAGGAGACAGCGGAGAACCGGCTGCACTCTCATCACGTCCGGACGGCCTCGCATTCGTTGCTCTCGCAGAGAAACTGGCAGAAACACTTAAATAACCATATAAATCCTAAGCGTATGAAAAAGACACTAAGACTTATCACTGCGGCATCGTTGGCCATCATGGCTGCCGCTTGCTGCAACAATCAGGAAAAACCTGCTGAAAAGGTGATCGTACAACCAGGTGAGCAGGCTCCTCTTGCTGATCCGGGACAGAAAAACTTCGGAGGCTCTGCTGTAATTCCGTCACAGCCAAGAGACACTACAGGCATGGCTGAGAGAATGCGTCGCATGAGAGAGGAAATGAACAAGATCAGAACCGTTCATTTCAACGATCTTTCCATGAGCGACCCGTTCATCATTCCTGACCCAGAGACCAAAACCTATTATCTCACCAGCACAGGCGGACGTCTTTACAAGAGTAAGGACCTCGTATGGTGGGAAGGACCATACAACATCATCGACATCGAGGGCACATGGCTCAAGACAGGTGGCGGTCCTGCCGCATCAGAAATCCACAAGATCGGTGACTATTACTACTATGCCGGCACATGGAACGACCATGCCGACCTCATCCAGCAGGTTCCTAGACGTTACAACGTGCCTCACAACCAGACATACCTCCTCCGTTCGAAGAACATCGAGGGTCCTTACGAAGTCTTCACAGAGGATCCTAACTATGACTGGCAGCCACGCGAGTGGGACTGCATCGACGGTACACTTTACGAGGAAGACGGAAGAATCTACATGATCTTCGTTCACGAGTGGACACAGATCATCGACGGTACAATGGACTACATCGAGCTCTCGGCTGACCTTTCAAAGACAATCTCAGAGTGGCCAGTAACAATGTTCCGCGCAACAGAGAACCCTTCTGTAAAGGAAATGAACAGCCTCGGAGAAGCTACATTCGGACGCAAGCTTCCAGGTTGGGTGACAGACGGTCCTCAGATGTTCCGCACTCAGACAGGCAAGCTCGGAATGCTCTGGTCAGGCTGGGGTGATGAGCGTTACCTCCAGCTCGTATGTTATTCTGAGTCAGGCACTATCGCAGGTCCTTGGATCCAGGAGCCGGAGCCATTCCTCGGCAACAACTCAGGTCACGGTATGCTCTTCCGCACTTTCGAAGGCAAGCTCATGTACGTAGTACACCACGTAGAGGGCAACGGTCCGAGAAAGCCTCAGTACTGGAATGTTGACGATTCAGGCGACAAGCTTGTACTCCTCGATCAGATCATTCTTGAAAAGTAATCACTGATTCATGAAGAAATTCAGACTTCTTGCATCTTATGGAGCACTGCTGCTTATGGCGGCGTGCTCCTCTTCTTATGAGCATACATCATTGAAGGAGGCATATGCGGACAGCTTCATGATGGGATGTGCAGTAAATCCTTTGCATACAGGAGGCCGTCTGGAACAGGCAAGAGACCTGATTCTGGAGCATTTCAATGCAATTTCTCCTGAGAACTGCCTGAAGCCGGAGGCCGTGCAGCCCAGACCCGGAGTATGGACATTCGAAGAGGCTGATGAGTATGTGGAGTTCGGGGAGAAGCACGATCTCTGGATGCTCGGACATACTCTCGTATGGCATAACCAGACGCCTTCCTTCTATTGGGAGAATCCGGACGGCACGCCAAAGAGCCGTGAAGATCTCATCGAGACAATGAGGGCTCATATAGAGACTGTTGCAGGCAGATATGCCGGAAGAATAGACGCATGGGATGTTGTCAATGAGATCATCGGAGAGTTCGGAGAATACCGCAACAAGGGATGGGTGAAGGCATTTGACGGCGACGGATATGAAGTCGTAAGGAATGCATTCATATTCGCTGACAGATATGCTCCTGATGCAGAGCTTTATTACAATGACTTCAACGTCTGGAGACCGGCTCATGTGGACGGCATCGTGACAATGGTGAAGAAGCTCCAGGCTGAAGGCATCAGAATCGACGGAGTCGGCATCCAGGCACATTGGGGGCTGAATTATCCGAAGACAGAGTATATCGAGCATGCCATCGATACACTCAGCTCATTGGGCGTGAAGGTCATGATTACAGAGCTTGATGTAGATGTTCTCCCTATCACAAGGGAAGGACAGGTCATCGGGCAGTCGCTCACCGACCCTCTCTACCAGCATGAGGAGTTCGAGGAATATCTCGATCCGTACAAGGACGGTCTCCCTGCAGAGATCGAGCAGCAGCTTGCCGACAGATACGCGGAGCTCTTCCGCATCTTCTACGAAAGGCGCGACAAGATCGACCGCGTGACCCTCTGGGGAGTAACCGACGACTCATCATGGAAGAACGGCTATCCTGTACCGGGCAGAACCAACTATCCTCTCCTCTGGAACAGGGACTACACCCCGCACAAGGCACTGCAGTCAGTGCTGGAAGTTCCACAGAAATAGCCCCTCCCTGAACCCCAGGAAAGTAACGACTCACCCTGTCGGAACCGATGTACCAAGAAAACACCGATTCATGGTACATACCCCCCCCCGGGAAACGAGTTCAGATGGTCTATTGGACCAAACGTGCCATTCGTCCGTAAAAAGCTTAATTTTACGGACGAATGGCATGATTTAGCGGCTGCCATCCGTAAATATGGCGTTTTCGCGGACGGCCCCGCTCTCCCCTTTCGCGACACAGGTTTTTTAGCCGAAAAGGGTGTATCGCTGCAAGGGAAAACCTCTGTTTCGCAAAACCTGCTCGCGATACAGACTTTTGGACGGGAAATGGTGTGTCGCTGCAAGAAAAACAGCTCAATGAGCGAAAACATGTTCGCGACTGATCAATTGGGCCAGATGAGAGTTGGAGGACAGTCAAGATTTCGCGGTTGTGATTTTTTACTATCTTTGCGGCCGTTTTGTGAAAAACTTCGTAGTGTAGTATGAAATATGGAAAATTAAGCAGGCAGCTCACGGCGCTTGCAGGACCGATCTTCATCGAGACCCTGCTGGTGATGATGCTTGGAGCTGTCGATACATTCATGTTGAGCCGCCATTCAGACAACAGTGTTGCGGCAGTGGGAGTGGTAAACCAGCTGATGAATCTGGTTTTTCTTCTTTTTGAAGTCATCTCTTTAGGAACATCGATCCTCTGCTCCCAGTATTTCGGAGCCAAGAGAAGGGACAAGGTGATTCAGGTGGTAGGCATATCACTGATATTCAATCTTTTGTCCGGACTGATCCTCAGCTTGTGTTTATACTTCTTTGCTGGTGACTTCCTTCATATGATGGGCCTCAGACCTGATCTGATGAGCGAGGGTCTGCCATATATGAAGATTGTCGGAGGCTTTGCCTTCCTTCAGGCGATATCGCTTTCGCTCTCGGCTTCTCTCAGAAGCGCCAACAAGGCAAAATACCCGATGTATGTGTCGGTTGTTGTCAATGTACTGAACATCATAGGAAACTACACCCTCATCTTCGGTAAGTTCGGAATGCCTGCCCTGGGAGTGGAAGGAGCGGCGATTTCGACCTCGATATGCCGTTTCGTGTCAGTTGTCCTTCTTTTCATAATACTTTTCAAGAAACATATCCCGTCATTCCCGAAGGAACTGTTCCGACCGTTCCCATGGATCGAACTTAAGAATCTCCTCAAGATCGGTATCCCTTCTGCCGGAGAGCACATGTCCTACAGCCTTTCGCAGGTCGTGATCGCCTACTTCATCAATATGATCAGCAACGAAGCCCTTGCGACAAGGACATATATCGTGAATATAGTCATGTTCACATATATTTTCGCCCTCGCACTGGCTCAGGGAGGTGCCATCCTGATCGGACAGCTCGTGGGAATGAAGAAGATCCGAGCAGCCTATACCATCGGCAAAAGGGTCATGAGAGTCGGAGTGGCATTCTCAGTCACACTCTCCCTCCTGGTTGCCATATTCGGAAAGACCATTCTTTCGATGCTTACTTCTGATCCTTGGATCATATCGACCGGAGCCACTATTCTGTGGGTGGAAATATTCCTCGAGAATGGCCGTGCCCTCAATTTCTTCGGCGTGAATGCTCTCCGAAGCGCAGGTGACATCTACTTCCCGGTAATCCTCGGCATCATCGTGATGTGGGGCGTACAGGTGGTCGGAAGCTACATCCTAGGCATCACCCTCGGATGGGGTCTCATCGCCATGTGGGCCATCTTCGCCCTCGACGAGAACATCCGAGGCTTCATCTTCCTCCACCGCTGGAACAGCTTCAAATGGGTAGGTAAAGGATTTGTGAAATAGGACATCCATAATTTACTGAGACTTTTCCATATATAACGCAGTATTTCCTATCTTTAGCAGTTATATAGGTAAATGGAAGAGCAGGAACTGGCATTACGATGTGCACGAATGGACAAGTCGGCACAACGGGAACTTTATTTACAATATCGTTCCCGGATTCATGCTTTATGCCGGCGCTATGCCGAAGATCCCGCAGATGCGGAAGACATGATGCAGGATGCCTTCATCAAGATCTTCAAAGTCATAAAGAATTTCAAATGGACGCGTCCTGGTTCGTTGTATTCATGGATGTCACGAGTATCGATCAATCTGGCCTTTGATACAGCCAGACGACGCAGAAGGCTGGCAGAACAACTGGTGGATGTGGACAGTCTTGGAGAAGATATTCAGGAAGAACCAGCCTATGACGAAAGTGCATCTGTACCGTCAGATGTACTCAACACAATGATCGAATCACTGCCTGAAGGTTATCGTACGATATTCAGACTATATTGTATCGACGGGCTTTCCCATCGCGAGATCGCCGACCTTCTCGGCATCAAGGAAAAGAGCTCATCTGCCAGCCTGTCCAGAGCTCGTGCGATGCTTGCAGAAACTGTCCGACAGTATTGGCGCGATCATGATGACGGTTGCACACAGGAAGGATGGACACAGATCTTACGAAAGATGCGCAGGGAAGAAACAGTCCGCAGCATCAAATTCATTCTGACTCTTCTTATACCTGTGACATCACTGCTGCTTTGGATGCAGCCACACCAGAGCAATGAAATTGCACCTCCGTACATTTCAAAGCTTTTGACAGAAAATCCGTCTGTCATCATTCCGCATACACTTCCCAGTCCTCGCAAATTTGCAGAAAGGAGAACCTTCATTACAAGTATTACGACCGATACTGCCAACGTCTTTACCGGAACATCCGTCATGGATTCAGATATGACGTGCAAGGATTCTGACACTTCGTTTGAAGAAGACACCTCACCTGCTGCTACTGCATGTGTTTCGGAGGATTTCCAGGCCTTTCCGGAGGAAATACGCAAATCGAGCCCGAAAATATCGTTCAGCCTCAGAGCCGGATCCGGTTCAAGCCTCAGAAAGACCCAGATATCACTGAATTCATCACCATATATTGCAGCACTGACATACATGAACAAGTTGGATCCAAGCAAACTACCGAATGCCAAATCCAATTACGGCAACACTATTCCATGGTATTATGAAAACAATATAGAACAGCTCAAGCCGGAAACAAAAAACTCTTACCGGCATGATCTGCCTTTGACCTTCGGACTTACAGCTCGTATAGACCTTACCTCGCGGATTGGAGCTGAATGCGGATTAGAATATACATACATGCATTCTAGTGTCGAAAGCATGGCCGGAAAGCTGTCTCAAAACCTGCATTTCATAGGCATTCCTGTACGTTTCGATGCAAGGGTATGCTCATGGAACGGATTTGACATGTATGCCGGTATCGGAATAAAGGCGGAAAAGTGTGTCGCCGCTTCAATCGGTCACGTGCAGTGCGAAGAGAAACGTATACAATTGTCGGCAGGCACATTTGCCGGCGTACAATACCCGATCGGCAGGCGTGCTCATCTCTACTTCCAGCCAGATTTATCGTATTATCTTACGAAAACAGACCTGATAACATACAGAACGGAAAATCCGTTTACATTTTCTTTGAATGCGGGTATTCGTTTTGATCTTTAACACTTTAAAATCTTTTACTTATGAAACGTATCTTTACTTTCCTGACAGTCTGTGCATCGGCACTTGCCCTGATATCATGCAACAAGGATGACATATCTCCGGAAGACCTCGACAGAAACCCTTCCAAGGCTGCCGAAATCAGCATTACCGGCAAAAGTGCATACAAAGATACCGTGAAAATGTTCAGCAGAAGCGAAATCTACAAGAAAAGCGATATCAAAGGCAAATCACGGTTCTACGCATTCAGCGGAGGCAAGATGGTTTACGAAGCATTCGCGCTAAGCATCTACTTTGACAATATCGACAGACTGAATCCCGGTGACACGATCACTCCTTCACGATGCTGGTTTTCATTCATATATTCAAGCGACAGCAACGCAACAGCATATGAATACGATGGAAAGATTTCAGTCGCAAAAAAGGGTAAGGACTATGTAATCCTGGATTTCCACCAAGTAAAATTCGACTGCTCATTCGGAGAATACACAATCGACGGATATCTCGAATGCCCTCTCTACGAAGAAAGCTGACCGTGATTTCCTCCCTTCTTCAGATATGCAAACACTTCATCCTCATAGTCATCATGAAATCCATAATCCGTATTCTGTTCCGGATCTATCTTGCTGCAGCCAGACACAGCATCAATGCAATGAATAAGAATCTGTTCATGGTCTTGAAGTGTTTTTTATGTTATTATAGATGCGAATCTTATTGAAATCGTTGCATGATGGTAGAATAACGTGTTATATAAAGTATTGATATTTATATAGTTATATAGTTCAGGGTCGGTTTTTTATCCGACCCTTAATTGTATAAATTGTTGATTTATAAATATTTACACGATTCACATTTCTGTCATCTCATCTTGAGCGAACGCAACTGTATTTCGCTCCATTCTAACCATATGAATCTGATGATGGAGAACACCGAGAAATACCGAGCCACTGACGGGGATTGGTGTATCAATTCTTCATCCATGGTTTTTTACCAAAGATCCGCTCGATATCTTCTCTTCTTTTTGAACGCTGGGTTAATATACTGTCTTCCCCTGCCTGTAGAATATTTGAGATCTCTTCCACTTCGATATCAATACCGGCCATGATAATGATACACTTCTGAAACTCAGATCCATCCAGAGGAGCAACCTTTTTCATCAGCGGATATTTTCGGATAACTTTCTTTGACATGAAAACATCATATATGTTTTCACGCAACTTTTTCTTGGCATTTCTGATCATCTTGGCCACTTCAGCCTTATATACATTCTTTACAGAAGGACCAGACGTAACATCTGAAACCTCCTGTGTAACTTTCGACATATAATCGATACTTACAGGGAATAACAATACCTGCAAAAATTCCGGTACAGAAGACTTGATTTCTTTCACATTCATGACTAATGATACGTATAAATACGCCTCCAGATTAAAATTACACCAGTTAATATAATGCGGTATCTTGGCAATGGTTGAAAATAGCAAGAGCTACGAAACCATCGACCCATCCTCGTATACCTTATGGCAGGACAGGATTTGAATCAAAAACGGTTACCCGTCAACAAAATTAATAATTTAAACCTTATTTCCTAAATTATTTAACACTTTTCACTCATTTCTTAAATCCGAAGAAAAACAAGAAGAAAAAAGATGATTTTTAGTTCCATATTAACAACTTATAATCAATCATTTTCATATTAAAATCATGTTTCCGAATCTAACATCCTATTACCAAGTGTTTACAGAAAACGGAATAAAATCACTGGCAATCAACACCTTACACCTTACAGAATTCTAATCACTTCAATATCAGATCATAAAGCTTTTATAAACTGAGATTTGGCTGAAAACCATTCTATAGATTTGGATCGCAAACCAATTAATCCCATTTTATGAAAACTTTATTTACCTTGATGACAGCCCTCACGCTATGCATGAGCGCTGTCCAGCTTCCAGCACAGGAAGCTTCCATCTACGAAAGAGGCTCAACGTATCTTGAGAACACGATGCCTCCTTCTCCTGAACCTGCTTCCATTGTGAAGTATGCCGATGTTCCGTTCTCCCATAGTTCCGGACTTGCGGAGTACGACGTACCTTTCCACACCCTTTCAGGACATGAGCTGAGCATCCCGATCGGCCTCCACTATGCAAGCGGAGGTATCAAGCTTGACGAAATTGCCGGTGTTGCCGGACTGGGATGGAGTCTTGAAGCCGGAGGATGTATCACACGCACCGTAGTGGACATGCCTGACGAATACAGTTCCGCCATCCTCACCCATCAGATGCCTTCCGGAACCCTTCTGAACGACCTCGAAAACATGGTTGAAAACACCTCGACCATGAATTATCTCCGCGACCTCCTCTGGCACCGTATCGACGGAAGTCTGGACCGCTACAGCTACAATGTATGCGGACTCTCCGGCAGCTTTGTCATTCTGGATGACGGCAGCGTATTCCAGCTCTCCGGCGACGGTGCTGACATCACCTACACCCTTGCTGCGGACGGATCCGTGGACACATTCACGATCACAGGACCGGACGGCACTGTCTACACCCTCTCGGAAAAGGAGACTGCGACCCACCTCGGACGAGGAACAGAAGACTTCACCCCGACGAGCGGCGAGCCGGATAGATGGAGCGCAACAACGGCATGGCACATAACACAGATGCGCAGCAGAAGCGGGCTGGAGACTGCACTGTTCACCTATTCCGATCAGACCGAATGGGACAGCTCGGTCTATTCAATAACCAGATCTGTCTCCATCACGGTTGGAAACACAGGAAACGTCCCTACTCAGGATGTATCATCGACATACATCTACAAGACACACGACACAAAGGTCCTCGCCACCATAACTGTGAACGGACAGACGGCAGCATTTACCTATGCAACAGACACCGGAAGCAATGTCAGAACAGACGGCATGGCACAGGAGAACTTCCCGTTCCGTCTGACTGGAATTAGCGTAAGCTCATCCGGAAATCCCGCAGAGATCGCACGTCTTGATGTTCTCACAGGGAAGGCTGCTTATGACGGAAGAATCGTGCTGAACGGGCTTCGCCTTTACAGGGGAAACGTCCTTGACGACAAGTGGGACTTCACTTACAGAGATGTCGGCGCGGCTGTTTCACACGGCTCGCAGGACTGGTACGGATTCTATAACGGAGAAAACGAGTTCACCGACGCGGGAAACGATTCCACATGTCCTTTCGAATTCAGCCAGACAGACGGTCTTCAGATCACCAACGGTTTCCCTGATCCTGCATATGCCGACTACATGTCCTTGAAATCAGTGGATCATGACGGAGCAATCACTAATTTCTCTTATGAAGGCTGTCCGATCACTTCCGGAGACAATACATATCATGTCGGAGTGAGAGTGAAGGAAATCATCGTTACTGACGGAGTCATTCCTGCATACATCCGACAGTTCACTTATGAATCACCTGCTGCATCAGGACCATTTGTGCCGACCATTGACATGTATACCACAATAAACATGACGATGCGTCCGTCTGGAGCTGCTGACTTATACGACTGGACTTATGGCTTCCACGATATGCCTGTAGCCCTCGGGACATTAATCCGCGACACACGTATCTTCCATGGAAAGGTGATAGAAGATGTCAAGGAGAGAATTATCGATTCCGGAGAGCCTTCTGTACGTACGGTATACTTCTATAATACTGACGACATGGTACCTGTAAACTACAGCATGGTGTCGCGGTTCCCGTCAGAATGGAAGCTAGCGTATGATTCTGCATTCATTACCCCAGCGTTGTGCAGCCCTTGGGCAGGAATACGTGACGGATACCTTGAAAGCACTCCGTCTGCCTTTCCTCTTCTGACCCGACGCGAGGAATACGCATTCGGGGACGGAGCATACACACTAGTATCGTCCGTCGACTACACGTATGACACCCCATCACAGACATCAGCGCTTGTCGACTATCATGTTTCGCAGGTAACAACTCACCACCTGAATGAAGACGAACTTGATTATGAATACATCTACCACTTCCCTATCCGCGCCAGAAGCTGGTCCGGAAGGCATCTTATAAAAGAAGTACACACAGGATACCACGCTTCAGGAAATGACGTCTCTGAAATCGTCACGACTTACGTGCCGAGACAGGACATCGGAATGCCTCCTAGGATCCACACTGTCAGCACACAGGAAGCGGGAGTCACACGAATGACCATGTACACCTATGCTGATACCTGGCAGGATGCTACCGGATGGATCTCGGATCTCAGAAATCAGAGATTACTTGACGTACCGCTTAAGCAGACTTCCATGTATATCAACAGCACGCAGGTTCAGCAGGTGTTCGAGGACTACAAGGAAAGCGTGACAGAATACGGATGGTTCAGCATCGACGGCACGCTCAGGCTCCTTCCTTCAATTCACAAGGAAAGCAACCTGGGTACCGAATCATGGCGCGAGACCGTTCTCTCCAGAGACTGCATGGGCAACATATCTTCTTTCAAGCAGAAGGGAGAGCCCGAGACTGTCGTAATCTGGAGTTACAACGGCAGATATCCTGTCGCCGTCATCAAGAACACAACAATGGCTTCAGTGACATCGGCGATGGGAGGACAGACCGTCATCGACGCCATTACAAAGGCCACAGCTCCATCAGCCGCACACAAGACCTCACTCTCCGGCCTGCGCGCTTCCCTTTCCACTGCTCACGTCACCACATACGAACATATCCCGGGAATCGGCATATCATCAGTGACCGACCCTGCAGACATTACCACAAACTACGAATACACTCCGGCAGGAAGGCTCTCATGCGTAAGAGACCATGACGGAAGGAAGATCGAGGAGTATGAGTACCGTCTCATGAGCGACGCCAACGGACGCAGGAACATGAGAAGAAGGGTATTCCGTTCTGAAGACGGCCAGCAGTATGCCGAGGACGTGCGATGGTGGGACGTATTCGGAAGAAGGACTCAGGACATTGCCATCGCTGCTTCCGGGGACGGACGCGACCTTGTCACAGCGTACGAAGCGGACTTCATGATGCACGACGATGTGAAGACATGGCTGCCGTATCCGGTACAGGACACCGACGGATCGTTCCAGACCGGAGCGGAGAACGCTGCTGCGGCATACCACGGCAGCAGCCTCGCCTACCACCTCAAGCGATACGAGGTATCCGCGCGCGACAGAGTCACAGCTGAAGCCCTGCCGGGATATGCGGGAGACCATGAGACCGTGTATGAGACGGACGTTGCGACCGGATTCCCGATCATGACATGGAATGAAGGAGGTATCGTGTCGTCAGGAACATATCCGGTCGGAAGCGTCATCGTGGAGAAGGTTACCGATGCTGACGGAAGGCTTGCTGCGACATTCAGAGACCATGCGGGAAGGGTGCTGGCTACGGCATATGGCACCGATGCACCGACATACTACATCTATGACAGATACGACAGGCTCCGCGCCGTTGCAGGAAGCGGAATACAGGTGTCAGACACACTTGACATGTGGAGATATTCATACGACAGTCTCGGAAGGATCGCATCAAAGGCAGTGCCGGGATCGATACCGGAGTACTACACATACGACGAAGAAGACAGGGTCGTGTCGATTGTTCGCGGCAATGAGACCAGAGATGTGGAATATGACGCCATGAACAGAGTGACGAAGGTCTATCAGGGACGTCTGAGTGGATCACGCCTGGTGATCGAGCAGAACACATACGACACTCCGGTTGCAAACATGTCCGGAGCGAATCCTAAGGGATTGAAGACCAAATCAAGAATCTGGAAACTCGATTTCAGCGGACTTCCGACCGATTATGTTGACATGACCTGGTTATACGACGAAATGAAGAGACCAGTAAAGACTACTGCGATCTACACAGACTTGAGCGGATACCAGGAGACCACTGATTATTCCTTCACAGGAGAGATAACATCATCCACATTCAATTATGCCTGGGGATCTGGAACAACAGACCATCTTGTCTTCAACTACACCTATGATGCAAGAGGACGCATGACCAAGGAAGACGTTATGATAAAAATGATTGCTGAAACACGCTCTGCTGTCACAGACTACGTATATGACGAACTCGGAAGGCCATCAATAACCACTGCAATGGTGAAGAACGGAGTCCAGGTCGTCACAGAAAGAGACTATACCCTTCAGGGATGGCTCAGCAACCTCGACGTTGAGGTGGACGGCGCACCGTTCTTCTCACAGACCCTCGGATATGACGAAAGCAACACCGTTGCCGGGACAGTACCGCTTCATACGGGGCTGATCACCAGAAAGGACGAGGCATGGATCTCACCGGAAGGAGTCGCGACGATGAACACAGTGGGATACGCTTACGACCATGCCGGAAGACTCTCCAAGGAAAGTATCGCAGGGAACATCACCAGCTACACCTACGACCAGAAGGGAAATCTTCAGGCCGTGACAGGCGGGGAGCATCCTGCCACATATGTATACGATGGCTACAGGATGACTTCGGCAGCTGTACCGCAGACAGTCTCGTTCACATACGACAACTTCGGAAGGATGACATCCGACGGACTCTCAGGACAGACTATCGAATACAACGACCTTGACCTTATCAAAAACATAAAGCGCAACGATACAACTTTGGTGAATTATTCCTATCTTGCAGACGGCACGAAGGATGAGGCGCTAAGCTACTCCAACAACGATATCAGAATCGCATATAGAGGACCTGTTGCTTACCGAATCCACCCGACTGGCGGCACACCGATGGCTGAAAGTGCAACATTCGCCAGCGGAATACTGACGCGCAAGGGAGCGATGCTTTACGTCAAAGACTACCTCGGAAGCGTCAGGGCGGTCGTAGACGGCAAAACTGGAGTCATTTACAAGGCATCTGACTTCTCGGCGTTCGGAGTGGAAACAGAGGCGGCATCGGTGCAGACATCAAACCTGCCTACAGCTGGAACACCACAGCAGGTCATCACCCTCCGCGACGCCTACACCGGACAGGAAGACCAGAACCCGGACTTCGGCACGACATACATCGACTTCGGAGCAAGGCAGTACAGCCCCACCCTCCGCAGTTGGATGACACCTGACCCGATGTCAGAGAAGTACTACGGCACAAGCCCGTATGCCTTCTGCGGCAACAACCCGGTGAATTTTATCGATCCGGATGGAAAGTTCCCTGACATAATCTGGGACATTGCAAGTGTCAGTTTTGGAGTACACAGTCTCGTCGGTAACATCCAGTCGGGCAATGTACGTGGAGCCATAGGTGACGGCATTGGAATTGTTGTTGATGTAGCAGCTGCTGCACTTCCATTCATTCCGGGAGGAGTTGGTGCCGTAAGGGCTGGAGCTAAAGCAGCAAATGCAGTTGATGATATCGCAGATGCGGCAAAGAGCGTCAAGGCAGCTGCATCGGTATCTGATGGAAAGATATATGTGACATATACAAAAGTAAATCCTAAAACAGGTGAAGTATATTCAGGTAGAGCCAGCGGATATGGAAAACCGGAAGATATAGTTACTAACAGAGACAGAAATCACCACATGAATGAAAAGGGGTTTGAACCAGCGAAATTAGATAGATATTCAACAAGCTATGATGCAATAAGAGGCAGGGAACAGTATCTGATAGATCTTAATGGTGGTGCAAAGTCGCAAGGCGGTTCATCCGGAAATGCAATCAATGGTGTAAGTCCAACGAATCCAAATAAGCAGAAATATGAAGAAGCAAGCAGAAAAGAGTTCGGCCAGAGATGAAAAGCCGATACGCCAGAGGCGTGTAATCGGTGCAGTCATGGAAATTAATATTGATAACGAGTACTACGTATATGCTCAAAGTTATCCGCATACACAGGAAGTAATCTTTGATTATCGCTCTACCGAACCATTGAAAGACCTGTCAGTCCTGTTGTCTGCAAAACAACTGTTCAGAGTAGCAGTATATCGCAGGGTCATAGGAAGCGGATACTGGAAGAAAGTCGGGAAGCTTCCTTTACGTGAGGATCTCCTGCCTGTCCAGATGAAGTTTGTATATCGCGAATATGATAATGTAAAATTCGAGATTTATAATCCCGCAACAGGAATAATGACTCCTGCCACAAAGAAAGAATGTAGAGGACTTGAACCGGCTGCTGTATGGGATTATATGCATGTTGAACAACGTATCAGGGATTATTATAATGGCCTTCCTTGTTCTGTCCTAAGAAACACTTTTGATGCTGTAAAATAGCTTTCTTTACAACCAATAGCGCGTTGCACTATTCATCGAAACAATTCACACTCAATCATTTACAAAATGTGTG
This sequence comes from Bacteroidales bacterium, assembly GCA_017561265.1. Next base: position 96,605 of record JAFZDJ010000022.1, read on the forward strand.
ATTGACTAGCTTTCAAGAGGATGGACTCCGAAACGGGATCCATCCTCTTTTTTATGTCGCATCTGCTGACCTTTGGAGAATTATTCCTATCTTGCAGACGGCACGGAAGATCAGCCCGACCCTCCGCAGCTGGATGACACCAGACCCGATGTCCGAGAAGTACTACGGCACTTCACCGTACACCTTCTGCGGAATATGTGAAAGTTCCGTCCTCCGCATACAGGACCATTGTAGATGTAGTCTCCTGTCTGCATGAGATTGCCGAAATGAAGATTATAAAGAGTCACACTAAAAGCAAAAACGGCACTACAGTTATCTGTAATGCCGTTTTCTGGGGGGGGGTGATGTACCCTGTTTCGGGCTATTTTTAGTACATCGGTTTTCCAGACCTGAGAGACCC
>JAFZDJ010000155.1 GCA_017561265.1 Bacteroidales bacterium
ATCAGTAATATCATATGAAGAATGCATTCCGTAATACAGACCGGCTGCAATTCCGAGCTTTCCGTCCATATTATATGCACCTGCAACATTGATCACACTGCTTCCAGCCGATGTCGGCTGCCACATTGTATAACCTGCCGCAACATCAAGAGTCGATTCCGAGAACGGAACAGCTGCTGCGTTGGTGAATGCAGAATGAGAGATCGAACCTGTCTCTGTAAGGCCTGCCCCACCCTTCGCCAAGGTCACAGGATTCACATCCGCCACTGTGAAAGGCAGAGCCTGAGCACCTGCAAGCGATGGAATAAGGAGCATCAGCGCTCCCGCGATATATATCATTGTCTTCTTCATGGTCATCAGAGTTTAACTACGTTCTGCTTATAGTCATTTCCCCCGAAAGTCACTGTAATAGAGTATACTCCCGGAGAGCATGTCGCCATATCTATTCTTGCTGGATCATATCCGCTTACAACAGAAGTCTTGTCATATACGGTCTGACCTGTCTGGCTGACGATTCTGATGTGTGTTTCGGCCGGATCAAGCGTACTTACATTTACATAGTCAGTCACAGGATTAGGATAAACCGATACCGGCTTAGAAGGATCCTTTACCTGTACCTTGAATGTAAGGCTTACATATTCACCCTTTGCATCCTTAGCCTTTATCTCTACATCTACGGTACCGTATCCTAGGGCTGTACCAAGAATCTGATTGCCTTTTGAAGTTATATGAAGCACCTTGGAATCAGAAATCACTGCCTCATATTTGAGCTGTTCACCATCTGGGTCGCTTACATACTGAGTCATATCCAAGGTGAACTCCTGGCCTTTAGATGTAAGAAGCACATTTTCAATATCCTTGATTTTCTCCGGAGCAATGTTTCCGAGGATCGTATAAGTAAATTCCTTGGCCGTTGAAAGTCCATACTCGTCTACAGCAGTTACCTTGGAAGTGTATGTGCCTTCAGCGGCTGCATTTCCCACCACTGTGATTCGCCAGGTACCATCAGGTGTCGACATGAAGGTATCTGCTACCGAACCAGCCTCATATGTTACGCTGACAGCATGTCCTTCAGGCTCTGTAACGACAACAGGTATGATAAGTTTCTCCGATGATTTTACATCATAGCTTCCTTCATATGTGGTGGAGATAGAAGGAGCTTTGTTTTCTGTAGTTGTGACTGTCATTACTGCCGTAGGATCCGAATAACTGCGGCTATATGAGTATGACATAACTTTTATGTAATATGTAGTGCTGAACTGAAGCTGTGGTATAGTATAAATAATCTTCTCGCCAACTTGTTTTCCAGGAGTGATGGTGAGATAGTTTACATCTTTATGATTGTCAGCATCAGCTTTCTCCACGGCATTCTTGTCAGATCCGTAGAAAATCATGAATCCATACGCAGCAGCTCCCTCAGAGTCGCTTGGAACTGTCCATGTAAGATCGATGCTGTTTCCTCTGCCGTCCGCTTCAAGATCGGTAACAGGATCTACATCCACCTGCTTACCATAAAGGAAGGCTCCGTACGCATCCAGAAGACCTCCGATCTTATAGGCAGGCGAAAGAATTGAAGTATTTGCACTTCCAAGAAGTCTATCCTTGAGCATTTCATTTGTGAAGCCAGGACCTCCGAAATATGAAACGAGAAGCGCAGCGACTCCCGAGACATGAGGACATGACATAGATGTACCGCTCATGACACCATAGGCACTACCGGTATAGGTACTGTAAATGTTTGAGCCTGGTGCTGCGATATCCACCCAGTCACCATAATTTGAAAATGATGATCTTGTACCATCTGATGCGACAGAACCCACTGCTATAACCTTTTCATAGTTAGCTGGAGCGGAATTGAAGAGAGCCTCGTTTCCTGCAGCAAAAAAGACAATACCACCCTTCATAGGAGAGTCTGGAAGCTGGTTTCCTGCATTGTCACATCCTGCATATTTCACGAAATAGTCAACTGCATCCCTATCTGCGGCTCCAATTTTGGCATTCTTTGCCCTCTCCATCTCTTCTGCGGTGTACTTGCCGTCGCCGTCGAGGTCATAATAATATCCCCAGCTGTTCTGGCTGATTACAGCTCCATGATCGGCACCCCACTTGATGGCTGCAGCTGAATTACCAGACTGAGTGGTACCGTCAGGTCCGTTCTTCAAAATCTGACATGACAATATCTTTACACCTGGTTTTCCTTCCGCATAATTACCACCGGCGATTCCTGCCACACCTTTGCCATTGTTGCTTACCGCTGCTATCGTACCTGCAACATGGGTTCCATGGTCTCCGGCAACAATCACAGAGTTGTCATCAACATTGTTATAATGACCAGATGCGAGACAATTGGGTGCAAGGTCTTCATGAGTGATATCAACACCCTCATCCACAACTGATACGATGACATCAGGACTGCCCACTGTAAAGTTATTCCATACCGGAAGAACATTAATATCGATACCTGGAGTTATGGTATTGTTCAAACCCCACATCCGTGTATCGAGATCGTTGAAGTCATTGATTCTGATCTGCCTTACCGGCTCGATATAATCCACGCCAGGAACGGCAAGGAAACCTTCCTCTGCCTTTGTAAACGGAACAGACTCTGAATAATTCACGACATACCATCTGTGAAGTCCCTCCTTTCTGGTACGTGGCTCATATTCTCCTGCGTGAGGAAAAAGTCGCTTGATACTGAGAATGCCCATAGCATCAAACACTTGATTCAGGTCTTCAGATTTCGTACGCACAGCACCGGATGCAATATGCTCCTCAATCATGGATGTCATTTCTTCGCTGAAATAGACATATGACTCGCCAGGTATATAAACATCATTGTCGCCATCCACAGATTCCTCGATCAGGACATCTTCAGGGGCGACATTAACGGTCTCCTCATTTGTACATGAAAGGAGAAATACTGTCATGAGTACGGCAGAAAAACAATGCTTCATAAAAAAGATTCTATAAAGTTAAAAAAGGTGGGCGGCCAAGCGGCCGCTCACCTCTGAAAGTATATCAATGAATTAATTCTTTGACAATGTAAGACCACCAAGGTATGCACTGTACCATCCTTCACCTGCGTTGTATACTCCAAATGCATTTGGAATAGTGAGTGTACCGTCTTCGTTCAGATCAAACAACATGTAATCAGTTGTACCTGCTGTATCAAGATCAGGACCATCGAAGCCGAGGAGCTGGCATGTCTTATAACCGACAGGCTGACCTGACTGAAGCTTGAGCTGTGTTCTATCTGCATTTGCAACAGCAAGGAAAGTGTTGAAGCCGTTATTAGAGTTATATCCTGCAGATGCAAAATAAGGATCGATGTTCTGAACGTAAACTGATGAGAATGTAGGATCGTCATCGTTTGCAATGATAGTAAGGTTGAGTGTGTACTGGTCACCGTAGAAGTAGTCTACGAGCGGTGCACCTGTCCAATCACCGATAAATGCTGCAAGCGGATGATCGAGGTCCTTGATAGTGAAGCGTGCTGTGTTGAGATTACCTACGGTTACACCTGCAGTAGCACTTGCAATCTCGATTGTGAAGTCCTTGCTTCCGGTGAACTCGCCAGTGAAGTCTGTAATTTCTACCTCGATATTCTGAGATGTAACGTCGCCTGAGAATGTAAGGATACCGGAAGCTGGTGATACGATATCATAATCAACACCGCTTACACCCTTTCCATCAACAGCCTTTACTGTTACCTGAATCTCTGAACCTGTAGGATTGTATATTGATACAGGGACTGAAAAAACCCTACCTGCTGTTTCATCAACTGAGAAAGTGACAGCGTCAAAAGTCGCGAATGTCTCGTGCTGGAACTCGATGTTTCTGTCACATGAAGCAGAAAGCACGAGAGCCATTGCAGCCGCTATAATATTTATCTTTTTCATATCTGATTCAAATTTAAGATTTGATTACTCTGCTGAGTAGCCTGGGTTCTGAACGAGGTTGGCGTTAAGCTTGATCTCATAAGAAGGAACAGGCCAGTTGAGATAGTGGCTGTTAGATGCAAGAGATCTCTCATTATAGTAAGGACCTGTCATGATGAGGTTCTCGACACCTGCCTGAGCTGATCTTACTGCAAGACCGTCGCCCCAACGCTTGATACAAGCAAGACGGAGACCTTCACCTACAGTTTCCTTGAACCACTCCTTCTTGATGTTCTCTAGAGTGCCGGTGGTGTTTACAGCCTTACGTGCTGCCTGAAGCTGGTTAAGTATGTTCTGAGCTGCAGAAGCGTTGCCAGCCTGTGCATATGCCTCAGCCGCGATGAGATACATCTCGCTTATAAGAAGCGGCTTAGCTGCATGAGCACCTGTTTCGAGTGAACCAGAGTGAAGAGCAGGGTTGTCAAGATACTTAGTGAATACGTAAACGCCCTCATAGTATGAACCGCTCATCTTGACAGGATAAAGACTGTTGGTGAACCAGTTTGCAAAACGGAGGTCAGAAGCATCGTAAGCATTTACGAGGAGTGATGATGGGATGAAGTAAGGAGCAAAATACTTACCTACCTTATCATCATTACCTACTGATGTGAAGATTGTGTTACCCTTTGCTCCCTCAGCAATGCTAGCAAAGAGCTGGATGATAGGCTCAGTACCGGCATCATTTGTATATTCTGTCACCATTTCCTCAGTTGTTGAAGCAAGCTTGTAACCTGCAGCTGATGAAATTACAGATACAGCAGCCTCCGCAGCATTAGTATAATCCTGAACATCAAGATAGTAACGAGCCTTGAGTGCTCTTACGGCGTCAACAGTAGGGAGCTGTGCGCGAACCTTGCCAGGAACGTTAGCAAGAAGAACTTCAGCCTCTTCAAGGTCAGTGATGATCTGATCGTAAACAGCCTTTACAGTTGCACGTGCCGGCTTCTCAAGCTGGTCGTACTTGAGTACGAGCGGAACAGAAAGGTCTGTCGAAGCTGAAGAAGGGTTGTATGCGTTACCGAAATGCCTTGTAAGTGTAAGGTATGACGAAGCTCTGCAGAAGAGTGCGATTCCCTTGAGAACGCTTGCAGAGGCCTTGAGATCCTCAGATACATTGTCAGCATTTGCTATAGCGATATTGTAGTTCTTGATAGCTACGTAATGGTTCTCCCACATAGCCTCAGTATCATAGTCACCTGGAGTCAGGGTCTGGTCGCAACGATGGATTGCACCATAGTTGTTACCATAGTCGATAGTGGCGTTGAATCCGTCACATTGTACCTCTGTAGTCTGTGTGTAAACACCATATTGGAGAGCACGATAAGAAGCCATAACACCATTCTGGAATGCTGCTACATCATTCTCATTGAGGAACAACTCGCTGCCCTCTTCGTATGCGATAGAGGTGGTAGGAAGAAGATTAAGGTCACATGACGAAAGCATCGTCATAGCCGCTCCACCTACAATGAAATATTTGAGAATATTCTTCATTTTCTTAACTTCTTTAAATAACAAACAGTTTCAATTAGAATGTAAGCTCAAGACCGAAGAGATACTGCTTTGAGTTACCTGCACGACCGAAAGTAAGGTTAGAGTCAACCTCAGGGTCAATACCTGTAAACTTGGTTGCAGTAAAGAGGTTACGGCCTGTGAATGAAATCTTGATACCGTTAATCGCCTGCTGGTTTCCGAGAAGTCTTCTTGGAAGGTCATAAGCAACCTGAAGGTTCTTCAAACGTATGAAGTTTGCATTCTCATACATGTTTGTATCGAACTCCATGATGGCGCCCTTTGACCAGTCTGGCCAGATTGCATCTGTGTTCTCCGGTGTCCAGAAGTCAGCAACAGTCTTGTGCTGGTTCATACCTGAGAACTGGTTAGGGTTTGCATAGAAGTACTTGTCGTTGTTGATGAGGGTCTTTCCAAGGACATAAGAGAAGTCAGCCTGAAGTGAGATGCCTCTCCAACCACCGCCTAAGCTGAAACCACCGTAGATAGGAGCGTTAAGTTTCTTACCTGTGTTCTGAGTAAGACCAGCCTCATCGAATACCTTTGTAGTCTCGTTCATTGTAGTCTCGTCAACGTTCTCACCAGGGAGGTACCACATCGGCATACCATCAGCAGGATCGATTCCCGCGAAGATAGGAGCATAGAATGAAACAGGCTGTCCCACAACGTATGCGAATCCGTAACCTACCATTTCCCATCTTTCAAGACCGTTGAAGAGCTCAGTTACCTTCTCCTCATTATAGTTGAATGTAGTGCTTGCACGGAGCCAGTAATCCCTTCCACGGAGAATGTCAACTCCGAGAGTAATGTCAACACCCTGGTTGAGGAGTCCACCGACGTTTGCGTAAAGGCTGCTGAAACCTGTAGTGTAGTTGTAAGGTACATCCATCAACATCGAAGAAGTCTTTCTGTTGTAGTACTCGATATTGAAGTCAACCCTGTCAGCAACGCGACCGTTGAAACCTACAGTAAGGAGTGCCTGCTGTTCCCAAGTAAGACTAGGGTTAGATGGCTGACCTACTACCATTGAGCTGCCCTCTGCATAGTCTGTAGATGAAGAAAGGAGCGCGTAGTGCTGATAGTCACCGATAGAAGCGTTACCCTGTGTACCGTAGCTGACCTTTACATTCAGGTCGTTGAGCCAGTAAGCGTTCTGAATGAAGCTTTCATTCTTCATCTTCCACATACCACCGACTGCCCAGAATGTTGCGTTTCTGTTGTTAGGACCGAAACGTGAAGATGCGTCATTACGTATTGAAGCGTCGAAATAGTACTTGTCTGCAAAGCTGTAGTCAACGCGACCGAAGTATGAAAGGAATGTACTTGCGGAGAATGACTCGCTTACATCGAATGTAGCCTGTGTTCCGTTCTGCAGATTGATGAGACGGTCGTCAGTGATACCTGCTGAATATGCATCGAATGTGTCATATCTGTTTGCCACGCCTTCCTGACCTGCGAGGAGACCGATGTGGTGTTCGTCACCGATGTTGAATGTGTACTCGATTGTGTTGGTGATAGTAGCGGCATACGAAATTGCTGTAGATCTGCTCCTGGCACCATTGAGAGGCTGACCGACATAAGAAGGCTTTCTGTATGACGTTCCATAAGATATATAACCGTCAACACCGGCGCGTGAAGAAATCTTCAAGTTCTTCACAGGCTCGATTGTTACATTGAAAGCTGCGAGAAGTCCATAACGCTCACTGAGGTTAGGAATGTTCGACATGTAGTAATGAGGATTTGTAAGTCCGTTAGGATACTTGACCTCATATTCCTTACCTGTCTCAGGATCGATGGTAGGGTAGAGGGGGTTGTTGAGGAATGAAAGACCTCCGGAAGTATAGTTAGATGTGCTTGACGCACCACCCCAGTTGCCGTTTGTCTGGTTCTTGTCATATGAAAGGCTGATGTTTGCACCTACCTTCATCCAATCCTTAGGATGACCCTGGACATTTGAACGTACAGTGTAACGGTCATAGAAGTTACCGATTGTAGTACCTCTCTGATGATACTGTGAAGCACCGATCATGTAAGCAACCTTGTTTCCACCACCCTCGACAGTTACGTCGTTCTGGAACTGTGGATTGTTGAACTGCTGGAGTACGTTGTACCACTTTGTGTCAGCGTCAAATCCGTTGTCAGTATATGTAGCCTTGATCTGTGCTGGAGTCATGAGACCTGATTTAACCCAGAATTCCTTAAGTTCAGGACCTGACATCATGTTCTGGTATAGAGTCATGTCGGCAAGTGTAGAAATACCGGCCTGGCTTCTTACTGTAACGGTAGCCTTGGCGTTGTATGAACCTGACTTTGTTGTCACGAATACAACACCGTTAGCAGCACGCGAACCGTAGATAGAAGTTGCAGATGCGTCCTTAAGAATAGATATGCTGGCGATATCATTAGGGTTCATAGACATGATTGCACGGCTTGAAGACTGAATACCGTCAATGATGAAGAGCGGTGTCGAGCTTGAGCCAAGTGAACCCTGTCCGTGAAGAGTCATGGATACGCTGTTTTCACCGGCAATACCTCCGGTTGTCATTACGGCGAGACCTGCCACCTGTCCCTGGAGCTGATCCAGAGGTGAAGCTGAAGGCGCGTTCGCGATAGCTTCAGACTGCACAGTAGTTACCGATCCTACCATTGTTCCGACCTTTCTTGCGGAACCATAACCTACTGCGACCGCACTTTCGAGAGTTTCGGTGTCAATCTTAAGGGCGCAGTTTACGGCTGTCTTGCCTTCTACGGCAACCTCCTGGTTCTGATATCCGATAGATGAGAATACGAGGATTCCATCCTTAGGAACAGAAGGGAGTGAGTAGTGGCCGTTTACATCTGTGCTGACACCGTTCATTGTGCCTTTGACATGAACAGCAGCAAAAGGAACCGGCTCGCCTGTAGTGGCGTCAGTCACATTACCTGACACTGTCAGATTCTGAGCATATGCAACAGAAACGACAAGCATCGCCAACGCTGTGAAAAATAGTTTCATTTTTCTCATAGTTGTTACTTTTAGTTGTTAAACATAAATATTAATTATTTTCTTTTCCGTACAGTATACACTACACTTACTGCACTGTTAAACGAGCGTTTTTCAGTGCATTATCATTAATCATGTAAAACAAGATTCACTTACATTATGTCAGTATTTGCATACATCAGGGTCAGCACGCAGATGCAGACCTATGCCAGTCAGCGGTATGAAATCGAAATGTACTGCAGGAATAATAAGATTCTTGTGGATGAATGGATAAATGAATCGGTGTCAGGCACTATTGCTGTGGAGAAGCGTATTCTCGGATCTCTGCTGGAAAGGATGGAGAAAGGTGATGTCTTGATATGTACGGAATTGTCCCGTTTGGGACGAAATATGCTCATGATCATGAGCGTGTTGAATACATGTTCCGGGAAAGGGATATCCATCCATTCAATCAAGGATCACTTCGATCTGACGGATAACATCAATTCCAAGATAATTGCGTTTGCATTTGCTTTGGCGGCTGAAATCGAAAGAAATCTGATATCTCAGCGTACGAAGGAAGCTCTGGCAGTAAAGAAATTGGAGGGTGTCAAGCTAGGCAGACCTCCGGGAAGTTCTAAGAAGAAGGTTACATTTTGTAAGGATTATGACCGTATATTGGCAATGAAATCGGAAGGAAAGTCTATAAGTTTCATTGCCAAAGCCTATGGAATTCATCGTAATACATTGAAAAGATATCTTGACGATGTTAAATCATAAGTTGATGGTTTTGTTTTAAATTGAAAGATTCGTATGTTGTTTAGTTAAAAAAGCGATGTTTTGGGTGTTCTGTATTTAAATAATTGAAGCTGTGACCTTTCTACTGTGCGTGAATAAATTTGCACTTTAAGCTGTAAAATTTTGATTTGTAATGAAAATTATATTATATTTGCAATTCGAGCTGTTTGTAAAAAACGCTCGGTTTTATGTGCAGTTAGTGTAGTGTATACTGTACTGAAAAAAGAAAAAATTATTTAATATTTATGTTTAACAACTAAAAGTAACAACTATGAGAAAAATGAAACTATTTTTCACAGCGTTGGCGGTACTGATGACTTCTGTGGCTTTTGCCCAGAATATCACAGTGACCGGACATGTTACAGACGCGCAGACAAACGAGGCTGTTCCATTTGCAGCAGTTCGTCTTGACGGTACAATGACAGGAGTCAGCACAGATGCTGATGGTCTGTACTCAATATCAGTACCGGCAAACGGCGTTCTCGTTTTCTCTTCTATCGGTTATGAGAACATGTCAGTTGCTGTTGAGGGAAGAACACGTGTGAATGTTTCCCTCAATCCTGATTCTGAAGCTCTCGACGAGACAATCGTGGTAGCTTATGGAGTTCAGAAGAAATCATCATTCGTTGGATCTGCTACTCAGGTGAGCGGTGAGAAGCTCGAGAGAATGCAGACTACCAACATCAGTAAGTCCCTCGAGGGAGCTGTGGCAGGTCTTCAGACTGCGAGCTCATCAGGTACTCCTGGTTCAGGTTCAAGCATTATCATCCGTGGTCTCGGTTCGATCTCGGCTTCACAGTCACCTCTTATCGTTGTTGACGGTGTGCCTTATGAAGGATCGCTCAACTCTATCCCTACTCAGGATATCGAGTCGCTTACAGTCCTCAAGGATGCTGCTGCAAACTCTATGTATGGTGCACGTGGTTCAAACGGTGTCATCATCATCACTACAAAGAGAGGTGCAGCTGACAAGATACATGTGACATTCGATGCTAAGGTCGGAGTCAACTCAAGAGCTGTCCCTGCTTATGACGTGATCACTAATCCTGGTGATTACTATGAAATGGCATGGGAGTCTCTCAGAAATGCTGCATACTATCGTGACGCAAGCCCTCTTACTCTTGCTCAGGCAAACATGTATGCATCAGCAGCTTTGATTCCTAACCTCAACTACAATACTTACAAGGGTATTGCTGACAACGAGCTCATCGATCCTGCTACAGGAAAGCTCAATCCGGCTGCGAAGGACCTCAAGTGGACTGACAACTGGAACAGAGACGTATTCGAGAACGGTCTCCGTCAGGAGTATAACGTAAGTGCATCAGGTGGTTCTGACAAGACTCAGGCTTACTTCTCTGCATCATATCTTAAGGATGGCGGTTACGTTCCTATGTCAGGCTTCACCCGTCTTGCAGTAAGAAGCAAGGTTGACCATCAGGTTACCAAGTGGCTCAAGGCTGGTCTCAACGTTTCATACTCTAACACAAACCAGCAGCAGTATGGTGGAGCGGCATCAGGTTCACATTACAACAACCTCTTCTTCTTCGGACAGAACATCGCTCCTATCTATCCTATCTATCAGTATGACCTTGCAACAGGTGAGCGTCTTTACGGTGCAAAGGGCGAGGATCTTTACGACTGGGGTGAAATGCGTGCTTTCGGTCAGCTTTCAAACCCTTACGGTCAGCTCATGACTTCACTCAGCGAGACTATCTCTGACAACATGTCATCAAGAGGATACGTTGATATCCAGATTCTCAAGGATCTCAAGTTCTCTGCAAACGTTGCATACGACGTATTCAACCAGAAGGGTGACTTCTATACAACTCCAGCAGGTGGTGACGCAGCAAACGTAAACGGTCGTGGCGAGCAGAGCACTTCACGCTACACAGCTCTCAATGCCAACCAGCTCCTCACTTACTATCCTACATGGGGTGACCACTCTCTCAACGTTCTCCTCGGACACGAGACAAAGAGCGACGTTTCTTACGGTCTTTCAGCTGAGATGACAAATGTTGTTGACCCAACCGTTTCAGACTTCGACAACTTCATCACTTACCAGGGTCTCAGCTCTGCAACAACAGAGTACTTCCTTCAGGGATTCTTCGGAAGAGCGGAGTACAGCTATGCAAACAAGTATACTGCATCTGCTTCTTACCGTATGGATGCGTCATCACGCTTCCATCCTGACAGAAGATGGGGTTCTTTCTGGGCTGTCGGTGCATCATGGAACATGAAGCAGGAAGGCTTCCTCGCAGGTGTTCGCGCTGTTGATTATCTCCGTCTTAAGGCCAGCTACGGTACTCAGGGTAACGATAACGTAGGTTACACCAAGGTATATGAGGACCTCTATACTATCAGCCGTGTTGATGGTGAGGCTTCTGTAACTAAGGTATTCCGCGCAGCTCCTGAGGTTACATGGGAGAAGTCAAACAACTTCAATGCAGGTTTCGAGGCAAGACTCTTCAACAGACTCACCCTCAATGCTGACTTCTTCATCAAGGAGACAAAGGATATGATCTACTCAAGACCTCTCGCTCCTTCAGCAGGATCACCAGCTTCACAGCTCGTGAACGATATCGACATGAAGAATACAGGTATCGAGTTCGAACTTGCAGTTGACATCATCAAGAATCAGAACCTCGTATGGAATGTCTCACTCAACGGAACACACTACAAGAATGAGTTGACAAAGCTTCCATCAGACAAGACTGACCCTACACGTTATCCGGACGGATACCAGTCAGGTTCATACTGGCGCAAGCTCGGTGGTTCACTCTATGATTTCTATCTTTACGAGTGGGCAGGTGTAGACGATGCGACAGGTCTTCCGCTTTACAACAAGTATGTGAAGGATGAGAACGGTGTAGAGACTGTAACTCTTGTGAACACATCTTCAGAGGCTACTCTCCGCCAGACAGGCAAGTCAGCTCTTCCTAAGTTCTACGGTGGTTTCAATACATCACTCTCAACTTACGGATTTGACTTCAGTGCAGCGTTTGCATATCAGATCGGCGGTTACACAATGGACTCTAACTACCAGAGCCTCATGACTGCAGGTCGTATCGGAACAAACTGGCATAAGGATGCATTCAACAGATGGACTCCTGAGAACACTACTTCAGAAGTTCCAAGACTTCAGAATGCATATCAGGAGGCTAACTCGACATCTACAAGATGGCTTACTGATGCTTCTTATATCAGCCTTAGAAACCTTACTGTAGGTTACACATTCCCTAAGAGAATTGCAAACAGACTTTCTATGCAGTCACTCCGCATCTTCGCAACAGGAGATAACCTCTGGTATCTTTCTAGAAGAAAGGGTCTCGACGTACGTCAGTCATTCAGCGGTGCTACAGGCTTTACTTATTCAGCTCTCAGAACTGTTTCTGGAGGTATTACTGTAACATTTTAAGCATAGGAGACAGATAATATGAAAAAGATATTTATAATTCTTGCAACCGCTTTGCTTACTCTCGCTTCTTGCGAGAAGAGCTTTGATGTGAAGTATACTTCACAGCTTACCGGAAGCAACGCAGCGTCTATGGTCGAGAATGATCCGTCATTCCTTGATTCATATGTACAGGGTCTCTACGGTTCCATGTGTGCCTACGGTGCAGGTGGAAGTACAAACCACGATGACTATGGTATCATGTCGGTTTATACCAACACTGAGTACATGGGTGGCGACATCGTGCTTTGGGGAACACAGAACTGGGGTCTTTATGACTACATGTTCGATTACAGAGCATTCCAATATTCACGTCCATACCAGCTCTGGAGTACATTCTATACTCTCGTAGCTAATGCAAACATCATCATTGACTTCTTCCCTGCAGGTGAGGATCCTACAAACGAAGTTGCAAGGGCAGCTCTCGGTCAGGCTTATGCTGTAAGAGCATTCGCTTACATCTATGAGATGCTTTATTTCCAGGATCCATGTAATGCTGCCGGTGATTTCAATGCTGACGCTCCAGGCGTACCTGTAATCTATGCTGCTCGTGACGGCAAGACTCAGGACGAGATGGATGCTGCAAAGGGCAGAAACACAATGGGATTCGTTGCAGCAGCTGCAGAGAGCGACATCAACATGGCTCTTGCACTCCTCGAGGGTTATGCACGTCCTTCAAAGAACATGATCGACTGGCAGGTAGCTCAGGGTATCGCTGCACGTCTTTACCTCTTCACTCATCAGTGGGAGAAGGCTGCTGAGGCTGCAAATGCAGCTCGCCAGGGCTATGACCTCATGACTGCAAACAGACTTTATGCAGGTATGATGAATATTGAGGATCCAGAGGTTCTCTGGGGATTCAACCATACAACTGAGACTCAGACTACTTACGCTTCATTCTTCTCACACTTGAGTAATGACAGCCCAGGTTATGGCGGACTCAACCAGATGTCTAAGCTTATCGACGCTAAGCTCTACAGCCAGATTTCTGTAACTGACTATAGAAAGGCATGGTTCAACACTCCAGAGGGTGATCCTTCTGCAGCACAGGTAGGTGCTCAGCAGCCACTCGCAGCTAGAAAGTTCGGTTATGATCCACAGTGGCTCCAGGACTACATCTACATGCGTGCAGCTGAGATGTATCTTACTGAGGCAGAGGCTCTTGCTAGACTCGGTAATACTTCAGGCGCTCAGTCAGTTCTTGCTGAACTCATGGCAAAGAGAGATCCGCTTTGGGCAGGTACTGCAACAGTTGATGAAATCGCTCTTCAGAGAAGAATCGAGCTTTGGGGTGAGGGCTTCCGTTACTTCGACGTTCGTAGAACCGCTACTGGTATCGTAAGAGACTACGAGGGTTCTAACCACAACTACGAGCTCATGACAATCATTGCAGACGTACCAGCACACCACAAGCTTTGGGTTTTCCAGATTCCTCAGAGAGAAATGCAGGAGAACGTACAGCTTACTGAGGCTGACCAGAACGAATTGTAAACCTTAAAGATTGTTAAAGATGAAAAGAATTTCAATAATACTGATGATGCTTTCTGCAGCCGTGTTTGCTTCTTGTAACAAGGCTCTTGAGAAAGACGTGGTTGAAGCAGGTTTCGCTCCTGCACAGCCAGTACCGACTGTCAGCAATCTTGTTGTGACTTCAGTTAATGAGCTTGAGAAGAGCGCAGTTCTGACAGCTACATTTGATGGCATCACTGCTGGCATGGACAGCCTCGAGATCGGCTTCATGTCATCTACTGACAAGACATTCCAGACTTCTACAGCAGTGCTTATCGATCCTGCTAACGGAACTTATTCTGCTACTGTCAGCGTTAAGCCAGGTATGAAGAATTATTTCGTTGCAATGGCAGCTACTCTTGGAGGATCTGCTTATTCAGAGGTAGTTGAATATGATGTTCCATCTGTTCCATGGTACAGGCTTGTGTCTGATAAATATGTTGCAAATCTCGAGAGTTACTTTGGTGATGTATATGCACATGTTATTGGTGTTAATCTTGATGCTGATAATAAGACTCTCACATTGAATAATCTCGATGCTTGGGCTGCTGACCAGGGTGTTCCTACTACATTTACAGGAACTGTTGACCTTGACACAAGAGTAGCATCATTTGATTGTTCTACTGGATTTGTTGATCATGGTATTGCTGCATATGGCTTCTATCTTGTAGCTATCGATCCTGTTGCATTGTCACAGGGCAGCCTTTCAGTGATTACAGAGTTTGAAGTTACTTTCTCTGAGGATGGCTCTTTAATGAATATGCCACTTTGGGCGACCGTAACAGGTGACGGACAGATTGCAGACATTTATCTTCCTGCAACTTATACAGCAATGTAATTTTATATGCGAAACAGCAGATTGCTGACGTTAATATACTGTGTATTCCGTGATGGTGTTCTCATGCGAGACCGCCATCGCGGATTACGCTTATATAAGTCCAGATGTTGTTTCAGCCGTTCAGAAGGAGAGGTGTACCATGCCCCTCCTTTCACTGTTTATAACCACACTAATAATAACACAAAAACCAACACTTTCTAATGAAGAAATTCAGAATCATTACAGCTGCATCTGTCATCGCCTTGTTATCAGGATGTCAGGCTGAAACTGTGCCGCAGGACAACTCTCACCATACTGAGATTGATGTTCAGGCGTCAGCTGTCGTTGAAGGACTGATGCGAATCCAGGTTACTGAGGAGCAGGCTGAACTATGGCTCTCTTCTGCCGATGAGTCAGGAACTGTATCGGCATATGACAAAACCATGTTCGACGGATTGGATGTAATATCAGTCTCAACCTCTTTCAATATCGGAGGTAAGTATATTGAAAGACAGAAAAAGGCCGGTCTGCATCTGTGGTTCGATGTCAGATTCAACGAGTCTGTGCCGACAACCAAGGCCTCGGAACATATCATGTCGTCAGAAGAGATCAGACTTGCCGAGCCTGTTTATAAAATGCAGCCGATGCAGGTACAGATGAATGATCCTGAGTTCACTAAATTTCAGTGGCATTATAACAATGTCGGTGAATATGGTTTCAGGCCGGGAATAGATATCGGACTTGTGGAAGCATGGAACAAATTCGGCGTCTTTGGAAACAGGGAGGTCATAATTGCTGTCGTGGATTCCGGCGTCGATTATTCTCATGAAGACTTGAATCCCAATATGTGGGTCAACGAAGCAGAGCTTAATGGTGCTGAGGGTGTGGATGATGACGGAAACGGATATAAGGATGATATCCATGGATTTAATTTCGTAGGAGGATCTGCAAAGATCAATTTCGAATCACATGGTACTCATGTAGCCGGAACCATTGCTGCCGTAAACAATAACGGAATCGGTGTCTGCGGTGTTGCCGGAGGATATTATCCTGATAAGCCGGGTGTACGCGTAATGGCGCTTCAGGTGATCGATGCCAATTATCCGGAAGGAACAGCAAGCCTTCCTAAGGTATATCAGTATGCTGCTGAGAATGGTGCAGTAATCCTTAACAACAGCTGGGGTTATGCTCAGACCCTGAAGACTATGCCTACCGCCGATAAGAAGGCGATAGACTATTTCGTCGAATATGCCGGTCTTGATCAGAACGGCAATCAGACTGGTCCTATGAAGGGCGGACTTACCATTTTCGCAGCAGGAAATGAGTCCGAAGATCTTGCTTATCCTGCTGCCTATGAAAAGGTACTTGCTGTTGCAGCCCTCGGTCCTAATGGAGAGGCAGCTTATTACACAAATTATGGTGATTGGATCGATGTATGTGCCCCAGGAGGTGACCATAAGGTTGACAGGCAGTATGGCGGAATCTACAGCATCGGATTGGAAAATACTTACAATTCACAGCAGGGTACGTCCATGGCCTGTCCTCATGTGACCGGTATCGCAGGACTTGTACTTTCTGCTTGCGGAGGTCCGGGTTATACACGTGATGATCTTTGGAATGCAATCATTGAAGGAACAGATCCGTCTGTTTATGATTACAATCCTGACATGATCGGAATGCTGGGAGTCGGAATGGTAAATGCCTCTCTTGCATTGTCGACCTTGAATACTACAGCTCCGGAGGATGTCACAACTCTGTCAGCTGAGTCAAATGCAAATACTGTCTATCTTACAGCTGATGTACCGGCAGATGATACTGGAGATGCATATTACTATCATGTATACGTTTCAGAGAAGGCATTCGATGCCTCAGACCTTGTTTCAATGCAATCAATAGATATCGCCATAAACAAGGAACAGCTTCTTGACAACGGACTCAGAAGATTTGCTCTCAAGGGACTTAAGTTCGAGACTGAATACCACATCGCAGTCATTGCCGGTGACTTTGCAGGCAACAGGTCATCAGTTCCATGCATGACGACTGTGAGCACAAAGGCAAATACTCTTCCTCAGATCACCGTTACAAGAGAAGGAAAGAAAGAACTCCTGTCTTCAGAGTCGACATCTTATGTGTTCATAGCCTCAGATCCTGATGATTTCCATGTTGTTACATGCTCATTCGATGCCGGAAATACAACAGGTGTCACATTCGAAACCCTCATTGACGGTTCATATCATGTCAAGATAGATGGATCTAAGATGAAGGAGGGAGCTTACAACTGCAGGTTTATAGCTGCCGATCAGTTCGGCGGTAAGTCCGTGTATGAAATCAGATTCATCGTCAATACTAATTCAGCTCCTGTAGCTACAGCTGCAATGTCTCCGGTAGTCCTTAAAGGGGTGGGCGAGAGTGATGTAGTCGATCTTGCATATCACTTCAATGATCCGGACGGAGATAATCTGAGCTATACTGTAGCCGTTGCAGACAAATCGGTTGCAACTACTTCGATATCAAACAATAAACTTACAGTAACAGGTACTGCAATAGGCAAGACCCAGATAAAGATCACCGCTACGGATCCGAGCGGAGAAACTGCATCTGCAGATCTTTCCGTTGTAGTTCGTGATGCTGCAAAACCATTCGATCTTTATCCTAATCCTGTAATTGACATACTTAATGTCGGTGCGGGAGAAGAGTGCCACGGATCAATCACAATCTACTCATCTACAGGAAAGAAGGCATACGAGGCAGACCAGGCTGCAATGAGCCCA
Organism: Bacteroidales bacterium; assembly: GCA_017561265.1. The sequence continues at coordinate 17,756 of JAFZDJ010000155.1, forward strand.
TTAACGCCTTTCAAGGCAGATCTCAGCACTCTGGCGCCAGGAGTATACAGCATAGTCATCAAGACTCCGGGAAACAATGACTATAAGACAGAAATCGTTAAACTCTGATGACCATGAAGAAGACAATGATATATATCGCGGGAGCGCTGATGCTCCTTATTCCATCGCTTGCAGGTGCTCAGGCTCTGCCTTTCACAGCAGCAGATGTGAATCCTGTGACCTTGGCGAAGGGTGGAGCAGACCTTACAGAGACAGGTTCGATCTCTCATTCTGCATTTACCAACGCAGCAGCTGTTCCGTTCTCGGAATCGACTCTTGATGTAGCGGCAGGTTATACAATGTGGCAGCCGACATCGGCTGGAAGCAGTGTGATCAATGTTGCAGGTGCATATAATATGGACGGAAAGCTCGGAATTGCAGCCGGTCTGTATTACGGAATGCATTCTTCATATGATATTACTGAT
>JAFZDJ010000156.1 GCA_017561265.1 Bacteroidales bacterium
CAGGAATCAGATCACTTAACGCTATCTCCAATCCTACAGCATCCATCAGGAGCAGGAAATGCGATAGTGACAATCCATGTCCCTTACCGTTCTCAAACTGACTTATGGTAAAGATTGAAATGCCGGTCATCTCATGCAGCCTTTGCTGTGAAATCTTCAGAGATTTCCTATATTTTGCAAATGCTTCTCCAAGTGAGACAATAGACTCATATGGAGTATTTATATCATCATACATACTATTGATATATCTATAACTTTTGCACAAAAATATGGTTAATTATTGAAATATCAAAAGATATGCTTAACATTCATCAGAGAAGTAATAATCAACTTGATATAATAAGAGAAAAAGGAGTCCATTTCTGAACTCCTTTTGTGCTCCCCCAGGGGGAATAGTCTATTATGTAATGTACTGATAATCAAACACCGTTAAAAGCCTCACAACAGAAAACCCAACAGTCAGGACTGATTAAAGTTTTCAGTTCGATAGAGTTCGATACAGTACAAAATTAGTCAATTATATGATCATGTCCTTGAGTTTCAGTACGATAGAGTACGAAAGAAGGCAGTGCACATAATCTTGATAAGAACTTGATACATTCTGTAAGGGATTACAAATGTAGCCCTTTTCGGGGAAAATTGCAAAAAATTCTATCGAACTCTATCGAACTTTAATGAACTATCGCAGAATTTGGAAAGAGCCAGAATCATCTCCTCCGGGGAGACGAACCTTTGAGAAAAAGGGGCTACAATTTCAGTGATAATTTTGATGAAAATCCTCTTGATTCCTGAAGCATTTCGCTGAGGTCTTTATGCTTCTGATAGAGGTGCGACATATCCGCAATCTGTTTGTCAGGGAGCATCATTTTTATGGATGAAAATGCCTTCTTTCCGGCTGTATCATTGTCGAGGAAACAGACGATCTTGTCGTGCAGTCTGAGGTAGTCAGACGCCCTATTCAGATTGGATACTGAGTTCAGGACGACGACATCACAGGAAGGGCAAAGGGAAGACTGCAGAACCTGCCAGGAGAGGAAGTCGAAGAAGCCTTCAAAGACCAGAACTGATGAAGAGGATGGAATATCCGTGCGTACTCCTTTATCATTTATAGTGGTGATTCCGGCTGTTGTTGATGATTTGTATCCTGAGGGTGATTTGAGGGCATAGCCTCCTGCATTGTTCTCAAATCCTATCAGCGTGAAGGTCTGATGCCGCTGCTGGTTTCTCATTATGATTTCCCGGCAGTATTTCCTGGCGAGATCTTCCGGTATTTTCCTTGACTCGAAATAGTTCAGAAGGTAGTCACTCTGGATATTCCGGACAGTACGGAGCATATTCGTTCCTGATGTACGGGATGTCTTTTCGGCCTCGTCCGGGACCAATGTAGGGTCAAGTCCTGCGATGAATCTGTATGCCTCCTGCATACTGCATTTCTTCGCAAGCATCACCAGCTGCACATTGGTTCCTCCCATACTCGCACCGTGATCAAACCAAATATTTTTGGTACGATCGATATGGAGTGAGGCGACCGTTTCATCTCTAAATGGGGAAAAATACATATCCCTGCCACCTTTCTTGCATCCCAAGGCCTCAAGCACACTCTCGATGGGAAAGTTATAGAACGGATTATCGAACATATTTCAAACTTTATCGAACTCTATTGTACTATATCAAACTATTTTCACTATATTTGTCAAGTAAAACTTGTCATTGTCAAATATAAATTGACCTGACAAAGAAAAGAACAACTGACTGAAACAGCAAATATTACAGGTTTTTACGATGAATTCAGAGCCAAACAACAACGTAACCCTCACGACAGAAGACAGCAGCAAGAAGAGACTTCATCCGGTAAGGCGTGTCCTTTTCGAGGAGAATGTTTCATATGCACAACTCGCCCAGGCCTGTAAATGCAGCAAGCAGAATATGAGTCTCAGGTTCATAAACGATGACTGCAAGCTGTCAGATATGGAAAAGATGGCTGAGGCTCTTGGTTATGAGTTCTCTTGGAAACTCACCAAGAAGAAGACCAGGAAGACTAAATAACAACTAATCTGGTACACTTTCGGCAGGCTTGTTCAGTTCGATCTGAATGAGGTTTGCGACCTCGATCTTTATCCTCTGGTAGTTCTTCTCTATTTCATCATCGAGGTTCCCGCCTTTGATATATAGAATCTGCGGTATGTCTTCATTATGTATGGTCGGAGGGGCGAGCTGCACTTCTCCGCAGAAGACTTTAGGATTGACACGCTGCTTGAATGTATCAGCCACGTATCCGCAAAAACAGCCCTGAGACAATGCCTCGATCTTGTGGGCCGGCAGCACATCACGAAGTTGGTATG
>JAFZDJ010000157.1 GCA_017561265.1 Bacteroidales bacterium
CGTGAAGGACAAGCCTTACAAGCTCATCGGTGATGCAGTTGAAATCGACCTTACAGGAACATGGAAATACAAGGTCGGAACAGATATGGCTGAGGCCATGCAGTATGCGGATCGCCTTAAGAACCGTAAGAATGTAGGCTCTGGTCTTTATAACGGAATGATCTATCCTTTAAGGAATTATAAGGTCAAGGCTGCGATCTGGTATCAGGGAGAGAGCAACTCAGGACGCTCTCATGAGTACAATGACTTGATGACTTCCCTTATTGAGAACTGGCGTGAACTCTGGCCTGACATGCCATTCCTCCTTGTCCAGCTTCCAAACTTCATGCAGAAGCATCCGCAGCCGACAGACAGCGGATGGGCAAGGATCCGTGAGGCTCAGCTTCAGGCATTCAAGAACATTCCTAATACTGCTCTTGCTGTAAATTATGATATCGGAGAATGGAACGATATCCATCCTCTCAACAAGAAGACTCTCGCCCAGAGACTTTTCCTCGGTGCAAGGAAACTTGTATATGGAGAAAAGGTTACCGCTTCAGGACCTGTCTATAAGGATATGAAGATCAGCGGAAACAAGATCATCATTACATTCACGGAGACTGGAAAGGGACTTGCAATCCGTGGCGGTGAAAAAGCGCTAAAGCATTTCGCGATAGCAGGAGATGACCAGAAGTTCGTATGGGCAGACGCTGTGATCAAAGGAAATACAGTCGTGGTAAGCAGCAAGGATGTGCCGAATCCTGTGGCGGTGCGATATGCGTGGGCGGACAATCCTGACGATGCAAACCTCATCAACAAGGAAGGCCTTCTCGCTTCTCCTTTCAGGACTGATGATTGGAAATAACTTAAACATATAGTAATATGAAAAAAATGATTTTTGCGGCGGCATGTCTTATTGCCGCATTCCAGAGCTTTGCAGAGGAGAGATCCTTCACGAGCCCTGACGGCAGGATTCAGGTCGTTGTGAACGACGATGCCGGTAAGCCGACCTACAGCGTAAACTATGACGGAAACGCATTCATCCTTCCGTCGCCTCTGGGACTCAACACCAGTATGGGCGAATATGTGTCTGAGATGACATTGCTTCCTGAAAAAGAGGCTCCGAAGCTCATCCAGGAGCAGTACAGCGTCAAGACCATCAAGCAGAGCAAGGTGGACTACAAGGCTACAGAGGCAGTATTCACATTCGCTAAGGAGGACAGGCCTGTATTTGACGTGATCTTCCGCGTATCTGACCGCGACGTGGCCTTCAGATACATGATGTATCCGCAGAGAGACAAGCGATCTGCCGTGATCTTCAGCGAGGCTACAGGATTCCAGCTTTCATCGTCTGCAACATCTTTCCTCTGCCCTCAGGTAAAGCCGGGTGGCGGATTTGCAGGTACATACCCAAGCTACGAGACAGGTTATACATTGGATGAGCCTGTAGGAAAGAACGGTTGGGGAGAGGGCTACACATTCCCATGCCTCTTCAAGAACGAGGACAAGGGATGGATCCTCATCTCTGAGACAGGCGTAAGCAGCGCATATTGCGCAAGCCGTCTCCTTGGACATGAGGGCGGCCTCTATACAATCGGATTCCCTCAGGAAGGCGAGAACAACGGTAACGGTTCTGCATTCGCAGGTATTCCTCTTCCGGGCTATACAGCTTGGCGTACGATCACCCTCGGCAGCACTCTTGCACCGATCATGGAGACCACAGTTCCTTTCGACGTTGTGGAGCCTCTCTACGAAGCTTCCAAGGACTATATCTATGGCGCAGGTTCATGGAGCTGGATCATCGGTATGGACGGAAGCACAGTATATGATGTTCAGAAGCAGTACATCGATTTCACTGCTGAAATGGGCTACCAGACTGTCCTCATCGACGCTCTCTGGGATACTCAGATCGGTCGTGACAAGATAGCTGACCTCGCCGCTTATGCCAAGAGCAAGGGAGTTGCTATCTTCTTGTGGTACAACTCAAACGGTTATTGGAACAATGCTCCGCAGAGCCCTAAGGGCATCATGGACAATACCATAGCCCGTCGTCGCGAGATGGCGTGGATGAAGAGCATCGGTATCAGAGGTATCAAAGTGGACTTCTTCGGAGGCGACAAGCAGGAGACCATCAAGCTTTATGAGGATATCATGGCTGACGCCAACGACTATGGCATTCTCTGCGTCTTCCACGGTTGTACACTCCCTCGCGGATGGGAAAGGATGTATCCTAACTACGCTTCAAGCGAGGCTGTCCTTGCCAGTGAAAACTTGAATTTCAATCAGGGAGCATGTGACAATGAGGCATTCAACGCTACTATCCATCCGTTCATCCGCAACACAGTCGGCAGCATGGACTTCGGTGGCAGCGCATTGAACAAGTATTACAATTCGAAGAATGCTCCTCGCGGAAGCCAGCGTCGCACTTCTGATGTCTTCGCTCTCGCGACAGCCGTTATGTTCCAGAGCCCGGTTCAGCACTTCGCTCTCGCACCGAACAACCTCACAGACGCTCCTGCATGGGCGATTGATTTCATGAAAAAGGTTCCAACTCTCTGGGATGAGGTGAAGTACATCGACGGATATCCGGGCAAGTACGTCATCATGGCACGTCGTCATGGAGATACATGGTACGTTGTCGGTATCAATGCTCAGAAGGAGACTCTCAAGGTCGAGGTAGAGCTCCCTATGTTCGAGCAGGGTGATGTCGTGAAACTCTATTCAGATGATGAAAAACTTTGCGGCTCTCTCACTGACCTTAAGATCAAGAAGAACCGCAAAGTAAAGATCGAGATTCCTTGTAATGGCGGAATCGTTATTGAGAAGTAAGATTATTCGAAGGATATATATTCTTCAGTGAATGCTATAAGACTTTCAAGCTCCTCTTCGTTTGATGCGCTGATCATCACGGTGAGGAGCTTGTTTTCTGCTCCTCTCTCAATACCGGCGCATATGAAGCAGCATGGCTCGCCGTCTTCAGCTGTGAAGTCGAATCCATATGCCTCCTGTTCCTTGAATTCGCATGAGAAGATTGGATCTTCATCTCCGGTATCTATATCATCCATTATCTCCTCATAAGTACCGTTGACCTCCATGAGGGCGTCAGATCCCTCCGGCATCGGGCCGTAGCTGATCATGATGCTCCTTACGTCTCCTTCCTGAGCCGAAACGTCGATACATGCGCACTGACGGCCGTCAGGCTCGTCATACATTTCGCATTCAGCAGTCCATACCTCCGGAATCTGGAGTGTCACTCCTCCGAAATATATCTGTTTGAGATTGATTTCCATTGCTTTACATTATTTGTTTACAGCCTCAGGTGTCCAGTTGCTGAAGAACCTCATGACCTTGGCTTTGTTGTATCCATTACCTTCCTCAAGGAAACTTGAATCCTGAATATGAAGAACCTTGCCCTTTGCGTCGAGAACCACAAAGACGGGGAATCCGAAACGTCCAGGATTTCCAAGCCTTTCAAGCATGGCTTCAGCCTTCTTCATCTTTGCTTCGTCATTCCTTTCACGAGGGTTGTAGTTGACATGGATATACTCGAAGTTCTTGTCAATAAGTTCTGTGATTTCGCTGTCTTTTGAAATGAAATCAGCAAACATCAGGCACCATCGGCACCAGTTTCCACCCACCTGACATATGACGAACTTTCCCTCTTTGCCGGCCTGAACCAGAGCCTCGTCAATCTGAGTCATCGGGTCTTTGCTCTCGTCATATACTTTCTTCAGATTTGACTGAGCGTCTGCCGTAATAAACATTACGGCAGATGTCAATATGGTGAGAATCAGTCGTTTCATCTTAGAGACACATTTCGTAAATCTTCTCTACATCAGCAGCAGAGAGGGTCTTGAAGCCGTTGATGTTTCCGTCGCGGCATGCCTTGGCTGCCATCATTGCGAAGTCCTCAGCCTTGATTCCGATCTCTGTGAAGTTGCTCTTCAGACCGAGATCCTTGAAGAAGAAGTCAGACAGACGCTTGATGCTCTCCTTTGCGATTTCCATCGGCTCGAGGTTCTTGTCGATGCCGAATACATTCACTCCGAACTGTACGTATCTTGGGAGTCGTACCTCGTCGAGGCAGTACTCAAGCCATCTTGGAGTAAGGATCGCGAGACCGAGTCCGTGGGTGATGTCGTAGGTTGCAGAAAGCTCATGCTCCATAGGATGGCAGCTCCAGTCGCACTGTCTTCCGCATGCGATGAAACCGTTGATTGCCCATGATGATGCCCACATGAGATTTGCTCTTGCCTCGTAGTTCTCAGGCTCTGCAATAGCGATAGGGGCGTACTTGATCACAGCTCTGAGCATTCCCTCCATGAAGCCGTCGATCATGTCCATGCCCTGCTCTGTGTCGAAGTATACCTCCATAAGGTGTGAGAGGATATCTGCAGAACCGCATGCTGTCTGGTATGCGTTTACAGAGTAGGTGAGGGTAGGGTCGAGGAATGATACTCTCGGACGGATCGGGCCTGCGAGACGGCCGAGCTTGTCTTCTGTCTCAGGATTGCTGATCACGCCGGCAGTGTCCATTTCTGAACCTGTAGCAGAAAGTGTAAGGATTGTCACGAGAGGAAGCGCAGTCTCGATAGGTTTTGCATTCGCTCCGAAGAACTCCCATGGATCATGGTCTACATGAGCACCTGCACACATGAACTTCGCTGCGTCAAGGGTAGAACCGCCTCCGACAGCAAGCACTACGTCGATCTTCTCTGTCTTGCAGATTCTTACGCCCTCGCGTACAGAACCGATTCTTGGGTTTGGCTCGATGCCTGAGAGCTCGAAAAGCTCGAGGCCCGCCTTTCTGATCTCTTCAACCACCTTGTCATAGAGGCCCATGCGCTTGATCGAACCGCCGCCGTATGTGAGGAGCACGCGGTTACCGAAGCTCTTGAGCTCTGATCCGAGGTTTGAAAGCTGGTCTTTACCGAAATAGACCTTTGTTGGAATATCGTATACGAAATTGTTCATAAATGCTTAAAGTTTTTTATATAGTTTATTAATTAGTCCATCGGATATTTTACGCCCCATTCCTTGCGGAGCTCATCCATCTGTTTCATTATGTTGATCGTCTCTTCATGAGGCATCATAGGCGATTCAAGAAGACCTTCGCTGAGACATCTTCTGCACTCGATGACCTGATATTCGTAGCCGTTCACCATGCCTTCAGGTCTTGTGTACCTTTCCACAAGCTCGTAGTTACGGTATACTTCCACGACCTCCGGACAGTTGATGTTGTCAACGCGTATATAACCTTCGGTTCCGTTGATTATACCCTGACGGTCGTTAAGGCAGAGACATCCAGCCTGGAGATTTGCCATCTTTCCGTCTGCGAAGCTCAGTGAGATGCACTCATGCATGTCCATTCCGGTCGGACCCAGATGTACGTTGCTCACTGTCCTGACTATGTCTGTACCGAAGTACATCCTTGCAAAGTTCAGGGCATAGACTCCAAGATCAAGAAGTGCGCCTCCGCAAAGCTCAGGCTTCACTATCCTTTCCTTGAACTCCATCATGTAGCAGAGCGTAGCGGTCAGAGCACGCGGTTCTCCGATGATGCCGCTTTCCATGAGTTCCTTTACCTTATGCGAAAGAGGCATATACCTTGTCCATATGGCTTCTGTGATGAATATACCCTTCTCGCGTGCTGTGCGGATAAGGATCTCCGCTTCCTGTGCATTGGCTGTGAATGCCTTTTCCACGAGTACAGGCTTGCCGTGCTCAAGAGCGAGCATCGAATGCTGGAAGTGGTGGGAGTGCGGAGTCGCTATGTATACAAGGTCTACCATCGGGTCGGCGACCAGTTCCTCGTAGCTTCCGTACGCCTTCTCAATATTTCTTTCCTGTGCGAACTGCTGCGCCTTCTCAATTGATCTTGAGGCGATTGCGTATACGCACATATCTTTAAAAGGAGCTATGGCTTCAGCCATCTTGTCGGCTATCCACCCAGCTCCTATTATACCGATTCTGAACATCTTAAATAGTTTAAGTTGTTGGTGATCAGATTATTTCGCTATTTTCTGAGCAAGCTTGAGCAGCTCCTTTGAAGGCTCGTTCTTCAAGTCGTGAGCAACAAGGTACCATGTAACTGTCCAGTCAAGTTCTTCGCCAGCCTCGAGAGTTGTATATGCTCCCTGCTCCTCGATCTCTACGAAAGTCTTGCCAGGGTTTGCGAAGATCTGGATTTCAGCCTCTGCAGGAGCTTCCTCTCCAGCCTTGAGATCCTGGAACTTCTTCACGAAAAGGAGACCGTTGTCGCTGAATGCAAGCCAGCCCTTGCCGTCTGCATTGATCTTGCGGTTTTCCTTGTCCTCGTCAAGAGTGAACCATGCAGCATTCTTTTCGAATTTGAAATCCATTCCCTTCATGTTGTTTGCTGGAGTAGCTTCCTTTGCATCGAAGAAAAGGATACCGCCGTTAGGCACGCGTGAGATCTCCCATGGAGCAACCTTGCGTGTCTCGCCGCTCTCGTTGATGATTGTGTATTTGATGGAGATGGAATTGTTCTTTGCATCAGCTGTGAACTCCTTTCTTACTCTGTAGCCGAAGCGCTCTGACTTCTCACCGGTGAGGACGAGTACGTTGCCATTTACTTCAGCCTTGAAAGGCTTTCTGTCATATTCTGCTACCGGCGGCCAGTTCCACTCAGACTGAGGGCTTGTCCAGAATGTGCTTCCGAATGAATTCGGCATGCGTGTCTGTGAAAGAACCTCTGCGTCACCAAGTCTGTAGGACACGATCTTACCACCCTGTGCCGCGTTTACGGTCATTGTGATATCACCTACCTTGATGTCGTATTTTCCGTCTTCAACGGCGTTGATTGTCTGTGCGGAAAGTGCCATGCTTCCCATTGTAAGTGCTGCAACGAGCGTAATAATCTGCTTTTTCATATCGTTTTTGTGTTTATCCGTCAAAGATAAGCAATTTTAGTTTAAATTTGTAGTCAAACCTCGACGAATGAATGAAGTCTTCATAAGAATTGCAAGGACGGATGATATCTCTGTCATTCATGACATGGCTGAAGTCGCTTTCAGGCATACATACCGTGAGATTCTTTCGCCCGAGCAGATGGAATATATGATGGACTGGATGTATTCTCCGGCCAATCTTCTCAAGCAGTTCGAGGATGGGCATGTCTATCATATCCTTTTTTCTCTGGGACGTCCCTGCGGATATGTTTCTGTGCAGAAAGAGGGAACAGATGCTGACAAGACGGAAGTATGGCATCTTCAGAAGATATATGTCCTTCCTTCTGAGCAAGGCAAAGGTTTCGGAAAGCTTCTTTTTGAAAAGGCCGTCAGCCATGTAAAGGAGAATTTATCCGGCATTAAAGCGCGCATCGAGCTTAATGTGAACCGTCAGAACAAGGCAGTATCGTTCTATCATCATCTTGGCATGACCATTCTTCGTGAAGGAGACTTCCATATCGGCAGCGGATTTTATATGAATGACTATATAATGGGTCTGGATATCTAATAACCATAATCTTAATATTATGTCAAAAGTCAAATTTTACAAAGAGGAGCAGATTCCTCTTGAGATGCACAAGGTGCGCGTAGTTCAGAAACTCACCCTTCTTCCTGTCGAAGACCGTCTTAAGAAGATCCAGGAAGCAGGTAACAATACTTTCCTTCTTCAGAACAAGGATGTCTACATGGACATGCTTACAGATTCAGGAGTAAATGCAATGTCAGACCAGCAGGTGGCTTCAATGGGCATAGCTGATGATTCATATGCAGGATCGGAAACATTCAACAGGGTCAAGGCCGCGATATTCGAAGTCTTCGGTACAGAGAACGTCCTTCCTGCTCATCAGGGACGTGCATGCGAGAACATTCTTGCCGAAGCCTATGTAAGGCCGGGAAGTGTGGCTCTGATGAATTTCCATTTCACTACTACCAAGGCACATGTGACAAGGCTCGGCGGAGAAGTGGTGGAGCTCATCCAGAAGAAGGGTCTCATTCCTCAGTCGGACGATCCTTTCAAAGGAGATCTTGATCTTGAAGCACTGAAGGCTACAATCGAGAAGTATGGGCCTGAGAATGTTGCATTCGTGCGCGTGGAAGCCGGTACCAACCTTATCGGAGGCCAGCCTGTCTCTCTTGAGAACATGCTTGCTGTGGCTGACATCTGTCATGATTATGGCGTCAAGAGCGTCCTTGATGCATCGCTTCTCCAGGATAACGTATATTTCATGAAGACGAGAGAGGCACAGTGCAAATTCATGACCACCAAGCAGATATATCATCTCCTTGCTGACAAGATGGATATCATCTATTTTTCAGGAAGAAAGCTCGGTTTCTCCCGTGGAGGTATAATCACTTCTCATAATCCGAAGTATACCAACGAGATGATGGAGTATATTCCTCTTTATGAAGGCTTCCTGACATACGGTGGTATGGAGGTACGCGCCATGGAAGCAATGGCTGTAGGACTTCTTGAGTCACTGGATATGGAATATATCAGTCAGGGACCTGAATTCATCAATTATCTCGTGAATGAACTTGACAAGTACGGGGTGCCTATGATCAAGCCTGCCGGAGGTCTTGGAGCGCATATCAACTGTTCTGAATTTGTTCCTCATATTCCTCATGAGCAATATCCTGCAGCAGCAGTGGCGACTGCAATCTATATCGCTTCCGGAGTCAGAGGAATGGAAAGAGGAACACTGAGCGAACAGCGTGAGGCCGATGGTACCGAGCGCTATGCCGAACTCGAGCTCATGCGTCTGGCAATGCCTCGTCGCGTGTTCACGCTTTCACAGGTGAAATACTGCGCAGACCGCATCAAATGGCTCTACGACAACAGAGAGCTCATCGGTGGCCTCAAATGGGTCGATGAGCCTAAGGTTCTCCGTTTCTTCTTCGGAAGACTCGGCGAGATCGGATACTGGCAGGAAGAGCTTGCGAAGAAGTTCCGTGAAGATTTCGGTGATTCTTTGTAATCGGCCTATTCCAGCAGATTGTTGAACTTCTCTCTGATATCATCAGCCAGAGAAGTGTCTCCATTATCATCAGCAAGTGTCGCGATATAGGCAAGAACATTGCAGCACGTATCGAGGTATTCTTCTGCCTCGGAATAATGATCGATGAAGAATGCAGCAGATTCCAACAGGCTTCCGGCAGCTTTTGTGGCAAGTCCGGAAGCCTTTTCTGATGCTCCGCACAGATAATATCCTTCAATCATGCTGATAACGTCAAGTTCATTTCTTAATCCGTACATCAATAAGTCAAGAGGAAAATTCTCTTCAGGAATCATATTCTGGCAAAGATCGAGGATCTCCTCAGCCTTTTCGTTTTCCCCGGCCTTTATCAGTTCATGTGCTGCTGTAGAGAATATCTTCCTCTGAGACATGACGCCGGCAAATGTGTACAGATTCTGATAATCAGTGAACCAATCCGTACGTTCCAGACTCTCCCAAGTATATAAGGATGTCATCTTCCGATATAGCTCCTGAGGGTCAGTGAAGCCGTTTTCATTCAGATTTGTCCTGTTCTTTATAGGTATGAATCGGTAGGTGAACCCATCATACATAAGATAGTCCTTTATGCCAATCCGTATATCACCGCCGGCATTGAGAAAGTTGAGCGGCCTGTCCCATTCATAATTAGAAAGCAGGTCGAGGAAGAACAGTTCAGGTTTGGTCACTCCATCCTTTCCCTCAGGTATCTCAAGTACGATCTCTGATGGAATCATATCTTCATATCTTTCGTCCAGAATCCCGTATTTTATCACATTCTCTTTATTGACAGGGATGCTGAAACGTCTGGAAGCTATATAGTCTGCATTCTTTCCGTTAGTGAGAGGAATCTTTGCCTCCGGATGACGGAATACCCTCATCACATCAGCTAGCGGATAGACAGTATCTCTAGGATCGTATATCAATACATACTCGTTTTCTCCCTGCATGTACTGCTTTTTGCTTACAGACAGGTCAATAGGTGCAGATTCGTTTGCAGCAGCCTTCATCTGGTCGATATGCCAGTCTGCCCCCAGCAGAGAGGTGTTGACGACACGGACATCAGTGCGGAAACCTTCAACTTCCTGAACATACCATATAGGGAAGGTATCGTTATCCCCATGAGTCACCAGGATTCCGTTTTCTCCTATGCCGCGGAGATAGTTCTTTGCCAGTTCCTGTGCCGTATAACGGCTGCTTCTGTCATGGTCATCCCAGTTTTCCACAGCCATGAGGGTTGGGATAGATAATGTGCCGGCAAGAATCAGAAGGGAGATTCCGCGCTTTCGTCCCATGCTGAGGCCTGTGACTCCGAGTCCGATCCATACACTGAAGAAGTAGAATGAACCCGCATAAGCATAATCCCTTTCGCGTACCTGAAGAGGGGATTGGTTGAGATACAATACTATGGCTATTCCGGTCATGAAGAACATCAGGAAAGTGAGCCAGCATCCTCTTTTATCGCGTGAATACTGGAAGAACATACCGATGAGTCCGAGAATCAGCGGAAGCATGTAGTAATGGTTCTTGCTTTTGTTGTCCGCAAGACAGGCGGGAGCATCGGATTGGTCTCCAAGCCTTATCCTGTCGATGAACCCGATACCGCATTCCCAGTTTCCTTTGAATATATCTCCGGGAATCGGGCTGTGGATGTCGTTCTGTCTTCCTGCGAAATTCCAAAGGAAATATCTCCAGTACATCCAGTTGAGCTGGTAATCGAAGAAGAATGTCAGGTTTTCAATGAAGGTCGGTCTGCTGCCGTTAATATATGACCTGTAGATCTCCACATATGAATCGTCCCTGTTGTCCCACATTCGTGGAAAGAACATCTTTGATTCCGGGCGGTATCTTATATCTATCTGACTGCCTTTGACATATCTGTCTTCCATCCGTGCCCAATAATTCTTCTCTACGATATCATATTCCGATCCGAAATATTCTCCGTATACAATAGGCCCTTTCGGATATTGTTCACGGTTCAGATATGTTATGAGAGTGAATGGATTGTCCGGCTTGTTTTCGTTCATTGGTGTGACCGCTGTCGAACGTATGATGATGATCGAATAAAGGGAGAATCCGATGATTATCGTTGTGACACCGAGCAATACGGTGTTTGCAACGGCTTTGCCGCGTTTGAGAGTATATGATATACCCCAGAAACATACGGAGAAAAGAATAAGCATGAATGTCACGGCTCCGCTGTTGAAGGGGAGTCTGAGAATATTGACGAAAAAGAGATCGGAATATGCAGCAGCTTTCGGGATGAGCGGAATCAGGCCGAAAAGGATGGCTGCCAGGATAATGCATGATAACAAGAATATACTGCAAAGCTGCATGAATGTATATCTTCCATTTTCTCTGATACGGTAGAAATACATGAAGACTATGGCCGGAATGCTTAGAAGATTCAGAAGATGTACACCGATGGAGAGCCCGGTCAGAAAACATATAAGGATGATCCATCTTCCTGAATATGCCTTATCCGCCTCCTCGTACCACCGGGTCATAGCCCAGAATACTATGGCTGTGAACATTGACGACATCGCATATACCTCGGCTTCCACCGCCGAGAACCAGAATGTGTCGCTGAAGCAGTAGCATAGTGCTCCTACAGCTCCAGCTCCGCATATCGCAACGGTTTCAGAAATCTTGATCTCATTTGAGAAACCGGTCAGCCTCTTTGCGAAGAATACGATTGTAAGATACAGGAAGAATATGGTCAATGCAGAGCATACTGCACTCAATGCATTGATTGCGGCTGCTGCATGTTCCTTGTCCGTGAAAATAGTGAAGAATCTTGCCAGCAGCTGATAGACGGGATTTCCGGGAGGATGTCCGACTTCCAGCTTGTATGATGATGCAATGAACTCTCCGCAATCCCAGAATGAGACCGTTGGTTCGATTGTCAGTAGGTAGGTGACTGATGCGACTGCAAGAACAGCCAGAGCGGTGAGCCCGTTGATCCTGTTGAAACTTTCCTTTGTCATATGTATCGGTTTTGATACAAAATTAACAGGGGAAAGTTTTACATGGACACACAATTGTGCGGTTTATTATGTGCTCAAGCGGTTGTGTTTCAGTGTGTTGCGGAAAATGTGACAAAAGACATCAGTGCAGAAGTCTTACATTGTGTCTGTTTCAGTCTGAGCGAGGAGTTCTCTAAGCCAGATTCCGATGTTCGTATCATGTTCTCCTAGTCCGAGCTTCTTGCGTATTTCACTGCTGATGATATAATGCCTTTTCTTCTTTATGAAATCGCCGACGTCCTTTCCTTTAAGACCGAGGGTGTACAGGCAACAATATCCGATCTCCCATTCTGTAAGGCCTTTATTTTCCAGAGCCGCGATGAATCCCGGATGACTTTCCTTGAAGATTACTTTTGTCGATATAAGGAATGATTCCCTGTCCGCCATCAGGTTCTCGATCTCCTGTTCGGATATCCTCCATGCCTTGTCGTCAGATGAAATATATGAAGCCAGCACCTTGTCAAGAACTGCCAGTCTCTGACGAATCAGCTCCATCGCCTCGTCATCCGGTTTCTGCTTGAGCTTGTATGCATATCTCCTTATCACCCCAACACATACCATAATCGCCGCCAGAGAAGACATCAGAATAATCCATAACGACTTCCTCTTCTCGACAAGCTCCATCTTGTCTTTGTATCGCTCCTGGATAATCCGTGCGTTCTGTCTTATCATGGTGTCGGTCGGGGAAATTGTTCCTGCATGTTCAAGAATCCGTTCTTTCCATAAAGTTGCGGTCTCTGACCTCTCGCTATCCTTGCTTTTGCTGTAATATTCTACGGCAATATTGATTATGCTGTCGTTAGTCAGGGCTATTCCGCATTTTTCCAATGCTATTGAATAAAGCAGGGCATGTCTGGCTCTAAGCTCCTGAGTATTGAGATGTTTTCTGTCAAGTGAGTCCAATGCAACGAAAGCACTGTCCGGATGCATCTCCAGATGTGCTTCTGCTTCATCCAGCAGTCTTCCGGCATCGCTTTTATGAATGCACGATGCCATGCAGATGCCGAAAATGAATATGAAAATAAAATTGGATAATCTTGACATGTTTCAGGCCTTGAAAGAATCAGCCCGGCATAAGCAAAAACCATGCTATCATTTAGTGAATCCTGAAATATGTGTATCCCGTAATAGATCATACCGAGGATAATCAGTTATCCGAAGATATTGACTCCATAGGACTCTTAGAAAATAGTAAATCCAAAATTGACCTCTAACATAACCTTGTCGTTAGCAATATTGCTATATGGGCTCAGATATGAGCAACCTATACCGACGTATGGCGTTCCACCCAGACCATGAAAACCAAAGTTGACAGCAGCCTTTGCCTTGAAGTAATTGAGATCTGACTTGATGTATGTTGAATTACCTGACAAGACAAATTCAAGTGCCATGTGATCTTTCATTGTGAGCGTATATGAACCGCCAAGACCCAATGTTCCCTGTTCTACAAAATTCTTTGTGCTCTGGCGGTTAAGCAGCAGAACATCTGCATTTACAGGGACAAATACAGCCCAATGCGGATTGAAACGATAACCTGGGCTGACAGTGAATCCATAGGATCCGGAATCAGGCTTGCCCCATCCTTGGTAATCTGCTCCTGTCATATTGAATTCAGCAGTTGCATAGAAATGAGATGCTTTCTCTCTATAATTTGACTCCTGTGCAATGGCATCTGCACATGCGAAAAGGAATGCCATTGAGATGATGATGAATAACAGGCTTTTTTTCATACTACTTTTCTGTCTTTATAAGATATTTGACAATCTCACGGTTTCCAATTATGTCGTGGTCATTGCCGTACAGTTCAATGGATATTTCTCGATAACATTTATCCTTGATTGCTCTTAGTGCTGTCTTGATGTCCGTCTTCCATGAATCGTACACATTGTAAAAAGCATCCAGGGCTTCTTCACTCATCTGCTCTTTCATATATGGGTAGATGTCACATCTGCAAAGCGGAGTATAATATTTACCGGCAGTAACGATATTCAGAAGATCCTCACCCTCTACCGTATTCTCCTTCTCTGCTGACATGATGTATGCCTTGATTGCAGAAGGATCAAGCTGAATATCAGGCATGAGGTGTTTTGCAAGCTCACAAAACGCCATAACGGTAGAATCTGCATTCTGAGTCTTATGCCAATGATATAGATATGAATTTCTCACTAATGCTTTAGCCCATTCAGCAGTGAGGTCCATATCCTCAATGATGATCTTGCTGTCTTTGCTGATAACCTTGATCCTGTTTGTGAACTCCCATCCCATATCCAAGGCTGTATAGACATACCAGTCACCGTCAGCCTTGATATCCAGCATCATGGTCTTGCCGTCTGAACCTGGTTTGCGGTCCTGCAGGCCGCTTCTGAACAGCCATGTAGCATAGGCCGGAGCTTCGGAATCGTATGGATAGGCATCCTGAAGCTTCTGGAGAAGCTCAGGCGAACAATGCTTCTGCAGGAAGTCATAGTCCTCGTACAGTTTATCGTTGTACATCTTGGTGAGGACTGATTTGATAGTATCCTCAGATGTAGTTTCATTATGAGTTTGTCCTATCCCATACGAAGTAGACAGAACAAGAATGCTGCAAATGATTAGAAAGAATCTTTTCATATTATTATTGGAATATTAACGGACATGTAAAATTAGAATAGATCCAATGCCATTCTCCATCACGGCAGTAGGTTTTCCAGTCTATGAGATTGAAGACTCTATTGATTTCTTTAACTATCATTTCCTGCATATCAGCTGACAGACCGTCATATCCTCGCAAGGGCTTGACTGACCATTCGATTATTTTGCCTTCATTGCTGAATTTAGTTGCCTTTACCATAACGTTGGCGCGCTTCTGGGGGGATTGAATTTTACTTAAGTCCAGGTTCTGCGATATCATGCTTCTGGCATGGTCAATATCTACAGATCCCTGGGTCTTATTGAAATATCTCCTTGAAGAAACGACAACTCCATTCTCCACAATCAACTCAGTTTCCTGCGCACAGACACTATCAAATCCGTTCTCAGCGACATATATACATTCTCCGGTACAGCATATTAATGTCCCAGAAACCCATGAAGCGAAGACCCTTCCTTTCCTATCCTTGTACAGATCCAGCAGACCATCGAAGTCTGTGTGTTCCTTACCTGTATATATGCTCTTCAGATAGAGTTTTTTGCCCTTGACTTCAAAAGTGGAAATATGTCCCCTCCAGTTGGCAGTGGACCAGAATTTATCGAATTCAAGTTTC
>JAFZDJ010000158.1 GCA_017561265.1 Bacteroidales bacterium
ACAGCGGCATATACATTCTCTCCAAGGCTCCAAAAGAACTCACAGGCAAGCATTGGCAGTAGAATGGCAGCATATTGCTTCCAGTGAAAGCTGGTTTTCTGCATCTTGCTGCCGATCAGAGGAAACTCCCGGCGGTGCAGCAGATACAGCCCCAGCATCAGCAGGAAATTCAGCATTTGAGAAATCACCGAGGCAATGGCAGCGCCCTCCGGGCCCATGGGTGCAAAGCCAAGTTTGCCGAATATCAGGATATAGTTCAGCACCGTATTCGCCAGAGCAGCTGCAATACTGGCATACAACGGATAGCTGGCCTTTTCCATGCACCGGAACAGGGTCGCCAGCAGCGTGGCACCCGCCATAGGGAAAAATGTTCCGGAGAAAATACACAGATACTTTGCTGCCGCTGTCCGGGTTGCCGTATCCTTGGTATACAGTCCCATGATCTGATCCGGAAGCAGTACACAGACCATGGTAAATATCCCCGCCAGCACAAGGGAAAAAAGCAGATTCAGATAGTAACTCCGCTTGACCTCTCCCCTGTTTTTCTGCCCCAGATATTGAGAAATCAGAATACCCGCCGCTGCACCAAAGGCTGATACCACCACGCTGTAGATTCCGGAAAATTTGCCCGCCAGGCCTACACCAGCCACATTAACACTTCCAAGCTGTCCAATCATGATTTGATCCACGATACTGAAGGAAGATTGCAGCATGGATTGCAAGGCTACAGGAATCGCCAGATTGCAGACACTTCGAAAAAAGCTGTCATTTCGTTTCAAAGGAATCCCTCCCAAATTGGTATGGCACCATTGTAGCGTCTGCAATTTTGTATTTCAAAGGTTAAATGTGTAACCCTGCACAAAATTCTAAACTGGTACTTATATAACATGACAAGTACCGGTTTTCTTACTTTGTACTGGCCCGAACCACCAGAGAGACCGGCAAACGGATCTCGTTTTGAATTGGCTTGCCCTCCTTCAATTCCCGCAGCTTCTCTACTGCAATTTTCGCCCGCAGGGCACCATCCTGCTTTACCGTAGTCAGTGTGGGACAAAACATCCGGCACATGGGAATGTCATCGAATCCGGCAACGGAAATCTGGTCCGGCACTTTAATTCCCTGTTCCTGCAGGAAGCAGATCAGATCCATGGCATAGTAATCCGATACGGCAAATACTGCGCTTACATTCTGAAACACAGAAAGATTGTGCCGGTAATATTCCCACCGTTCTTCCTTTCGCATGGGAATCAGCAGGAAATCCACTGTGCCTGGACCAAAGCCATCCCGGAATCCTTGATACCGTTCCAAATCTACGCAAATATCATTATCCGAAATGCAAAGCGCCTTTGCATGTCCTCGTTCCCGAAAGTAAGCACCTACCTGACAGCCGCCATCGTAATTATCAATGGTAATATTGAAGATGCGCTCCGGGTTCTCACAGTAGCCGTCATAGACCACAAAGGGGATTCTCATGTGATTGCGCAGGTACATATAGTCCTGGTCGCAGAAGCCGATGACCACGATCCCATCCATATTCCACATGGACGCAAACTGAATGATCTCCTCCGCGTTTTTCGCCTTCTTTACCATCATAAA
>JAFZDJ010000159.1 GCA_017561265.1 Bacteroidales bacterium
GCTATGATAATTTTGGAGATAATGAGGTGCTGGTATTCTGATAGTTGTAAGTTGCGGCTCGCTCCGCAGAAGCATAGGGAAATGCTTCGCTCACTCGCAACTTACAACAACATAAAACTTTAAACCCAATATGAAGATTAAGGAAACTATAATAAAGGCTCTTTCGCTGGGAACAGGACTGGCGATCGGAATGCTGCTGATAGCGAAAGTATGCTATGAGATGAGTCACGACAAGTGCTACTCTGACTATGGACAGATATATAAGATCCGCACCCTGTACACACAGCATGGAGATGATATAGAATATGATAACATATCAGGCGCAGTAGCCCCTGGATTCAGACAGTATGTCCCTGGAGTGGAGACTGCGACAAGGTGGACGTTCATCTTTAATAGCAACAGATTTACCGATGAAGATAAAAACGTCATTGAAGGAGAAATCATCGTTGTGGACAGTTGCTTCTTCGATGTGTTTGATACTGAAATCCTTGCTGGCAATCCGAAGGAAGCGTTCTCGGAAATAGCCTCTGCAATGGTATCTGAGTCATTTGCCAAGAAGCTGGGAGGTGTATCTGAGAGTATCGGAAAGGTGATTTTCAATGAAGAGATGTCGACCCTTCCGATCACCATCAAAGGAGTATTTAAGGACTTTCCTCACCACAGTTCGATCAAAAATGATGTGCTCATCTCTATGGAGACCATCGTGAAGCAATCCACTGAAAACTGGGTGGGAAACGACAGATACAGAGGATATGTAAGACTTGCGGAGGGAACCGATCCGGATATGCTTGCACCGGCAATCAGGCTGATGCAGGAGAAGAACTATCCGCCTGAAATGGTACAGATGGCCGAGCAGTCAGGAATTGACATCCACTACTTCCTGAGCCCTCTGACAGGCATGGAGATGCTTCCGGATCAGACAAAAACCATGATCATCATTCTGACAGTGGTATCAGTACTTCTGATAATGATCTCTTTGCTGAACTATGTGCTCATGTCCGTGTCAGCACTTGTGAAGAGGTCGAAGGAGATGGGAGTACGCAAGTGCTATGGAGCAGAAAGCAGAACCATCTATGGAATTATGAGCAAGGAGGCTCTTACTGACATCGCCGTTGCACTTGTTGTAACTGTCGCAATCATCCTTCCTCTTCGTTCCATGATTCAGGATCTCATAGGTGTTCCCGTAAGCGCACTTCTGGTCGGTGCCACATACGGTACTGTTGCCGGTGTCCTTGCAGTTGTATTCATAGTGGCGGCACTCGTTCCGGGCTATCTGTATTCCAGAATTCCTGCCGGTGCGGCCATCAGGAACTACAGGGAGAACAAGAAGGCATGGAAGCTCGGCCTGCTCTTCGTACAGACAGGAATCTGTGCCCTTCTGCTGACACTGATGTGCGTGATTTCCGCACAGTACGACAAGGCTGTGAATGACAAGCCGGGGTATGAGTACAAGGACCTGCTCTGGACCGTACTCACAGGAACTGACAATGGCCTGCATCAGGGAATCATCGATGAACTCAAAACAGTGTCCGGTGTGATGGACGTGCAGATGTCATATAGTCTTCCATTGGATTACAGTTCAGGAAACAACGTATTGCTCCCCGGAGAAGATTTTACTGAGCTATTCAATATCGCCGATCAGTATGAAGGAACCGAGGGATTATTTGAGATGCTGGAAATTCCTTTCGTCGAGGGACGATACCCGCAGAATGCCTCAGAGATTGCAGTCAGCGAGAGTTTCGTAAAGAAGATGATGGAGTTCCAGGACTGGAGCGACGGAGCTGTCGGCAAGCAGATCGCAGTTACCGAGCATAGTCAGACTCCAGATGAGGTCTTCACTGTCAGTGGAGTCTATAAGGATTACAGGATCAACACACTGACAAATCAGGATATGCGTGCAAGTGTCAAGTTCTTCGGAGAAGTAGGCAAAGCGCATATGCCGTTCATGGCCATCAAGGTCAGCGAAGTGAATACAGAGATCATTCAAAAGGTGGAGGATGTCATCCAGTCCAGGATCGAAAACAGAGAGGTGGAAGTCAAATCCTATAAGGACTCAATGAGGGAAGCATATTCCGGTGAGAGACGAATGAGGAACACCGTGCTTGCCGGATGCATCATTTCAATACTCATTGCCCTATTTGGACTGATAGGATATATCCGTGACGAGTCGCAGAGAAGGAGCAAGGAGATGGCCGTACGCAAGATCAACGGAGCTACAGTCAGGGAACTTGTGGGTATCTATGTTGCGGAAATAATGAAACTCAGCATTCCGGCAATCATCCTCGGCAACGTGGGAGCCTGGTTTGCAGCATCGGCATGGCTCAAGAACTTCTCAGAGAAGATAGCCTTATCTCCATGGTACTTTATTCTTGCAGACGTGGTTATCATCCTCCTGGTATCCGGATGCGTGATAGTCAACAGCCTCCGCATATCGAGAAGCAATCCTGTGGAATCATTAAAAAACGAGTAGCGTATTTCATAATTAATTATACCACAGCACCTTACATCAAATCGCATGAGGCAAACGACACAGGCGATTCAGCATAAACATCTGATTAACAAATAACTAACAAAAACAATAAAGATATGATTAAAGTAACTAACCTCAGCAAGGTTTTCCGTACAGAGGAAATCGAGACAACAGCACTCAATCAGGTTTCATTCGAGATCAATGACGGCGAATTCGTGGCCATCATGGGTCCCTCAGGATGCGGCAAGTCAACACTCCTGAACATCCTCGGACTTCTTGACAACCCTACAGACGGAAGCTACATGCTTCTCGGTCAGGAGGTGGCCAAACTCAAGGAGAAAGACCGCACCAAGTTCCGCAAGGGCAACATCGGTTTCGTATTCCAGAGCTTCAACCTCATCGACGAGCTCAACGTGTATGAGAATGTGGAACTTCCGCTGAAGTATCTCAACATCAGCTCATCAGAACGCAAGCAGCGCGTGACCGAGATGCTCAAGAGAATGAACATCAGCCACCGTGCCCAGCACTTTCCACAGCAGCTCTCAGGCGGTCAGCAGCAGCGTGTCGCCATCGCACGTGCAGTCGTATCGAACCCTAAGCTGATCCTCGCCGACGAGCCTACCGGTAACCTCGACTCAAAGAACGGCAAGGAAGTGATGGATCTTCTCACTGAACTCAACAAGGAAGGCACAACCATCGTGATGGTGACCCACTCACAGAAGGATGCAGCCTGCGCACAGCGCATCGTCAACCTTTTCGACGGTCAGATCGTATCAGACGTAAAGAACGAACTCTAGAGTTGTTAAACATAAATATAGAACTTAACACCGGCACTGTCGTGAGATACTGCCGATCTCTAACTTAACATGCAGACATAAATGAATGCACATTTATCGAATTTCCTTACAACGCTTCGTCGCTTCAAGACTGCGTCGCTATTGAATGTAGTCGGACTTACCTTTGCTTTTGTTGCGTTTTACGTTATCGCTTCACAGGTATGGTACACCCTTACATATAATAGCTGTCTGAAGGACACTGAGCACACTTACCTGATTTCTCCAAATTTCGGTGGAGATCCTAACGAGATGCACTGGAGCCCTAACTCTCCTGGAGCATTGGCGTATGAAGTGATGGAGGCATATCCGGGTACAGAAGAGGTGGCTTCAATTGCTCCCTATCCTGCAATAAGCCGTGTATGGATAAAGGAGAATGACTATCACTTTGAGCCGTTCAATGACTATGTTTATCAAGGCACGCCTAATGTTCCTGACTTCTTTGGATTCAAGTGTATCAGTGGAGACTTTTCAGGATTGAAAGACCCCAACACTGTAATCTTGTCACGTTCTGTGGCAGAGAAACTGGGTGTTGGCGTAGGTGGGACTATCTGGCTTGAGGGTGGACGCTGGCACGATGATGGGAAACCTGCTCACCAGCAGACAGTCGTAGCCATATATGAGGACATGCCGAAAAATTGCATTTTCGGGCATTGGGGCATAATGCAACACGATGAGAAGGTTTATACTACAGAAAACAACAATTGGAACTACTGCAGCTATGTCCGTTTTAAGGAAGGGACTGACATAAACGGCTATATCGATGTCTTCAGGCAGCGTTATGCTGAGTGGTATCTTGGAATGGCGAAAGAATGGATCGAGGAAGAGCCAGAATATAAAGCTGAAATAGAAGCCGAGATAGAGAATGGCGCTCATATGCTCGCAACACGTCTCGTACGCGTTGATAAGATGTACTATACGGAATTCCACGATTCAGGTAATTTTCAGACAGGTAAGAAGTCAACTCCTATTATTCTGTCAAGTATAGCATTGATAATTGTGCTTATAGCCTTTATTAACTTTATCAATTTCTTCTTTGCTCTCGTTCCGATACGTATGCGATCTGTCAATGTGTGCAAAGTGTTCGGTGCGAGTCAGAGATCATTGCGTTGGAACTTTCTGTTTGAGGCAATCGGATTTGTCCTGCTGTCAATGGCATTTACTTTATGTGTCATAGTAGCAATCAAGGATAGTTTCATAACGGGTTATTCAATTTGTTCACTTGCTATTGCTGACAATATTCCGGTCTTTATAATGATTGTTGCCTTGATGATGCTGCTGGCGTTTGGAGCTGCACTCTATCCGGCGTTCTACATCACTCGCTTCAATGCGTCATTAGGAGTCAAGAATGGTTTTGCACAATCTGCAACTGGACGAAAGCTTCGTGCTGTCATGGTAGGGCTACAGTTTACCGTTGCTATGGTATTGATTATCACAACAGCAGTCTTCTACCTCCAATACAGGTATATGACTACATACGATCTGGGATTTGACAGGGAAAATGTAGTGACATTTGCTTCTTGGGACATGGGTACTCGATCTGAAACTGTCATAGAGCGTCTCATGCAACACCCTGATGCAGAAAATGTAACAGCCTCCCAGATGAATCTTCTCAGCTGCAACCAGAGATGGGGACGAGTTTATCAGGAAAGGGATTATTCAATGAAGTCAAACGGAGTCCGTTGGAATTTTCTTGATTTCTTTGGCTTTGACATTCTCGAAGGAAGCGGCTTTACCCCATCATCGGACCGAACTAATGAGATTGTCATGACTCAGCAGATGCACCGAGATATCGGTATACCACTGGGATACGAAGAAGGAGCTATGAAATATGTCGGCATCATACGAGATGTTCGTTTGACATCGGTAAGTCAACCTGACGAGTATCATGCATTCTACTGTGTTTCAGAAAAAGACAGGATGAGTCATTTCTATATCCGTCTGCGTGGCGGAGCTGATTTTAAAGGCTTTGCTGACTATGTAAAGAGTATTTCAGAGGAACTTGCTCCAGCTGCAGATAAGCCTGAGCTCTATTACTTGGAAGAATGGGTTGAGAGCCTGTATGAACAGACGAAGAAGGATATGGTGCTTATTGGCCTGTTTGCAATATTGGCGATTGTAATTGCACTGATGGGAGTGTTCGGCATTGTAATGTTTGAGACTCAATACCGCCGAAGCGAAATTGCAGTTCGCAAGGTATATGGAGGAACAAC
>JAFZDJ010000160.1 GCA_017561265.1 Bacteroidales bacterium
GAGGCCGACCCAAAAGGGTCGGTTTCTTCCGTTCTATAGGGTGGCATTGAGTTGTCGGAAGGCTCCGCCAGAGTTCCGCTTTGCTCCATCCACCCTTCGGAACTTCGTTCCTTCGGGAGCCGCTCACGAGGCCGCGGCCGGCCACGCTCTGGCAGAGCCTTCCGACAACTACACAGCAAGCATCAAAGCCGGTTTATCAAGAACGATTACCATACTTTGGGCTTGCTTATTCTTTAACTTGGCCTTATAGGCAACATACTTCCTGAGGTTATGTGCCAATGACACTAACCCCCATTCCACTTTTGTCTTCCTCGTTGATTTCAGATGGAACCTCTTGAAGCCGTGGTTGAACTTTATGTTTCCGAAGCAGGCTTCCGGTTCTATCGGCCTGTTGCTGCGATGTATCAGTCCACGCTGGCTTGTAAGCAATTCTTTTGCAGAGCTCTTGTATGAACTTGCCCTGTGATTGACCTCTATGGTTCTTCTGTCGCATTTGCCGTTGTAGCACATCCCGCGCAATGGACATTTCGAACAGTTGGCAGCTCTGTATACTGATGTGCGAGATTCATATCCCAAGTCAGATACTGTCTTCTTATCTGTGACATGCTCCATATGCTGTCCCATAGGGCATACATAGAAGTCCTGTTCCTCATTGTAGAACATGTTTGCCTGATGGAAAGGATTCTTCAGGAACTTGCGCTTCATCTCCTTGTGGAACATATTGTACTTCACGTAAGGTGTCATGCCGTTGGCAAACATGAACTCGTAGTTCTGCTCGCTGCCATATCCGGAGTCCGCTACGATTTCACTGCTGTAGAAGCCGAACTTGTCATAGAAGGATTCCAGGAAAGGGATAAGAGTACCATAGTCAGTAGGTCTCCAATATAGGTCATAGTTGACAATGTACTGATTTTCAGTAGCTATCTGCACATTGTAACCAGGCTTGGTCTGGCCGTTATTCATAGCATCCTCCTTCATATGCATGAACGTTGCATCAGGATCAGTCTTACTGTAGCTGTTTCGCTCGCCGAGTATCTCAAGATGCTTGTCGTACTCATCAAGTTTGGGAAGGCTCTCTTCTTTTACCTTGGTTACGGCTTTGCGAAGCTTCTTGTCTGCAACGCCCTCTTTCGCCATCTTCTCCATGATGCGATCTGTGCGCTTTTGAAGATCCTCTTTGGTGATTTCCTCTGGCTGCTCCGCTGCATTCTCTTCTGCAAGAACAGTCTCCGCCTCCTTCAGAACGCCATCAACCTTGGCAAGAAGCTTTGCCTTATTCTTCTCGACAGACCCTTTCCAGACAAAAGTGTATTTGTTTGCCACTGATTCTATCTTCGTGCCATCTATATACTGCACGTCCAGAGATATGAGACCTTCGTCATGGAGCAACTCGACGACCTGATGGAAGATAGACTCGAAGCGTCCGTCAGCAAGTCTCTCGCTTCTGAAGCGGTTGATTGTCCTGAAGTCCGGACGGCTCATTCCGCTCAGCCACATGAAGAACACGTTCTCCTCCAACAGAGAAGCCATGCGACGACCAGAATAGATGTTTGTCAGATAGGCATACACGACTACCTTGAGCAGCATACGTGGATGATAGCTCGTTGTGCCACCTCCTTTATAGGTGGATTCGATTTCGCTGATATCGAAGTTGTCAAGGATTGCATTTACGGTGCGTACTGGATGATTTTCCGGAATGAAGTCGCCAATGCATGGAGGAAAAAGAAAATAATCGTTCTGAGTATAGGATTTATATAGTACCTTTGTCATCGTATGGATCGTATGTTTGTTTTCGCACTTCAAATATACAAAATATTCCACACAAAAACAATAGCTATTCCTTTGACAGTCAAAAGAATAGCTATTTTATTTTAGGCTGTACTGCTGTAGTTCAGGAGGGTAACATAAGGAAAACCATGGCCGCCCGTGGCCTTGTGAACGGGAGGGGCCCACGAAGTGGGAGGGATTTAGTTTTCCGTTGTTATCCTCCTGAACTTATCCTCACCCCCCC
>JAFZDJ010000161.1 GCA_017561265.1 Bacteroidales bacterium
GCTCGTGGACCGACATCCGGATCTGATGCAAGTCGGAACAGTTCCTCTGCATCAGCCTCTCTCCATGGACGAAATGACAGGCGCTTGGTTTCAATCATATACGGACAAGATAATATCCGGCCGCAACAAGTGCGATTCCGGCAATGACACTGATTGCTACGTATACCAAAAGGCTCATGAAGTTACCTGCCTGCAGCATCATCAAAGCTTCCTTGGAGAAAGTCGAGAAGGTGGTGAATCCACCGCAGATGCCGACAGTCATGAAGAGTGCCCATGAGCTGCTTTCACTAGAGTTCTTGCTGAAGAATCCCCATAGCAGTCCGATAACAAGGCAGCCCACAAGATTCACGGCAAGTGTTCCCCACGGGAAACCTTTGCTCATGGTCTTCATTGCGACTGAAATGAGGTAACGTGCGGCACCTCCTAAGAAGCTGCCGCAACCGATAAAGGCGGTGTTTCTTATGATTTCATGTATCATTTTACTCAGCAGCCATCTTTAGTCCTGCCTCGAATGCCTTCTGCAGATCCTCTTCCCAATGGGCATCACGCCACTGACGCTTTGCCTCTTCGGAGAAGCCAGCGAGTTCATAGCGGTCGTAGTCCTTCACCTGATAGGTGTTGTATGCAACGATGCGCTGAGGCTGTCCGAGTGCCCTTGTGATGCAGAACTCCATGCTGCCGTAGCCGTTGCTGTTGTTTCTCTCAGGTGTTCCGTTCATGGTCTCAATCAGAACCACCGGCATCTGCTTAGGGGCAGTCATGCTGTAGTCGTTATATGAGAGCCATGGGAATGACAGCCTCTCAAGGAAGGCACGCATCTGACCTGTTACTTCACCGAAGTAGATAGGGGAGCCAAGGACAAGGCCATCAGCCTGTGCTATTTCTTCAAGGATAGGCGAGAGAGCATCTCTGAATCGGCAGACATTGGACGCTCTATCCTTCAGCTTGCACGCCATGCATGACATACAGCCCTTGTAGTCCATGTCGTATAGTCTGAAAGTCTTGACCTCTATGTGTTCACCTGCAGACTGCGCTCCTTCAGCGAACTTCTGAAGCATCTGAGCAGTGTTCATATTGCGGCGAGGACCGCCATCGATGATTATTATCTTTTTCATGTTCTGTTGTTTGTTCTTATGATAACACTTTCAGTCCTACGATTGAAGCTATAAGCGTCAGTGTGAACAGCATCCTCCAGAAGGTCACCGGCTCATGGAAAAAGAAGATTCCAACCAGCACCGTACCGACCGCT
This sequence comes from Bacteroidales bacterium, assembly GCA_017561265.1. The sequence goes on from JAFZDJ010000161.1 coordinate 1,250, forward strand.
CCGATTCCTGTCCATACCGGGTAAGCGACTCCTATGGGTAAGGTCTGCGTCGCTTTGGCCAGAAGTGACATGCTCACTACTGAGAAGATGATAAATCCTCCGATCCAGAGCCACCATTCCAGTCCTTCTACTGATTTGGCTCGTCCGAGGCAATAGGTAAAGCCGACTTCGCATAGGCCGGCTGCCGGCGTCTCCTTCCAAGGATACCACAAAGGTAAGATTAATAATTTTGTTTTCCTTGATTTTGATATAGATTGTAACGTTACAACAATGAGTTAAATTTACGTATTCCTATTTATCGCTGTCTCCCCTTCCTGAACAATCGGTTATACAATTTATATTATTATGAGAACTTATTTTAAATAGGAACTTATTTAATAATATGAAGCATAATGTGTTATGGCTTAAACAAATACTGTAATAACATCTCTATTAAAAGTTCCTATTTCTTTTGTATTCTGAAGCAA
>JAFZDJ010000162.1 GCA_017561265.1 Bacteroidales bacterium
ACCTTCCTCGGATTTGAAGGAAAGGAAGCAGGATATATGATTGTGTTCTGCATATGCGCAGTCGCATATCTTATCGCATGGACGATAATGAAGGCTCTTGTGCCGAAATATAAAAAGATCGGATAATGTCCCATAACCTTAAGATATTTCTTTTGCTTGTACTGACCGCACCCGTGATTCTGTATGGATGTCGGCCGGATAGTCCGATGGAAGAACATCAGGACATACCTGCCCCATCCGGAGTCAGGATGGTTCATGCTGATGCATCGTCGCTTTCATTCTCTTGGGATGAGACGAAAGATGCAGATTATTATGTCGGAAGGCTTGAGACTTCGGAAGGTTCATTGGTTCCGGGAGGCCAGATCAGCACCAGAGAGACATCTGTGACATATGAGAACCTACCGGCAGAAACATCCTTCCTGTTCAAGGTCAGAGTAAAATCAGGGAATACAGATTCTCCTTATTCGGATCCAATTGCTGCGTATACCTCGGAATCGGACACTCCGGGACCAAAACCGGAACCTGTCCCGAATGAATATTACACACAGTTCGAAATTCCTGCTCATGAAGATGCCCATGGTCAGGCTCTGGCCTTCCCTGGTGCGGAAGGAGGTGGAATGTACACTACCGGAGGCCGAGGAGGAAAAGTAATCCACGTAACGAATCTGAATGATTCAGGAAAAGGGTCGCTGCGTGCTGCGCTCAGCGAATCCGGCGCAAGAACCATAGTCTTCGATGTGGCAGGACTGATAGACCTGAAGTCCCAGCTGAACATTGCGAAGGGCGACGTCACCATTGCGGGACAGACGGCTCCCGGGGACGGAATCTGTATCAAGGGTTTCGCAACATACGTCAAGGCCAGCAACCTTATCATAAGGTTCGTACGCTTCCGCATGGGCGATGAGAACAAACAGGAAAGCGACGCTATATGGGGACGTTATTTCGAGAATATCATCCTGGATCATTGTTCTATGTCCTGGTCTGTGGATGAATGCTCATCGTTCTATGCCAATAAGAACTTTACGATGCAGTGGTGTATCCTGACAGAGAGCTTGTGCAATTCTGTACACGGCAAGGGAAGCCATGGGTATGGAGGCATCTGGGGAGGAAAAGATGCATCTTTCCATCACAACCTCCTGGCCAATCATAAAAGCAGGAACCCTCGCTTCGACCACCCTGAGGTCTATGACAATTACGTGGAAACCCATCGCGGCAATGTCGATTACAGAAACAATGCCGTATATAATTGGGGAGACAATTCGACATATGGTGGAGAAGGAGCCTGGTTCAATATGGTGAACAACTATTATAAGCCTGGGCCTGCATCCAAGGATAGGAAATATTTCCTTGATGCCAACGGGATATACACTTCTTCAAAGACAGATTACGGATATCCCCTTCTGTACCTGACAGGAAATGTTCACACGAAGTACGACGACATCACTTCGGACAATTCAAGAGGTATATATTGGCATGATCATAAGACCAATACACCTCCTTACGCTTCAAAACTCCTTTCGTCCCCACTTGAGCTGAAGGGGCCGTCCGGAGAGTCTGTATATGCCACCACTCATCCGGCAGAGACGGCTTTTGAAATGATTCTCGCATATGGCGGAGCTTCTTTATCAAGAGATTCGGTCGACGACAGGGCATGTAAGGATGCCAGAGAGGGAAATGCGACTTTCACTGAAGGAGGCAACGGATCGAAGAACGGAATAATCGATACGCAGGCTGCAGTCGGAGGTTGGCCTGCCTATGAAGCGGAAGCTTCTGAACTTGCAAGGGTAAAGGATTCTGATTCAGACGGTATGCCGGACTGGTTCGAAGACAAGTTCGGGCTGGACAGTTCCGATCCGGCAGACGGAAATGCCGTGACATTGGATCCCTACAGACGGTATACCAATCTGGAAATGTACCTTCATTACCTTGTAAAAGATATTGTCAAAGCACAAAATGAGGGAGGCGCTTATGAAACAATCGGGTAAACCGCAATATTGAAAAACACTAACAATTAATACTAACCCAAAAAAGTTCTTTTATGAAAAATCTGACTTACAAGATTTCTCTGCTGATCTTAGGATTGTTTGCCACAGCCTTTGTGGCGAATGCCCAGGAGATCAAGGGTGTCGTATCAGACGCAAACGGCCAACCGCTGATAGGCGTGTCCGTTTTCGTGGACGGCACAACTTTAGGTGTATCTACGGGTGTGGATGGTGATTACA
>JAFZDJ010000163.1 GCA_017561265.1 Bacteroidales bacterium
AATTTTATAAAAAGAAGAACGCAAATCGTTGAAAATCAATGATTTGCGTTCTTGAAAAAGTGACTCCGACAGGATTCAAACCTGTAACCTTCTGATCCGTAGTCAGATGCTCTATTCAGTTGAGCTACGGAGCCGTTATGCTGCTATTGGATTAAGCGTTCTTTGTAGCAACCTTCTTCTCCTTGATACGAGCCTTCTTACCTGAGAGCTCACGGAGGTAGAAGATACGTGCTCTACGAACTTTACCAACCTTGTTGAGTTCAATTGACTCAATGAATGGTGACTCCATTGGGAAGATTCTCTCAACACCTACACCGCTTGCAACCTTGCGAACTGTGAAAGTTCTTGTTGCTGCAGAAGCTCCGCGGAGCTGGATAACTGTTCCTCTGAACTTCTGAAGTCTTTCCTTGTCACCCTCCTTGATTCTGTATGTCACGGTGATTGTGTCACCGGCCTTGAATTTTGGGTAGCTTGCAACCTGCTCGTTAGCAAATGCCTGCTCTACTACTTTAATAAGATCCATTTCTGTATTAAATTAAAATTTATGGCAACATTGCGCTTTTTTTCACCCTTCGCAAGAGGTTGCTTTGATTTTGGGATTGCAAAGGTAGGAATAAAATTTAAACCTGCAAACTTTTTTGCGAAAAAAATCACTTTTTTAATCAAAAAGGTCTTTCAGCTTGTCAAAAAAGCTTCTGTCTTCCTTTGTAGGATTCGGTTTGAATGCATCCTTATCCCTTAAAGACTCTATAATGGCCTTATCTTCCCTGTCAAGTTTCTTAGGAATCCATACGGCAAACTTTACATAAAGATCTCCGGTACCTCCGTAGCCGTTTACAGTCGGCAGACCCTTGTTCTTAAGTCTGACCACTGTTCCTGACTGTGTTCCCGCATCTACCTTTATCTTATACGGGCCGTCAAGGCATGGAACCTCGACCTCTGCTCCAAGTATTGCATCCGGCATTGAGATTATCTTTGTATAATATAGGTTGTTGCCGTCGCGCTTGAGGTTTGGATGTTCCTGCTCTTCTATTACAACGAGGAGGTCTCCGCTGATTCCGTTGTTCTTTGCTGCATGTCCTTCACCCTGGATGGTAAGCTGCATTCCAGCCTCGACTCCTGCAGGAATCTTTACCCTTATGGTCTCGCGTTTGCGTACAAGTCCGCTTCCTCCGCAGTTGCGGCATGGATTTGTGATGACCTTGCCTTCTCCACCGCACTGCTGGCATGTCGAATAGGTCACAGTCTGTCCGAGGAATGAATTCACGACTCTCTGCACCTGACCTGTTCCGTTACAAGCAGAACATGTCTTTATGTCGGAGCTGTTCTTTGCACCTCTTCCTCCACATTCAGAACATGGAACGCTCTTTTCTATGCTGATCTCCTTCTCCACGCCCTTGGCGATCTCTTCAAGGGTCAGCTTCACGCGTACGCGTATGTCGCGTCCTCTATAGACTCTCTGCTGCTGTCCGCCACGGCCTCCGCCGAAGCCGCCGAAGCCACCGAATCCTCCGAAACCTCCGCCGAAGGCTCCTCCGAACAGGTCGTTGAGGATGTCATTGAGGTTTCCGAATCCGCCGCTGAAGTCAGGACCTGCACCGTCTACTCCGGCATGGCCGAACTGGTCGTACTTTGCCTTCTTGTCAGCATCGCTGAGGATGGAGTACGCTTCTGCCGCCTCCTTGAACTTCTCCTCGGCTTCCTTGTCGCCTGGATTCTTGTCAGGATGGTACTTTACAGCGAGTTTTCTGTACGCCTTCTTTATTTCGTCTGCTGATGCGCTCTTGTCCACGCCCAGCACTTCATAATAGTCTCTTTTAGCCATATTATATTCCTACAACAACTTTTGCGAAGCGGATCACTTTTCCGTTAAGTGTATAGCCGGTCTGAACAACGTCGAATACTTTGCCTTTCTGCTCTTCTTCCTGGACAGGGAACTGAGCCACTGCCTCATGAAGGTCGGTGTCGAATGGCTGGTTCATAGCTTCTATCACAGCCAGACCCTTGCTTTTAAGGTAGCCCATCAACTTGTTGAAAATCAGCTCTGTACCTTCCTTGGCTGCATCGCTGTCGTTTGACTCCAGAAGAACCTTGAGAGCTCTTTCGCAATCATCCAGAACAGGGAGGAGACCCTTGATAGTATCAGTGGATGCCATGCTGACGAGTTCAAGTTTCTCCTGAGCCGTACGTCTGCGGAAATTGTCAAACTCGGCCATGAGTCTTATATAGTCGTCCTTGTCTTTGGCAGTCTTTTCCTCAAGCTCGGCAACTTTCTTCTCCATCTCCTCGATCTTGGCCTTGTCCTTATTGCCCCTCTTCAGGAAGCTTTTCTTCTCCTCCTGTGCCGGAGCTGCCTCTCCCTCCTTCGCAGGAGCTGCCTCCTCGGCCTGCGGAACCTCCTGCACCATCTCTTCCTGTGCCATCTGCTCCTTTTCCTTCTGTGTGTTTTCTGACATATTCTTTAATCTCCTTTATAGTTATCTTTCCTGGCAATATTGCGGCAATCAACGCAATAGTGTTGATAGTCAATATTTTAGCACTTCCTAGAGGGTTAATCTCCGGGAATTGACCTGCAAAGATACAAATAATCTGCCATCGGTGAAAACTGACATAATGGCAGAAAAAAGGCTGACAGTCATTCTGCCAGCCCTGATTTCTTATTTTTCTATCTTTTTATATTTCGGCACAAGAGCCTTCATTATCGTCCATGCGATAAGATATGCGACTGCGCATATGCAGAACACAATCATATATCCTGCTTCCTTTCCTTCAAATCCGAGGAAGGTGAACGCCTCACCCATGCTTGCAGAATAGTCGAAGAGCTTTCCTGCGCTGAGGTTGATGATGAATGAGCTTATACCTCCGGCCATGCCGCCGATGCCTGTGATTGTGGCGATCGCCGACTTCGGGAACATGTCACCGATTGTGGAGAACAGGTTTGCCGACCATGCCTGATGTCCTGCTCCTGCAAGGCCGATGATGATCGCCGGCCACCATGCCGAGTATTGTCCCAGAGGCTGTGCGAACAGCGCGAACAGCGGGAAGAAGGCGAAGATCAGCATGGCCAGCATTCGGCCGTTGTAGGGATGCATGCCCTTCTTTTCCACAAACATCTTAGGAAGGTAGCCTCCGAAAATGGAGATTACCGTCACAATTGCATAAAGGGTCACTATGAGCGCCATGCCCATGCCGGAAGAAGCCTTGTATCCGAACTGATCCTGGAAATAAGCCGGAGCCCAGAAAAGGTAGAACCACCATACTCCGTCTGTGAAGAACTTTCCGGTGATGAAAGACCATGTCTGACGGTATGTGAAGCATTTGAGGAAAGGAATAGTACTCTTCTCCTCTGCATCTGCCGCGGCCGCAGGCTCGTCATCGTCCTGACGGATGTATGCGAGTTCGGCCTCGTTGACATGCTTTGACCTTGCCGGCTTCTCATACATGAACACCCAGAATCCCATCCAGAGGAAACCGAGTGCTCCGATGATGATGAATGCCATCTCCCATCCGAATGCTGCAGCGAGCGGAGGGATGGTTATAGGGGCGATGAGTGCTCCTACAGATGCTCCTGCGTTGAATATCGATGTCGCGAATGCGCGGTCCTTCTTAGGGAAATATTCGGCAGTGGTCTTGATCGCAGCAGGGAAGTTTCCGGCCTCTCCGAGGGCAAGGATGGAGCGTGCGGCGAGGAAGAGCCATACGCTCACGGTCGCCACCCCCAGCGCTGCATTCGATCCGGCTTCCACGGCCTTCATGGCTGCGATTGAATCAAATCCTTCGATGCGCATTGTACCCCATCCGCATGCAGCGTGGATACATGCTCCGAAAGACCATACTCCGATTGCCCAGAGATAGCCCCTCTTTGTGCCCATCCAGTCCACGAATTTGCCTGC
>JAFZDJ010000040.1 GCA_017561265.1 Bacteroidales bacterium
TATATTGCCAAAAGCAACAGGACGAACTGTACAAGACTCTCGACCAGATTGACGGATGGTATGACATTTTCAAGAAGGAAGCCGACAAATATGAAGGCCTCATCAAGTTCAAATACGAAGAGAACGGCAGCAATACCGTTCGCAGTTACCATGATTATTACAACAAGGAGAAGGAGGACTACACACACCACGAGTTCAAGCCATTCCAGATCATGAATGAACTTGTAGGCAAGAATTATAGCGCGGTACAGAACTTCATCAACCGTATCATCGGCTACTTCAACAACACATACAATGTATCGGTAGAAACTCCAAAGATCTGTGAGAAAACTCTCCAGATGGGTTTCCGCCCAGTGTATAGCACCTACGTCGATATGGTCATCGAACATCTCGGAGGCAGGAGTTTCCGTGACACTGCCGAAGAGGAATTGATCAAACGATTCCTGAATACTGTAAGACCTTCTTGTTGGAGCAAGGTGAAGCCTGAACAAAAGAAGGACAAAATCATCTTCCCCGACATCGTTACCTGGGATTCGATACATTATGAATACTACAAGGAATATGATTTCGCATACGAAACCGATAATAAGGTTAGCAGATTCTGTGAAGGCATCGCCTTTGGCGCGGACGATACACTATGCGGAAGTATAGGTGTTATTATGGGACTTGACACCCGTAATGTCGACATCTCCCGATGGTATGAACTGACAACATCAAATGCTACGGAAATCAAGTTTTACGCTAACGGGCGCATTGACGTCAAGTTCAAGGACAGTGCAGCGGCCGAAAACTGTTTCAAGCGATTGAGACTAAGTGAAATCAAACTAAAGGACGAAAACTGATAAGAATTCAAGATACATGACACTTCGTAGGTTATGCTTGCGGAGTGTCTTTCATTTTCACGCAATAAATCATCAAACCATGTACACCATCATACCACAACAGATTCCGCCGGATAAGCGTGCTGAAATCAATGAGAAGATACTGTTTGCCATAAATTCAGGTAAGGACATGATTCCAGCAGAGAGCATATATAATTGCTACACTGGTATTGGAGGACTGCATAACCTGAAACAATCTGATTTTAACAGCTACCATGAATATGCAGAAGCAAAGAAAGAGTTCGAGATGGGACAATTCTTCACTCCGCACGAAATTTGCCGCGATATGGTAAACGTGCTGTCTCCATCATCATCCGAAATGATTCTAGACATGTGCTGCGGCATGGGGAACTTCTTCAACCACCTGCCCAATCAACATAACGCCTACGGATTTGACATTGACGGCAAGGCTATATCTGTCGCAAAATATCTATATCCTGATGCCCATATAGAAAAATGCGACATACAGCAGTATCGTCCGGAACAACATTTTGATGCCATCATCGGTAATCCTCCCTTCAATCTGAAGTTCGACTTCCGACTATCGCAGGAGTATTACATCGACAAAGCATACCATCTGCTCAATCCCGCAGGCTTTCTGATGATCATCGTTCCTGCATCTTTTATGCAGAATGAGTTTTGGGAGAAGAGCCGTGTCTCAAGAGTAAACGAAGACTTCTCCTTTATCGGACAGACAAGATTATCGCCGCACGCCTTTACATCGGTAGGTGTAGATAACTTCAACACCAAGATAATGGTCTTCCTGCGTCGCTCACAGCATATAGAGATGACCCCCTACAATACCGATGAGTTCGTCTCTATGGCAGAACTCAAGGAGCGTGTGAAAAGAGCCCGTGAGATGAAGCACCGCCTGCGTCTTGACCTTATGCGTGAGACCAACCGCATAGACAAAGAGGAGTTGGAACACTTCGAGTACAAGCTCGCCAAGTATATGTACGAGTTGAAGGCTCATAAAAGACTAAACAAGCATATAGATAAAGCAACAGCTCTTGTCACCAAATTCCGCAATCAGAAGCCGCCCGAGAATGCCACCAACGAACAGATGAAGGAATGGGAACGCAAGAAACTGACCACTGTCAAAGTACTTGTCACCATACGCAAATATATCACATCACAGAATGTTATTCCACGTAAGGAAATTGCATTGGTCAAGACATCATACGGGTTCAAACTAAAGCAATATGCTCCCCGACTGCTCGACAAAACAGAGCATAGGTCAGCAAGCATAAATAACTTGATACTAGGTCATGGTACGCTTCCAATGCCAGAATCTGTAACTGAAGAAAACATGAAACAAATACGTACTGCATATAAAATCATACGTCGTAAACAGTTGGAGCATATAATTCAGAACCAGATTTTTTCAGATATGCAAACTGAAGATTCATTCGCTGAATACCTCGACAATGCCTCATTCATGAACAAAGATGGAGAAAGATGCGAATTCACAAAACTACAGAAACATGACATCAATCTCGTACTACAGAAAAAGTATGCGCTTCTCAACTGGCAGCAAGGTTCCGGCAAGACTGCCGCTGTATATCATAGAGCCAAGTATCTGCTCAAATACGGCAAGGTCCGCAATGTAATAATTCTTTCACCTGCCATTGCCACCAATATGACATGGGCTCCGTTCCTTTCAGTCAATAAGGAGCAATATCAGGTGATACGCACATATAAAGACCTCGAGAATGTGCCAAAAGGAATATTTCTCCTAATCTCCATCTCCATGGTCGGAAAATTAAAGCGAGAACTTATGCGTTTCGTTAAACTTTCTTCAAGAAAGCTATGCCTTATTTTTGACGAATCAGATGAAATAACCAATCCATCTTCTCAGCGTACAAGACATATATTGTCAGTGTTTCGCAGACTCAAATACAAGATTCTCGATACAGGAACTACAACACGCAACAATATCACCGAATTATACAGCCAGTTCGAACTGCTATATAATAATTCAGTCAATATGACCTGCTGGTGCGACAGCATATATCACGAGAATAAGGATAAGGCAATAGAATGCGAAAACAATCCTCATTACGGAAAACCTTTCCCTGCTTTCAGGGGTCATATCCTGTTCAAATCATGTCACTGTCCTGGCAAGGCAACAGTCTTTGGCATAGAAAAGCAGAATCAAGACATCTATAACAAGGAAGAACTATTCGAACTCATCGGAAAGACAATCATAACCCGTAAGTTCCGCGACTTCACCGGTGAGAAATATCGGATACGAACACATACCGTAAGTCCCTCGAAAGGCGAACACGAGGTTTATCGTGTCATCATAGAAGAGTTCTGCCGTATATGCGAACTATATTACAACAGTACCGGCGACACTAAGAAAGACGCAGGTCTGAGACTAATGCGACA